>JABDAR010000005.1 GCA_013289085.1 Gammaproteobacteria bacterium | reverse complement strand
CAATTGGCCATTATTACATAACCCTGATCCAAGTATTGTCGGACCCGAAGGTACAATTCCAGCCATGGGCATTCCATTAATTAATACTGTTTTATTATTAACCAGTGGTGTTACGGTGACTTGGGCACATTATGCATTGAAAAAACAAAACCGCAGAAATTTAAATATTGGTTTATTCTTAACCATTGCATTAGCCATAGTCTTCCTAGGCTTTCAAGTCTATGAATTTGGACATGCATATAATGCTTTAGGATTAACATTACATTCTGGTATTTATGGATCAACATTCTTTATGCTCACAGGGTTTCATGGTCTGCATGTCACATTAGGCACGATTATGCTGATGGTCATATTGTTCAGAAGCCTCAAAGGACACTTCTCACCCGAGCATCACTTTGCCTTTGAAGCAACGGCTTGGTATTGGCATTTTGTCGATGTCGTGTGGGTTGGATTGTTTATTTTTGTGTATATATTTTAATAAAATGAGGTTTATAAAAATGATGACTTATCTAAAACTTGCTCCGTTATATTAAGTGAACTGCAAAGTCTTGATTTCGTTTTCAGATCAAACATTGTAGCAACCAGTAACGCTGTCGTATATACAATGGTATATAGTCCTAACTCTTCATTATAAAATTAAATTTTCAATCTTAGGCCTTCAGCCTATTACAGTCAGGGCTTATCTTAAAGTCTTTAAATTCCATCATAAAATTTTTCGCAAATCAAAGTATCCGTATTGACCATAATGATTCCTTCGCTGGTATCATCTAATTGTTCTACCAACATTCCTTCGCCAGTTCTATTAGTTTTATATGATGCTTAATATTACTGTTGACGTCGCCTTTTATAGGTCGTATTTGAGCCGCACAAATTTTCACTGTTATTACCTTTTTTAGGGATTATTTAGATGTGTTGTTGATGGGCATTAACTCTATTTTCATTTTAGTTTCTGCTTCAACTGCTTCGCGCGTATAAAGTAATGGGAAATATTCTCCATTCTGCCATAAAGGAACTAAATCACGATAATGATCGCTTTCTGGGTCGCCCGATTGTCCTGGAAAATTAATGGCGCGGGAATTATTCCAATCTCCAACATCTACAATGATGCGAACTGATGCACCATACATTTGTCGAAAATCATGGCTACGATACGCTGCCATATTAGGTGTATAAGCGCTACCGCCTTTGGGAAGTGGACCAATATTGAGTGTTTCACGTTCATCTGTATTAAGCGCAGACGACAATGGATGTTCAAGTTGATTATGTAATAATTGTCCCCATTGCCATTGCGAAGGATTTTGTCCTAGCAGTTGTATCAATTCTTGATAGGCATCGCCTAAACTTTGCAGCAATAAATGATCACGTTTTTCCCTAGCAGATGCTCCGAACCAAGCATCAGGATTTTCAAGTGCATTTAGCATCACGTTAATATCGGGTTTTGAAAAAGTATCAGCGGCAGCTTCAGATAAAATAGCTTTTTTAAACCCAAATCCCAAGTGACGGCTGAACCAGACTTCATGCAAAGCAGCTTCTGCAGAATCTACATGTAAATAACCATCCCAATTTTTTAAAAGTGCCAATGCTTGTTGTTGGTTCACATCCGTACTTGTGAGCGGTTGCAATAAGGCAAGCAATCGCTTTGCAGGAATCGAATAAATATCATTTTGTAATTTCATGGAATCTTCTATCGATACTTTTGAAAGTGATTGTAATACAGAATGAATGCGTTGATACCGAAATGGATCTATCCATTCAAATCCTAATTTATATTTTTGATAAGGATAGTCTGCCGGCATATTCATTTCATTGGCTGATGCAAAAAATCCTTCTGTAGGGTTATAAAGTGAAGGCAGTTCTTCAAAAGACCAAAAGCCAGCCCATTCATAGCGACCATCACCAGGAACCGGCAATAATCCATCCCAATTAGGACGAATCGGTGCTTTACCCCCTATTACCCAGCCAATATTGCCGTCAACATCTGCATATAATAAATTCTCAGGTGGCGCGCCCCAATGTTGTGCTGTATTTTTAAAATCTGAAAAATTTTTGGCATGAACATAACCAATTGAAGCAAAATATGGAGCCATGCCAGGTAATAACCAAGCGGCCCGTACCGCATAAGCACGATGATTCTTATCATCAAAATAAATGACTGGACCATGCTCTGAAAAGAAAAGATCAGCGGTATTAGGATTTTCATCACGGATTAAAATGGTTTCTTCAATTTTCTCAAAAGGTTGCCATTGTCCATTATAAAAATATTCTCGTAAATTCTGAGGATTTAATTCATAAACATATAAATCTTCTTGATCAATACTAAAATAGGTTAAAGCAAATGCAATATGGCCATTATGTCCAATAGAAACAGCGGGTAAACCAGGTTCACCTGCGCCAATCATATTAAATGTTGGCGTATGAAGATGAGCAATATATCGTAAACTAGGCACAGAATAAGCGCGATGTGGATCGCTCGCTAACACTGCGCGACCGGTGGTAGATTTTTCAGGCGCAATCACCCAGGCATTACTGCCACCAGATGAGGTAGCCAGAAAAAATATTTCCAGCACATTTTCAGGCAAACAAGGATCAAGACCTTCTGGTATTTGCGTCTTCCAAGCAGGTTGTAACTGAAGGCGAATTGAATCTGTCTCTAAGTTTGCTTTGCACGTGACATGTGCGCGATTAACTTCTTCTATCAAATTATGTGTGAGCACATGACTACGAATGCGCACTACATCATCAACAGTCCATTTGGTAGGAGGATAATTGAATTTTTTAAATTCAAAAGGCAATTGCGAAGGATGTTCTGCAAGAAAATCAATATAGGCATTAATTCCTGATACAAATTGTGTGGTCATATTCTTCGCGTTTTCTGGATAACTCTCCCATTCTTGTTGCATTTCACCGCGATAAAGAAAGAGCCTTGTGGCTTTGTCTTGTGCTAGATAAGATTGACCGAATATTTCTGATAATTGCCCTAGGCCACGTCGACGTGCAAAATCTATTTGAAAAAGTCTATCGCGGGCAATATTAAATCCTTGCGCAAAAAAAACATCATGCTCATTCGCCGCATAAATATGGGGCACTCCAAAGTTATCCATCAGAATTTCTACTGGTTGTTGTAAACCGGCTACAAGAATCACTTGCGTAGGGATTTTTTCGTTAGGGGATAGCAATAAATATGTGGAAATAAATAATAAAAAAACAAAAAGGATCAATGACAGTATTTTGACTTGATTTTTCATAAAAATCCAAAAGATTGGTAACTTTTTCAATACCCCAAGGGATGCAATGCAATAAACCCTGTCGCTATTCCCACTATTAAAATAATTAATAAAATTACTGTAAATCCAGCTCTTATCATTAAAGTTTTTAAAGTGCGCTCGCTCTGTCCTTGGTCTTTGATTAAATACACGAGGCCAGTGCCGAGGGTAACTAACATGCTCAAAATGATTAATAATAAAAATATTTTTACTAGCATAATTTAAGTTCTCCACATTACAATTGTGTCATTCTGTAGACAGATCTGTCTTATCCCTCTAATTCCTGCCACCTTGCATAATCTTTTTCTAATTCAGCTTGCAACTGTGATAATAGCTTAAAGTTATCATCTGTATAAAATTTTGGATCGGTCATCTTTTCATTTAAATCTGCGATTTGTTTTTCTAATTTGTTAATTTTGATTAATAAAGAATTCAGCTCACGTTTATTAGCATCATTGTTCTTAGGGATTTTTTGTGCACTTTCAGTTTTTTTAACAGGCGCTGCGTTTTCTTGGCCTGATTGCCAAAGCCAATCGCTATAACCACCGACATAAGTCTTAAGTGAACCATCGCCTTTAAAAGCAATGGTGTGCGTTGCAATATTATCAATGAATTCTCGATCATGGCTAATAATAATCGCAGTACCTGAATAATTTTGTAATAAAGTTTCTAATACTTCTAATGATTCGACATCTAAATCATTGGTCGGCTCATCTAAGATTAATAAATTTGCAGGTTTGGCAAATATTTTTGCTAATAATAAACGGTTACATTCTCCGCCCGATAATCCTTTCGCAAGACTGCGCGCTTTTTCGGGTGAAAATAAAAAATCGTTCAAATAACTGATCACATGTTTGCGTGCACCATCTAATTCGATGGTGTCAGATCCTTCGACCACATTTTCAATTAAGGTTTTATTCGGATCGATTTGCAAACGATGTTGATCATAAAAAGCAATTTGATTATGTGAACTTTGCGTCACAGTGCCCGTATTAGGTTGTAAATTTCCCATTAATATATTGATTAATGTTGTTTTGCCCGCGCCATTTGGACCAATTAAGGCAATTTTATCGCCTTTTTGAATCGTAATTGAAAACGGTTTAATAATCGGTTTATCGGCAGAATAGGCGAAACTAATATTTTCAGCTTTAATAATCACTTTGCTTTGACCTGAAGTCGTATTTAAAGTGAATGCTGGATTTTTTGATTGTTCACGTCGTTTTGCGCGTTCCGCACGCAGCGCTTCTAAATTTCTCACCCGACCTTCATTACGCGTTCTTCTCGCCTTTACGCCTTGTCTAATCCAGACTTCTTCTTGCGATAATTTTTTATCAAATAAAGCATTCTGACGCTGCTCATCTTCTAAAGCTTTTTCTTTTAATTCTAAATACATGGCATAATTATTGGGATATGAGGTTAAATTACCGCGATCAAGTTCAATAATACGTGTCGCCATTTTGCGCAATAACGCTCTATCGTGAGTGATAAATAATATGGCTTTGGGATAATTCAATAATACTTCTTCCAGCCATTGAATGGTCGCCACATCTAAATGATTGGTCGGCTCATCTAATAATAATAAATCCGGCTCGCGCACTAATACTTGTGCAATCGCAACCCGTCTGCGCCAACCGCCTGATAAAGTTGACATCAAAGCATCACTTGGCAAATCCAAATCGGTAATTACGCGTTCAATTCGTTGTTGCAATAACCAACCATTGGCTTTTTCAATCTGCTGCTGCAAAATATCCATCCGTTTAAACGCAGCCTCATGATCTTCGCCACTCGACATGTGTTCAAGCACTTGGTGATATTCATTCAATACTTTACCAATATCACTTAAACCCATAGCGACAGCTTCATATACTGTTTGATCATCAGCAGGCAATAAAGTTTGCGATAACATTGCAATGTCGATATGACTTTGTTTATCAATACTGCCACGAGTAGGCGTTATTAATCCTGCAATAATCTTTAAGAAAGTGGATTTCCCTTCCCCATTACGCCCAATCAAAGCGACCCGCTCCCCTGGTTCAATGGTTAAATTGACCTTATCGAGCAAGGGCACATGAGTGATGGAATATTCGAGTTGGTTTATGTGTATTACAGGCATACGCCTATTTTACCTGATAGGCATTAAATATTAAACCTTAATTTGGCTTTAAGACTAATATATTATACTTTATTAATGCCAATTAGAAATAGCTTGTTACGCGCTTTGTACTATACCTCGGAGGAAGAGCTTTTCTATGATAAGCACTCTACATTTTATACTCGCCTTAAAAAGGAATATGATGGAACCTTATTTGGCTCAGGGGGTAATAGCTTTGCTTATAGCAGCTTAATGCTTATTCCAGAAAGTATTCCTTTGCTGCTAAAAGAATGTACTTATTCATTAAATTTATATTTAAATGACTGCATCATTTCTGTCGCACTCACTGATTCTCCTCACCGAATAGAACATTTAGTAGCACTGACTATTTTAAAAATATTCGCTATGGCTGTGCATTCACTGACCTGTCTTTTGTCATTTTGTATTCATTGCCTTGTCCGCCTTCCACAAATAAACCACTGCATAGATGGCATAAAACAAATTTCCTCTGATTTAAACCATCCACGATTAAACTATAAATATCCTATTTATAATGCATGGCGGTATGTAAATAATTCTTTTTCACCCATGGAACAAGAACAGATTAACTTATATCAAAATCTTATCGGAGATCCGATAGGAACACTCGACATTGAGTTGCAACGTTTAAGCCAATGAGTTGATATTACTTTCTACGACCGACAACTATCAAAACAATTCCGGCTAGAATGGCTATACCGCCATAAATAGGTGGAAAATAAACTGTTTTTTCATGGTTTTCAATCACATGCACATCGCCTATTTGGGCAATTTGTTCCGGTTTATTGTAAGTAAACCCTTCATAAGCGAATAGTAAAATCCCAGCAATAATTAATAAAATACCTATAAGACTTGTAGTTGATTTCATGTTTTCACCTAAATAAATAAAATTCTTATTATCAATATCTTTAATATTAATAGTCAATGAGCGACCTGTCCAATGATTCATCGGTTAAATAGCTTAATGTGCGCATTTCTATCAAACGGCTTTGGGTGCGGGTGAATTCTGTTTTTAAATCTTTTCCTTGATAAAGATCTAAGACATCCGCTGCTGCGCTTAAGATCAAAATAATTTTCTGATCATATAATACATCAATTAAATGTACAAAACGCCTGATGGCCGCATCATCTTTTGCCTGACAAATAGGCATATCGGTAATGAAAATAGTTTTAAATTGTTGTGATAATACTAAGTAATCAGGATAAGCGCGCGGTTTTTGGCAAAGCTCCGCAAAGGTAAACCATACTGTGTCACTGGCTAATGCTTCTGTCGAAAATTCTCGATCATGAATTAATATTTTTTTATTTTTTTCAAAAAAATTATTAGTTAAGCGATTAAATTCTTGTTCGATTTTATTATGATTTTCTGTATTTAAGGGTGTGAAGAATACGCCGGATTCTGTGAGAGTTTTGAGGCGATAATCTTGGCCTTCTCCTATTGAAATCACTGCTGTGTGTTGCTGTATGAGTTTAATCGCGGGAATAAAATTTTGTCTTTGCACGCCATTTCTATATAAATTTTCTGGCGCCGTATTTGATGTCAAAACTAATACTACGCCTTGTGCATGCAAGGCGGTAAATAATCTGGCTAAAATCATGGCATCTGCAACATCATCGACCATCATTTCATCTAAACATAATATTTTAGTTTTTTGGGAAAATTCTTTAGCAATTTGAATAAGGGGATCTTTTTCATGCGGCTTTGCAAACATTTGCGCATGTACAAATTGCATGAAAGCATGAAAATGCATGCGTTCTTTTTTTTTACCTGATAAATGTGCAAAAAACATATCCATTAACAAAGTCTTACCACGGCCCACAGGGCCATAACAATAGATGCCTTTAGGTGGCTTTTGAAAAAAAGCTCGCCAACTTTGATATGCAAGCATATCTTGTTGCAAGCGATTAAATTCGATGATAACTTTTTGTTGCGATGCATCAAATTCCATGTATTCTATTCCATGATATGAACGCTAAAATTACAACCTTAGATGTCAATGGCTTAATTGTCACGGTGACGCGCAAATCTGTTAAAAGCTGGTATTTGCGAGTTTGTCCGCCAGACGGCCATATTAAAATGACTGCGCCTCGATGGATGTCACAAAAGGCTATTTTGGAAATCATTAGTTTACAGTTAAATTGGATTAAACAGCAACAACAAGCCATCAGTCTACTGCCCACGCCTTTAGTATTCACCCGTCGAGATCGATTGCAATTGCAACTACTTGCAGATCCCTTGTTTGAAAAATGGCAACCTATTATGGGTGTCACCATCAATGAATGGCGGATTAAAAAAATGACCACCCGCTGGGGGACATGTAATATTGATGCTAAGCGGATTTGGCTTAATCTTGCCTTGGTCAAAAAGCCGATTGAATGTCTTGAATATATTATTGTTCACGAACTAGTGCATTTGCTGGAACGCAATCATAACCGTAAATTTCATGCGCATATGGATAAATTCCTACCCCATTGGCGCGCAATAAAAAAGATATTGGATACGTAACTATACTATAATTAAATTTTAACCAGGTAAATAAAGGATTATTTATGCAACAGTATATTGAATGGATGCAATCAACCATTGATAGTTATATGCAAGTCGCGAGCGCTGTTCACGACTACTTGCCTAACTTAATCGGTGCCTTGGTATTTCTGTTTATAGGCTGGCTAGCGGCGCATATCGTACGATTTCTAATTTTAAAATTGGGCACTTTCTTACATAAAATTATAGTCTCAGTAGGCCAGCAATTAGGTTTTCAAAAAATAAAACCCCATCCAGCCATTGCCAGCATTGTTGCCAATACCGTCTATTGGATCATGATTTTATTTACCCTAGGAACTATTTTGCGCACCCTGGGTTGGCCAGGATTTTTAATGTTATTGCATGATTACTTGCCACGGTTACTGGGTAGCTTAATGATTTTATTGAGTGGTTATGTGGTGGGCCATTTAATTGCTTACATGATTAATTCTTATAAAGGCATTAAAGAAGTTAAATATGCACACACTTTAAGTAAAATTTCTAAACTCATTATTGTCAGTTTTGCCATACTCATGTCTCTAGAATATTTAGGTTTTGATATGATGCTGTTTAAAAATTTATTTTTAATCATCATCTCATTTTTCTTATTGGGTGCCGCACTCGCATTTGGTTTTGGCGCACGCCATACCATCAGTCATTTGCTGGCCATGCGTAACATTCGTCAATATTATAAAATTGGACAAATGGTAGAAGTGAATAATATTGTAGGACAAGTCATTGATATCAAAACTCATGTCATTATCCTCCAAACAAAAGATGGCAAAGCCATAGTTCCGGGTGATATATTCTATGAAAATATTACCCATTTATTAGAATCTGAAAAAAATGCATAACGAACTTGTGCATCAATTTCTAAAGACACATCCACAAGAGTGTGCGCGTGAAATTGAAAATTTCTCGCTAGATGATATGTTATTCTTTATAAAACAATTACAGAAAAAAGAAGCTGCTGATATTATTTCATTCTTAATTCCTTCTATCGCTGCTGTATGTTTTCAAAATTTATCGATTGAACAAAGTAAAGAAATTATAAAAATCCTGCCATTCAATGCTTTAAAAAAAATATTACCCCGCATACATGAAGAACTGCGCTTTACATTTATTGAAATGATGCCCAAAAACCAAAGAATAGCTTTGCAACATATATTAAACTTTTCACCTCATGCAATCGGTGCTTTTATGAATACACGGGTGTTATTTTTACCCATTACGCATAATGTTACGCAATCCATAGCAATTATCAAAGATTTCTCAGAAGAAATCGACTCCCTCATTTTTTGCATAGACAACCGGGGGGAATTGCAAGGTATGGTGAGCCTAAAAGATGTGATGCTGTCTGCACCCGATCAAATAATTGGCGATTTGATACAAGAATGTCCTCTCGTTTTTTCTGCAGATACAAACATACAATCTATAATAATGCATGAAATTTGGCAAACGCAAAGCATGGTGCCTGTGATTGATGAACACAAAAATCTACTTGGCGTACTTGAATATAATAAAATCATCAAAGAAATTCAACAATCCCTGATTGATGAACATAAAGATAATATAGCTGATTCTCTTGCACATATTATGTTTATGTTTTCTCATACAACAGAGCAAATTATTAATGAGCTGAGCGAATTATGACAATTATTGAAAACGCACTTCAAGAAAAATATTTACAAAATCATCCTTCTGAGTCTGCAAGTATTTTGGAAAAAATGCATATTGAAAAATCAAGCCATATTGTTGCTTCACATTCACCTGATATTATTGCGCCTATTATTGAAAAAATATCGCCTGATATTGCCACCATGATAGTTCAGCATTTACCTGAAGATCACTTCGCAAGCATCGTTCAAAAATTATCTAATTTTTATGCGATAGCTATACTCACGAGGTTGTCCGATCTCAAACGTGAATCTATATTAAATTTATTACCCCTTCACAATAAAAATTTTTTAGAAAAATCACTCTGTTATCCTACTGATAGCGCCGGCGCATTGATGGAATCTGATTTTATTGCTTGCCAAGAAAATCTGACTGTTCAAGATGCAATACAACATTTAAACAATCTTAAAGAATATAAAATTGGCAGAGTTATTTATATAGTCGATGAAGAATTTCATTTACAAAGTAAAATTGAATTACAAACTTTATTACTTGCCAAAAAAGATGCCCAATTAACTGAACTCACGAGTCCTGTGAATGCGCTTGTACAAGATACTGATGAAAAAGTTCGTGTGGTCAGTACATTAGATAAATATCGAGTCACAGAACTACCGGTTATTGATTATGAGGGTCGGTTACTCGGGATTATTCCTTATGATATTTTGGTCGAAACCAGTAAAGAACAAGCCACCCTCGATATCGTGACCATGACTGGCGCGAGCAAAGATGAACGTGCACTCTCAACACCCTGGTTTGCAATTAAAAAGCGACTGCCTTGGCTACAAATTAATTTATTAACCGCATTTCTTGCAGCCAGTGTAGTGAGTTTATTTGAAAATACAATTGCCACCTATACCGTATTAGCTGTGTTATTACCCATTGTTGCAGGACAATCAGGCAATACCGGTTCACAAGCTTTAGCCGTCACTATTCGTGGTCTTGCACTGCGTGAAATTCATACCATGCAATGGTTACGTATTCTTTTTAAAGAAGCACGTATTGGTATTTTTAACGGCCTTGCAATTGCACTCACAACAAGTTTAGGTGTTTTCATTTGGAGTCGCTCGACTGGGCTTGCTTTCATTATCGGGATTTCTATGATCTTATCGATGTTTATTGCCAGTATTGCGGGTGCTGCAGTACCGCTTGTTTTAAGCGCATGTAAACAAGATCCCGCGCAATCTTCTTCAGTAGTGTTAACAACGATTACAGACGTGACTGGATTTTTTAGTTTCTTAGGCATTGCAACATTGTTGTCGTCTTTGTTGGCATAAAAAAATACGCCCCCTTTGGTAAAGGGGGCGAGTATTATTGCTGTGTTGCAGCAGCAGGCGCAGATGTCACTGGCGCAGCAGTTGTAGGATAATCAGTATGGTGTACAAAAATATTCATTACATCATTTTTAAATCCTTGGATTTTATCATGCACTGTAGAATCACCTTGCATTGATGCTTCTCTCATATGATTGGCTAAAGTCGCTGTCAATTGATCAAGTTCTTTTTTGATTTCAGGTGAGGCTTCTCTAAAACCTGCAACAGTATCATCAAAATTATCATTTAAGCTTTTATTGAATTTTTGCAAGCTTGAGATCAAATCTGCAAAAATTTCACTGGTGATGCTGGCTTTACGGGTTTTGACATAATCAACACGCCATACGCCATTCTCTTGCACTAAAGAAGTGTTAAATGCGTACTTCGCACCTGTTTCTTTATTTAATATCAGCGTATGTACCATGGCTGTATTACCAGAAATTTCTGTTGAGCCTAAACTGAGCTGCATATTTTCCCAATCGATTTTATTTTGGCTAAAATCAACCGCGCTTTGGGTGGCACTCGTGGAATATTGACGCACAACTTCTTGGTTTTGAGACAGCACACCGTCCCAAAATTTCTTGGCAATTCCCTCAGGGGAATTTGGGTTAGTACAAGCGACTAAAAATAAACACGTGAAAACACCTAACATCCATTTAAAATATTGTTGCATGATCTTATCCTTTTGTTGAAATCAATGTGCAGAAGTATAGCTGGGTTTATAGACTAAAATCAAAGCATCAATACGCCCATGAGGCGTCTGATAATACTCTTTACGCATCCCTTCTTGCAAAAAACCCAATGATTGATATAAGCGCATAGCCGCTTCATTATTTTGAGCGACCTCTAAGCTGATACGTTTTACATGATTTTGCACTAAAATCTCGAGCACAAATTTAAGCAACAATTTTCCAAACCCCTGGCCTTGAAGGATCGGCTTAATGACTAAATTAAGAATATGGGCTTCATCTTTAACTGCAGAGAAAATGGCATAACCAATAATCTGTGCGTTTTTTTCCATGACAAACGCGGGATAAATGCCAATGCTGGCTGTAAATGCAGCGCGTGGCCAAGGTGCAAAATAAGCACTATTTTCAATAGCAGCAATGACATCCACATCTTCTAGCTGCAAGGGACGAATATTTATGTCTGAAATTGTTTCAGTTGTTGCCATAATGCTCGCTTAGCGGTGATGTCTTTAGCAAGACTCTGTAAATTAGCACTGATAATGACCGGAATGTCTGGTGCAAAATAAGCGCTGGCCTGAAAATGTGGTAATGGTTCATCGCCCATGACCACTATATAGCTGATATGCGAGAAATCAGCCATCACTGCATTAGCGTTTGGCTCATAATAAGCAATAGCCACTGTATCCATGGTGTGTTTGATGGCCGAAATAATAGCCTGCAACAAAGGTGATTCTTCAATAACCTCTTGTTTTTCAAGAATAAATAACCATTGCGCCCTCTTAGGCGCATGATGCGGTATTAATACCGCAGGTGATGCAAGCGATCGCAGTTGCCACTCTGTGATTCCCATAAGGTCTAAATAATTATTTTTTGATAACATATTATCCATAATACCATAGAGTCAATAATCTGTAGCGAGTGTCAATTTTAAGTCTTGTGCATAACTCTGTCTATAGTTTTCCAAGCATGCCGATATCAGCCAGAAAAAATAATATTGAGTATACCTGCCGGTTAGGTCATACAAAAATAAATAATATTAAAATCAATATGTTATAATTTATTAACGGCTTGCTACCATCTTATCCACAGCTTATTCACATTTTTAGTGACTCATTGCATAAATGTGGACCATTTATTGATTTCAAGAAAATCAATAAGTTGTCAAGGTTTTGGCTGTCAAAAAAAAGGCAAGTGAATAAATTTTGACCTGGCGATACATTTACGGTATGATCTCGTTTCGGCATGAGTAGAACTACTAAGTTGTGTAGTATACTAAGCCACTGCAGGACGCAGCCTACCCTTGAGGGATCATACCTGAAAAGTGCGTGATGAATATAACGAGGTATGCAAATGAAAATGAAAGCCAAAACACTGGTACAAAGCTGGCTAGAAGTCGAATTAGAATTTAACCATAAAACCTTAGCGGATGCCTTACGTGATTTAAATAAACATTTAGATTCCGCACACACCCACTCGCGCGTTCGTGAATGGGAAGAAAACCGTAACGGTCGCGGCGCAAGATTACCCCGTGAAATTCGTTTATACATGGCAAAAGTAGTTTTACGTCATGTATTAGAATCAAGCGGTGTCAATGCCAGCACACTACAAAGTCGCGCAATTAGTCGGATTGCTGAACAATTGTGTTAAAGTTTTAACCACTACTTCCCGCGGCTGGTCCGCGGGATAAGTAACAAAGTCTGCAATTGTTTATCTACCAACGTCAAAAACGGCACAATACATCCATGTTGTTTAGCAATCGCTAACACATTATCAAACATATATTCTTTTTCAATCGGTTTACCCTCATGATAATCACGGTGAATCGTTGGAAAATAATCTCCTGCTTGCGCTGTATAATTAACCATTTGTTCTTGCACTGGCTTCTCAAATATAATTCCTTCTGCTTTAGCGACAACACAAATCTCATTCATTAGATCAAAAACCATAGTCCGATAAGGTTCTTGTTGCGCCAAAATATCTGTAGATAGATCAAAAATAATACTAAGTGCACCGAAGGGAATATTCCACAATAATTTTTGCCAACGTATTTCTTTATAATTTTCATGTAAGGTTATTTGTAAAGGTATAGGCGCCAATTGAAATGCATTGACAATCCATTGACAGGTTTCTATCGTTGCCTCCCCAAATGGTGCAAGCTTTAAATTACCCAAAAATGAAATATCTAAATGAATCCCATCACGATAAGCGCCAATAAAGGAAATTCCACACACAATAGGCGCTTTACCCGTAAATTGTGAAATCCATTCTTCACTACCTATGCCATTTTGTAGTATTAATACGATCGAACTGTCTGTTATACAGTGAGTAATTAATGATTTTATCGCATGATTAGCAGTGGTTTTTAAAGCAATGATCACAAGATCAGAAGGTGGCAAATCCTCTGGATTTTTATGAATAAAAAATGACTTGACCGTAAGCGTCGTATTTAATTCTTTTAATCTGATATCAAAAGAGCCTGCGGTGTGTAAAGCCTCATACTCTGAATGTGCTAAAAAATGCACTTCATGTCCTGCCAGCGCAAGTAAGCCACCGTAGGTTTTGCCTAATGCGCCAGCACCTATGACTGAAATGATCATTTTATAATCCACATGTTTGCCCCCTTTAAGAAAGGGGGCGAAATCTATTGTTGCAAATATTTCCACGCTGGAATCGCTTGGCCTGCAAATAATTGTTCTGCTTTGGCCACTACTTCATCGGATTGATAAGCTTTTACCAATTCCACTATGCGCGGATCATTTTCATGACCTTTTTTCACTGCGATAATATTTGCATAAGTAGGATTTACTTCTTCAACAAAAATTGCATCACGGCTGGGTAATAATCCTGCGGGTAATGCAAAATTAGTATTAATCACAGCCGCATCCACATCACCTAACATACGCGGCAATTGCGCAGCATCAATGGGAATAATATGAATACCTAAATGATTTTCAATAATATCAAGCTCAGTATAATCACTGCCAGAAGGTTTATTATTTAATTTAATTAAACCTGCTTGCGCCAACACTTGCAAAGCACGTGCTTCATTACTGGCATCATTAGGCAATGCAATGCGCGCACCTTGCGGCAGCGCTTTTATTTCGCTGTAATGTGTTGAATAAACACCCATGGGATAAATAAAGGTATAACCTGCTCTAGCTAAATCATATCCCGTTGCTTTTAACATACTTTCAAAAAAATGCTCACTTTGAAACGCATTAGCATCAATCAATCCATCTGCTAAGGCAGTATTCGGTAAAATATATTCTTCAAAGGTCACAATTTCTATTGTCAATCCTGATTTTTTTACAACATCTTTGGCCACAGCCATCAAGTCTGCTTCAGGACCTGCAACTATACCCACTTTTAATACATTGGGTTTTTCTTCAGGTTTATTACAACCGATTAATATCGCACTTGCCACAATAATCGCTAACACACTTTTAATTAATTTCATATAATCCTCTTTATTTACCATGACTTAATTTTTTTACTACCCAAAAATCACCTAACCATTGAATCAATTGCACCATGACAATTAATTCAATAACGGTAATCACCATTACACTGGTATCAAAACGCTGGTACCCATATTGATACGCCAGTGCGCCTAAACCACCGCCACCAATTACGCCTGCCATTGCAGAATAACCAATGAGTACAATTAATGTAATCGTTATTCCACGCACCAATCCTGGCATGGCTTCTTTTAATAATACGCGCCAAATGATTTGCCATTTGCTTGCACCCATTGCTGTTGCAGCTTCAATTAAGCCTCGCGGCACTTCATTTAAAGCACTTTCATGCACACGCGCTAAAAATGCTGCAGCAGCTAATGATAAAGGTACAATAGTTGCCGTAGTACCAATAGGCGTGCCTACAATTAACCGTGTTAATGGAATTAATGCAATCATAAAAATAATAAACGGAATAGATCGCACGGCATTAATAAATATACCAAATAAATGATTAAAGATATTATGCTGCGCAAAATGTCCGCGCTGCGTCATATACAATAAAACTGCGCACGGCAATCCCAGCAATAAGGCCACTAGGCCCGAAGCAAATACCATATACAAAGTCTCAAGGGTTGCACTAATAAACAGTGTTAACATAACCTAATACCTCCACGCGTACGCCTAAACTGTGTAAAAATGTTAATGCTGCTGGCTCGGCCGCAGGATTTTGCAACATTAAAATCGTAACCCCCATGGTCTCTTGTTGTATCACTTGCATATTCGCTAATAAAATATTCACACCCGTTTCACAATGCGCCATTAATTCAGCAATCAATGGCCTCAAAGCACTCTCGCCACGAAATGCTAATTTTAATACGGGCAATGCAACACCATTAGGTGTGGGTTGTAATTTTAATTGAATATCTTCAGGTAATGTTAATCCCATATAGCTTTCAACAAATCGTCGTGTCACATCATGTTCAGGGTGAATAAAAATATCAATCACACTGCCTTGCTCAACCAAATGCCCATGATCTAATACTGCAACCTGATGGCAAATATGTTTAATCACATCCATTTCATGAGTGATAAGTAAAATCGTTAAATTAAGTTTGCGATTAATTTCTTGTAATAATTTTAAAATATTATGGGTCGTATGTGGATCAAGCGCACTTGTTGCTTCATCACATAATAAAATTTTAGGAGATAGTGCGAGCGCACGCGCAATCGCCACCCGTTGCTTTTGCCCACCACTTAATTGCGCAGGATAGGCGTAACGTTTTTCCGTTAAACCCACCAATTCCAATAATTCTATAACGCGCTTTTCAATTTTATCGGAAGACCAATGTGCAAATTTTAATGGCAAGGCAATATTATCAAACACAGATTCAGAATTTAATAAATTAAAATGCTGGAAAATCATGCCAATTTGTTGACGGGTGCTACGAAGTTGCTGCGAATTTTTAGCGTTAAGTTCTATACCATCAATCAACACTTTGCCTTCCGTCGGTAATTCTAACAAATTCACCATTCGCAGCAAAGTACTCTTACCCGCACCACTTAAACCAATAATGCCAAAAATCTCACCCTGTTGTACGGTTAAATCAATTTGATGTAAGGCTTTAAGGGCCTTATTGCGGTGCAAATAAGTTTTACTAATGCCCTGCAAATGTATCATAGCTACCATCCCAACACCCTCGGAGTTAAATAATTAATTGTACTCGAAAACCAGCCATTAGTCGCCTGGGGTTTAGCTTGTTCTTCTTGCTGTTTTGTTTGCCAATATGTCACTAATATAGGTTTTAATTCTGTTTGAGCTTTATCCAATTCTGGGCTTAACTGCTGCCAATTCTTCAAACAACTTTCTGCACTTTTATATTCCTGTTGTGCATGCTCCCAATCCTCTTCATAACTCGTTGGTTTTCCTTGAATTGAATTGGTTAAAAATGATGCCAAGCCCGCTGAAACCGTACAAAAAATACCAACACTTAAATCCCAGCCCGATTTTATAATATCGCCTGCAGCGAAGGCAAAATCTTTGATATTATCTACACTTTTTAGAATAAAAGCAGCCGCGGCTTCAAAAGTATTCATGCTTGAATTCCCGCCACGCACTATTTGAAATTTTATTTTTTCAGCTTCTGTTTTTTCTTCACCTTCAGTCTTTTCAACACCATAGGCAAGATCCACGATACACTTTGCGCCACCGCTGATAATCACATTGATATAAGTCAAGCCCGCAATGACACAAATAAGTCCACTTAAAAGCTCAGCAAAGCTATGTGCCCAAGATAATGCTGCTGATAAATTAGCGCGCCCCAAAAACTGCGAGACCACAATACCGCATAACATGCCAAACATAAAAATTACTGTAAAAAATAAAGTCAATCTACCATGCCATTTAATTGATTTCCCTTGCTTTAAACGCTCCAGTTTTTTTATTAAAATCACACCTATGGTACTTTCATCTACAGCTTCTTTAATTCTATTTTGCAATGCTTCCTCTTCATAATATTGTCCATAATGACTAAAAGCATCGTCGCGTAATTGTTTTAATTTTTCTTCAATTACAGTTTCATCATATTCCAAAATCACAGAAAAAAATTCACAAATATCTGCCCAAATTTTGCCTCTTACTAATGGTTCATACAATGAACGAAAAAAATATGCAGCTACTGCAAGCGAGCCTTTTGTAAAAATAGGTAACACAAATACAATCATGAGAAATGGCACTAGCCATGGAACTCCCGCAGCCAACACGGCAAGCCCTGTTAAATTGAGCAATGCTAATGCGACCGGCGTCATTTCAATTAATAAAATATAAAATGCATAAGAAGCCATAAACCCGCATACTATGCAAAAAAATGACATAAATAATAATTTACTTTTTTGCGTGGAAGTTAATGATACATCGGTATTAATCAACCACATATTCCGCAGCGTAATCAGTGTTTTGGGTGTTAAGCCACGGAATAACCACCAATTTGAAACTCCTGTCAAAAACGAACCAATAATCATGATAGGAATCACAATTCCTAACAACCATGGCGCTGTACCAAAGGCCGATAGGACTAAAACACCTAAAAAAATCATGATCATAATTTGTGTAAATGTATAAGCTGCGCCCATTGTTTTGCCTATACGGCTTAACCAAAAATCTTTTTCTGCTTGATCATTATTAGCTTTTTTGAGGAGTAGCTCGTAAAGGGATTTTCTTTGACGTTGCTTTAAAATTATGATGATTTTTTGTGCAGCAATATAGTTTTTTTCTTGTAATTTTTCTTTATAGTCAAAACAAAGAGCGAATTTTGATCTTTGATCTTTAACTGCTCTTCCAGTTAATAAATTTATTCTTTGATTTACTTCTGCTAGCTCTAGTTTTGTTTTTTGAATTTCATCAGTAATATCTTCAGTTCTGCGTGCATCTTCAACTAAGTGTTTTAATTTTTCATCTAATACACGTTGCAGGGCAACCAGACGAATAAAATTTTCTTCTTGTTTATCTTTTGCAATACCAGAAAATAATTTTAAATATTTTGCCGCGCGCTGCGCGTACAATTGTCGCCGTGATTCTTCCAAGATAAATTCCCCATAACAAATACAAAAATGCCGCTTAAAAAATTAAAAGTTAAGCAGACATTCGCATTCGTTGGGCAATAGACAGACGGGCAGCAAAGCCGGATAAGATGTGATGTGATGAAAAAACGTTACACATTGCTGCCTCTAAAAAAAAACGTAGTTCTTAATTAGTAACATGAATTTTTCTAGACGTCAACAGGTATTTTTTGGCAAATTATACAGTTAGTTTACGAACCCAAAGGCAACAGGATTGTTATTTGAGCTTGAGGATGAAACTTGTGACGTCTCACTTATTGCCATACCTTGATTATTAACTTGGCTATCCTGGGGTTTTGAAGCATTATTCCATTGTGCACAGATATTGGCTACAGGAACCATATTTTGCTGTAGGGAAATAATCAGTTTCTTATGTTGAGCATTACAAAAAGAAAGTAACTTCTCCATTACCTCTTCATCTATTTTATTCGGTAGGCTAACAGTATATGTAGATAGAGTATATGCTACGAAACCTTCCTCTCTATAAGTATCACCTAACTTCTTAACAGCCATAGCATATTCTTTATTCATTCTCACCATCCCATAATTATATCTTGAAATGACCTTGAACCATTCTCCCACATTAGTTTGACGAGTCCTTGGCAAATGTGAGTCCATAAAACTTGGAATAGGATCAAAAGATTGGTCTGTTCTACAATACTGATTAACTACATGGACTGGCAGAAGAAACTGTGGCTCGTTAATATATTCAAAAATAGAAATATACTTACGTTTATATACTACTTCTTTATTATATTGTTTTAAAGCATCAATAAGCGGCTGCCAACTAACTTTTTCACCATGATCTTTAACCCAGTCTCCAATACTCAATTGCTCAGCTTGCGCTTTAGCTTCTTTAAGTGGCAAATATTTTAAAATCATTGTCCACATGTGCCAATCTAAGGCCCATACTGCATATTGCAAAGCGGTGATGTTTTTAAATTTCCGCTTTGATAAATCGGTGACATCTCCTCGTTGTAATAACAGCAGAGGATTTGATTTTATTAAAATTTCAGCCCGAACTTGTTCACCTTGAGCAACTAAATGCAATAGTACCAATATACCACCCCACTCAATGCTAACCCCAGGAATTTTAGAAACACTTGGAATAACATTCATTAATCGAAGTTCTAGACCTAAGCATTCCCAAATAGTTATTTTTATATTTCCGCGCTTTGAGAATTCCGTCAACCAATCATACTCTTCTGTCCATCCTTTTATATACCCCGATAATCTAGGACAATTTATCAGTTTAATCTCCGCAAGATTGGGCAATCTTGCAAATAATTTCACAAGATCATCATCTGTTAAATAGGGATTATCTCTAAATATGAGACGGGTAATACTTGGAGAAATAGCTTGAATCAACGTTTGATGCACAGTAATAGTAAAACTGTTTTGACTATAATGTTTTTCATTTAGATTTTCTAATACTACTTCCTGTATCTGGACTTCACGACTAAAAGATGCAATATCACCTTTAAAAATCTCTTGAAAGACTAAATGTAATAAGCTTGAATCTTTTTCAATTGCTGGTAATGAACGTAATACTTCTCTTGGATTCTGTTGAACTCTCATAAAATCATTATGATTTTTCAAAGCTTTACCAATATTGTGCTTTATTACTTTTCCAGTAGTGGATAACGATGGTCCCGTTAATCCGCCTATAGCCTCCATTCTTCCAGATAAGGTTTGGGCATTATTCTTTTTAAATGCCTCCTCATATGCTTGGGCAATATTCTTTCGGACCGCTTTAAAAAGAGTTTGATGAGTTTGAGAAGAAGAAGCCTTCAAGACATCACATATCATAAATAATTTTGTTGCTGGCTGCAGTATACCGTACGAGTCAAAAAAAACAGGTAATACAACTTGTTCATTTTCATTCGATCGTTCGAACAATTGTCTTTGCTCAGTTTCACTGAATATGTTATTAATCGTTTGATTATATTTACATACACTAAATAACCAAGCGCGAATGCGCGATAATGGAGCAAAAGAAGATTGAGTAAAATGTTGAGCTATTTGTTTATCTATATTTTCTTGCATTTGCGCTAAACAAAACACTAGATTTTTAACAATCATCTGTTGCCCTAATAAACCAGATTGCATTTCATCTCTTACAAATACGCAATCATTATCAATACTAAATAACTGCTTTAAACTAAGTACAAAATTCGCATCCCTAGCATCACTCATATTCAGCATAATGTTTATAATCATCAAGGCACTAAAATGCAATGGAGATAATTTTTTGAGTGCTTCTGGATCAAGATTTTTAGACAGTAATTCTTGTACATTATCACCACGCACTGTCGGACTTAATTGTACAATCACCGATGGTTTATCTTTTCGTAATATTTTTGCGGGTTGTACTGGAATTAATCCCCACTCAGTAGATGTGGCTGATAAACCTAAGAATATCCAACGTGATAATGCCCAAGCAGCAAATGCAAGACCAACTAAGCCAGGGTTTTCTTTAACATAAAATGGCCCTATTTCTGCAACTGCATGTATACTGTTACGAATAGACGCACGTTTATCAAATGCTGTTACTGCTGTTTTATTTAATATCCATGTCCCATTAAATGGTGTTTGTATTAATACTGCATCATTATTATCCTCAAGGTATTTTTCAATATTGTCTGAGTTTAATTTTGTACCAATATGGGGTAAATGCTTTTCAAAATCATGATAAGCATCCCCTAAACCTAATTCGAATAACCCATTTAATGCCGTTATATTATGTTCATCATAACGTAGCATTTCTAGATAGATCAGACTTTTATCCCATGGAAGAGTTTTTGAGTTTAATTCTTCCCACAACATAGAAATGATTTTGCTGGTGACTTTCGTAAATTGAGCTTCGATTTCAAGTTTATTCTCTGTGTTAGAATCTAATAAAATTAATTTTAATAAATAATATGCAGTAATAAAAGAACTTTTAGCCAAGCCTCGTGCTCGTGCCAACAAAGCACCCTCTCCTAATTCTAAATGGTCAAGATATGTTAAAGCACGAAAAGCACTGGGTTGCTCAATTTGCGCAACATTATTTTCATCTTTTAAACCCTGAAAAGCTGCTTTAACTTCAGGCAACAATTTCACTGTATGTCTTATCTGTATTGCTCGAAGACGTTCACCAGGTATTAAGTCTTCATTGCGGCTTACTTGTTCCAACGCAAAAAATAATAAATTTTTAGGTCTAATATTTTCTTGACAGCCTTTTATTAATGCACGCAAAATCGGGTGATCTTGTATTTCCTGTAACTGAATAAGTATTTGTTTGATATAATCGTCAACATATGATTTTTTATCACTCGGAAAAACCTCAGGAAAATTCTGCAGCCAATAAGTTAAATCAATCTCATCATTCTGTCCCAACAGCACTATCTCAATATCATTTTTTTCTTTAGCAATAGACACTAACAAATCCAATACTGCAATTTGAACCAAATAATGAGTTAAAGGCTGGCCTGATAATGCACATCGTAAACTTTGTGCATCTCTTAAAAAATTGGGAATTTTCTGGAATACCGCAATCAGTAATAATGGCGCAAGATTACTATCGCCTAAAATATCTTTTACAATTGCATCAATATTTTTTAATACTTCTGAATAATTAACACCTATCTTCATCGAAAACAAATCCTTAAAAGCATCTTTATCTTTTTTCTGACATGCAGCAACTTTAAGCCAAATACATAAATTTTCGGCAGCCGTTACCAATCCTGTATCCCCTAAGGATTGATAGTATTTTAAGTGTTTTTCAAGACGTGCAAGTGTATTTTTGATAGGATGACTAAACCCGACTCCCCCGCTTTGATATAGTTCTTTAATAATCTTTTGTGTAAGTGCATGTAAAGTGTCTAATTGATATTGCAATGATTGTGAAACAAAAGTTTCACGAAAGACGATGTTTCCCAAAGATTCAAATGTGTGAGAAACGCCAGACCCAATCTTTAAAAAATCAGGCAAAACTGTATCATAAATATCCTGCATTATTTTCTGTGAAATAAAATACAAATAATATAATTGATTTATTGGCTGGGTGTGGAGAGTCTCATCATGGGTATTATTCCTTGATGATTCTAATGCATTCAAGGTCGTAGCCACAGGGTTCATATAAGCAGGTAAAGCTGCATTGTTGTGACTTCTCGCATGCTCAATTAATCTCTCTTGATAAGCTGATAATTGATGTGATGCTTGATTCATCTCTAAAAGAGCGCCAGCAGAAGACTTATCTTCCCAATTAAATATTTGTGTAACAGCAGGCAATGAGTATTCAAAACCGATATGCACATAACCTAATCCTTCTGGCAATATCATTGGAATAGGATCATTCGGATGTGTAAATCGATATACATTTTTTGTAAATTCTTGAGATAAATCCTGAGTGGCTCTCGGCTGTCCGAAAGTAAATACTGTTAATTTATCTTGGTGTTGTTTAAATTGTTGAAAAAATCGCGCGGCTGCTAGTAACGCTAGCGCACCACCTGTAGAGTGTCCAATAAAAATAAAACGCTTTGGAGGAAATTTGGCATGGTATGACAATCGATGACCCAAGCCAACTTTACAATCCCACATGCTTTCTAAAATATTTGCAAAACCACGATGTGCAAATTCCAAGCTTTTAGAGGAACCACGAAATAAACATATAACACTATCATTATTGGCCAAAAGAATACAACGATTTCCATTGGCGAATTGATAAAAAAATGATTCGGGTTTTTTAAGTTTATAGCCCCATTGCTGAATATTGGATTCAATCAATGCTTTATCTTCATAAGCAAATTGTGATAAACGTAAAGCTTCTAAGGCAACAGAATAACGATCAATTTGAGATAATTGGTGAAATTCACCACTGAACGCTAAATTAATTATAGGCGCTTCATTAACTACTATTAATCGCTGCGCTAAATATTTACCTAATTCCTCTGATACTAAATCCCCACTTTTTTTAGCATCAACAGCTGCATTTAAACCTTCCATCAATTGCACTAACAACTCTTCAATTAATGCTTCACGTGCACGAGATAATTTAATTTTCTCAGGTAAAAATTTATTCATCACTGCTGATGCAATCGCTTTTAATTCAGCACTGAGTACTTCTAGATTATCCTGTTCAAGTTCATTCTTTAAAATTCGAGAATGATGATAAATAACTGCTTGATAGCAAAATATATCTGCTGTTTCATCTTTATGTGCAAAATTGGTTAAAACACTATTAATACGTTGTGCTTTAGCTTCTTCATATTGATTACTAGCCATTGTGAGGGCTTTATTGATATAAGTACCAGCAACTGGTACAAGATGCCAAGCTGCTAAAAATAAGCTTGTCACCAAATCATTTTGTGGGCTAAGTTTTGAACTAGCAATCCCACTGATAGCTCCCAAAGTTGATGAAACTACTCTATTTAGTTGTTCATAAAAATCGCGGAGAATATATTGATCATTAACTTTAAATTGCAATAAAGTTTTTTCAAACAATGCTGCATAGTACTGCTTATCTCTGTGCATGCGTTCACCTATAACTTGTTAATCACATAGTAAATTAACTTAGGTCTATTTGATTAGAGCTTATAGAGGATCTTTTTGTAGGATATTAGCTATTTTTATTAGTCTTATTGTATTTAGCTGAAAAATATGCGATAATAGATGTATACATTAGCATTATACATCTTAAGGTGAAATATGACTAGAACTCAAGTTTACTTAACAGAACAAGAACAACAGCAGCTTAATGCCCTCTCTAAGCAAAATGGCGTGCCTAAAAGTGAGATGATTCGAGAGGCGATTGATGCTTATCTTCAAAACAAACTGGCCCAAAAGCAAAATAGATTAATGGCCATACGCGCAGCTTCGGGTATGTGGGCAAAACGGGATGATTTACCTGATTTTGACGCTATCAGAGAGGAACTTGATAGATGAAGAAGTGTTATTTATTAGATACAGATATACTCATTGATTGTTTGCGCGGTAATGCAAAAGCGTTATCATTTATTGAAAAAGCGACTGCGCGAACCTGTTATATTTCAAGCATCAGTGTGGCTGAATTATATGCCGGTGTGCGTGAAGGTAGAGAACGAGAATTGTTAGAACAATTTTTAACCGCGTTTGAAACTATAGATATTTCCCCTAATATAGCACAAGCAGGCGGCCTTTATCGCCGCGATTATCACAAAAGCCATAACGTCGGATTAGCAGACGCATTAATTGCAGCAAGTGCTGCTGCTTGTCATGCCGAACTCGCTACATTAAATCAAAAACATTATCCTATGATTGAAAAGGTATATGTGCCTTATGCAAAGGATTAGGCATCACATTACCCTATCCTTTATTTAACAAAAAACCGCTGGAGATACATTGAATCTTTTGGCCAGACGTCGAATATGCTCTACCGTTAATTGACGTTCTCCGGTGAGGATTTTTGATACTAATGATTGACTGCCTATTTCGGGCAAATCACTTTGGCTTAAATGATGTTCTTCCATAAAAAATTTCAACATATCAATGGCGGAAGCTTTTTTTGACTTATAATGTTCTTTTTCATAAGCTTCGATATTTTGGGCAACTAAGCGCAATAAACTTGTAGCCCTTTCATCATGATGCTGCGCAGCAAAGACCATAAGCTTGTCCATAAATTTTAATAATTTTTTATATTCTTCTTTATTATGTGGAACATGCGTGTAGGATGTCACGTGTCCCCAATGTGTTATAGTTTGCTGTACTGAAATATTCATAATTGATGATTCCTCATGGCGTCCTCGCTTTTTTTCATACTATATTCTGCATGTGTCCAAATTCGTTTGATATTAACCACTTTAGCAGCGTAATTAATTTCTGTTACCAAGCGATATTTATTCCCTGAAATATCAAAAATAGTATAGCGATGATACACATAGTCCACACTGGGAAATGAAAGTTTCAATCCGTTAAAACCATAATAGTCCGTTTGTCTAATAGCCATTTCCCAGGCAGACAATGAGCGCCTGCTCTGTGGATGGCGTCTTCCAAACGCAGCAATATTGTTTCTTCCAATGAGTATCATTTGTGAATATTATGACAATATGTCATATCTGTCAATGGGGTATATGACAATTAGGCAACCCCTGCTTTTGCAAATATTTTTGATGATATGCTTCTGCCGGGTAAAATATGCCCGCTGGGACAATTTCAGTGACTATGGGACTCTGATATTGTTTAGAGGCTATTAAAGCTTGCTTAGATGATTCAGCCGATTGTTTTTGCGCTTCATTATGATAAAAAATCACCGAACGATATTGGCTGCCGACATCCGGCCCTTGGCGATTAAGTAGGGTTGGGTTATGGCAATGCCAGAAAACGTCTAATAATGTTTCATAATTAACAAGTTCTGGATCGTAAGTGACCTGTACCGCTTCTGCATGCCCAGTAGTATCACTACAAACCTGCGGATAAGTTGGATGTTGCGTATGTCCGCCGATATATCCCACCTCTGTAGCTAATACGCCTGGAATACGGCTAAATGTTTCCTCTATACCCCAAAAACAACCAGCGGCGAATGTGGCGAGTGCTGTTGGAGACATATTATTTACCTTAAGTATGTTTAAATTTTCATTTTATATCATGCACTATATCAAAATTATTAAGTTTTGCTATACCGCACTATATCAAAATTGCTTTACCCTCTTAAACCTTTTACACTATCCTTTTGAATATAAGAGGTCATCATGCCCCCTAAAAAAAAGCCAGCCTTTCATTTTGAGCAATCATTAGCGGAACTTGAAACCATAGTTAAAAGCATGGAAACTGGGGATTTGACGTTGGAGCAATCCTTACAACAATTTGAGCAAGGTATGAAACTTTCTGTGCTCTGCCAAGGGGCTTTAACATTGGCTGAACAAAAAGTGGAACTTCTAGTAGAAAACGCAGCTGGCGAGCTTCAGACTGAACCTTTTTATGAAGAAGATGATGACTAAAATTTTATCGCCTTTTTTACAACATTACCAAAATCGTATTAATCAACGATTAAAAGATTTATTTTCAACGCTGCCTGCGCCCAGTGATCGTCTGCGTGATGCCATGCAATACAGTAGTCTTGCGGGTGGTAAGCGTTTACGCGCATTACTTGTATATGCCACCGGTCATAGTTTTAATTTACCGCCTGAATATGTGGATACGCAAGCAATCGCAGTTGAACTCATGCATACTTATTCTTTAGTTCATGATGATTTACCCGCCATGGATGATGATGATCTACGTCGTGGCGAGCCTTCTTGTCATAAAGCTTTTGATGAAGCGACCGCAATTTTAGCAGGCGATGCTTTGCAAACTTTAGCCTTTGAGCAATTATCAAAACCTAATGCCCAATTAGCACCCGCGCAACAATTACGCATGATGCATATTTTAAGCACTGCCTGTGGATTGCAGGGTATGGCGAGCGGTCAAGCATTAGATTTAGCGAGTCTTGGCCAAAAAATAAATATAAAATCTTTACAACAAATTGATGAATTAAAAACCGGCGCATTGATTATTGCCTGCGTACATTTGGCGCTGGCTGCAAGTTTAAATATCACGTCTAACCAAATGGAACAAATGCATTTTTTTGCAGAAAAAATAGGTTTAGCCTTTCAAGTGCAAGATGATTTATTAGATGTACTCAGTGATGAAAAAAGCATGGGCAAAAGAACCGGTAAAGACGCCGCGCGCAAAAAACCAACTTATCCCTCAATACTGGGCGTTGATAAAAGTAAACAATTACTTACCATTTTATTGCAAGAAGCTTTGGGACATTTACAAACTGCGTTGCCTAATGATATTTATTTACATGAATTGACTCGGGAAATGATATTTATCAATTAACATATCATCAGCATTGTAGTGAATATTTTGATTGGCATTTTGTTCTACTTTTTTATGTATATTCTGCATTGCAGTAAATAAAGGTAAATAGGGTTCTTTTGTTCTTAATTCATGATTAGTTCTTATATCGCTTAAAATACCTAAACTGATAGTTCCAGACAAACACGCGCAAAAAACTAAAATAGAAGCAAGCGCTATATACGGGGCGATCAGTACGCAACAAGTGATGGTTGCACTAAGGAAAATTCCAAACATAACATAAACCAGGGGATGGGTAGCTTTTGTTGCAAATTTATTTTCAACTTCTTGAATCAGCTCTAAGTAATCTGTAGTATCTTGAGTCGTAACAGCAGTTATACTTCGAGTAATAACTTTTGTTAATAATTCAAACTCTTCATCGCTTCGAGGTTTAAGAACAAGATTATTTAATGCAGTTTTTAAAGGTTCTAAAAGTGAATCAGAGTGTGAACATAGATTTTTATATGCAAAATCATAGCATGTTTGTTTTTCTGTTTTCTGTTTTAACGGTTGCGGTGGCACAAGAATATCTTCCATGGCTTTCGCTACAAATTTAAATCTATTCTTAACGAGTTTAATCATTTGCTTATAGACGACATTTGAGTCCGAGGGTTTTATCACAAAATTATTAGCTTGAATAATCACTCTGGTCAAATACGTATAATCAGCTGGCGTATTTTTAGCATAAACAGCATTAAGTAAAGTCACTTTAAGATTTGTAAAAATAGGTAACTTTAATTTTTCAAGTTCTTTTTCAAATTCTTTTTTTTCTTTCAATTCTTTTAAAACGGGCTTTGACACAGCGTTGGATGTTGTTCTAGATATAGCGTCTACTGTTGCGGATACATCATTTATTAATTTATTTGCAAGATCAACCTTATCTTCAGGAACATATCGGCCTATGGGTGTCCATTGGTTGGCTGCGGAATTCCATTTGTCAACATAAACGATGTTAAAAGGAAGTTTAATAATAGCTGGATTACATTCATCTTGGCGTGAATCTTTAATGGTTAAATCTTCTTCTACGACAATACGAAAATCTGACTCATCATCAAATATACGGATAAAATTTCCTGAAACATTTATTAAAGGATTTTTATTTTTAATCACGATTGAGGTGTCAAATCCAATGACATCATGTGTAGAATGATGATTACTCATGAAATCTTTTTGAGAATATCTAACATTATTCAAATAGGTGACTGCGCCTCTACCATGACGCACTTGATCAGGTTCATCTTTTAAGTATACTTCTTCATCATTTAACTCTTGAATACGTGCATATCCTAAACTTGTTAATTTCGTTAATGGATCTTTAGAACATCTGCGCATGCTGGCTATTATATTTTCATCATTTGCTGAATCTTTTTTTACTCGCCTACTCATTAACTCTTTCTGGTTTTCTAAAATTTTCTGCATATCTGGATAAAGAAAGAAAGAACCTTTCGCTTCATTTGAAAGTTGTTCATAATCTTCAATCATTTGAATGAGCTCAGGCGAAGATTTAAATGAACTCACCATTTCACTCAATCCATTGGCTAATGCCACACTGTTTTGGGTAATTTTTATTAAAAATTGCAAGTCTTTAATGGCAAAAGCATCAATATTTTTTATTTTTTTTAACGCCTGATAAAGCGGCTGAAAAATATTATCGATACTTTCGAGGTCCGATCGCTTTAATTTTTTAAGTGCTTCAGTATAAATAATGATGAGTTGGTTTCTGAGTAAATGCTCTAGGGCCGTCTCAAGGCCTGGAAATTTTTCATGATTAAGGACTGAACAAAAAGCTTGATATTCATCAATCACGCTCGGTCTACAATTATCTAAAATCGCGATCGTTTTCGTTACCATAGTTTCAAGTAACAGAAAATCTTTTTCTGCCCAAAGGGAACAATCAAATTCTTTTAATGCCTGTAAAGTTACCGCTATATATTTAGATAGATTTTCACTCCCTCTTGCGTTCATGCGTTTTTCTAATTTCTGCAATGAAGCCTCATGGTTTTTTTCTGCTTTTGTTTTTAATCGTGCTTTTTTAGCATCAAATATTTTCAAAACAGATTCAAGATTTGTTAATTGCTCGAGGCTCTGCAATATTGTGTTCACTGCAGGGTCTGTTGCTTCCGATTTTTCTATGAAATAGCGTTTGTTGTCTTCATCAAATACAATTTCCGTGCGAACATAGCCGGGAATGCGATAATATCTTTTATTAATACGATCAATAACGTATAATTTTTCAATCACCACAGCACGAACACCGGTGTTGTTTTCTGAAAATGGATAAAAAACTATTTTCGATTCGCGATCAAATTGATAATCAAGCTCTTTGCCAGGCGCCAATCCCTCGTGCATTGCAGACCAGCGCATCATCAACACATAAAAAAGTGGCCCAAGCATTGTTTGGTCATACACTTTCAGACAATGATTTTCTATCATTTCCGCAGAAAGTGACGCTGCATCCGGAATGTGTTCACCTGCGATTGTCACATGACTACGATGTAGATCAGTTCCTATTTGCCGATCACTTATTTTATTGGTGAAAAATGGTTTATTGTCGCTTCTTTTTTCAAACAAAGGTACATTATTTGAATGGCTTTGCGTAAAAATATCTGTAGAAATCGGGTATACATTAATTTCTCCAGGGGTTAATTGTTCATCCTGAATATTTAATAATTTAAAATGTAAGGCAATACTATCGGTGTAAAGACCATGAAGTAACCATTGTCCTTTGTCATTTTTACTCAATACGCCCAATAAATAGCCGTCTGCAAGCGGGGTGCGCATGAGTATTTTTTGATTATCCGTGGTGATGCGCTGGCTATCCGAAGAGAGCAACTGCTTTAATGCTTCAGGTAAATTATCTTCAAGCAAAATAGGCGGCACATCATCGACGCGATCAAAAATATCTTCTGCAGTAATGGACAGACCCAGTTCTAATAAGTCTGATGAGGTAAAGGGAATTAGATGGCGAGACTCATCCTTAGTAATACCTAATTGTTTTTCTAATACGTCCTGGTATTGTGTGATTAATGCCGCTCTGCTTAATCCCATCTACACCTCTGAATGAAAAGCAAGATATACTAAGAGGCTTTTTAATAATCTAATCTTAACATATTGGAGCAGCAAATGGCTTATTGGTTGATGAAGTCAGAACCTTCTACTTACAGTATTGATGATTTGGCTAAGACCAAGCAGCAAAAGGGGTTTTGGGATGGGATTCGTAATTATCAGGTGCGGAACTTGATTCGGGATGTGATGCAGCCTGGGGATTTGGCGTTTTTTTATCATTCTAGTTGTAAGGTTCCTGGGATTGTTGGGATTATGGAAATTACGAGTCGCGGGAAGCCTGATGAGACGGCTTTTGACCCGGAGTCGCATTATTTTGATTCAAAGTCTAATCCTTTGAGTCCTCGTTGGTTTGGTGTGGATGTTAAATTAGTAGAAAAATTTAATGATATTATCCCTTTAGCTGCGTTACGGGACAATAATGCTTTAAAAAACATGCCTTTACTTAGGACTGGGAATCGGTTGTCGATTACGCCTGTGACTGGGAAAGAATGGCAAGTCATTGTAAAAGCCGAAAAATCCCCCCGCCCTTAGGGGCGGCCCCCTTTCGTAAAGGGGGCAAGATCTTACAGGCGATTTATGGTATATTGCCGAGCATAATGAGTATTACTACGCCTACTTTTGCCCTATTAGATTCCATTGCCTCACCAGAAATGTTGCGGGAACTAGATGAAAACGATCTGCCACAGCTTGCTGATGAATTACGCGCGTTTTTTTTGCATAGTATCAATATCTCGGGCGGACATTTTGCGGCTAATTTAGGTACGATTGAACTCACTGTTGCTATGCATTATGTGTTTAACACACCTAACGATAAATTAGTCTGGGATGTTGGTCATCAGGCTTATGCGCATAAAATTCTGACAGAACGTCGCAATCAAATTCACACCATTCGTAAAGGCGAAGGTTTATCACCTTTTCCAAAACGCAGTGAAAGTATTTATGATGCTTTTGGCGTGGGACACTCAAGTACCTCCATTAGTGCTGCGCTTGGAATGGCACTTGCTGGCAAACAACTTAATCATGATTATAAAGTAGCCGCAATTATTGGCGATGGCGCCATGACTGCAGGTATGGCTTTTGAAGCTTTAAATCATGCCGGCGCAATTAGAGCCGATATGCTGGTCATTTTAAATGATAACGATATGTCGATTTCTGGCAATGTCGGCGCGCTCTCCAATTATTTTGCGCGGATTTTATCAGGCAAAACTTATATCTCTATGCGTGAAGGCAGTAAAAAAGTATTAAATGTTATGCCTAAAACGATGAAAGAAATTGCGCGTCGCGCAGAATTGCATATGAAAGGCATGATGGTGCCCGGCACTTTATTTGAAGAATTAGGTTTTAATTATATTGGCCCTATTGATGGTCATGATTTACCACTACTTGTTAAAACGCTGCAAAATATTTATGAATTAAAAGGACCGCAATTACTACATGTGGTCACTAAAAAAGGCAAAGGCTTTGCACCGGCGGAAGCTGATCCCATTAAATATCACGCTGTCTCCCCAGGCTTTTTAGATGCACAAAAAAAATCAAGCACGACTGCAAAACCCACTTATTCACACATCTTTGGCGATTGGTTATGTGATATGGCTCATCAATCACCGCAATTAGTCGCAATCACACCTGCAATGTGCGAAGGCTCAGGTATGGTGCAATTTTCAGAAAAATTTCCCGAACGTTATATCGATGTCGGCATTGCTGAACAACATAGCGTGACTTTAGCCGCAGGTATGGCTTGTGAAGGTTTAAAACCAGTCGTTGCGATTTATTCAACATTTTTACAACGTGCTTATGATCAATTAATTCATGATGTAGCCTTACAAGATTTAGATGTATTATTTGCGCTTGATAGAGCAGGACTTGTGGGCGCGGATGCCCCCACCCATAATGGCAGTTTTGATCTGAGTTTTTTAAGCTGCATTCCAAATATGATTGTCATGGCGCCTAGTAGTGAACAAGAATGCCGTGATTTATTAACCACTGGTTTTTATTATCCTGGACCTGCTGCAATTCGTTATCCACGTGGCAGTGGAATTGGGGAACCTGTAACTACAGAATTGAAAAGTTTACCCATTGGACAAGCACGTCTTTGCCGTGAAGGAAAGAACATAGCTTTATTGTCATTTGGTACCTTATTACCCGCAGCCCTTGTGGCTGGCGAAAAATTAAATGCAACCGTGATTGATATGCGATTTATTAAACCATTAGATACGCTGATGATTTTAAAATATGCGAAAAGCCATTCATTATTAGTGACACTTGAAGAAAATAGTATTATCGGTGGCGCAGGCAGTTGCGTCAATCAAGTCATTCTAAACGCAGGATTAACCTGCCGAATTTTAAATTTAGGTCTGCCCGATGAATTCAGCCCACATGATACCCATGAGGCATTATTGGCACGTTATGGTTTAGATTCGACAGGAATTCTCCAAAGCATTGCAAGGTATACAACATATGAAACAAAAGATTTACACTATCAAAACAGTTAGCCGTTTTTCAGCGGCACATGTCATTCCAGGACATCCTGGTATTTGTGCACGTTTACATGGTCATAATTTTAGGATGGAAGTAGAAGTAAAAGGCAATACATTAAATGAAATTGGTATTTTATTTGATTTTTCCGATCTCAAATCTGCCGTGCAACATTTGTTAGATAAAGTAGACCATCGTTATCTGAATGAAATTCCACCGTTTGATAAGGTGAGTCCTACTGCAGAAAATATTGCCAGTTGGGCTTATTATGAATTAAAAAAGCAACTCAATGAAGATGTTGCATATTTGTCCGCTGTTACTGTATGGGAGTCAGAAAATAGCGGCGTACGATTTACTGAAGAAGAGGTTTAACTCAATATGACTGATACAACATTGATTGCCGATGTACAAGCAAGACATGACCATCGCAATATGCCTATTAATAAAGTAGGCGTAAAAGGTATTAAACATCCTATCTTAGTCGCAGGCCGCGACACTAAATCAATTGCAAGTGTGGCAACCGTTGATATGTATGTAGACCTTGCACCCACTACGCGCGGTACCCATATGTCACGCTTTCTTGAGGTGCTGCAAACATTTGAATTTGTGGATATGAAAAATTTCCATGAGTTTATAAAAATCATGACGGAACGCTTAAATGCACAGCAAGGTTTTATTGATATGACATTTCCATTTTTTATGCGTAAATATGCGCCGATGTCAAAAACACCTAGCATCATGGATTATCAAGTAAGTTTATTTGGCGAATGGTTTCATGGCAAAGCTTATACCACAATGAAAGTGGTTGTACCGGTCACCAGCCTTTGTCCTTGTTCCAAAGAAATTTCTGAATACGGTGCTCACAATCAACGCTCACATATCACCGTGATTGCGCATGTTGCACCGGATATTTGGTTTGAAGATATGATCGAATATTGCGAAGCACAAGCGTCTTGTGAATTATATAGCGTATTAAAACGCGCTGACGAAAAATATGTCACAGAAAAAGCTTATAATAACCCTAAATTTGTCGAAGATATAGTACGTGACGTGGCGAGCAGTTTAAATCAAGATGAACGTATTTTAAATTTCGCGATTGAATCTGAAAATTTTGAATCTATTCATAATCATTCTGCATATGCTATGCTTAATAAAGAAACGAGTTTAACAACACAAGATACTCATCAACATTAATTTTTTAATACATCGGAGGTTTACTTATGCGTCAATGGATTCATTTTATATTCTGTCTGTCATTCGCATTAATGACAGCTACAAGTTTTGCAACTACACCAGAAGAAGATGCAATGCAGGTTAAACAAGCTTATACCGACTGGGTCAAAACAGTTGAGAATGCGAAAGGTAATGCCACAGAAGTTGCAGTATTATATGCACCTGATGCAGTTTTATTACCTACTTTATCACCTGAAATTAAAATCAAACTCAGTAACAACACTTCTCAAGAACTCTATGATTTTACCAGTTCAGACATTCGCCAATATTTTGTAGCCTTTACAAAATTAAAAGATTTAAAAGCGCAAACTGGAAAATTATATACTCAAGTATTTAATGATGTAGCCATTAATACCGGTTTATATACATTTGAATATTTAGATGACCAGGGTAAAAAAATTGATGTGCCTGCCCGATTTACCTTTGTCTATGAAAAAATTAATGGCAAATGGCTGATTATCAATCACCATTCTTCTTATTTGCCAGAAGGTCATTAGTCAATAATGCAGCAGTGCACTCATCGTGTGCACTGCGCTGCATGATCTGCAAAATCTTTAATTAATCCTTCCAAACGTGCCGTTAACTTTTCATCAAGCAATTGGTTATTTTGATCAAATGCAGCATAAGCATTCGAAAGCGAAAACATATCAGGATATACGAAACTACCACAACATTCTAATGGAATGCGTGTTGCCCATAAACCTCGATTACCGCCGACCATCGCAGGCGACGCTGATAATAATAAAATATATTGATTCTTCCAAGGTGATGGCTGTATGCGTGAAACCCAATCAATTAAATTTTTTAACGTGCCTGGTGTTGAATGATTATATTCTGGGCTCGAAATAACCAGCGCTTGCGATTTTTGCATACGCGCTACAAAGTCTTTGGTAATTTGTGGAATGCCTTGATTTTTTTCCATATCACCATCATAAAGCGGCAACATAAATTCTGAAAATGATGCAAGATCGACTTCATGATTAGCTTTTTTTGCTAAATCAGCAGCGATGTTAATTAATTTCTTATTGGTTGACTCAGCACGCAATGCTGCTGCAAACATAAATATGCGCATGATTTTATCTCCTTAAATTTTCAGTGAATAACTTGTACTACGTCCGCCCGCAGGATCTTTTATTAAAATACCCAGATGAATTAATTGCTGAATATCACGAAGCGCAGTGTCTTGTGAGCATTTAGCGATTTTGCTCCATTTACTTGTTGTTAATTTTCCTTTAAAACCATCTAGCAACTTATTGAGCATTAACTTTTGTCTCACGTTAATTTCAAGACCTTGATACTGTTCCCAGAATTGCTTTTTAAATAATATCAGTTTAACAATCTGCTCAGTATTTTCAATTGCGTGCAATAAACAAGATAAAAACCATTCTAAATATTGTGTAATATTTAAATCGCCTTTTTGTGTCGATTCTAGAATAGCATAATATCCCTTACGCTCAACTCGCATTTGTGCAGACATGCTATAAAATCTTTGTGAACTCTGTTCACTTTTTGCAAGAAAATAATCACTGATCGCACGCGCTATTCTGCCATTGCCATCTTCAAAGGGATGTAATGTGACAAACCATAAATGTGCAATCGCAGCCTTTAAAACCAAATCGGTATTATTTTGTTCAGTCCACGTAAAAAAACTTTGTAGTTCTTTTTCTAGAACATCTGCACTCGGCGCTTCAAAATGAATCTTTTCTCGACTGATTGCGCCAGAAATGACTTGCATAGGACCCTGCGCATCATCACGCCATGCACCTATCCGCGTGTAAATATGATTAATATCACTCGATAATAAATCAATTTGCCATTGTAATATTCGCTCGATTGTTAAAGGTTTAGCAAAATTTTGCGTGGCATCCATTATCATCCCAACAATGCCTTCAACATGCCGACTGGATTTTACATATTGCGCTAATGGAATCCCTAAACGCCTTGCAATAGAAGATCGCACTTCAACAGTATTGAGTGTTTCACCTTCAATTAGACTCGATTGCGTCACATCTAGTGTTAACATTTGCAATACAGTTTCTTTTTGAATGGTAAAGCCTAAGGCTTTCATCAAACCAATTAACTGGCCCTGACGTTGATGGATATTAGCAAGTTGATTAGCTATCTTCTCTTGGTCCCAGTTAAACAAAGGCCACTTGGCTAATTGATAGATATAATGCCTCATAATACTCCCCTTGCGGAGATTATAGCGCATATTCTCCGCAAAAATCAGACTTTTTTGCGTAGAATATACTATTTATTCTCCGCATTATATTAATGGTATACTTGATAATACAAGGAGGTACCTACCATGAAACAATTCCTAATCTGCTTATGTCTTTTATTACCCCATGCATTATTTGCAGAGGATAGATGGGATGAAGATGTTGTTGAACTGATTATTAAAGCGCATGCATACTCTGATAGCGTTACCGGTCGTATTGAATATTTAACCCGTGAATTTGTCGAGACAAAAAATCCTTACGTCGCCGAGCCGTTAGGTGAAGGCAGTAATGCAGATTACAATCAAAAACCATTGTATCGATTAGATGTATTTGACTGCACGACATTTGTTGAAACTATGTTGGCCATGGCTACGACTTCTTTAGATCCGAGCAGAAAAATAATGCTTAAAGATTTTCAAAATAATATCAATGCTATTCGTTATAACGATGGATTCGTGTCTTTTTACACCCGCAATCATTTTCCTTCTGCAGATTGGATTCCTAATAATATTACTGCAGGATTTGTTGAAGATATTTCTAATGAAGTCGCCCTGCGTTTTGGCGAAACTGAAACACTGCCTGCTTATATCGATAAAAAAGCTTGGTATGAATATTTAACCATTGATCGCATTTGCATTGCGGGTGAAGATGACAGCCAATATCCAAATTGCAGCGCAAGTAATGACATTCGCGAAGAAAGTTTAGCCACATTAAAACAAACTGGCCATGAACATGCGAATAATACATTTGCCTCGATTCCCTATTTACCTTTATGGGAAATTTTTGCGCCAGACTCAAATACTGCAGAACAATTGCAAGAAATTCCAAGCGGCGCGATTTTACAATTTGTGCGTCCGCGTTACGATTTAGTGGAATGGATAGGTACATTAATGCATGTTTCGCATCAAGGAATTGTTGTGCATAAAGGTGGTCAAGTCCTGTTGCGACATGCTTCAACTACAACTGATACAGTAACTGAAGAACCTTTAAAAGATTATCTAGAAAAATATTGGTTAAGTGAAACTTGCAATCGCGCTTGGGATGAAGAATATAAAAATTGCTTACGCGGTATTAATATTTTAATGCCAAGATAAATCAATTCTAAATCTATTTAAATGTTAAGTTCACCGTAAAATATACGGATCCCAAAATATATAATGTGTGTTACAAGTAGCTATGAATGGGAGTGCTTATGCTGGCCTTTAATCAATACGAGTATTTAACGCTAAGTAATGTTGAACAATTCTCTGAAAAATCTACTGGTTATTTCTTAGTTAAAGACCCGAAACTGCGATTTTTAACAGGTAACCAAAAATCAAGTGAATTCACTGACCTACCGATCACAACGCTGATCGGTTTAAATGACCATGACTTGAACTGGCTGCCTGGTGGACATAACACAGACTATATTACTGATATTGATAAAAAAGTCATGAGCAAGCAAAGATACATTACCAATGAAAAAGAAATTCTATTAAAACACAATACCAAAGGTGAAGTGATCACTACAGTAATCATGATCAGCAAACGGCCCGTTATGCATAATGGAAACTGTTTAGGTGTTGCATTGGAAGCATTTAATATTACCGATTCTATATTCCCTACTTTACCTTCACAAAGTACACAAAAAAAATCTATAAATCCTTTAGATAATCTTTTCTCTCGAAGAGAAACTGATTGTATTAATTTACTATTATATGGTTATTCATATAAAAATATTGCAAATAAACTCAATCTATCAAGTAGAACAGTTGAAAGTTATATTGAAAGCATTAAACTTAAACTCAACTGTCATAATAAACAAATATTAATAGATAAATTACGTGAGATGGGATTTATTAGAACCCTTTGAAGCATGATTTAATATATCTAACCAAAGCTGAACTCGAAGTAGTATTAACTGAAGTCAAGGATTGTTGCTCAGGATCTTCAATACGAATTCGATTTTGTATGTTCCATTGTGTGCTAATTGTATGATGCGTAGCTGCTTGTAACGCATCAACTAATTTCTTGAGTGATTGTTGAATATTTTCCATTTTGTTCTGGTCAATCACATTACCCAAAGGTTCTACACACAGCGCTTTGCTTAAAACACTTAGTTGCTCAGCAAAAGGATTAGCATTTTGCGAAGATAAGTTTGTGAGTAGTGATTTAATTTGAGAGATAATCTTCGCAAGCTTATCAAGCTGTCTATCGTTTAGTTTATATTTTATTACCGCATCAGCAATGGAAGTATAATTTGATCTCGATTGCACATTGGGGTTACACAGCTTGAACAAAACTCCTAACGCAAGAAAAAACATAAAAAATACTAAGAGTTCTATAGTTACGTTCTTACCATAAATGCTACAATAATCTGATGTTAAATCCTCCAGGTCGTCGTGACAGAAATCACCTGTGCTATTACAACATAACATGACTAACTCTAACCAACGAGACTCTTCCATTTTATCAGTGTAACCGTTACACAAGTCCTGATCTGAAATCGTTCCATTACTTGCTAGACATAAATCTTTCATGTCATCATAGATTCTAGAGTAACTTTTGGAATTACTTATAAAATCAATTATAGAAAATGCCATACCTATTAAAAGACCTGAAAACACACTTGTCTTAAACATTAAAGCTACAGCTGTTGAATTTTCTAGACACCAGGTGTCAATTCTTTTATACATGCTTGGCTTAACTAAACTAGCATTTAGCTCATTCATTAATTCACCTAAGGAGGTGAGTAATTCAGATGGGGATATTGGTCTTTCGGTCTGCATATACATCTCTTTTTTCAATAATGAGATGTTATCATTTTACTTTGGTATTGATTACCGTAATAAATACTACAGTAGTAATTATTTTACTCTATTTTATTCACGTGATCTTCGATTGAATGTTTATCTTAAGCCAATGCTCGGCGAAATTCCGCAATCACATCGGTATAATCTTGTGCAGAAAAAATCGCAGAACCTGCGACAAAAGTATCCGCGCCGGCTTTTGCAATTGCACCCACATTTGCAGGGGTAATGCCGCCATCTACTTCTAGACGAATTTCATAACCACTGTTATCTATTAAAGTGCGCACTTGTTTAATTTTATTAATGGATTCCGGAATAAAACTCTGCCCGCCAAACCCGGGATCCACAGACATCACTAATACTAAATCTAATAATGATAATACAGGATCTAATACCGAAAGAGCTGTACCTGGATTTAATACCAAACCTACTTTACACCCCTGCTCTTTTATCAACATAATAGTGCGGTGCACATGTTTGCTCGCTTCGGGATGAAACGAAATTGAGCTTGCACCCGCTTTTGCAAAAGGTTCCACCAAACTATCAACCGGTTCCACCATTAAATGTACATCGATAGGTGCTTTAATACCCTCTTTGCGTAGCGCCGCACAAACCATAGGCCCAATGGTTAAATTCGGCACATAATGATTGTCCATCACATCAAAATGTATCCAATCAGCGCCGGCTGTTAATACGTCATTGACTTCATCACCAAGACGCGCAAAGTTGGCAGATAATATACTCGGAGCAATAATATAATTAGACATCTTGGCCTCTTGATTGTTGATAAGATTCTAGCACAAGTGTGTACTTTTATTCATATCTCACCATGGTCTGCACAAACCCCTCATTTAACACATTACTCGTATGGTGATAAAAGGTGATATTACCCAGTGGTTGCCAGCCTTGTTGCAACAAGGGAATGACATTTTGATACACGTCATCTAGGTTTAGGCCTGACACTAAACCGTAATCAATAATTTTTTTGTTGTCCATGATATGCTTTCCTTTTATGTGATTTATGAATTTAAAGCGTCTAGCTGTGCAATGGTACCGATATTTTCCCAAAATCCTTGATAATGTTCTGCGCTGATTTTTTCATCACGAATCGCAGGAAGGAGTACATCGCGCATTTCAAATTTTGATCCTAAAGAGGATTTAAACAAATCGGGGTGAAATACGCCTATATTAGCGTAGGTTAAAGACTTGCCTGTTTGCAAAGACAACAATCCATTTTGATCCAAATAAAAATCTCCTTTGGGGTGAAATTCTGGATTATCAATCATCACCAAATGTGCAAGACCGTGCAAATGTTGTGGTAATTTTTCATAATCGTAATCCGTAAAAATATCAGCGCTCACCACTAAAAACGGGTCATTATCAAATACAGATAAGGCTTGAAAAATACCGCCGCCGGTGCCTAAGATTTCTTGTTCTTTAAAAAAATGTAAATTAAATTCTGCACCCCACTGCTGTTCCACATGATCAATAATTTGCTGTCCTAAGTGATGCACGTTAATCACCACTTCAGAAATATTTGCTTTTTTAAATGCGGATAAATGATAATCAATAAGTGCTTGGCCGCGTACTTTTACTAAGGGTTTAGGTGTAGTTAAAGTCAGTGGGCGCATGCGCAATCCAAGACCTGCTGCTAAAATCATGGCTTTCATGGCACTAATCCTTTTGCATTTAATTCAGGTAATAAACGCACGGTAATTAATTCATGTAAATCTTTTAACGAAGGATATTTCGCGCTCACTGCACGAATGTAGTTTAAAGTACGTGGAATATCCGCTAAATAAGTATCTACATCATCACGTAAATATTTTCGCGCAAAAATAAAAATGGCTTTTAAATGACGTTGCGTGCCCATAAAATCAAATGCTTGCGTAAAGTGATCTCGTGAGAAATCATGTCTATCATCAATACGCTGATAGAATGATGATGCCCATTCTGATACTTTTTCTGAAGGCCATGCAATATAGGCATCACGCAATAATGACACAGCGTCATAAGTAACAGGACCTAGCATCGCATCTTGAAAATCTAAAATACCTGGATTTTTTTCATTCACTAATAAATTTCGCGAATGATAATCACGGTGGATAAATACTTGTGGTTGCGCGACAGCCGATTGAACCAATACATCAAATACATGTGTCAGTTTTTTCTGCCACACGGGATCCAATTTACAATTTAAATATTTTTCAATAAACCAGATGCGGAAATTTTCCAACTCTTCTTTCATGCGTTGTTCATCAAACTTAGCGAAATTATCTATGGCTTCTATTGTTTGCAGTTGTGCCAAACTATCCAGTGCACTACCATATAAAACATCTGCCGTATCATCATTGAGTGCGCTTAAATAGACAGTATGTCCTAAATCCGAAATGAGTAAAAATCCACGCTCCAAATCATGGGCATAGACTTCTGGCACATATAAATTCACATTTTTTAAAAGCCTTGCGACTGTGACAAAACCATGGTTATCATTGGCTAATTCTGGTGCAGAATCAACTGCAATCATACCGGTAAAATCTGGCAGGCGAAAATAATATCGAAAGCTAGCATCACCCGTCATCGGCAATAGATACACATCTTTGGTCTTTAATTGTACAGCCAACCAATCTAAAAAATCTCTGCTACGCGTGATTGTTGAATTCATAGATACTTAACCTTATACTGAGCCAAATGATGTACAGTTATATAAACAAGGATTGCTTTACTGCGCTCGCGACGACAATGATTTGTCTTGTGCCTTGCGCGTATGCAAATACGTCTTATTCCATTCCACCTGCCATCTCTTATAGTGATGGCTTATTTTATGATTGGGAACCCACTTCCCCCGATTTTTCTATGTGTGAAGGACAATATCTGCCTCCCACATTTGATCCTAATTTTCCAGAAAATGAAATCTCAATCAATGCTGACGAAGTTTTCCTAACCGAATCAGGTGTATCCATTTTAACCGGCAATGTTTTACTTAATGAAAAAAATCGCCGCATTTATTCCGAAAAAATTTATTTCGCAAGAGATGAAGCCGGTGAAATCAGCACCATCGATTCACCTGGCAGTGTCTTACTCGAAGAACCTGACTTTCGTCTAGCGAGTGAAAACGCCCAAATCATCCCTCATGGCCAAACCACTTTAAACAACGTGCAATATCGTTATTACCCACAACATGCTCGCGGTAGTGCACAACGTGTCGAATATATGCAAGATGAACCTACTTTATTATATCATGCGAATTATACGACCTGTAGTCCAGACAGCAATGTCTGGAAGTTAAGTGGCAGCGAAGTCGAGCTGAATCAGGAAACTGGCCGAGGCGAAGCTTATCATAGTGTCTTAAAAGTCCAAGAGGTCCCGATCTTTTATAGCCCTTATATTAATTTCCCGATTGACGATCGCAGGAAAAGTGGCTTTTTGTTCCCAGAATTTGGCAGCCAGACGGACAGCGGTTTTATTATGACTACGCCTTATTATTTTAATTTGGCGCCCAATTACGACGCCACTTTTTATCCCACTTATTTTACTGAACGCGGTTTACAATACGGCGGCTTATTGCGTTATTTAGATGTGTATCACCAAACACAATTTTATGGCACCTATTTAAATCATGATCGTAACTTTGCAGCTTTCCAAAGTGAACAACAAACTGATCCCATTTATACGGATCCCAATGACCCACGTTTAACTGGAGTCACTGAAGTCGATGATAACCGCTGGTTAGTGGCATTTGATCATGCCGGTGAATATGGTCAAAACTGGGATACCCTACTGGATTACAATAAAGCTTCGGATGATAATTATTTTGAAGATTTAAGTACAGAAATTTTTGACAGAGATCAACGTGAATTATTACAACGCGCACAAATTAATTATGTTGATAATATTTATGCAGCAAGTGCATTAGTGCAAAATTATCAAATACTGCAACCGTTTGATAATGATCTTTACACGATCCCTTACCAAATATTGCCGCATTTAGAATTAGATGTCATGCCTGATACTACTTTTTTAAATAGTGTCGGGGCAATGAATGCGCAATTTACCTATTTTGATCATATTGACGATCCAACCCTGGATGATGAAAGACCCACCATCGGATCGCGCACACATCTTAATCCTTTAGTACAAACGCCGATGCGCAGATCTTATGGCTATCTATTACCTTCTGTTGAATTTCGTTATACCGAATATGATTTATCCCTCTCGCCCATGGATGCAGCTGTTGAAAGTGATAGTCAAATTTCTCGCGCGCTCCCCACAGTTTATCTTGATGGTGGTTTAATGTTTGATCGCGATACGACTTTCATGAGTAAATCATATTTACAGACTTTAGAGCCACGTATATTTTATTTATATACGCCTTATGATAATCAAAATGATATTCCCTTGTTTGATACCAGTTTATATGATTTTAATTTTGATCAATTATTTCGCACGAATCGGTTTAACGGTTTAGATCGGATTGCCGATGCCAACCAAATTAGCGCTGCAGTTACCACCCGTTATTACGAAGAAGAAACCGGCATTGAGCGCTTTGAAGCTTCCATTGGGCAAATTCTTTATTTTCAAGATAGAGATGTGACCTTGTGTGATACCGAAATTGATCCCTACTGTAATGATTTCGAAAATTTAGGAAATGACAGTACAGTTTCACCCTTTGTGGGTGATTTACGCTATCAATTTAATTATGATTGGTATAGCACCATGATGTTGCGTCTTGACCCTACCCCCGCTGACACGGACCGTTACCATTTATTATTTCATTATCAGCCGATAATGGACGGCATTTTACATTTTGGTTTTATGTATGACCAATCTGGCAATATTATTACGGGTGCAGAACCTGGCAGCAGTGAAGCTGAATTATTACAAACCGATACGGGCATAGTTTGGCCTATAAACCGGGAATGGAGTATTCAAAGTCGCTGGTATTATGATATTCCTAATCAATTTACTATGGAAATATTTGGCGGCATCCAATATGAGAGCTGTTGTTGGGCAGTCCAAGCAGGAGCACGTCGTTATTTAGAAGGCAGTAATGAAGTCATTACGGAAAGACAATATAACTCTCAGCTATTTTTCCAGTTTATTTTCAAAGGCTTAGCAGGTTTTGGCACCAGCCCAGCAAGCTTGCTGGTTGATACGATTCCAGGGTATAATGATAAATTCAGTGGCGCTAATTTTTAAGAGAAGATGATGAAACTAAAACCCATTGCCATCAGCCTATTACTGTTCATCAGCACTCAAGTGTTTGCAGACTCCACCCTCGATCGCATTAGAGCGACTGTTAATGACGATATTATTACCCAAAGTGAACTTGATAAACGTATTGTGAGCGCTAAAGGTCAATTGCGTGCCGTAGGGGTAGAAACACCGGAAGAAAAAGCCCTCACCGAACAAGTATTAAACCGCTTAGTCGAAGAACGTTTAATTTTACAACAAGCGACCGTCATGGGTATGGAAGTCGATGATAGCGCCCTGAATAAAGCACTTACTTCCATTGCGGAAAATAATAAAACTGATTTAGCAGGTTTTCGCACACTGCTAGAAGCCGACGGTTATGATTACATTGAATTTCGTGAACAAATTCGCAAAGACATGTTAATTAATCAAGTTCAGCAACAACGTGTGGGTTATAACATTATGGTCAGCGATGAAGAAATTGATCGCTTGGTCGGTGAAATGAGTCAAAAAGATACGGCGCAAACTCAATACCGTGTGGGGCATATTTTGATAGCTTTGCCAAACAACCCTTCTTCTGAACAAGTGCAATTGGCACAAACTAAAGCAAGTAATGCCATTAGTGCTTTAAAAAAATCTTCAAATTTTACCCAAGTCGCTTTGCAATATTCTGATAGTTCCAATGTTCTAGAACAAGCAGATTTAGGCTGGCGCACACGCGCACAATTACCCAGTCTCATTGCCAACACAGTACCGCAAATGCAGATCAATGAAATTTCAAAACCGATTCGCAATAATGGCGGCTTTCATGTGATTCAACTATTAGAAAAACGTCAACAAGTTTTACAAAGTGCACAACAAGGCGTGCAGCGCCAACAAGCCAGAGAATATTTATATCAACAAAAATTACAAGAAGCCATGCAAGCTTGGATAACCCAACTACGCGACGGCGCACATGTGGATGTGAAGACCTAATGTTTCCTGTCATCGCCATCACACCTGGCGAACCTGCAGGTGTTGGCCCTGATTTAGTCGTACAATTAGCGCAACAAAATTATTCTGGTCAATTAGTCGTCATTGCCGATCCTGATTTATTGATGACGCGCGCTAAAATATTAAATTTACCTTTAACTTTAAAAACATTTACACCAGGCGAATATTCACCCCATATCCCTTCACAATTATTTATTATGCCAGAAAAATTAAACAGTCCTGCAACTTGCGGCACACTTAATCCTGACAATGCTAATTATGTGTTGCGCTCTTTAACGCTTGCCACCCAAGGATGTTTAAATAAAACTTTTAACGCCCTAGTCACGGGACCCGTGCATAAAGGCGTGATTAACGAAGCCGGCATTAAATTCTCTGGCCACACAGAATTTTTAGCAGATCTTTGTCATATCAAACAAGTTGTGATGCTACTCGCAAGTCCAAAATTACGGGTTGCTCTAGTCACTACTCATTTACCTTTAAAAGATGTCAGTGCTCATATCACCGCTGAAAAAATAAAATCTATTATACCCATTTTAAATGATGGTCTTAAACAACATTTTCATATTCAACATCCCCACATTTTTGTCGCTGGATTAAATCCACATGCCGGAGAAAATGGACATTTAGGCGATGAAGAAATCACAGTGATAAAACCCGCATTAGAATATATGCGAACCCAAGGTTATCTAATTGATGGCCCTTTATCAGCAGATACTATGTTTTCAGAAAAAAATCTAAAAGCAGCGGATGCATTTTTATGTATGTATCACGACCAAGGTTTACCTGTGATTAAATATGCAAGCTTTGGACAAACAACCAATATCACTTTAGGTTTACCATTTCTCAGAACATCTGTAGATCATGGTACGGCTTTAGAGTTAGCGGGAACAGGAAAAGCAAATGCAGATAGTTTTATATTTTCATTGCAGCAGGCGTTGTCACATTAGCCAATTCTTCACATGAAGCTACTAGTTGATTATGGTTACTATAGCCTTTATAAACATTATACATACCTGTCAGAGTGGTCGCACCACCAAAGAAATACCAACCAATAATTGATAATAACTTTACTGACACTTCACCAATGATTGGACCTGTAAACACAGTAGCGCTACCTCCAGTTGTCAAGATATCAGCAAAAAAACATAAACCAAGAATCGCAAGACCAGCTAACACTATCATTGAGCCTACAAATATTTGCATGCCTGAAGTTTCTTTATATTTTTCAGCATCATTTAGATATTCCTCAATCTCTGCTGCGCTTGCTGTACCATTAAATAATGTTATTGTTTTATTGATTAAGTTTGATTGCTCCTGATATTTTTTGTCTGAATAAAGATCGTATTCACTTTCAGATGCATCATCTTCATTAAACATAAATGATTCCTCTGAATTTTCTTTATTTACAGAAGCATGATTTTGTTTAGATAAGATAACAGTTTCATACAAGATATTAATCGCAGCTGATTTCTTAAGATTTCCATCAGAAGCCTTTACTAATAAATTAAATAATGCACTGACTGAATTAATATATTGCATATTATCAGATGTACTTAGGTTTACTTCATCCTTAATTTTTCGATGAATATACAGCAACTTCATTTTATTTTCGTTAATGAAATGATCTTTCAAGTTGACATTGGTATTATTAAATAATGCGCAACACCATATATATGCCCAATAACCACAGTCTGAGCGATTAAATAAAGGTTGATATGGAATGTTAATATCATTCCAACCATTTTCAGCCGACTGGCCAAAGATACCAGTTACAATACTATTTACTTCATCTGATGGAAATACATTATTATTTAAATTTCCTTTCGAATCATAATAATCAGCACGCCAAGATATAATAGTGTTGTTGGAATACACAATATCTTTGATATGCAAAGTTTTAATATGCTGAGCTTCAGATAAAAATCTAGTCCAGCCACTTTTCTTCTCTATGATAGGAACAATAATTTGTTGGGGATGCCCATATAAACTTAGTTTTTTCTTTACATCTTTAAGTGCAACTTTAAGTAAAATTGACCTCTCATCTTTTTTCACACAAACGGGTGAAAGTAGTAATTTACCTTTCCTTTCATACACAGAAAACCATGCGGCAACACTTTTATCAGACATATATTTGCTGGTGATTACAACACCAGGGTTTTCTTCAAAAGTTTCATCAAACATTAGTCGCAAAGGCTCAGCGGTTAGAAGTCTTCGAATATCATCTGTTGCATCTTTATGATGCGATTTATTTTCTTTAATAATGCTATCTGGCGATAACAATGCTATATCATTTTTATTAGATTCAGTATAATAATTTTTAATAGTTTCAAATGCTGGCACCATACAATTAGATGTTTTTTCTGATAGATAAATAACAAATCTAGAACCAGATGCCTTATTTTTTTCTTGAGTCTCAACAACAGAATATTTAGTTTTATCAACTGTTATTTTATGTATCTTGATTGCTTTATTATTTTTTCTTTCCGCAATCACTTTATTTTCATCAAAATTTTCATTCGCAACCATCATAGATATGGGGAAATCACTCAAATTTAAAACTATTCTATAAATGCTCCCCCGATATTTATAGTCTGAGGTATAGCATAGATTTAACCAATCAATATAATTATTAGAACCTATATCTTCCATTAACATTATAAAATCATTTAGAGATCGTAGGGTTTCAACTGATTCGCTTAATAAAATTTCATACAAAACATTAATTGCGTCTTTTATTTTAGAATTATTTACATCTGCATTGAGCAGTGCTATGTATACTATACCCGCACCATATGCACACTGATACTCAGCATATTCATTAAGTTTAGCTTTTATCAGAAGTAGCTTAGTTTCATCATTAGTGAGAAAGTCTTTACCTTCATCAATTTCACCTCGATTAAATAATGCACAGATGCCATTATAAACGCGATATGCGCTATCTAACTGCGGAATACTTTCTACGCTGGCCCATGTAATGTCACAAGATAACTGAGAAGATAAATCTGCTGATAAATTAATTGTGTCTTTCTCATGCGTATAATACATTGCATCACATTTAGAAATTTTCTCATCCATATATTCTAATTTTAAATGTAATATTGAAAAGATTCCCCTCTTATCTACAACTGGAATAATAACTTCTGATGGCATCAGTTGCATGTTTCTTATAAAATCAATCGCATCTTTTAGATTTAATAAGTTGATGGCTTGCACAAGAATTCTATTTTCATTTTTGTATAAATCGAATTCTTTTAATATATCGGGCACCTTAGACTTTTCATGCTCAATTATTTTTTCAGAATCGAATACCTCGTTTGCTTGTATGATTTTTTTATTATAAAAATCATCTATAAGCAATCCATTTAAATCCACTGCACTTAATGCTCTTCGTTGATCAGGGATGACGGTTCCCTTGGGTTTTACAGCTAAATTGGGCGCGCTATCATTTGTAATTTCAACTTCATAGTCTGATGGGTTGTTGTCTTTTTGTGAATCTATATTTATATATTGTTCCACTCTGCCAATAAACGGTTCAGTACTCTTTGTGAACTCAACACTTTTTTCTGATGCTATATTTAGTAATTCAATCGTATATGGGTTTAATTTATAAAATAAAAATATTTTTTCTGATTTATTTGAAATATCTGCAACACCTAAAGAAACTTCAACCATCGCATAGTGATCATTTTCGCAGTCCAGTTCATGAACTTGTATTTTTGAATTTTTATATTTTTGCAGACTTCCATCAATAAGAACGTTTTTGTAATTTTTAAAATCGTATTTACGTTCTTTTAAAAGTGGAAGTGGAAGTGGAAGACTAGGAGCATCGTTACATTTTTTAACAAGTAAGTCTTTACAGTTATCAACTACTTTATTTTCTTTTAATGTTGAAATATCGAAAAATAATTTATATGTACGCTCAAGCTCTTCGACCTTTGCTGGATTAAATTGATTAGGCTGAAGCGACAAAGTAATTTGTTCTTTTTGATATGCAACTACAGGTTGATATTTTTGGGGAAACGTTGTGTTTTCCCAAAATTGTAGCATTAGCTGTAGTTTTTCAATACTCATACTTCAATGGCTTCCGATTTTACTAGTTTTTCTTGTTTTGCTGTTTCTGCTGTGGCACAGCTTCAATTTGTTTTTCAATCGACTTTGTGTCGATTAAATTTTGATACAATAGTGTCATATGACGGTTTTTATCATATGTATACGCGCCAGTAGCCACAGCGCCTACGCCCATTAAAATGCCTGCGACTGTAACTAATGCTTCAGCTGCTAGCTCGCCCATAGTAGCTACTAATAGTAACTCTGCTATTCCACCTGTGAAAATAATAGCAAGTATACTGAGTGTTATAAATAATCCCACCATTAAATAGGCCATTTTTTTTCCGGAAGCATCATATTCCTTTTCAATTTTTGGTGCGAGTTCAAAAAATTTAGTGGCTTTTTTAGTATTAGTAGGATCATCAATATATTCTTTGGTCGTTTTCGACAGCTCAGTTAATAATTCAAGATTCGCATCAGGTCGGTCTTTTGTTTGATCGATCATATTACACATGCTATAAAGCAGTGTTTGAGCCATGGGTGGTTGTAAATTTTTTATTGAATTTCTTAATGACAAGAGAGCGCTAATGCATTCTTCTTTTTGAGCCTGTCGAATCTGTTCATCAGTTAAATTTTGATAAGCACCTTCTTTTGCATTTAGCATATTACTTAGCAATGAGTTGGAGGCAAAAAGGCCTATCCATTCAAAGTTACTCTGATCACTATTAACTTTATCATTAAATTTATAAACACTTATTGTTTTACCAGGAACAACCTTATCCCCAGCCATTTTTTTTCTTTTCATACCCGGTGTAGCTATTGTTTCCTTATACTCTTTTTTCATCTCATCAGTTCCAAAAGGAACTTCACTGTCTTGTACTTCACTACTGAAGTACATCACATTTTTATGTTGATTAAAGCGAAGTATTGTCTTACCTGCTATAAAAGTTTTATATGTAGCATTTTTTAGGAAAGCATCTGCAGACGACTGCATACCACTATCATAATATTTCAATGCACGATCAAATAATGGATTATTATCACGTTCCTTTTGCAAGCCTTCTCGATTAATAAGTTTCCCATTCAAGTATACAAAATAATTACTTGATTCTGTTCCTATAACGCTTTGTCCCGCTATATTAGTTTTACTTACACGGAAAAGATCATCTTCTACGAGATAAGATTTTTCAGAATCTATATCAGAATTTGCCTGCTGTTTTTTTCTTGATTCGGACTTTACAACAAGATCATTTTTGAAGATCGGAGCCTCTTTAGGTGTGCTATCATTTATTACTTGCCTAGAAGCATAATCTTTCAGTGTTGCAACATTTATGGAAATTAAAAAATCTGATATGCCCTGGCTTTCAAATAGTACTTCTAAAGCAGAATCTTCTTGCTCAAGTTGAACAGTATTTTTTTGCAGTTCAATTATTTTTTTTTGTTTTTCCAAAATAATGCTAGCTGATTTTTCTGTATTATCTATTTTAAATGCAGGAATATCTGTTTCATTAATATTTTTGATTTCAGCTAAATGCGCTTGTATTGCTTGTTTAGATGTAATCGATGACGTTTCTAGTTTTTTCTCCCAATAAGAGATTTGTTGTATGAGTTGATTTTTCTTGTTGTCTAGATCATGAACTATTTGATTTAACGCCTTGATAATGTCATCTTCAGAAACAAAGGTATGTTCTTCTTCTTTTAATTCTTCAAAAGATTCTGGATCTTGTTGCATCCAATTGGCCAGCAAATAGTAAAAAGGCGCTGCTGTATTTTTTAGGTCATCTGCGAAATCGCGTTCTTGTAGATAAGTAATAGGACTCAGACGTGCCAAAGCCTCATTGTACTTTTTATTTTGTTCTTTAACTAATGGATCTGTGCTATCAGGCATATATAACTCGCTAATTTACAAGTATTAATTATATCTTACCTACATTAAGATTGGCTTAAGATTTGTTTATTATTTTCTTCTTAATACTAACTTAATATTTTATCTGTACTATTAAGTTTTTAGACTAAGTGAATAAATTCATGTCTCATGATACGCATAACTACTTACAGCTTTTTAATTTTTGGACTGCTTTTCATGCAGCAGGTAAAGTCTTAACCGGTGATAATAGTAAATTATTAAATAAATTTCGCGCAAAAGCCGAAGAAATTTTAAAAAAATCCAGCAAAGATATCAGTTACCAAGACTTGGCCGAGGCTTTTAGGCTGGTCTATGAATTACTCAGAAAAATTGATGACGCTGATGCGTTGGCTGTTGCAAAAGACTTAGGCGTCCAACTCTATAATCTTTTGCGCTCATTCTTGGAAGATGATAGAAAGAAGCTGCTGGTGCGTTATGCTTTCAAACGCGAAACATTGAATTCTGTAATCATTGAGGGCGCCATCTACTTTCAACCTGTTTTGGATGCATTGCCCCATGAAGAACCTAAGATTTCTGAGCTAAATGATAAAAGCTTGAAATTTTTAACGCTAATAGCAACAAACTGCATTCAAAATGCCCAACAGAAAAAGAACGAATTTCCAATTGAAATCGATACGGGTGATAATCTTGCCATCGACTTACTCAACTCTATTGGCACTTTAGTTCTTGTGGTTGCACTTCTTATTCTTGCTATTGAGGTTGCAGCGGGTGGAAGTCTTGTCATTTCCATAGGAGCACTTAGTTTAGCCATTGAGCACGTGATTGCTGGAATGCTCATAACCTCAGCTTCATGCTATACCGCCAGCGCTGGTGTGCATTATGTTTATGAGCTGCCCTTAGAAAAGGAACCACTAATTTATCAAAATGATAACAGCCTGAGAATTAAGTGTTAAAATACCTGGATGTTTCAACATCGTTATCAGTTTAAACCCCGATTATTACCCAGCCTTGCTGTTGTGATTTTATTGCCATTGTTATTGAGCTTAGGTTTTTGGCAATTGGGGCGTATGGATGAAAAGCAGGATATTATCGATGCTATGGCTGCTGGGAATTCTGGTGAAGCTTTGGTGTTAGGCAGTATTGATCGGCCTTATGATTATAGTCGCTTTAAAGTTCGCGGAAAGTTCTTGCCTGAGTTTTCCATTTTATTAGAACATCAAATGCATAATGGTCAGGTTGGCTATCATGTGTTAACACCGCTTGCGATTCCAGGCGATGAATCTTGGCTTTTGGTGAATCGTGGCTGGGTATCTACTGACAATGTTCTCAAATCAAGAGAACCATCTGATAAAACTTTAGATTTATCAGGGCTTGTTTATTACCCTAGCGAGAATCGTTTTATTTTAGGCGAGAATTTTTCTAAAACTTCTGCTGGGCAAATTAAAATTCAGCGTATGGATTTTGCTGTGCTTGAACAAACACTACATCATTCCCTCTACCCTTTTGTGTTATTACTAGATCCACAAGCGCCTGCAGGATTTGTCCGTGATTGGGAAATCAAAACCATGCCGCCTAGTAAGCATTTAGGCTATGCGGTACAATGGTTTGCTTTGGCAGGCACTTTATTAGCTCTGTATATTATCCTTAATTTGAAGCGAAAAACATCTAAATGAACAATAAAATCGGCAAACGTTCACGATCTTTTACACTCTGGGGACTCTTTATTGTTTTTATTCTTCCCTTGATATTGGCGGCAATCCTTTATGCAACCAGGTCTCATTGGTCGCTTGAAAGTGATCCGCACGGGGAATTATTAAATCCACCTTGGCATCTAACAGCTGATTATAAGTTTGACCAGCGCTTATGGCGGGTGTTGTATGTAACTCCCCAATGTCTGGCGGATGCGTGTGAATTGCAACAAGCGAAAATTACCAGCATCAAAGAAGCAACAGGCAAAGATTTTGATCGCGTGGATACGGTTCTGGCTATTACCACCGAAATTCCTGAAGGTTTATATATTATGGATCCAGATAACCATATTATTTTAAAATATCCTTTGGATACTCCCGGGTTTTATATCCTGCAAGATTTGCGACATTTATTAAAGGTTTCACAAATTGGCTGATTTAATTAAACGTTATCGTATCATTACTTTGTTACTCGCCTTATTGACTCTGACGGTAGTCATGGTGGGTGCATTTACACGTTTAAGTGATGCAGGATTAGGGTGTCCGGATTGGCCGGGTTGTTATGGGGCGATGATAGTGCAAGATGGCACGTTTGAACAAGATAAAGCTTGGATTGAGATGATTCATCGTTATATTGCTGGGAGTTTGGGATTATTTGTGTTTGCGCTGACGGTATTGGCATTTGTCCATAAACCACTTTATCAAGTTCGTGGTTTATTAATCTTTACGAGTGTACTGATTATTTTTCAAGCGTTGCTGGGCATGTGGACGGTGACTAAACTTTTGCATCCTACTATTGTGATGTTGCATTTATTGGGTGGGATGGCGACTTTGTCGATGATTTGGTGGGTGCATTTGCGATTGCAAAATCCCCCCGCTCTGCGAGCGACCCCCTTTCTTAAGGGGGTGAAGATTGCTAGCATTATTGGACTTTTGATAGTTATTTTGCAAATTGCTTTGGGGGGGTGGGTGTCTACTAATTATGCGGCATTTGCTTGTCCGGATTTTCCGACTTGCCAGGCGCAATGGTGGCCGGCTTTAAACTTTGAAGCATTTAATATTTTCATTCCCATTGATCGTAATTTTGACGGTGGATTTTTAGACCATCCCGAACGTGTCACTATTCATTTTATTCATCGCTTAGGTGCGCTGGTGACGGCTTTATATTTAATCACCATGAGTATTTATTTTTTACATTCAAAAGTTATCAGCAAAAAAATAATTTTTGGGTTATTAATTGTTCTTGCTGCACAAATTACTTTGGGCATTATTAATGTTGTTATGCATGTGCCTTTATGGGCTGCTGTTTTACATAACGGCGTTGCGGCTATTTTATTATTATATATGGTGACGATTTATGAATCTCTGGCGTGATTATTTACAGCTCACCAAACCTAAAGTTGTCTTATTGATGCTGATTACAGCTTTGGTGGGCATGCAGTTAGCAACGCCATCACTGATCCCTTTGCACATTTTATTTTTTGGTTTAATAGGCATAGCTTTATCTGCAGCCTGCGCGGCTGTTCTTAATCATGTTGTTGATTTAAAAAAAGATAAAATCATGCAACGTACGATTAATCGTCCTATTCCGCAAGCACGTATATCACAACAAAATGCTTTGATTTTTGCGGTGATTTTGGGAATCGCTTCCATGTTAATATTGTGCGTTTACGTCAATCCCTTAACTGCAGTATTATCATTATTCAGCTTAATTGGTTATGCATTTTTTTATACTGTTATATTAAAACACTTAACACCACAAAATATTGTCATTGGCGGACTTGCCGGTGCCATGCCACCCTTATTAGGCTGGAGCGCAGTCACGGGAGAAATCAATGCTGACGCATTATTATTAGTGCTGATTATTTTTATTTGGACGCCTCCCCATTTTTGGTCACTCGCCATTCATCGCCGCGAAGATTATGCTAAGGCCAAAATACCGATGCTGCCCGTCACCCACGGTGTTGAATTTACCAGCTTATGCATTTTGCTGTATACCATTTTATTATTGCCCATTACCTTACTGCCTTATCTTGTGGGCATGTCAGGTTTAATTTATTTAGTGGGTATTTTAATTTTGGATATTATATTTCTTGTTTATGCAATCATATTAAAATATCGTCCCGAGCCTTTGAGTGCGATTAAAACTTTTCATTTCTCAAATATTTATTTGTGTTTATTATTTGCTTTACTTCTTGTTGATCACTTTTTATTAGGAACTACATCATGAAAAAATTCTATTTAATAATGGGACTCGTAACTGTGATCGCCTTGGTTGCTCTATTTATGTTTAAAAAAGAAGCGCCAATAGCGCCTGAAATTCATGGTATTGTTCTGGACAAGGCTAAACCGCTCGTTACATTTGCACTTGAAGATATGAATGGCAAGCCGTTTACTGATCAAAGTTTTCTAGATCAATGGTCTTTAGTGTTTTTTGGTTTTACCACTTGTCCTGATATTTGTCCTATGACCATGAGCACCTTAAGTGAAGCACTGAAAATTATTCATGCAGAACCTGGCGTGCCCACGCCGAAAGTTATTTTTGTTTCAGTGGATCCAGAACGTGATACGCCTGAAAGATTAAAACAATATGTGGAACATTTTAATAAAGATTTTCTGGGTGTCACCGGCAATCATACCCAGCTCACCGAATTTTCTCGCCAGCTCGGTGTAGTCTTTGAAAAAGTGTATACCAATGATCAAGAATATTTGGTCGATCACAGTGGCTCCGTTGCCCTCATTAATCGCAGAGGCGCAATTGTTGCGTATTTTACGCCGCCGTTAAATGCCGTTAATTTAGCACATGATTATAAAACTGTAGTAACGGTTGCAAGCCCATGCACAATGCCACAATAACGGACATTTTAACTGTGCTGCAAAAAGGTGGCATAGTCATTATGCCTACCGATACAGTTTATGGTTTACATTGCGACCCACATTATTTGTCTGCAATTGAAAAAATAATCACTTTAAAACAGCGCGATAATACTAAAGGTTTAATTTTAATTGCAGATAATCTTGAAAGATTTTCGGAATATATTGAACCTTTACCAGAAAACATAAAAGAAAAAATTAGAAAATCCCCTGGAATCACATGGCTAGTACCCGCACAAAAAAATATTTCAAAATTAATCACCGGAGAATTCAACACGGTCGCCATCAGAGTTTGTAAAAATCAAATGATTGCAAAATTATCAGAACTATTAAATTCCCCATTAATTTCAACCAGTGCCAATATCAGTCATCATCCCGTTGCCCACAATAAAAATGAAATGATGCAGATGTTTCCAGAAGGTATTGATTTAATCATAGAAGGCGATGTGCCCAAAAATGCACAAGCCTCTGAAATCCGAGATGCATTTACTAATGAACGTTTGCGATAAAGGAGCTCTCCCAATGACCCCAGAATACTCACTCATGATTGCACCAGATAAAATCATTACTAGCCAAGATTTACGTGGCAAAAATGTGGTGCTTTATTTTTATCCGAAAGACAATACACCCGGTTGCACGTCTGAGAGCAAAGATTTTGCGAAGCTCTATAGTGAGTTTCAACAAGCCAATACTGAAGTGTTTGGCATTTCCCGCGATAGTTTTAAATCTCATGCGAATTTTAAGGCTAAATATGAATTACCATTTGATTTAGTTAGTGATCAAGACGAAAGTTTGTGCAAAAGCTTTGATGTCTTATGGCCCAAAAATATGTTTGGGAAAATTATCAATGGCATAGTACGCAGTACATTTTTAATCGATAGCCAAGGAAAGATGCATCAAGAATGGCGTAAAGTGTCTGTGAGTGGACATGCAGCTGCAGTACTTAAAGCTGCACAAGACTTGTAAGGGATAATCTTTGCGAGTAAAATCAGCAAAAGGTTTAATTTTAACAACAATGAGGTCATTATCATGAGCAAAATTCTAGAAAAAATCATTGAAAATACTAAAAAAAATGACAATACTGCAGTTACGAGCAAGCATCGTAGTTTCTTCGGAGCAAAATAACTGTATCAGTCTTTAGGTGTAGTGCTTAAAACAGTTGAGAGATGTAATATCAATTGTAGTTACTGTTATATGTTTAATATGGGGGACGAGACTTATAAAAAACGTCCTCCTATCATTTCTAAAGACACTATTATTGCTGTCAGTGAATTTCTAAAAGCAGGTTGCGAGCGACTTGGAATTAATGAAGTGGTCATTGGTTTTCATGGCGGCGAGCCTTTAATGCAAAAAAAACATGATTTTGCAGAAAGCTGTGAAATTTTTAATCACACCCTGCAATCGATTGCAAAAGTAAAATACACCATGCAAACCAATGCCATGCTTTTGAATGAAGAATGGTTAGCATTATTGAATAAATATGATGTTTCTCTCGGTATCAGCATAGATGGCACCAAAGAAGATCATGACAAAGCACGCGTTGATCATAAGGGTCGCGGCAGTTACGATCGCGTTGCAAAAAAAATTGCGCTGTTACGCAATAGTACATATGCACAATCTTTAAATTTTGGTTTATTATGCGTCATCAATCCTGACAATTGTGCTAAAACAATTTATCGTCATTTTGTCGATGATCTAAAAGCAACGCATATTGATTTTTTATTACCACTTTACAATCACAATCATACTTTGCCACATTCTGTATCCGCTTATACAGATTTTTTATCGGTTATATTTGATGAATGGGTGAAGGATGATAACCCAGATATTCATATTCGATGTTTTAATTCTACTTTAGAAGTTTTTTTAGGGGGCACTTCGCATATTTATGGTGAAGGCCGCTCGCAACTTGATGAATTACCTTTAATCTCCATTTCATCTGCAGGCGATTTATCACCCACCGATGAATTGCGGGCGACCGATCCTAGTATTAATTATTCCGATGCCACTGTATTTAACACTTCATTGGCAGATTATTTACAACAACCTATATTTACCCAATTAAAAAATGCCAGTATATCACTGCCACATGTTTGTACAGTTTGTGAATGGCAACCTGTTTGTAATGGTGGCTCACTGGTCAATCGCTATCATCAAGATAATCATTTTGATAACCCTTCGATTTACTGCAGCGGACTTAAAGAGTATTATGAAAAGATTGCCGATTATTTAAAGCAAAATCTAAACCACAAAGGAGCATTATCATGAAATATTTTCTCGCGATTACTGCATTATTATTTGGGTTTTCAGCTGTAACACTGGCTTGCCCTGCGACAGATGAGAAAGAGAAAGAGCAAAAACAAGAACAAAAGCTGAACTAACCGCGTTTCTCCCTTATATGCCGCGACTCGTTCGCGGCATAATAATTTTAATCCTCTTATAATTATTTTGCACAAAACAGTGTTGAATTCTATTTTGTGCAATATTTTTTTGTCTTTTATTTTGCACAAAATTGATTTTTATGCTATTTTGTGCAAAATATATAGGAGTTATATGAGCACATTTATAGGCAGAAAAAGAGAATTATCTCTTCTTAATCAACTGGTTAGTAAGAAAAGCGCAAGTTTGGTGGTCATTAAGGGGCGACGGCGTGTAGGGAAAAGTCGTCTAGTGACTGAGTTTGGCCGACCTTATCATATGATTGCCCTATCCGGTTTACCACATACACCAGGTATGACTGCACAAGATCAGCGCGATGAAATTTCTCGGCAAATGGCGCGACAGCTTAATGGGCCATATTTAAAATTTGATGATTGGGGAGATTTATTTTGGCACCTTTCGCAGCAAACAACACAGGGACGTGTGGTAATTTTGCTGGATGAAATTTCTTGGATGGCACAAAGTGATAGCACTTTTTTAGGCAAATTAAAAAATTCCTGGGATCTGTATTTTAAGCAAAATGACCGCTTAATATTAGTGCTGTGTAGCTCCATTTCCATGTGGATTGAAAAAAATATTTTAAGCAGTACTGGATTTGTAGGCCGAGTCACTTTAACCATCACACTGCAAGAATTGACACTGGCAGAATGCAATGATTTCTGGGGTGCGCAAAAAGATAAGATTTCTTCTTATGAAAAATTTAAATGTTTATCAGTGACCGGAGGCATTCCTAATTATTTAGAAAATATACAAACACAGTTATCAGCAGAAGAAAACATTAAACGCTTATGTTTTATTAAAGAAGGCATGTTATTCCATGAATTTGATCAAATTTTTACCGATCTTTTTGGTAGACGTAGTGAAACTTATAAAAAAATATTAATGGCCTTAGTAGTTAAGCCGCAGGCACAGATGCAGGATATTTTTGATTTTTTACAAATAGAAAGAAGCGGTGTGTATACAGAATATTTGGAGGATTTGATTCAAGCGGGTTTTGTAGCTAAGTGCTTTTCCTGGCATATTAAAACACATCGCGAAACACCCCGATGCCAATATAGAATTAAAGATAATTATATCCGGTTTTACTTAAAATATATTTTACCGAATCAAGAAAAAATAATTCGTGATGCCTTTACTGAAAGATCTTTAGGCACCCTTCCAGCATGGGACACTATCTTAGGCTTACAATTCGAAAATTTAGTATTAAATAATAAGGTAGCATTACACAAATTATTACATATTGCACCGGATGAAATTGTATATGATAATCCTTATTTTCAACGTAAAACAATTAAAATACCAGGCTGTCAAATCGATTATTTAATTCAAACTCGATTCAATTGTTTATATATCTGTGAAATAAAATTTTCACGAGATCCAATTACCCTTGACGTCATTCAAGAAATGAAACAGAAAATAAATGCATTAAATATTCCTAAAAATTTTTCATACCGCCCCGTACTCATTCACGTGAATGGTGTACAGGACGGCGTGATTGGCAGCGAATTTTTTTCCGAAATCATCGATTTTGGAAATTTATTTATGGAGACTTAAAAAATAATCACTTAACAACAAAAGAATAATTTTTTACTTTTACCATCATTTTTCTTGATATTTTCAGTATTTGTTTGTGATGGCTCATTCAATAATGGCATTTTTTCTTCTTCGTCCTCATTGTCACCATTAAGTGAAAGTGTATCTTCCTGCTGATGTGGATGCGAACACGAACCTGAATGTGCAGGGGCATGTGTGTTAATGTTTAATTTTTTAAGCAAATGCAATGATTCCTGCAGCTTTCATATGCATAGCCATAAGAAAATGATATAATAAAGACATGCGCCATTTACTCACTCTAGAACATCTCAATGCCCAAGGTCTAAACCACATTTTAAGCCTTGCGGAACAGTTTTTGACACCTGAAGGAAAGATTGTCGAAGCGGCACCTGCTTATTTAGCGGGTAAAACTGTGGTGAATTTATTTTTTGAGCCCAGCACTAGAACCCGTAGTACATTCACATTGGCGGCGAAAAAATTAGGGGCTGAGGTTTTGAATTTTGATATCCAAAGTTCTTCTACCAAAAAAGGTGAATCACTAAAAGATACTGTGCTTACATTGCAAGCTATGCAATGTGATATTTTTGTCGTACGTCACAATGAGAATGGTACGCCACAATTGATCGCAGATTTGTTAAAAGAAAATGGTCATGTGATTAATGCGGGCGACGGCACGCATGAACATCCCACGCAAGCTTTGCTTGATATGCTCACCATTAAACAAAATAAAAAAGATTTTAAACATTTAAGTATTGCTATCGTCGGTGATATTTTACATTCACGCGTTGCGCATTCTGACATTCAAGCCTTGAAAATTTTGGGCGTTCCCGATATTCGTGTGATTGCACCGAAATCTCTATTGCCAGACAATGCAGAAAATTTGGGCGTGAAAGTATTTCACTCTCTAGCCACAGGTCTTAAAGATGTTGATATCATTATGGTATTACGCCCACAATTAGAGCGCATGCAAGCAAATGATTTTTCGAAAGAAGAATATTGCAAACAATACTGCGTCACTCTAGAAAGTTTAAGTTACGCAAAAAGAGACGTGTTAGTCATGCATCCAGGCCCCATTAATCGCGGTCTTGAAATTGCAAGTGAGGTGGTTGACAGCACACATTCTGTCATTTTACAACAAGTCACTAACGGCATTGCCGTGCGCATGACCGTGATGTCATTATTAGCAAACCCACAATTATAAAAAAAATTAGCTCAATACTATTTTTTATTTTTATTATAAATAGCGATAATATCCGCTGTTTCATCAATAAAAGTAAAAACTCCGGGTTGACTAGACGAACTGCTCTTCGAATCTTGCCATGTTTTTTGCATTCCTTTACTTGTATTTGATGTATCAGTCTGGGTTGTTGGTATCAATCTACAAGCATTAAAATTCGATTGTAATATTGAGCTGGTAAACAACTGTATAGTTTGTTCTAATTTAATATTTTCATGGTTTAGCTTTTCAAGCTCAGACAGCGGCATTTGAGTAGCTGCTTGTGTTTGTTCTGGCTGCAATTGTTCAATTAACTGATAAACAAGCACATCTCCAGGCAGATAAAAACCAACAAAAACCTGTTCTATAAGATTAAGCTGTTCTATGCCACTAAACCGCATTAAAAATTGCAGTATTTTAATATGATTTGTATGTAACTGCTCATTCCATTGTATTTTTAAATTATCAATCTGTGCTTTAAGCGCTATATTTTTTTGTGTTGCAGTTGCTACCAGAGAAAGGATAGGACTGATAACATCGCTAAAATCTTCACTAGAGTCCTCAAAATCCAGCACAAGACTCTGGCCACCAAACAAAAGATCGTCGTCACCATTAAACATGTTAGCTCTCCTACATAAATAATTGGTTGTCATCTTACCTGGGTTATCTAAGTAAGTCAAGTATTTGACTGTAGGATAAAAAACTACTAAACAAACCGCGCTAAAATCTCATCTAAAAATAATAGCCCCTGCTCAGTTAACTGTAATCTCTCATCACTTTTATGTATTAAATTTTCTTCTTGTAACGCAGCGATTGCAGGCTCGATTTCGGCATATTCAAGACCCGTACGCTCAGTAAATAATTGTTTATTTAAGCCTTTGGTTAAACGCAGACTATTCATTAAAAACTCCAGTTTCAAATCTTCTGGGGTTAATATTTTTTGGCCGCCCATATAATTCTTTTCTTTGTTTAAGTAAGTCTTAGGTGTACGTAGTTTCCATAGACGCAGGACTGTGCCCGAGGTTAAATCTGTGATTTTACCGTGTGCACCTGCACCTATGCCTAAATAATCACCGAATTCCCAATAGTTATAATTATGGCGTGCCATGCGACCTAAACGCGCATAGGCAGAAATTTCGTAGCGTTCTAAATTTTTATCTACTAGAAATTCCCGCCCTGTTTGTTCAATTTCAATTAAACGATTGTCGGAAGGCAAATGTTTAGGCGGTTTTGTATAAAAAACTGTATTCGGCTCTAATGTTAAATGATACCAAGATAAATGTGGTGGCGAAAAACTCATCGCCTCTTCTAAATCATTTAATGCCTCACTAACAGTTTGCTTGGGTAAACCATACATTAAATCAATATTGTAATTTGAAAAGCCTGCTTTTTGCGTAGCGCTTATGGCGGCGCACGCTTGTGCATGACCATGTGCACGACCTAATTTTTTTAATTGCTCACCATTAAAACTTTGCACGCCTATGGATATACGATTCACACCCGCTGCGCGATAACCTACTAATTTTTTATAATCTAACGATTCAGGATTAGCCTCCAAAGTGATTTCAATATTTTTTTCAAAGGGAATATGTTGCTGGATAAAATCTAATAAATTTTCTATGGAAGTAGATGAAAAAAGACTGGGTGTTCCGCCACCCATGAAAATACTGGTAAGCTTGCGTCCTTGAACTTTGTCTAAATCGTTAAACAAATCTTGTTTCAGCGCTGCGATATAATCAGATTCTGGAATAGGTTCTGCTGTTTTTGCATACGAATTAAAATCGCAATAAGGACATTTACTCGTGCACCAGGGAAAATGAATGTATAACGACAGGGGAATTATCGCAGGCACTGTGCCAACTCTTGTCGCAACTGCATCATTGCAAGTCCTCGATGACTGATTTGATTTTTAATATCCGGATCTAATTGCGCTGAACTACAATGATGCGTAGGCACATAAAAAACGGGATCATAACCAAAACCATATTCCCCAATAGGATCAAATAAAATACTACCATGCCAAACACCTTGCGTCACAATTGGACTTGGATCATTTGCTGTGCGCATAAATACACAGACCGATACAAAATATGCCTTGCGATCTTCGCTGCTTACATCAATTAATTCGTGTAATAATAATTGAATATTTTTTTTATCATTGCCATGCTCGCCTGCAAATCGCGCCGAATGCACACCCGGTTCACCATTTAAATAAGGTACAACTAATCCAGAATCATCAGAAATAGAGGGCAATCCTGTTCGCTCACAAGCATGCCTTGCTTTAAGCAAAGCATTTTCTACAAAAGTAAGTGCCGTTTCAGGCACGGATTCTATACCTAATTCTGTTTGGCTCAATACTTCATAATCAAAATCAGCCAACATTTGCGCCAATTCTTTTACCTTGCCTTGATTGCCACTGGCTAACACTAATCGCTTAGACATACTTTATTTCCATATTTATTTTTAACATAATCAAATACTATTGTTTTAAATTCATCGGCAATGTTGCTGCCTCGCAAAGTCATGGCTTTTTCGCCATCAATAAATACAGGTGCTACGGGGGACTCGCCTGTACCTGGTAAACTAATGCCAATATCAGCATGTTTACTCTCACCTGGACCATTCACAATACAACCCATAACAGCCACTTTCATATTTTCCACACCGGGATATTCAGATCGCCAAGTCGGCATTTCATTACGAATAAAATCTTGAATTTGTTGCGTGAGTTCACGAAAATAGGCACTGGTTGTTCTGCCACAACCAGGACATGCTGTTACACTTGGCGTAAATGCACGTAAACCTATGGCTTGCAAAATTTCTTGACACACAGTTACTTCTTTTGTGCGCAGTGCACCGGGCTCCGGCGTCAATGATGCCCTAATGGTATCACCAATACCTTGTTGTAATAAAATACTTAAACCCGCAGTGGTTGAGACTATACCTTTTGAACCCATGCCCGCTTCGGTTAAGCCTAAATGTAACGCATAATTACAGCGCTTTGCTAATTCTTGATACAATGATACTAAATCTTGCACGGTGCTGACTTTACAAGCAATAATTATTTTATTTTTAGCTAAACCTAATTCTTCTGCATATTCTCCGCTACTTAATGCCGAAGTAATAAGTGCTTCGCGGGTAATTTCACCTAAGGGTTTGGGTGCTGATGATTTTGCATTTTCATCCAGTAATTTTGCGAGTAAATCTTGATCTAAACTACCCCAATTCACACCAATGCGAACGGGTTTATTATGTTTAATCGCAACCTCAATCATACTGGCAAATTGCAAATCACGTTTTTGACCATAACCGACATTGCCAGGATTGATACGATACTTATCTAATACTTCTGCACATTCAGGAAAATCATTTAATAAGCGATGGCCGTTATAATGAAAATCACCAATTAAAGGTACAAAACAATCACGCGCATTTAAACCTTTACGAATTAAGGGTACCGCACGTGCCGCGGCTTCATTATTCACAGTAATCCGAACAAGTTCAGAACCTGCTTGATGTAAATCAAATACTTGTTGAATCGTGGCTTCTATGTTTGCTGTATCAGTATCCGCCATAGATTGAACAACCACCGGCGCGCCGCCGCCAATAGTGACTGAACCTACTTGTACCGCTTTTGTTTGATGACGTGTTATAGGATTTTCACTAAGTAACATAGCTTAAGACCTCGATTTATTACAGCTTAACGTGGTATTATACCCAGGATTATAATGAATACCTAGTGGGGACATTATGCCTGAATTTAACCGTGCATCTTTTCCGACCACACGCATGCGGCGCGTGCGTATGCAAGCCTTTTCTAGAGATTTAGTTCAAGAAAATCAACTGGTTACATCAGATTTACTCATGCCGATTTTTGTGACTTCTGGAAATGAACAAGAAGCTATTGCCAGCATGCCGGGTATTAGCCGTATTCCCCTAAAAGATCTGGCTAATGAAGTGAAAGAAATTCAATCTCTTGGCATTAAAGCCGTGGCTTTATTTCCAGCAGGGGATGCAGAAAAATCAGCAGATGCGAGCGCAGCTTTTGATGATAATAGTCTTATTCAACAAGCCATTCGCATCATTAAAAAAACTTGCCCAGATTTAGGGGTGATGAGCGATGGCGCCTTAGATCCTTATACTTTAAGCGGCCAAGATGGTTTGACTGATGAACAGGGCAAAGTATTAAATGATGAAACTGTCGCCGTATTAGTCAAACAAGCATTGTCGCATGCAAATGCGGGAACTGATATTTTTGCACCATCTGATATGATGGACGGTCGTATTGGTGCGATTCGAACAGCATTAGATGCAGCAGGATATCAAGATATTATTTTACTCGCCTACTCTGCAAAATATGCTTCAAATTTTTACGGTCCGTTTCGTGATGCAGTCAAATCAGCCACGCATTTAGGCAAACAAAATAAACTCAGTTATCAAATGAATCCTGCCAACAGTGATGAAGCCTTGCATGAAGTTGCACTGGATTTACAAGAAGGTGCGGATATGGTGATGGTAAAACCAGGTTTACCTTATTTAGATATTGTTGCCCGCGTGAAAGATACCTTTAAAGTGCCTACCGTTGTTTATCATGTGAGTGGTGAGTATGCGATGATAAAGGCAGCTAGCGAAAAAGGCTATCTAGATGAACGTGCTGTAGTGATGGAAACCATGCTCGCATTTAAACGTGCGGGTGCAGATATTATTATTACTTATTTTGCGAAACAAGTGGCCAAGTGGCTTAAGGATGAATCATGACCGATTGTTTATTTTGTAAAATTAAAGATAAAACAATACCCGCGGATATCATTTTTGAAAATGATGAATTTATGGTGTTTAAAGATCTTCATCCAAAAGCGCCAGTACATTTATTATTAATTCCTAAATTACATATTGATAGTTTAGATCACGTCGATGCATCGCACAGCGAATTGCTGGCAAAGATGATGTTGTTAATTCCTAAGATCGCCAAACAAAACCATTTAAATGGTTATCGTACTCAGATCAATACAGGTAGCAATGGCGGACAAATTATATTTCATTTACATGTGCATATCTTAGGAGGCTAGTATGGGGTTTGGTGGCATTAGCATTTGGCAATTATTAATTATTTTACTCATTGTGGTCGTGGTTTTCGGCACCAAAAGAATTCGCGCTTCCGGCGGAGATTTAGGTAAAGCTTTAAAAAGCTTTCGTCGCGCGCTAGATGATAAGAGCGATGATAAAAAAGAGGATAAATAATGTCCGGCATTGGTCTTGGCGAAATATTATTAATCCTTGTGGTGGCAGTAATTGTCTTAGGACCCAAACAATTACCCCGCGCCATGCAACACATGAATGGTTTCATTAAACGTTTCAAAAAAATCAAAGCCGCAATCGTGCGTGAACTGGAATCATGAACAGTACAGTAGAGCAATTATTAGAATTGCGACAAGTGTTATTGCGCTGCTTTGTCAGCGTTGCACTTATTTTTGCAGTATTATTATTTTATGCCAAACAATTATATACAACGCTCGCGCAACCTTTACTAAAATTCTTACCTGAAAACAGCCAAATGATCGCGATTGATGTCGCAACACCATTTTTAGTGCCGATGAAATTAGCGCTAACACTTGCTATTTTCATGGCCATTCCATTTGTGTTATATCAACTTTGGAAATTTATTGCGCCTGGACTGTATAAACATGAAAAGAAATTTTTTATGCCCTTATTTTTTGGCAGTCTAAGTTTATTTTACGGTGGGATTTTATTTGCTTATTTTGTTGTACTGCCACTGACATTTTCATTTTTTATTTACAGCGCGCCAGAAGGCGTTTTAGTGATGACGGATATTGCATCTTATTTAAATTTTGTTCTCAAGATGTTTTTTGCATTTGGTTTAGCGTTTCAAATACCCGTATTGATTTTAGTGTTAACAAAATTAAATATTATTACGCCTGAAAAGTTAAGTGCCCAAAGGCCTTATGTTATAATTGGAGCGTTTGTTGTTGGAATGTTGTTGACGCCTCCGGATGTGATTTCGCAGACACTTCTGGCTGTTCCGTTATGTCTTTTGTTCGAACTTGGTTTGTTCCTGGCAAAACAAAAGAAGTCAAATTTGGTTTCGTAAGCGTGTTGTTATTACTTAATTCCTTTGCTTCTTTTAAAGACTTTTCGAAATACCAAACAACAGTCGCGCAAATCATCACAACAGCAGGAATAATTATTATTAAGGGATTGGCAATTGTCACACCCGTAAATATTAAAAATGATAAAAACCAATGTGTCGCACCACCTGAACCTAATACGCTCGAAATGAAACCGTGCCAATTCCCGGGTTTTTTATCGTCTCCATAAACGGCATAAGCTGCACATATGGCAACTATTCCAGAAATGATAAATAAAAATGCAACCGGTGGCATTACCGCAAAACATATGAGTGATAAAGCGATTATTTTGTCTAAAGAAAGCGTAGTTGTCACTAAAGCGAGCCAAGTTAACCCAAAATAAGTCGCTCCAGCAGGACCGCACACTTTAAGTAAAAAACGACGTAATTCATATAAAACGCCTCTATCTTCAGGCTTGGTTTTCCAAAAATGTGAGATCAAGACCATTAGGCCAATCACAGAGGCAACCATGGGTAATGCCCATGGAAACAGTGCACTCACACCCAGAAAACATGCAACAGTTAATAATAAAGTACAGCTCCAAGTAAAAGCCCCTGCGCCACCAAAGCCTTTTGGAATTAAGCCCCGCAAAAACAAATATACACATAATGCCAAAAATGCTAAAAAAAGCAGGAGATCAACAAGCGCTTTAAGATAGCTCATTTGATGTTTAACAGATAATTGTTGTTCTGCAGTTAGTGTTGCCATTAACGCATTATTACATATTTTCGCCAGAAAAGCTATCCAGCTTCCATATTTTCTAATGTGTATAAAACTAATTGTGCTGAGTTTTGACCGGCTTGTTTTAGGAATTGTTCAAAAGAGAGCGGGGATTCTTTGCCGGCAATATCCGATAAAGCGCGGATAATCACAAAAGGGATTTTGAATTGATGACACACTTGCGCAATCGCAGCGCCTTCCATTTCCACGGCGTGGACATCCGGAAAGTTTTGTTTAATTTTTTTAATATCAGCGTCTTGATGAATAAAACTATCGCCTGAAACTATCAAACCTTGTTTAACGCTGATATGCATTTTTTCTGCTGCGCGAGTGGCGGCTGCAATCAATAATAAACACGGATCAAATCCTGCAGGTAAAAATAAAAGTTGACCATACTCACAGCCTAACGCTGTTAAATCCACATCATGATGTCTGACTTCTGTAGAAATAACCACATCACCTATTTTCGCAGTTGAATCCAAGCCACCCGCAGAACCTGTATTAATAATATGGGAAGGTTTAAAACGCTCAATCAATAAAGCCGCACCCATAGCCGCATTCACTTTACCAATGCCACATTTTAGTAATACCACATGAACGTGTTTAATTTTTCCTTTAAAAAAAATAAGGGAGCCGATGGTAATCTTTTCCACTTCTGTCATGTGCTCGATTAAGTAATCAGTCTCTTCTTGCATCGCAGCAATAATGCCTATCATTTTTATTTCCTCATATCAGATTAAGCGCGCGTTCAATATCTTGTAGTAAATCTTGCGTGTCTTCAATGCCTGCAGCGATGCGTATGGTTTTTTCAGAAAATCCAAAAGCACTGAGTGCTTCTTTAGGATAACCGCGATGTGTCATCAATGCTGGGCATTGTACTAGTGTTGCAGCATCACCAAGACTTACGGCAATTTCAGCCAATTGTAAATTTTCCATAAAAGTTTTTGCAGCTTCCAAATCATCGGTGAGTTCAAAACTCACCACGCCGCCTAAACCACGCATTTGAGTTTTTGCGATCTCATATTGCGGATGTGAGGTCAATCCTGGATAATAAACACGTGCTATTTTCGGATGGTTTATTAAATATTCGGCTATGGCCTTTGCATTTGCACAATGTTGTTGCATGCGCAAAGCCAAAGTTTTCAATCCCCTTAAAATTAACCATGCATTAAATGGGCTCATTACACTGCCCAATTCACATAAATACGAAAATTTTAATTCATGCAAATAATCTAAATCTTTGGACGTCACTAAGCCGCCCATGGCATCTCCATGTCCGCATAAATATTTAGTGGCACTGTGAATTACAATATCTGCACCGAGTGCCAATGGATTTTGCAAATACGGTGTTGCAAACGTATTATCGACCACTACTTTAATAGCGTGCTGTTTCGCTACTTGAACGACATGTGCGATATCAATAATTTCCAATGAAGGATTTGTAGGTGTTTCAAAAAAAATAACTTTAGTTTTGCTATTAATCGCGTTCAATAATTGTTTAGGATCATTCATATCAATAAATAAAGTTTTAATCCCATATTTAGGTAACAATTGTTCTGTTAAACTAAAAGTAGAACCATATAAATTGCGATGCGCAATAATTTCATCACCGGTTTTAGCCAATGACATTAAAGTAGTAGAAATCGCTGCCATCCCCGAAGCAAAAGCAACTGCATCCGCGCCACCTTCTAAAGCAGCTAAACGCTGTTCCAACAAATTAATGGTAGGATTGCCGCCACGCGTATAGACATACGCTTTGCGACGAAAGGTAAATGTATCATCCGCTTGTTCAACATCATTGAAAGTAAAAGTCGATGATAAATATAAAGGTGGTTCTAAAGCTTGATGCTCATTGGGTCGCTCTGCTGCATGAATAGCTAAAGTTGCAAATTGTAATTCACGTTCATTCATTTTGGTTTCGCTCCATTAATAACATTGCGGCAATACTGCGTGCATCAGTAAAATCATCGCGCACGAGTAATGAATTAATTTCATTTAAACGCCAGGGGACAATTTCAATCGGTTCAGGTTCATCGCCAGGTAAGCGCGAAGGGTATAAATCTTGCGCTAAAATAATATGCGTTAAATGGCCCATATATCCTGGGGCCAAGGTGACTGTTTTTAAAAATGTGAGTTGTTTAGCGCCATAACCTAACTCTTCTTGTAATTCACGATTTGCAGCACTCAGCATGTCTTCGTCTTTATCAATCAAACCTTTGGGAAAGCCAAGTTCATAATGATCTACACCTGCGGCATATTCGCGAGCCAGCCAAACAACACCGGGTTCTGGTACAGGAATCACTAATACTGCGCCACTATGTAATTGCAAACGTTCAAAATCACGCTCTTGCCCATTGCTAAAACGCAAATGCAGGCCTTCCACAGTAAAAACTTTAGTTTGTGCGAGTTTAGTAATATTTAATATTTCAGGTTTTTTTGACATGAGGTATAATAACTCTGTTATTGACCCAAGGACAAGTGTATGAATTATGTTAAACGTATTTTTCTAATGATTTTCATGCTGAGCGCTTTGACTGCTTGTCAGGATGAAAAGGAAGATGAAGATCCTTTTGCCGATAAATCAATGGAATTCACAAGAGCTGAAATTGCTTTCTCAGAAGGGGATTATCACACGGCAGTTGAGCTTTTATTACCCTTGGCACAAAAAGGTGATCCAGATGCGCAATATGCTTTGGGTTATGCGCTTTATGAAGGCTTAGGTGTGCCCAAAGATAGAATGCAAGCTTATTTCTGGATTCAAGAGTCCGCTCAGCAAGGTAATTCGTCGGCATTAATGGCTCTAGAACTTTTTGAGTTAGCGCCCAATTTGCCTATGAATGAAGAAGGGCCGTTGTATTAAAAGAATTATTTAGCACCCAAAAGTATGCTGGCTTCTACTACACCTTCTTCATCAGTTTTGGTGGCCATAAATTCATGCACCACTACGCCACGTCTTGAAAAAGCATAAAGCCATTTAACCAAGGCTTCGTAGACTACACCATCAAATGAAATCCGCACTTGATTTCCCGATACTAAATCCAGCGCGGTAATTTGTCCTGACAAACCGGCTTCTTCTAAAGAAAACTCTACTTGCGGCAAAATATTTTGCGCAGTCACGGCTTCTCCCATATCTTGATTGCGCGTCATTGTAATTTGGGCAACGACTGGTTTCATCCAACTTAATAATTTCTCTTCTTTATCAAGTTGCTGTGACATCATTAAACTACGCCCAGCACCCGCATCAATCAATAAATATAAAAAAAATAATCCTAAAAAAACACCACCCGCTAATAATATTTTCTGTTCTCTAGGCTGTAAATTGTGCCAATAATTTAATAATTTTTCTTTCATTATTTACCTTCTGTCACTTGTAATTTTGCAATAACATGATCTTTTTCTAAGCTTGCAGACTCTTGCTTGACTGCCAAACCCTTTGCAGATAAAGCTGATTCTAATTGTCCTAAAGCTGCAAAATCGTCCACAACCACTTCGAGTGTCATCGATTTTTCATGTAAAGCAATTTGCTGCAAATGCACATTAGGTGTATTCAATAAAGGCTCACTCACTTCTTGTAAATAATTAAATAGAGGATTATTCGCACCCCCACCGCTTTTGGTTAATAAGGGTTCTAATTGTGCACGCGCATTATTGGTTTGTGTTTGCCCTGGAAAAACAGAAGTATATAATTCCAGCACTTGCCCATGCACTACATCATATTGTTTTTTGAGTTGTTGATATTCAATGGAAGAATGTAATAATTGCACAACCACTACTGCAGCTGCAACCACAGCCGCCTTGCGCCATACACGGTTAATTTCACTGACTTTAGGTTTAACAAAAAATTCACCTTGCAATAAATTTAATGCAGCAGGCAAGGTGAAATGCTGTGCCCACAATAATAATGACTCATCTGCGACAGCTTCATAGGCTAAGGGAATGTTGAGTTTAGTTAATTGTTCTTCCATATCGGCAGCTTCTAGTGCTAAATGATACACATTTAAACTTTGAGGTTTATGTTCTGCTTGTGATAAGGCTAAATTTAACATTGGCAATAATAAGTTTTTTTGTACAGAAAATCCTAAATCCGCTTTTTGTCGCACCTGCGCATCAGTTTGTCCTAAATGCAAGGTCCACGTGTTATCAAATAAAGGTAAACATACCCAATCCGGCACTGCTTGCTGTAAATTCAGCTGATGATTTTTAAAAATATCACATAGGGTTTGCATGCGCGCTTTACTGATGACGGCTACAGGTGTAGGTTTACCCAATTGATAAACTTCCGGCAATACAATGTGTACATTATCTAAATCTTCTGCTAATTGTTCTTCTAATAAAAACGGTAGTGCTTTTTTAACTTGTGCCGCACGGCCTTTAGGTAAGTCAATGGAAAACATATTCAGCCAAGTGCCCGGCAATATTGCAACTATGGGCATTTGCGGCGCGACTTTCGCAAGCGTCTCTAAAGTACCTTGTTTTACTTGCAAAGATTCATCAGGTGCAACAGCGCACCAAGCAACGATTTTCCAATCATCACTTAAAGGGTATACTAAAATATACTTGTCCATAAATACTCACTTATAATGCTTGCGTTCTTCGATAAACTTTGGCAATGCCTTCAGCGTTGCGTTCAATAAAACTATAGCTGATTAAGCTTGTTTTTTGGCATGAAGCTGTTGTCTTTAATAAAAAATAATTGCTGTTAACATTGATCATTTGATTAAGTGCGCCTTGATCGGAAATAGCAATGCCTTTGGAAGTGGCGCGCTGCATAAATTCATCATTGGTATTAAATGGATAAGCGATGCGTTCATCCACCAAACTGCGTGCCGCGCTATCGGATGTATTTAATAATGCACCCAACACTTGAGAAGATGCGGTATTCACATTGATATTGGCGCCTTCTGATAAAGCACTCACAAAAGGATTTAAGACGGTGGTTTTTTGGATAATAAATCCTTGTACTAAAGCTAATTCACTGATACTGACTAAAGGTGAATGTGCAGGTCGATAAGCGGGTGTGCGCTCCAAATAAATTTGATCAGATTCACTGCTTGCATCACCCACCCATTCACTCAACGATTGTTGTAAAGACTGGGCATCTGCAATATTAAGTAACATTAATAAACGTGAAAATACCAACTCGGGTGAATAAATATCGGGCCGACCTGATTGTCGTAATAAATTGACATTAAACTGTCCTTGCAGATCGCTTATTTTTCCAAGAATAGTAATGTCTTGTTCCAAATTGAGTTCAAAGGGCAGTGCCCATATCTCTTGCGAGTCGGTAATCATGGGCCCTTTATCTTTGGGCTGATATAATAATTCCTGAGCGTAAAGTTCTGCTGCATACACAGCTTGTTTACACATATCCGTATTATGTAATAGAGTGGTTCTGCGTACAGCAAAAGTGCTGGTTTCAATCAAGGCATAAGCAATTGCAGCAGTGATTGCAACTATCATCATTGCTAATACTAAGGCACTGCCTTTATTGGGTAATAGTGGGTTGTGTTGTTTCATTCAGAATACCGCCGCCTGTGATAGGAAATAGCCAAGTGACAATGCGTCCTTTATCATCGGTGATTTGCCACTCCATCGCAAGTGGTAATAACGCTTCACCCGTATAATCATTCCAATTATTATAATAAGTTCCTTGTTCGCTTAAATAACGTAATTTTATCAGAGCAATATCGTGCAAGATAATATTAGGATGTATGATCGTTGCAGGCACAGAATCTAGTACTGGCCAAGTATAACGAATTAATTGTTGATCTTTGATTGCATAAGCCACCCTTTGCAATGATGATAAATTTTTGGGCTCCATAATACCGCCGCGGGTTAATACCAATAAAATATCACCTTCTACGCCCACTTTTGAAAGATCGGCATCATTGTTGAACATTAAAGCCGGCAAACGTTCACCGTGCACATTGATTACTTCACGTCCCACATATTGACTGAGATCTTGCTCTAGCCAAGTGTAAGTCATTTGCAATGCTTGTAATTGATGAGCAATTCCGACTTGTTGGCTTTGGCTGCGCAAAACTGCATTTAATCCAGATACTGCGGTAATTGACATAATCGACATGATAAATAGTGCCACCAACACTTCCATTAAGGTAAAGCCTAATTGTTTTTTAAACATATTATTCTCGTTTCATGTTGGCATAAGCGACAAATTCACTCGATTTCGGGCCGCCTTGACGTGCAGAAACCGTGACTTCTATGGTTAATATTTGGCTTTGCGGAAGTGGATGAGTTTTTGCCGTCCAATAATATTGCCGGCCTAACATGGTATCAACGCCTTGAAAAGCACCTTGTCCTAAACTGTTTGATTCTAAACCTAATTGCAAACGCGTTGCAGCATTTTTTGCGACCCAATGAGCGGTGGCTACTTCTTGCACACGTGTTAATTGTTTAGTACTCATTCCGGTTGTTTGCAACACTGCCATTAAAGCAATCGCAATAATGGCCAGTGCTGCTAAGACTTCAATTAAAGTCATCCCTGAATTTTTTTGTTGCATTACATCGCCTGGGTATGTTCCGAATGCGCGTAATATTGTACTGGTGCAGAAACAGGCATTACAAGGTGCGCTTCTGACCAAGGCCGAACTTCTAATTGATTATCTTGCTCACTTAATTGCATAGGCGGTGTTTCTTGCCAAGTTGCAAGCCAAGCAATAATACCCATTAAACAAACAATAAAGATAACTTGAACAAACTGATGTGAGTTAGAACGTGATTGCATATAGCCCTCCATGAAAAGTGCGATGCTTTCCTTAATATACCCCAAGGCCGTTTGAATAACAACCTTTAGTTAGTTCTATGTATTATTTTGATCATAATCATCTTTTATATTTATATGAGGTTTTAGAGGCGGTTGATCTGGGTTGTCAGGATTCTTATGAGCATTTTTACCTTCTTCATCTACTTCTTTTTGAGCGCCGCCAGCCATTGTTTTCTTGAGATCTTCTTGTTTTTTCTCAGCGGCATAAGCAGATGACTTATTTATCCCTGTTGATATACCTCTTTCAGCAATACCTCCACCACTCGTTATAAAACCACCCGCTGCAGCAGAACCTTTTTCTACACCTTGTTTCATACCCGTCAATGCAGCTTCTGCGCCGGGTTGTGCCTGACTTCTATCACCTAATACAAGTAATACTTTATTAGGCAATTCTGTAGTGATACTAAACGTTCTTTCTACAAGCGCAATAAGTACATATACATAAGTCATTATCACCACCAACCAACCAAACAACATATTCTCAATTTTGGCAGCATCTTTTAAAAACAGATAAAAAACAGCATTCAATAATTCGATCGCCACCCAAGTTAAAATCATACCGGCAACAAAACCAAGAATAATAAGCGGCGGACGCAAAAATAAATTTAAGATCATCATAAATGCAGGTTGAGCTTTACCCCAAATATCTTGATTAGTTTCTGGAAATACCAGCCCAACAGCAACAAGTGGCGCTGACACTACCATTTCTATAGTGGCAATAAACCAACCAATCCCTGCAATAAAAAAGATAACAAATGGTATCAAGGGTAGCGCCACACTTAATAGCGCACCTTGCACATACATAAATCCCGCAATACCAAAGATAAGTGGCGCCATTATACCTATCAGAAGCATGGACATGGTGGGCCACACTGCTGAGGTGATCATGCAAGGACCTGAAAAGGCTGAAAGCCCAGCGATGATTAAAAAACTAGCCATTCCGATGAGTAACATGGCCACAGCCATTTCTGTTAATTTGCCACCAAATTCTGCAGCATGTCTTATCGGATCACCCCCACGAGTACCACCAAAATTGGTTAATTCTTGAAGGTAAAACAGTGGATCACGCTTATTGACAGTGCTTAGGTCTCCAGTGTCTGAAATCGTACCCAAATTAGCCATATTACCGATTCCCGTTAACGAATGTTCGATAAAATGTAAGTCTTTGTAAGTAAATGTAGGCTGATCATCTGGCTCCACAGGTTCATCGGTTAAATCACCATAACCGGGAACTATATATAAATTTTTCCATTGTAAAAACGTATATTCAAAACGCGGATCTTCTGGGGGTAATTCCCAATAATCTTCCGCATTTTGTAAAGCTTGTGGATATTGATCATAAGCAGAATCTGGTGGATATTTCACCGCATCATAGGCATTAATTGAGATGGGTATTGTAACTAATATATCACGCAAGTTCGTTAAGGTCATATAATAGTTTCCGGCTAAAATCCAGCCATAATCTTTTAATGTTTCCAATTTTTCTCGTTCAGGATTTGTGGGTACTTGGTTGGGATATAAAATGTGACTTGCAGCATTCAAATATTCAATAAATGCAGTGGCTTCATACTGTGTTCCGGTAAAATGTCTTTCCCATAATTCTGCGGTCGCGCCTTTTTCGCTCGCCAAAAATTCTGCGAATGGGCTCAAGCCTCGTGCAAAATAATAAAATGCATCACTATAAGTTTGATGCATCAACGCTACTTGTTCTAACGTATCCGCTACAAACGTCGGAATGATAATATGACCACATTCGCGACCTGCATTGCCACCATCTAAGCCATCATTCCAAGCATCTGGGTTACCAAAATTAACAAAATTATAAAAACCATCAATTGGATTTTGCGTTTGATAAATTTCGTATTTTCCCATGAGTTTTGCAGCATCACTCCTATTATGCGCCTCAATACAAGTGGCATTCACTAACATCACACGCTCTAATTCATAGGTGCTCTCTAGGTTGGTTTTGGTCATATGGGAAGAATTAATTCCTGCTGCTTCTATTTTGGCCAATTGTTGGCCAGACATATGAGATTTCACTTGAGATTGGATTGCTTCTTTATCCCTGGAAAATACAGCGCCGCCTTCAATAAAATAATCCAATGCTGCATTCCATAATTGATCGGCACCACCCACACCCTGCAGGGCCATCCACATCACAATAGATTGTGATAATACATAACCTGTCCCAGGTGTCGGTATTAATAGTGCAATACCCAAGACTATCCGTATCGGTAAAAATGTCGCACTCCATTTTTCACCTAAGACTTTTCCCTGACCCGCGGTTTGTAATACAGCCACCATCGCGGTGTAAATGATAATGATAATAGCAACCACTAAACAGACTAAATTAAACACTTCAAACATATTAGATAATAAATAAGTTTCCGCGCCGCCAGGGACTAGAGGGCCAAAGATTTCACCTAAATAATAAATGGAAACATCTTTGGGTGCAGGCTCAAATAAAGTCGGAGGACCTTCAGCAAAAGCAAAAGATGACAGTGAAGTGAATATTATCAAAACTAATAAGCGTAACATTTAAAACTTACCCCTTCCCTTCTTTACCAGCCAACCCTTGAGTTTTTACTTCTTTTTCTTGTTTGTCCCTAGATGCTTTAGCAGCTGATTGTTCCATACCTGTTGATGCACCTTTCTCAGCAACACCCCCTGCTGAACTTATAAAGCCACCGGCTGCACCCGCGCCTTTTTCTGCACCTTGCTTCATGGCAGAAAGCATAGCTTCGGCTCCAGGTTGTGCTTGAGTTCTGTCACCTAGTACTTGTAAGATTTTATTGGGTAATTCTGTAGTCATACCAAATGTTTTTTCTACTACCGTAATAAGTATGCCTACATAAGCCATGATCACCACCAACCAACCAAACATGGTGTTTTCAATCTTAGCAGCATCTTTTATGAAGAAATAAAAGGAAGTATTCAGTAATTCAATCGCTACCCAAGTTAAAATCATACCGGCCACAAAACCAAGAATAATGAGGGGTGGGCGTAAAAATAAATTCAAGATCATCATAAATGCAGGTTCAGCTTTACCCCAAACATCTTGATTGGTCTCTGGAAACACGAGCCCAACCGCAACGAGTGGCGCAGAAACCACCATTTCTATGGTGGCAATAAACCAACCGATCGCTGCAACAAAAAAGATAATAAAAGGTATTAAAGGCAACGCCACACTTAACAGCGCACCCTGTACATACATAAATGCCGCCATACCAAAAATAAGCGGTGCAAGTGTCGCTATCAAAGTCATTGACACAGTTGCCCAAAAAGGCGTTGTAATCATGCAGGGTCCAGAAAAAGCAGATAAACCGGCTAATATTATGAATCCCGCCATTCCTATTACCAACATCATCACAGCCATTTCCGTGAGTAAACCACCAAATTTAGCAGCATAAAGTATGGGATCGCCGACTCGCGATCCACCAAAATTAGTCATGGCTTGCAAATAATAAAGTGGATCTCGTGTGCCTGCATCTCGTATGCCTTCAGTTTTTAATTCACCATGCTCGTTTATGTGACCTACAGTAGTTGCCCCAGTGATGCCTCCCATTGAACCTAATCCAGCAAGTGAATGCTCAATAAAATATAAGTCTTGATAAGTAAATGCAGTTTCATCGGCAGGTGGTTGTATAGGTTCACCTGATAAATCACCGTAACCAGGAATGTTATACGCATCTGTCCATTGTGAAAACGCAAAATCAGCGCGCGGATCGCCGGCGGGTAGTTCCCAATAATATTCTGCATTTTCTAGCTGTTGTGGATATTGATCATAAGTAGAATCCGGAGGCGGTTTCACCGCATCATATGGATTCACATAAAGCGATATTCCAGTTAACTCAGGGCCCAAGTTGGTTAAAGTCATGTAATAATTGCCCGCTAAAATCCAGCCGTAATCTTTTAATGTTTCTAATTTTGCAAGATTAGCGTTTGCAGGTTCTTGAGTGGGGTTTAAGATATGACTTGCAGCATTCAAATATTCAATATACGCGACAGCTTCATATTGCGTACCTGTAAAATATCTTTCCCATAATTCTGGATCGCTGCCTTTTTCACTCGCCAAAAATTCTGCAAGTGGGCTCAAACCTCGCGCCATATAATAAAATGCATCACTATAAGTTTGATGCATCAGCGCTATTTGTTCTGGAGTTTCAGCCACAAAACTCGGCACAATAATGTGTCCGCATTCGCGGCCCGCATTGCCACCATTAAGGCCATCATTCCAAGCATCGGGATCACCAAAATTAACAAAATCATAATAACCATCACTTGGATTTTTGGTTTGATAAATTTCGTATTTACCCATGAGCTTTGCAGAATCACTTGCGTTATGTGCTTCTATACAAGTCGCATTAATCAATATGACTCGCTCTAATTCGTAAGTATTACTTACGTTGGTATGATTCATATAAGATGCGCTCAGAGGCACTCCTGTATCTTGTTGTGCAAATACAGCACCGCCTTCGATAAAATAATCCAGGGCTTTATTCCACAATTGATCGGCAGCGCCCACGCCTTGAATTGCCATCCACATCACTATCGATTGTGCTAATACATAACCAGAACCGGCTTTAGGCACTAATAAAGCCATACCTAACATAATACGGATCGGCACCCAAGTCGGACTCCATTTTTCGCCTAAAACTTTTCCTTGACCTGCAGTTTCAAGCACACCAAAAATCATGGTGTAAATAATAATAATAATGGCAACCACTAAACACACTTGATTAAAGATTTGAAACATATCAGATAATAAATAAGTTTCCGCCCCGCCAGGTATTAAACCTGCACCAAAAATTTCGCCTAAATAATAAATAGACACATCTTTGTCTGCAGGCTGAAAGAACATCGGTATGTCTTCTGCTCCAAAAGCAAGTGAAGACATGGCGCTTAACACTATCAAAAATAATAACCGCAACATATTAATTTGGCTCCTTGATAGATGCGTTTAACCATTCTTGCAAGGTACAACCCAATTTACGTTTTTTAATTTGGAAAATCCAAAAATGACTTTTTAAAGCGCTTACAATTAAATAAATCATTAATACCACACTGAAAGTCATTGACATCCAATGACCCGCTTTAATCAAATAAAACGTATAACCCACCATAAAAATCGAACCTACGGTATAAATAATCAATTGAATTTGAAATGATTTTTTGCGCTCGCGCAAGTCGTCTTCCGTCAGTTGAAAACGCAGCATCGCCTCATCAAAAGTCTCAGAAGGCCCTTTTTCCTGTTTGAAAATGGCCACATATAAATCTTTTAAGAATAAATACATACTCTGCATCAAAGGCACAGCGGCCTTACGTGATGCGCTATTGGCTAATTTTTTGGTACGTCTGCCCAACCATTGAAACATATTAACCTACCTTTTTAGAACACTGAGTTAGAGTGTAAAATAAATATAGACTGACCCACAACAAAACAAAAGTAAGAGGCACTAAATAAATCCCAATCATAAAGTAATACCCTATGTTGGCAAAAAATAAATAAACAGAGGTGAAAATAAATAATAACCAGGTTTGATCAGCTAGCAAGACACGTAAGCGCCGTATTCTTAATCCAAAATGCATAGGCATAATATCAACCCAGGCCATTTGCAAAGATGTTGAACCCACAAAGCAAGCTAATAATAGTAGCAGTGTACCTATTAAAATAAACTGCGTAGGTCCTAAGTGATAAACAATATTTTCCAGCGTTACCGGAATAAAATGAGCCTGTGGCACCCATTCTAAACCAAGACGAGAAAGTAAAACACACCCCAATAAAAATGGTACAAACAATAACAAAGCTGCTTTACCTATAGTGAAACCTGCCATCATTCGTGCTAATAAACGGGCGAGTATCGGCGCGCTGGCTATCGCAAGAGTAATGGTTAACAATAACCATATGGCTTCATAGCTTAAACTGGGGAGTAAGTTCACTATGGGTTTGGTTAAAGGCATGATCATTTGCTGTGGAAAAAATACAATGATGGCTTGACCAATTAACAATAAGCCTACCAAATAGGCGGTTTGCGTCAATAATAAGCGACCAATGGAAATGGATGTTTCTGCTAAACGTTTGACACGCTGTTTAAGATGAAATAAACGATAACCCACAAATAAAGTCAGCACTAAAATAAATGCGGTCATCTCAGGGTAAACAGGCCATTGCAGTCCAGTGAATGTCAGCATGGCGCGTGATAATTCAACGCTTGCAAGCGTAATCAATAATGACAAACTTAACGCAAATGAAATGGCAACTATTGAATCAATCACTAGCGCATAACGAGAAGCGCTGATGCTAGGCATAAAAAATTCACTGATTCTACTTTTACCAAACGCTGTCATGGCCATCATTAAACTACTGCCCATGACCCAAGTGATCACTGTTAATTTTAGTGCCCATAATAATTGGGCATTATTTGCAATTTGAATCAACCCAGGTTGCATAGCGGCATTATAACTTGCACTTTGATACAGTAATAAACCGTGACCAAAAGCAAAGTAACACAGCAGAATAATTAAAAAAATACTAAGAATTTTAATCATTAAAAAAATGAACTTGGTTTTTTTAACACCCGACACTTTGATTTTTGTGCTTGGATATTTTATTACCAGCCATAAACCTAATAATAAAAACGGCATAAAGATAAATAAAACAATTTGAAATAAAACAAAATTCGCAAGGCTCATGATCAGCGTTGTGCCTACAATTAAAGCGCCAAATACAAGCATTAATTCTGTGGATTTAAACGCCGCGGGTTTGTTCACGTCTTAGCCTTTCTGGTTATGGAAAAGTGCCTTGAGTCACTTCTTCTGTGCTAGGTGGCGCAGGAGGATTCATCAGCCCACTAAATATTCCCATTTGCGAAGCCAGCATGGCTTCCATGCGTTGACCGCGTTCAAAATTTTTAAATTGCACAAAACTTTGTGCCACTAAAATATAAGAAATTTCCCTTAGCAAAGCTTCCGTCGACATTTGATTCATGGCGTCATACCACTCTTCCGACATATACCGACGTTCTACTTCATAAGCCATGACTTCCATTAAACTCGCACTATCATCTTTACCAATCGGCAAACCTTTAGCAAGACCAGGCCAACGTTGTTTTTCACCCACTATTTCTAATAATGACAATTGCGCCATACTCATCGTGGGTATTTGATCATAAACACTGATTAAAAATTTCCTACCTTCTTCCGTGGGCGTTATACCATCTTCTTGAAATATATTTTCAGGTGGAGGCAATGGATCTTTATTGGTAACCCGTTGTACAAAACTATATGCATCTGCAGCTTGTGCATCATTTTCAAAAGCATATCCACTTAATAAAGTACTTGCGAGCAAATCATTAAGATTGCCGAAAGAGGCATCGGTCATCGCCTCTGAAGCGTTTCCAGATTTTTCCATTTTTTGTACTTTTTCATATAAAAAAGTATCATCACTGATGGGGATCGTATTCAGATTGTAATTGGCGGTATCAATGTTTAAATCATTTTGAAATTGCGTGACTGCTTTTTCAGCTTCAAAAATACGGGTGCCCATGGTGACAGTACTATCAAAAAAGGGCGTCAACATTAAACGCAGCATATTTTGCGTTTCTAAATCTTTTAAATTCAATAATCCTACATATTGTTTCCAATCTTGCGCGATTTCACGTTGCACGGCTTCATCAGCTTTTTGCTGATCTTCAAGCATTTTTCTGATTTGGTCTAAAATCGCACCCGTGCCTTGTGCAACAACACTATGGGATAACAAACTTGCAGTGGTTAATAACACGCCTATTTGTAATTTTTTTGTCAGATGTTTCAACATAAACTTTACCTATTTATATTCATAACAATTATATGCGGGTTCAAGACCAAACCAAGTGCCACCCACATCGATACAGTTTTCTTGAGAAAAGTCTAAAGCGCCGCTATTTGCCTTATTGACCCACATTTCCCATTCACCTTGTAAGATGTCACATTGATCAGAATTTAAGATACATTTATTCGAGTTCCAAGAATATATAGGACTGGTATCTTGTTGAGCGGTCATAGATCCATGAAAATGTGCACCATAAACATCTAAGTAAAGTTTTTGACATTCTGGATCGTCTGGCTCGCATGAAGTAGGTGTTTCTGCAAATTCTACAGGTGGCAGCATGGCATTGTAACCCTCTAAGGCTTGCATTTCTTCTTCAGTCATATTTGGATATTGCGCCATAGCAACACCTGCAGACACTACAATCACAATTCCGAGAAGATTTAATAATATAGACTTCATAGATTTACTCATTTACTCTTTAGCTTTAAGGCAGTTTATCATTAGTTACATGCAAACCTATGACCAACTTTGAAGGCTTTTATAATGACAACCTATCACCAAGTTATTTTTCTGCTTTTTCTAAGGCATTCATCACGAGCTTAAAGCGCTCGCGGGCAAAGATGCGTCCTAATAATTGTAGACGCTCGAAGACGAGATTACGATTTAAAAAGAATCCAGGGATATCTTCAGGATTGTTACTCGCGACTTCTGCAAATACGAGTAATTTCGAAGCGGTACCAGGCAGTAAACCATCCATATGTTGCAAAATACGAAATGCGCGACTGGCTTTTAAGCTCACCAAAATTTGAATGAGTTTATCTTCATCAGCCAGCTGAAAGTCTTTGACACCATCAAGGCTGTCAGTAAAACGTTTCAGAGCTTGTTCATATTCAGGATCTTTGTCCAAACACCATTCTTCTACGCTTTCCATGGACATGATAATCCGGAATAAAGCATAGTCATGCTTTTCCTGCCAAAAGGTTTGGACGGCTTGTGCGCTTAAATCAGGCATGGGATTGGTCTTTTGTTAATAGATTAGGTTTAAGCATATATAAAATAGCTTAAACCTGCAAATCTGTATTTTTGGTTTTAAATACGGTTTGTTACTACCGAAGAGACTGTACCAGCAAGTCTTTCAGCAAAATGGGGACTCATTGCCATCATTGTGGCTAATGAATGCGCCAACAAGGGATTTTTACCTTGTTGAAAACCAGCATGAACAGTTGAGTCATCATGCGACTGACGATTTACCACGCCTCTCCATGCATTTATAGTAGGTCCACTCATGTCAATTCTCCTTCTTCCTTATAACTACAATTATCACAAATTTCTTAAACAAATATTAAGCACTTTTTTATAATTCTTCTTCAGCCTTTTTACTTAATTCTTTTGCTTTTTCAGCAATATCTACACCGGTAAATTCTTTAAACAGTACTTCTGAACGTTGTAGCGTTTGCGGATGCACAAATTGGCTAATATCTGCTTTACGCCGCTCAGCGATTCTGCGTGCTACTTCAACATCATGTGCTTCCCATTCTTTACGATCGATAGTTTTCACTTCATCTTCGTTTTCATGTGCCAATTCCCAAATCACGCGCTCAGGAATTTCAATGTCTTCTTGATTCAAACGCTGAGCAATTTCATCATCATTTAAACCCGATGCTTGAAATTTTTGCACATGCGGGTACACCAACACCACAAATTCATTAAAATCAGCAATTTCACGGATCACTTGTAAACGCTCAAGTACTTTATCCACTAAATAATCATCCCAAGGTTTACGCCCTGGACTTTTCGCATGCATGGCCGTCAAAGCTTTGGCGACTTGCGCATGGTTATAACCTTTCGTCCCTAATTCATCTAAAGTGCTACATAAGGTTAACGCAACATCATTCATATCAACGCGATCGAGTACTTTTTGCAATTGACTTAATACCCAATGACCACCTTCTGGTGCGCTGAACCCCTCATCATTCAAGGTTTGTGCCATACGGCGCTGTGAATAACCTTGCATACGATAATAAGCAATAATCGGTGATAAAATCAGCGCAAATAATATTGCACTTTCAGTTTTTGGTTTATTGACCTTGGTAATTTCTTGCAAAGCATTAGGATTACCAAGCTGTGCCATGGTGCGCGCAAGCCCTTCAGAAATTAAACGACTGTGTTTTTCACGCAAGAAACGAATATTTTCAACTACAGCACCGAGCGTCATACGATTGACGCGAGGTTGATCTAAACAATAAAATTCTATATCTGCATCTAATAAAGGTTTTGTAAATGATTCAAACCGCGTTAAATTTTGTAATTGTGGAATGACTAATGTCGCGCCTGTGTGTTTGGCTTGATCAACTGCTTTTTTAAATTCGCGTAGATCTTTATGCTTTTTATCGTGATGTTCACTGTATTCAGCCAAAACTTGTTTTTGTGTGCCTTTAAAACGTAGAAGCGCTTGTTTTTGTTGGGCAATAGCAGTACCCATTTCCTGTTGCACGTCAGGATCATCGTATTCCCAATAATAAACTACGATGTCTTCACTCATGTTCAATCCTTTTCAACCTATCATTATTCAGTCTTTTGGTAATATATTAAAATAGCATAAATTTATCGGTTGTTATGTTCAAACCTTAATTAGGTTGACCTACTACGCTCTGCCCACCGTGCAAACTCTTCTAAACATTCTGGATTCGCAAGCGCTGTGATATTTTCAACCTTCTCACCCATCACCACTTGCTTCACCGCTAATTCTGATAATTTATTATTAATAGTACGTGGTAAATCATTCACCTGCACAATTTGTGAAGGAACATGTCTTGGACTTGCATCATGACGAATTTGTTCGCCAATTTTTTGACGAAGTACATCGTCTAAAATGATTCCGTCACGCAAAACCACAAATAAAATAATCCGAATATCATCTTGCCACGGTTGTCCAATTGCTAAACACTCCAACACTTCTGGAATTTTTTCTGTGGGACGATAAATCTCGGCTGTACCAATTCTAACCCCGGCCGGCTTTAACACCGCATCGGAACGTCCATAAATAATAAGTCCACCCTGTAGAGTTATTTTTGCAAAATCGCCATGTGCCCACACACCGGGAAACTTGTCAAAATAACTATGCAAGTATCGTACATTATCAGGATCATTCCAAAAATAAATCGGCATGGACGGAAATGGTGCAGTACACACCAGCTCTCCCTTTTCAT
>JABDAR010000004.1 GCA_013289085.1 Gammaproteobacteria bacterium | reverse complement strand
GATACGCTAAATGAAAGGCATAAGCTTCATAATCCGCAATAATACTGTTTTGTAAATTTTGAGCATAGCGAATCATATAACGATCCAGCGCTACGCACTTTTCAATGGGCAGTTGCTTTTTAGGATCAAATTCATGCAAATTACCGAGTAAGAATCGCGTGGTATTACGTATACGACGATAAGCATCGGTAGCTCGTTTTAATACTTCATCAGAAATCGTCATCTCGCCGCGATAATCCGTGGATGAAACCCACAAACGTAGCACATCGGCACCTAATTGTTTAATGACTTTTTGTGGTGAAACCACATTACCTAAAGATTTTGACATTTTATGGCCATGAGCATCGACTACAAATCCATGGGTCACAATTTCTTTAAACGGTGCTTGACCTCGCATTGCCACACCCGTTAATAAAGATGATTGAAACCAACCCCGATGTTGATCAGAGCCTTCTAAATACATATCTGCAGGCCATTGTAATTCAGGACGTTTGCCTAGGACTGCAGCATGTGAACAACCCGAATCAAACCACACATCTAAACCATCCGTAATTTTAATATATTGATCGGCATCTTTTCCTAAAAATTCCTTTACATCTAAATCATACCAAGCTTCAATACCTTTTTGCTCAATGATGTCTGCCGCTTTATACATTAAATTGACGGTATTGGGATGTAATTCTCCCGTTTCTTTATGTACAAAACCGGTAATCGGCGTACACCAAGTACGTTGACGTGAAATACACCAATCAGGACGTTTATCCACCATGCTATAAATACGTGCTTGGCCCCAATCGGGTAAAAACTGTTTTGTATTAATTTCTATTAACGCTTTGTCTCGTAATCCGGCTTGGTCCATACTGATGAACCATTGCGGGGTTGCTCTGAAAATAACAGGTGTTTTATGGCGCCAACAATGAGGATAACTATGCTGAAAATTTTCAGCATACAAAAGTCGTTGATGTTTTTCTAAAGTTTCAACAATAATAGGATTAGCTTTAAAAATAAATAAACCACCGACTACTGGCACATTTTCAGTAAAACAACCACGACCATCTACAGCATGATCAATTTGCAAATCATAAGCAAGACCAAGTTTATAATCATCTTCACCATAGGCGGGCGCAGTATGAACACACCCGGTACCTGCATCCGTAGTGACATGTTCGCCTAATACCACAGGGGTATTTCTGTCGTACCACGGATGTTTCAAATATAAATGCTCTAAAATTTTACCTTTAAATACGGTTAATACATGAAAATCATCAATTTTCCAACGGGTCATTAATTGCGGAACTAGTTCTTCTAAAACAACAATGGTTAAAGGTTTATCTTTATGTTTAAAAGTCACGAGTGCATAATCTAAATCTGGATGCAAGGCAACGCCCTGATTCGCGGGCAAGGTCCATGGTGTGGTTGTCCAGATCACAATGGCGGCATTTTGCAAATGGTTAAGATCAACAGCAGGCAAACGTTTTGCTAATTCAGCTATTTCTGCAAATGGAAATAACACATCAATACTAGGAGAAGTTTTTTCATGATACTCTACTTCTGCTTCTGCCAATGCAGAGCGACAATCCATACACCAATGTACGGGTTTATACCCTTGATGCAAATGCCCATTTTCAATAATTTTCGCTAATACACGTACAATTTCAGCTTCAAAAGCAAAATCCATGGTTAAATAAGGATGCTGCCAATCACCTAGCACACCTAAACGAATAAAATCTTCACGTTGTTTTTGATATTGAGTATCCGCGTAGGTGCGACATGCAGCGCGAAATTCAATTGCAGATACTTTCTCGCCTACTTTGCCAATGGTTTTCTCAACATTATGCTCAATGGGTAAACCGTGACAATCCCAACCGGGTACATAAGGTGTATTAAAGCCTTGTAAAGTTTTGGCTTTCATCACCATGTCTTTTAAAATTTTATTAACCGCATGACCAATATGAATATCACCATTGGCATAGGGCGGCCCATCATGCAGAATAAATTTCGGTGCATCTTTATTGTGCTCACGCATCTGTTGATACAAGTTCATATCTTGCCAAGCTTGTAATTGCTGTGGTTCACGTTCAGGCAAATTACCTTTCATCGGAAAGTCTGTTTGCGGAAGATTTAAGGTGTCTTTATAATTCATCATGATGCTGTTTCCAATAATGTTGTGCTGCTGCCAAATCATCTTGCATTTGTTGTTGTAATAATTCTACTGATTCAAAATCAGCCTCATCGCGTAATTTATGTAATAACTCTACTGTAATACGTTTATCGTAAATATCTTGTGCAAAATTAAAAATATGCACTTCGAGTAATACATCTTGACCTGAAAAAACCGGTCGCATGCCAAGACTCCCTACCCCAGGCCATTCTTGTTGCGCCCATCCTACTCGTACTACAAATATCCCTTGAACCGGTACGATAGTAAAAGGCGGTTTAATATTAGCGGTGCGCATGCTTAACAGTCGTCCGCGTGCAGCGCCTTTAATTACCTTTCCTTCAATACTATAAAATCTACCCAATAATTGCTTGGCTAAATGCAATTCACCTTGAGCTAATAATGTGCGGATTTGAGTGCTGCTCACCCGCAGATTATTTATTTTGACATCTGGAACCGTGTACACTTCAAAACCATATTGTTTAGCTTGATTTTTTAATAGTGATAAATCACCTGCACGTTGATGTCCAAAGCGAAAATCTTGCCCTATCCAAATTTCACTGATATTAAGTTGTTTTATCAATACTGAAGCAATAAAGTCTTCGGCACTTTGTTGTGCCAATTGACTATTAAAACGTAAAACCAGCATAAAATCAATGCCTTGTTGTTTAATCAAGGTATATTTTTGTCTTAAAGTGCAAAGACGGGCTATAGTGTTTTTTAAAAAAAATTCTTGCGGTTGCGGCTCGAAAATAATAACACCCGAGGGTTTATTTAATTCAAGCGCTCTTTTTTTTAAATCTGTTAATAATTGCTGATGGCCAAGATGAACACCATCAAAATTGCCTATGGTTACAACAGCATGTTGTAACGCTTCTGGTACTACTTGATGATTGCGCAGAAGATACATTACTGCTGATGCCGAAGGTCAGTGCCATGAACTACATACACAATAAATTCAGCAATTTTTTTCGCATAATCACCGACACGCTCCAGTGCTTTTACAATGACTAATAAATCAAGATAAACATTAATAGTATCTGGATTTTCTTTCATGGCTTTCATAAAACCATCTCTTAGATTATAAAATTCCAGATTAATGGCTTTATCTTCGAGCATAATTTCAGAAGCATTTTTAACATCCATGTTGGCAAAAGCATCTAAAGCATGTTTTAAAATAACGCCTGACATTTCACCTAAATGCACAATATTTTTTTTATCAATAGGATCGATAGAGTCTGTTTCACCTAAATGGCGAATGCGTTTTGCGATACGAATCGTTTCATCTGCAGCACGTTCTAAAATAGCGACTGCTTTTGACACAGCTAAGACAAATCGTAAATCACGGGCAACAGGTTGGCGCATCACTATTAATTGACTGCAACCTTGATCAATTTCTACTTCTAGCGCATCAATTCTTTGTTCGGTTTGGAAAATTTCTTCAATCAATGATTCGTCCGCATTATTTAACGCAGATAAAATGCGCTGCACCTGCTGCTCAACTTCATGCCCCATAAAAATAAGTTTATCAAGCAATTGCTTTAAGTCCAAGTCAAAATATGTCGAAAGGTGTTTGTCAGACATGGTGTGCATCCTTTTATCCAAAGCGTCCAGTAATATAATCTTCTGTTTCCTTGCGGTCAGGTTTAACAAAAATCTTTTGTGTTTTGCCAAACTCTATAAGTTCCCCCAAGTACATATAAGCCGTAAAATCACTGCAACGCGCCGCTTGTTGCATATTGTGAGTCACAATCACCACGGTGTAATCTTTTTTCAGCTCAGTAATCAATTCTTCTATTTTTGTAGTGGATATTGGATCAAGCGCTGAACAAGGTTCATCTAATAATAAAATTTCCGGCTCAATCGCAATGCCACGGGCAATACATAAACGTTGTTGCTGTCCACCGGATAAACTATAGCCTGATTGATTTAATTTGTCCTTCACCTCGTGCCAGAGGGCTGCGCGGGTTAAGGCAGATTCCACCCGTAAATCCAATTCACTGCGTGGCAATTGTTCGTACAATTTAATCCCAAAAGCAATATTGTCATATATCGACATGGGAAAGGGTGTTGGCTTTTGAAATACCATACCAATTTTTGCGCGCAGTAATGAAACATCTTGTTTACCACTTAATAAATTAACCCCATTCATGATGACTTCGCCGGTTGCGCGTTGATCAGGATATAAGGCGAACATTTGATTAAAAGTACGCAATAATGTGGATTTACCACAACCCGATGGGCCAATAAATGCAGTGACTTTTTTCTCAGGAATTTCTAAACTAATACTTTTCAGTGCATGAAAATCACCGTAATAAAAATTAAGATCCCTCGTAGTTAACTTTGACATACCCGCCTTTAAAATTTCTTGCGACTAAAAAATCGCGCTAAAATATTAAGAAATAACACGCCCATCGTAATCAATAACACCCCTGCCCAAGCAATTTCTTGCCAACGTGGATAAGGGCTCATTGCAAAATCATAAATCATTTTCGGTAAGTTAGCCATGGGACCGCTCATATCTACACTAAAAAATAGATTGTTTAACGCAGTAAAGAGTAGCGGCGCCGTTTCACCCGTAATACGCGCAATGCCTAATAATATCCCCGTCATTATACCTGCTCTTGCAGCTTTTAAGGTGATGGCTAAAATCATTTTCCATTTGGGTGCACCTAAGGCAAAGGCTGCTTCTCGTAAAGTTTGTGGCACTAGCAATAACATATTTTCTGTTGTACGAATCACGATAGGAATTTGTATCAATAATAAGGCCACAACCCCAGCCCAGCCCGAATATCCACCTGTGGGCACAACAATCACAGCATAAACAAATAAACCCATGACTATAGACGGACCTGCCAATAACACATCATTGACAAAGGCAACAACTTTGGCGAGCCAAGTAAAACGACCATATTCAACTAAATATATGCCCGCGAGTAAGCCAATCGGAGTACCTAAAACTGTTGCAAAAAATACTAATAATAAAGATCCGACCAATGCATTTAATAATCCGCCACCTAGACTACCTGCCGCCGGTGTTGATTCAGTTAATAATGACCAAGACAGTGCTGAAAAACCTTTTACAATAGTGGTTTCTAAAATCCATAATAACCAAATTAACCCAAAAGCCATGGCCATCAGCGATAAAGTAAGCGCAATCATATTGGCCATTTTCCGGCGTTGATACAACGTCATTAAGGACCTCCCATTTTTTTAATGCGAAGCAGCATGACTTTAGACAATGACAACACCACACAAGTAATAAAAAATAAAATTAAACCCAGTTCCATTAAAGCCGATTGATGAAAACCCGTTAAACTGGCCTCAGGGAATTCATTGGCTAACACTGAAGTAATACTATTACCCATAGAAAATAGTGAATATCCATCCAAAATATTACTATTACCAATCACAAAGGTAACGGCCATAGTTTCTCCTAAGGCGCGTCCAAGTCCTAACATAATGCCACCAATAGCGCCTGCTTTTGTATAAGGTAATACTACAGACCAAATCACTTCCCAAGTGGTGCAACCTAATCCATAAGCTGATTCTTTTAAAAGTGGCGGTACAACTTCAAACACATCACGCATGACTGAGGCAATATAGGGAATAATCATAATTGCTAAAATAATACCCGCAGTAAATAAGCCAATCCCAATCGGCGCACCCGCAAATAAATGATTTAAAAATGGAATATCAGCAGTCCAATTCATCAACGGTGTTTGTACATATTTCGCAAAAATCGGCGAGAAAAATAATAATCCCCACATGCCATAAACAATAGAAGGAATTGCAGCCAGTAATTCAATGGCTGTGCCAAGTGGCCGTCTTAACCAAGCGGGTGCAAGTTCAGTTAGAAATAAAGCGATTCCAAAACTCACGGGAATCGCAATAATAAGTGCAATAGTAGAGGTGATTAAGGTGCCGTAAATCGGCACAAAAGCACCAAACACATTATTAGGTGGATCCCAAACACTATTGGTAATAAAAGAAAAGCCAAACTCAGTAATGCTGGGCCATGCTTGTATGCCCAGCATAATAATCACGCCACACAAAGCCGCGAGTGTAAAGATAGCAGCAGCCATAGACAGGCCGCCTAATATCCAATTACCCATTTCATTGATGTGTTGTTTAGATCGCAATTTTTTCTGCCCATGCTTTTTGCACAGCAGTCACCACATCAGCGGGCATAGGTACATAATCTAAAGCCAGTGCTTCTGCGCTGCCATTTTTATAAGCCCAATCAAAAAAAGCGATAATGGTTTTTGATTTTTCTGGATTGCCTTGTTTTTGCATTAAAATGAATGTGGTTGACGTAATGGGCCATGCACCTTGTGCACTTGAATTTGTTAAACTTTGAGCAAAAGTTTTGGACCAATCTATATTTTGTGTCGCTGCTTTAAAACTATCTATACTCGGTGACACCGTTTCACCCTTTGCATTTTTTAATTGCACAAACGCCATGGTGCTTTGTTTTGCATAAGCATATTCAACATAACCTATGGCCCCGGGCAAACGCATGACAAATGCTGAAACACCTTCATTACCTTTTCCACCTGTACCGATGGGCCAATTTACAGTATTACCTTGCCCAATTTGGCTTGCCCAGTTGGGACTTATTTTAGTTAAATATTCAGTAAATATGGCAGTAGTACCCGAACCATCAGCACGACGCACCACAGTAATTTTTTGATTGGGTAAATTTAAGGTAGGATTTAAGGTTTTAATGGCCGCATCATCCCATTGGGTGATTTTTCCTAAATATATGTCTGCCAAGACTTCACCCGTTAATACCATAGCGCCTGAGGCAATACCTGGTAGATTAATCACAGGAACTACACCACCAATGACGGTAGGGAATTGCATTAAACCAGCGGCTTCTAAATCAGCATCGGCAAGAGGTGTATCTGATGCGCCAAAATCTACAGTTTTAGCTTTTATTTGATTAACGCCACCGGAAGAACCAATAGATTGGTAATTAACTCGAACGCCCGTAAGCTTATTATAAGATTCTGCCCATTTACCATACAAAGGCGCTGGAAAACTCGCCCCTGCCCCAGTAATTTCCATGGCATTTATACTACTCACCACCCCAACCATTAAAGCAACTATCATTAGTAAGCGTTTCATGAGCATCTCCTTGAGTGAGCCAAAAGTTCATGGCAACTATAACTAAATCAGGGGTAGAAATCAAAGTAAATGAATAGTACAATACTAGTTTACTAACAACGAGAGATGTCGATGTATAGCGAAAATGATGAAGATCTGATGGCAGCAGTCCAGCATATAAAAGCTGGAGCGGATGGTACAAGCGTCCTGCGCCTTGCGATTGATCAACAAAATATAGAAATCGTTACACTTTTAATAAAAACTTATATTCACCAAGTGGATATAAGTCGTATAGATAATGGGCAAAATATTGTTCAACATGCCGCAGCAAAATTTTATAGTGCGAACGACAAAGACACAGCATTTAAAATTTTTGAAATTATTATAGATAATTGTCGTTATAGTTTGCGTTGGATGGACTCCGAGGCAAAAATTGTGAACGAAGTCCGTGGGATAATGAGACAGATTGTATTAGAGAAAGGCGAAACAAGACCCCATTATTGGATGCCGAATCCCCAACCCTATAAATCATTGTGCAAAAAAAGGCAATCCGCATCACAACAAGAGAATAAAGGCTATCTTCCCTACTGGTTAACAACTTGTCTACCTACACCGGTCAAGCAAATGATTGATGATTGTATACGTCCTCGTCAAAAACTCGATTGATTAATGATCTGTGCTAAACGTGTGCCTGCCAAAACTATTTGTTTTTTTGCAATCAATTGCGAACGTTCAATGTAAGCTGCGCTTGGCTGACTTTTTGGGCTAATGCCAACATATGCTTGTGTCATACCTAAATAATAACTCTCTTGTGCCCAGTCCATGGGGTCTGTTTTTGCTAATTGTTGTTCAGATGGTGGATAAGTTTTGAGCCAAGCACTTGCAGTCTTTTTTAAATCTTTTACATTAAATAAAATACCTGCGCCGTTATCCCAAAATTGATGTAAATTTTTCCCGTAAGGATTCGGGGGTAAATAAAATGAGTTTCCACCGCGATCCCTTGCAATAGCATGTAAGGGTTGATGCACATCCCCTACCCAATGAATCAAGCCTTTTAGATTGTTTTGATCGCGAAGGTTTTTTTCGCAATCTAAAATAGCATCGACTACATTTTTTTGAGGAGGTGGATTCGGTAAATTAATATAATGCCATGTATTCATGCTGTCATTACCTTTTGCACGCACTTGATCGGCCCAAATACTGGCATTCACAAAACCATGGTTTAGAATAATATCAACCTGTTGTTTTGCGCTAGGATTTAATTGTAGATAGGCAATTTCTGCGATCAACTTGTGACCCGTGGCATTCCATGCGTATGTGAGTGGCGTAACACTGAAAAATAATGTCAAAATGATACAAAATGTTTTAATCAAAATGAGAGGCTCCGTATGTTAGCAACATTAACGTCTTTTAAATTTATTATTTTATACACTTTTATTTTATCGACTGTGTATATTCACTTTCGCGGTCAGGCGAGATATCCATTCTTTCGCCAGCTCATGGATCACTCGACTTTCATGGCACCCATTAATGTGTTCATTTATGCATTTTCAAAAGTGCCGCATCAACCCTATTTAGACCAAACGCAATTTCCTGAGCTTAAAGTGTTGCAAGATAACTGGCAAGTGATTCGTGATGAAGTTTTGGCTTTAACCCATGAAAATCAGATCAAAGCTTCAAACCAATATGATGATATCGGTTTTAATTCATTCTTTCGCACCGGCTGGAAGCGTTTTTATTTAAAATGGTATGGCGATAGTCTACCTTCTGCGCAACAATTATGCCCGAAAACCGTTGCGCTGTTAGAATCAATACCTAGTATCAAAGGTGCTATGTTTGCATTGCTAGGTAAGCAAGGTCGTTTAGTCACTCATCGCGATCCGTATGCCGGTTCTGTGCGTTATCACTTAGGGATTATCACGCCAAACTCTGAAGATTGTTATATCAGCGTCGATGGTCAAAAATATTATTGGCGTGATGGTGAAGCTGTGATGTTCGATGAAACTTATTTACATTATGCAGAAAATAAAACGGATATGGACAGGGTGATATTATTTTGTGATGTAGAGCGGCCTATGAATAATAGATTAGCGACAGCCGTCAATCATTTTTTTTGTAATACCTTAATGGCGGCATCGCAATCACAAAATATGCCAGGAGATAGAGTCGGGTTTTTAAATAAAATATTTAAATATTTATATAAAATAAGAATGGTAGGTAAACGTTTAAAAGCTTATAACAAACATTTATATTATACGGTTAAATATAGTTTGTTTGGATGTTTATTTTATTTAGTATTTTTGTAAGCCACAAAGATATGGTTCCCCGCCTGCGCGGGGATGACGGGCACGTTATAGTACATGAAAGAATAACATTAACCCTAATGTAATCAACATTGGGGTTTTCACCCAAGTAAATCCCCAGAGTTTATAAGCCAAGTTACACGCACTTAAAGTAATAAATAATGGATAACAAAATACAATTACAGGACCAATCCAGCTCATCAAACCTGTAAATCCTAAAGTACTCATTAAAAATGCAATGAATAATGTTATCCCTAGTGGATACAGATATGAAATATTAATTTGTCTAGCGTGCAATTCTTCTTGAATAAAATCAGCAAATAAAGCGGCGAGCGCGAGTGCTGTGGTTAAACACGCTAAAAAGACTAAACCTGCTGATAATAAATCACCACCCGGAAATACATGATAAGACAAGGCTGTTAGAATTTGTGAAGCATCCACATTTCCTTGATACAAAAATTGACCGTGCTTGGCGGCAACAATGCCAAGTCCGACATAAACAAGGGCAAGTAAACCACCACCGATAAAGCTTGCACCTAATACTGCTTTAAATACATGACGTGAATCTTGCTCAGATTTTCCTAAAATACCTTTTACGCTTTTAATTAAAATACCTGCAAAAAATAAAGCCGCCACTGCGTCTAAAGTAAAATAACCCTCAATCAAGCCATATAAGAAATGACCGTCAGATTTACTTTGAATATTTTCCATTTCTGGCGGCGTCAGAATGCCAAAAACGACCAAGGCTAAACAAAAAATTAATAATAAAGGCGTTAATACATAACCTAATACTTTAGTAAAAACAGTATTTTTGATGGTCAGAATAAAAGTCAGCACGCAGAAAATAAATGCGAACACCGCTAGTGGCATATCAAATACTTCATAAGATAAGGCACCGTGCGCTACGGTAATGACGCGTGGTAATGCGAAAAAAGGTCCAAGCAAAACTAGGCTTAATAATATCAATGACCAAGCGGGTAAGCGTCCAACACGATTAAAAAATGATCGCGTATCTGCATTAAACATGACCATGCTGAGTAAACATAAAATAGGCACAGCAACAGCGGTTACTAATACGCCTAAGATAGCCAGCACATAATGCTGCCCGGCATATTGGCCAACCAACAATGGAAATATGACATTACCCGCGCCAAAAAACATGGCAAATAAAGAAAAGCCTGTTACCCAGGAAGATTTATGCGTCAAGTGAATACCTCTTGAAATTATTTAATTCATAATAAATTTTCATTAAGTCCCCTCTCCCACGTTGCAATAATTCGACAAAGACGAAAAATGAGTGTGGGAGAGGGCTAGGGTGAGGGTAACATTTTAACATCTTCCCCCTCACCCGGCGAAGACGCCGGCCTCTCCCCCAAGGGGGCGAGGCAATTTTACATCAGTTGTTGACTATATATTTCACTGCGCAGTGCATGTGCAAAACTTGCACCCATATGTTGACTGAAACGTTCTAACCAATTGGGTTTAGTCGTATAATCAATTAATGTTTTCGCGCCAATGATTTCACGCGCAACATAATCAGCACTGCCGATCCCATCTACCAAACCTAAATCTATAGATTGATGCCCTGTCCATGCAAGACCACTAAAAGTTAAATCATTTTTCTTTAAACGATCGCCACGACCCGTTTCTACTGCAGTAATAAATTGCTGATGAATATCGTTTAACATATCTTGCACAAAGCCTGTCATTTCAGGTGTGGTTGGGGAGAATGGATCCATAAATCCTTTATTTTGTCCCGCAGTCAATAAACGACGTTGAATACCTAATTTATTCATCGTATCAACAAAACCAAAGCCATCAAACAATACACCTATAGATCCAACAATACTGGCTGGATTGGCATAAATTTCATTGGCAGCAGCGGCCATGTAATAACAACCAGAAGCACAGATATCTTCAATAACCGCATATACTTTTTTATCAGGATGCAATTCACGTAAGCGATTAATTTCAGCAAATACTTCATTTGACTGTACAGGACTTCCGCCGGGACTATTTAATTTTAAAATAATGCCTTGGGCTTGTTTTTCTTCAAACGCGGCGAGTAAACCTGCATTAATATATTCCGCACTGTTTAATTCAGAATCAATGACGCCATCAACGTTGATCACAGCAGTATGTGCCACTAAAGGTGTATGCTGTCCTGAACAAGAGACAAAAACAGCCAGAATAATAAGAAATAAAAAAGTAAGCTTGAAAAAAATACCCCAACGTCTTGCGCGGCGTTGTTCTTGTACGTGAGACAAAAGAACTTTTTCTAAAACTTCACGTTCGAGAGCAGCATTTTGTGTTGTATCTTGCATTATATTTTCCTATGAGTTAGTAGCCAATCCGGTAATTCTGTAATCATATCAAGACAATCGATAGGGTGATATTCTAACAACTCTTCGCGCGTTTGCACACCTGAAGCAACTGCAAGCGCGGACATATTTGCATTATCTGCCATCATCAAATCAAAAATCGTATCCCCTATCATTAAAGCATCTTGTGGCATGATTGCCAACTCATCTAATATTGTAAATAACATCTTGGGATCTGGTTTAGGTTCTGTTTCTTGTGCAGTGCAAGTAGTAGCGATTATTTTTTGAAGTCCTGTATCTACTAAATCAGCAGCAAGACCTGCTGTTGACTTAGCAGTAGCTATTGCTAATAAATATCCTTGTTCATGTAAATCAGTTAATACCGATACAGTATTAGGAAATAATTGTGTGGGTCCTATAAAACGAGGATCAGCGAGTGTGCCTTCCCAATCAAAAATAAGTAATTTATAAGCGAGATTCGACATAATTTAAAAATCCAGACAATTTTTCATCTAAATCAGCTTTTACGGTAATGGTTGTACCCTCTTTTGTGGGGATTACCAATTCGGAAGCATGCAAAAATAATCGTTTCAAACCTTTCGCGCGTAAAACTTGATTCGCTGTTTTATCGCCGTATTTTTCATCCCCAGCAACAGGATGACCTTTATAAGCCGCATGTACACGAATTTGATGGGTACGGCCACTCATTAAAGTGACTTCCATTAAACTCATCGTCCCCACATGTCTTATTAAGTGAAATAAAGTTTTCGAAGCTTTGCCTTCTACATCTACTTTTACCATACGCTCGCCCGATACTAAAATATTTTTATGCAAAGGTAAGTCCACTTCGACTTGCTCGGCAGGCCAGCGGCCAATCAGTAAAGTAATGTATTTTTTCGCAACATGCCCTTCTCGTAATGCTTCATGTAAAAAAAGCAATTGACTGCGCTTTTTTGCAATCATTAAACAGCCTGAAGTTTCACGATCAAGACGATGTACTAATTCTAAATCTGCTTTGGGATAAATTAAGCGTAATGCTTCTATAACGCCCAAAGTTAGTCCACTACCACCATGAACCGCTAATCCCGAAGGTTTATCAAGTACGATAAGTGTATCGTCCTCATAAATAATACGATTTTTTAATAAATCAGTTAGATGTGGTTCTAATTTAACTACAGGACGCACAGCGACTCTGATAGGCGGAATACGAATCATATCCCCTGTATCTATCCTATCGCTGGCATCCGCACGTTTTTTATTAATTCTGACTTCGCCGCTTCTAATAGCGCGGTAAATCCGACTTTTAGGCACACCTTTTAAGATTTTCAGCAGATAATTATCAATCCGCTGCCCAGCTTCATTCTCGGTAATTTGACGTGTTTCGACTTTAACATTTTCCATGCAAGGATAATATCATGTTTTATATAGGAAAGCTCGCAATCGATAAGGAGGCTTAAGGCTTTAGCCTATGAATGTCAATTACAGCTTTCTTTAAATCATCAGCGGTCTCATTGATAACAGTTGTCGATGTTGTAGATCCCCATAAGGTAGATTCAAACAGACTTTTTCTTGGTGCCTGAAGTTTAGTTTGTATACCAGGATCGGTTTTTAACTCTAAAATTTGTTGAACCAAAGGAGATTGGAGATCGGGTAAATTACCCACTTCAATTCCCTTCTTTAATTCAGTCAAATGTTGGCTTGCCGTTTCTAAAATTCTAATTTTTTCTTGTGTTTTTAAATCAGATGGATCTGCGTTAAGATCTTGTTTAAGACTAGCATGCTGAGAATTGATGGCATTAAGGCGATTATTAATTGTTCCCAATAAGAATTTAATTTGATGGTGTTCTGCTACCTTATTTTCTTTAATTTCTGCAACCATATCTGGTGACAGTCTGGTTGGCGCAGGGTGGTAAGTAATGTAATTTGAGGTCTCCGTCGTTGTAGGGCCAAATTCGCTAGGTGGTTTTAATTCCGCTTCTTTAGGCTCCAATATCTGCAATGTTTCTTGCATATACTCCAGCAAATCTTTGGCTGAATAATGATGTAAATGATACTGATAACTCTTATCTTCCTTGGCTGCCTCAATAAATTTATTAGGAATTGTGACCATTAATACGCCCACCTGCTTTGCTTTTTGAACATCAGCAGCCGTTGCACTGGCGGGTAAACCTGCGAAAATGGAGCGATTTCTATAGGTCTCTCTAAAAAGAGTAATAGCTCGTCCTGCCCCAAATTCTTTATCAAAACTATCCTTTAAGTAAACAAATAAGGCCAAACTCTTGCGGAAGCTTTCTTCTGACTGAGAGCCATTTTTTTCGATTGTAATCGCATTGTTGGTGATTTTCAGCATCGCTAATATTCGAGGATCTTGGGCATTATTGGGCATTTACTTACTCCGGCATAATATTGTTAGTTGAATTGATTCTAACACATTGCACCCTTTATTGCTAATCATCTAAACCCTGTTGATACCCAAGATTGAAAATGCTATGCTAGGCGAAACATATAAAGTTATATACGCTTGGATATTAACTAATACAGCTAACATACAAAATATCCAAAGCCAACATGTTACGGCTGGTGCAAGTCACCAGGAATATAAACTAAGGTTTCCGAATATCATGCAAGTAGAACAATACGAACAACACGTGTGTCTTAATTCTAGGTCTGAATGATGCTTTCGGTAACCTTATTGTAAATTTAAGGTTGCGAAAATGAAGAGAATGTTAATTAATGCCACTCAGCTCGAAGAGCTGCGGGTCGCGATAGTCGATGGTCAAAAGTTACTGGATTTAGATTTAGAAAGTAAAGGCCGAGAACAAAAAAAATCAAATGTTTATCTAGGCAAAATCACCCGTATTGAACCTAGCCTTGAAGCTGCTTTTGTAAATTATGGCGCTGATCGTCATGGTTTCTTACCTTTAAAAGAAATTGCCCCCGAATTTTTCCCCAAACCTGTTGAAGGTGAAACTGCACCTCATAAAGTGCATATCAACGATATATTAAAAGAAGGCCAAGAATTACTCGTTCAAGTCGACAAAGAAGAACGCGGCAATAAAGGCGCAGCGCTTACAACTTATATTTCGCTTGCTGGCTGTTATTTAGTATTAATGCCTAATAATCCTGATGCCGGCGGTATTTCTCGCCGCATTGAAGGTGAAGAACGTGAACAATTACGTGCTGCTTTAGATCAATTACAACTCCCAGAAGGCATGGGCATGATCGTCCGCACTGCGGGTGTTGGACGCTCAAGCGAAGATTTACAATGGGATTTATCTGTATTATTAAACTTATGGCAAGAAATTAAACGTGTATCTTCTGAATTAACACCACCTGTGTTGATTCATCAGGAACATGATGTGATATCACGCGCTATTCGTGATCACTTCCGTAAAGACATTGGCGAAATCTTAATTGATGAACGCTCCTACTTTGACAAAGCCTGCAAATACATTGAACGCTTACGTCCGGATGCACTTAATAAAGTGAAGTTTTACGAAGATACAGTGCCTTTATTTAGCCGCTTCCAAATTGAAAGCCAAATTGAATTTGCATTTATGCGTAAAGTCGCCCTACCCTCTGGTGGCTCTATTGTTATTGATCATACTGAAGCCTTGGTCAGTATTGATATTAACTCTGCACGTTCTACTAAAGGTATCGATATCGAAGAAACTGCACTTAATACCAATCTTGAAGCCGCTGATGAAATTGCCAGACAATTACGCTTACGTGATATTGGCGGTTTAATCGTCATCGACTTTATCGATATGACCCCCGTTCGCAATCAACGTGAAGTTGAAGATAGATTACGCATTGCTTTAGAATTAGACAGAGCGCGCGTGCAAATTGGTCGTATTTCCAGATTCGGTTTGTTAGAAATGTCACGTCAACGCCTCAAGCCTTCATTAGGTGAAGCGATACAAGAAATTTGTCCACGTTGTGAAGGTCATGGTCAAATTCGTAGTATTGAATCTTTGGCTTTATCAATTATTCGTTTAATCGAAGAAGAAGCCATGAAAGACAATACTGCAGAAATCCATACTATTGTGCCGATTGAAGTCGCTACTTTCTTAACCAATGAAAAACGCGGCAGCCTATCGCATATTGAAACCTCGCACAATACAAAGATCTTTATATTGCCTAATCGAGAAATCAATCGCCCGAATTATGAAATTCGTCGGATTCGCAAAGATGATATTACGGCTCAAGCACATACCAGCTATCAATTAGATATTATGACTTCAGTTGAAAAAGAAGCAGAAACTGAAACTGCATTATCAACACCCGTACCTGTTGCAGCGGCAATAGATAGTATGGCGATTACTCCAGCGCGTCCTGCGAGCATGAGTATAGAACCTTCGAAACCTGCAGCTAAAGTGAGCTGGTTTAAAAAACTATGGCAAGCTTTATTTGGTAGCAGCAAAGATAAAGATAAAAAATATCATCAACATCGCAGAGGCGGACATCATCGTCGCAATATGCATAATAATCGCAATCGTCCACCACGTACTCAAAATCCTAACAGTACAACACCACAAGCTGGCGGCGAACGTGATCATACAAAACGCACGGGCCCAAGACGTCGTCCAAATGATCGTTATTTTCCACGCAGAGCGGGCGGTGGTGCTAATCCTAATAATCCTCAAACAGGCCCACAAAAACCTGCTGAATAATCTAAAATTGTTTTGCTCACCTTCCCGCGGATTAGCCGCGGGATATTAACGGTGACGTTTATTTCAGGTTTATACCCGCAGTGTATAGCACTTCTTCAAAAGAAGGTAATGGCTCTAGGTGACTAGGTCGCGTTTTTGGATCAAATTTTAGCTTTTTTACTATAGGGTTTGAATCAGCAGTAGGATTTTGTGAATCCAGATTCAAGCATTCCAAAACATTCGAGGGAATATCATTATGCGAATGAACGTGCCTAGCAAGTGTATTCAGTTCAACATCTGTTAATTCGCTCACTGCTTCTTTAAATAATTTAATCACCTTTTCATCTGCTGCATATTTTTTTAACAAAGCTAAGCCTATCTGTGATAGACCGTACACTGTATCAGATGTATTCAATGCAAATAGTATCTCAAATCTAGTTAATAAATACGGTTCACTAATAAATAAACGCGATTCCGTTATAATTCCTGGATGTGATTCTTCTATCTTCTTTAAGAATACAACTGCAAATAAATGATTTTTATTATCAGATTCTAGTAATTTATGGCAAAAGTTAAAGGCATCTTTCAAAAATTTATTAGGAGCGGCTGTAGGTATAACTACAGCGAGCATTCCGGCCACAATTTTTACACGCTCTACATATTCTTCGTATCCTTCATCATTAACCTTTTTACATATGGACTTAGCTTTAGTAGCCGATTCTTGGATAAGCGTTTGTAGTTCAACACTAAAGTACTTTTGAGTCAAGATATTTGCAGCATGATGACACAATACAGATAAAACTTTATATGGATAATCACGCATGCCTTTTTGCAGCTGTGTGGTAATAAAATCTAATGTAAAAGTTTCTGTCTGTAAAATATATAAGCCTAAACGTATTGAATGATTTTGTTCAGATGAAAGTAAAACCTCGACAGCGTTAGTTTTCTGCGCATCAGTAATTCCATTATTAGGGTTAGCAAATATTTCCCTGAAAGACACATATTTGTTAATATTTTCTATAAAATTTACTGAACATATATTAGATAGATGTTGAATAGCTCTAGTAAATAACGCTGGTTCCTTTGCTGCCTTTAACAAATAATCCACTAAAAAAGCATGTTCTTCTAAAGATGAATTTTCACCTGATGCTTGAAGCTCGTTATCTATAATACCCAGGATAGCACTAAAGTTATTATTGAGAGCAAGGCTTATAATGGTTTTTTTTATTTTAGCACTGAACATATAATATCCTTCAATTAATTTAATTGACAAATGTTACTGTTTTAACTATTAGCCGTCAAGGACTTTTTGTAAGCTGGCCACCTTTTAAAATCTCTACGACTTTTATTTCAAATGTGATTGCTTGGTGTTTACAATAAACCGGTTTTTTTATTATTATTTATAAGCTATCCAGTCAAAAGGGAATTATTCAAAAACTTGTCAGCAAAGATAGCGATAATGAAAAAAATAGTTCTTATGATTTATCAATGTTATTAGGTCTTTGCTTATTAATTGCAGCATTTACCAATTGTTGCTGGGTATATATCAGAATTTGCAATGGTTAAGACGCTCAGAAGAACACAGTAAAAATCTTGTAGGATGACAACTACTTAGTTTTTCGTAAGTCCTGCTTTATAATACATAACTTGAGACGTACTCACGTTTTGGTGTAGTTGAACATTCGCATGCGTTGTTTGCGTTTTTTGCAGAAAAGGCCAAGATACACCCGCAGCACGGGCCACTTCTTTAAACGGCGGTAATGGTCCAAAGTTATTTAATGTCTGCGATGGCTCAAGTTTTTGTTTTTTTATTACAGGTTGTGAATCAATTCCCAAGCATTCCAATACATTCTTTGGAATATCATTATGTGAACGCACGCTTCCAGCAAGGGAAGCCAGTTCAGAATCTGATAACTCTCTCAGTGATTGTTTAAATAATTTCATCACCTGTATATTTTCAGCATATTTTTTTAATAAAGCGAATCCTATTTCTGATAGATCACTCACTTCATCATATTTATTCAATACAAATAGTATCTCAAACCTAGCCAATAAATGTGGTTCATTAATAAATAAATCAGATTCCGCTATGATTCCTGGATGTATTTTTTCTATATGTTTTAAAAATTCAATTGCAAATAAATGATTTTTGTCGTTAGATCTGAATATATTACTGCAGAACTTAAAGGCCACATTCAAAAATGTTTTAGGAGTAGTGGTCGGTATAACAAGAGCGAGCATTCTGGACACAATGTTCACATGCTTTAGATATTCTTCATATCCAGAATCATCATCAGTTTTACGTATAGATTTATTTTTAGTCGACGATTCCTGGGCAAGCGTTTGTAATGTGCTATCAAAGTAATGCTGGGTAGAAATGTCTACAGCATAATCACTCAATAAAGCCAATATTTTATGTGGGTATTCACTCAAGCCACACTGCAGATGTTTGATAATAAAATCTAATGTGAAAATTTTTGTCTTTAAAATATGCAAGCCCAAACGTATTGAAAAATTTTGTTCGGATGAAAGTAAAACCTCGGTAGCGGCAACTTTCTGTGCATGAGTAATTCCATTATTTGCATTAGAAAATATTTTTCTAAAAAGTTCAAATCTTTCATTATTTTCTACAGGACATTGCGATTGTATTTTAGATAGATGTTGAATAGCTCTATTAAATAGTCTAGGATCTTCTGCAGCTTTGGGCAGGTACTCCGCTAAAATTGCACTGTCATTTAAATATACGTCTTTACCTGACTCTTTTCTAAGCTCTGCATCTATTATATCGAGGATAGCAGTATAGTTATTCTGGATAGCAAGACGCAAAATGTGTTTTTTTTCTTCAACGCTAAACATATTAATACCTTTTATTGTTATGGAATACTTTGAGAAAATATGTTACTACATTAACTATAATTGCTCAAGATTTATTTAAAACGAATAATATTGAGGTTGTTTTGTCTCTGATATTCAGCGGCTTGCCGGCTCAAGCTCCAAATCTCTGTTTTTAGATTATTGACAATAGTGGAGTTTATATCGCTCAAAGGAGGAGCCCGATAATCACTAAAAATTTTCATGATTTTTGCATTATGTTTGGCTATCTGTTCTACAACAACACCGTTATTGTCTGTAATATTAATGTCAGCACCCTTAGTCAGTAAAAATTGCACGGCAAGTACGTTGCCGCTTTCACTGGCCACATATAATGCAGTTCTGCCCTGTTTATCTTTTGAATTAATATTAACGCCCGCATCTAACAAATATTGTAGACTTTCTCTATTGCCATTTAATGCAGCATAATACCAAGCGGTATAGTTTAAATTATCGGTTTTATATATATCAGCGCCAGATTTTATCAAAAGTCCTACTATTCCTGAGTAGCCCTCTTTTGCAGCTAAAATGATCACTGGTGCACCCTGTCTATCACCTACAGCATCGTCATCAAGCATCATCCGATCATCAGAATCAGCAGTGACATTAACATTCACACCCGGTGTTTTTAAAAAATGTGCAACACTACTAAAGTCACCGTTTTGTACGGCTTCTATAAGATTTTTTGGATTATTAAACATAATTATTCTGATGAATCACCTAGTTTATAAACTTAATTAACTTTACCATGATTTAAGTTAACTAGCAATACCAGATAAAATCTCCACTACTTTAGCCACCCAAAGCTGGTTATCTTGTCTAACGATGGTGTTACTACGTCCATAAACTGTATGTCCAATTTCACACTGTAAATAGCGGGCTAAATGTGATTCGCAGTTGATTTTGAAATAACGAGTATCGATACTTTTCGTCGCTATTTTATGTTCCATCAGCAACGCACCAAACGGCGTTTCACCTTTACGTATGTCATTGTTCATATTTGCAGGCAAAGCTGAAAAATTAATAGAAATCAAGCCTAATTCCACTACGGTACTTTCATAAAGGGTATCCGCAAGCAGCGCATCATCGCGTTTACTATTATTATCAACGATCATTAAAATCGCACGATAAAATTGATTTTGCTCAATCTTCTCATCCATATGCAAAGGCTCACGAATTTTAGGCGTACGTTGATAATAATCAGCTATCGCAGCAGTTACTAAGGGTTGCGTTAATATAGATTTTTCCATAGTCGGCAAATCAGCCTCATTGACATAAACCAAATTCGGCCATGCGGATTCTGGTATATTTTCCTTAGTAAAAAATGTCGTTAATGGTTGCAATTCTATATTACTCCAATTTGCGTTTTTTGATATTGCATAAGATGTTAAGGTTGTAGCAAGGCATATAAAACATAATATATTACGTAACGAAAGTAGCTGCATTATTTATTATGCTCCTGCTTTAACTTTTCTAGTCTTGATAGAAAAAATTCTTTTGACTGACAGTATTATACATCTATTTAAACCACCTGCCCCGCGGCCCAACCGGATGACCAGGCCCATTGGAAATTATAACCGCCTAACCAGCCGGTGACATCTAATACTTCACCAATAAAATATAGTCCTTTTACATGATTGGATTCCATGGTTTTTGAGGAAATGGCATCGCAATCTACCCCGCCTAATGTGACTTCTGCGGTGCGATAGCCTTCTGTGGCATTGGGTTTGATATACCAAGGTTCGAGCGGATTAACCATTGCAGCTAAACGTTTGGGCAATTGTTCGCTTAAAAATTCAATGATAATTTCTTCGCCTGGTTTCCAATAAGATGAAATTTGTAAAATTGCAGGTCCACTTAATCCTCGATGGGTAAATAATAAATTTTCTTTAAAAGAAATTTCATTGCATGAAACTTTAACTAAAGTCGACACGCCTGAAAGTGGTGCTAGCCGTTCTTTATCTTCTACATGCAAAGTTAAAGGCACAAGTCCTGCGCGTGTTGGCCAAACCTTAATCCCAAATTGCTGCGCTATTTTATAACCAAAAGGCGTAGCCCCCATAGTAGGAATAGATAAGCCGCCTGTTGCAATGATTAATGATTCGCTGGTGAAATTGCCAATTGAAGTTTCGACTGAAAATCCCTCAAAAATTTTAAAAATTTCAACATCAGTTTTAATCACCACATTCGCAAGCGCAGCTTCACTCAATAACATATTCACAATATCTTTAGCAGAATGATCGCAAAACAATTGCCCTAAAGTTTTTTCATGAAATGCAATATTATATTTTTTAACTAATTCAATAAAATTCCATTGCGTATAACGCGAAAGCGCAGATTTACAAAAATGAGGATTATGTGAAATATAACACTCAGGGCTAATATGATAATTAGTAAAATTACAACGCCCGCCGCCAGACATTAAGATTTTCTTACCAATTTTATGAGCATGATCTAATAACAACACTCGCCTGCCACGTTTGCCTGCTTCTATAGCACACATAAGGCCAGCGGCACCTGCGCCAATAATGATGACATCTATCTGCATGTTATTTCAAAACAATGGTGAATTTTAGGATCACGCTGAAAATCTTTATCTATGGTTTTTGGTGTGATATCCTTAATATCTAAATCTGCTAGCGCCTCAACATCTAATTTGAATTTTCTAAAATTATTAGAAAAATATAATATCCCATCTGGGTTTAAATGTTGCATGCACAATCTGATTAAATCAACATGATCACGTTGAATGTCAAAATCTTCATCCATGCGTTTTGATCGTGAATAGGTGGGCGGATCTAGAAAAATAATATCGAATTTTTCTCTATTTTGGGTAAGCCATGATAAACAATCGGCTTGTATCACACGATGCAAGCTTTCGCTTAAACCATTTAATGCTAAATTTCTTCGAGCCCAGTTGGTATATGTGATAGACATGTCAACGCTGACAGTTGATCTGGCGCCACCCATGGCAGCGTGCACTGTGACTGCGCCTGTGTAACAAAATAAATTTAAGAATTTTTTGTTGGACGCAATATTTGCTAAATGTAAACGCATAGGCCGGTGATCTAAAAATAAGCCTGTGTCTAGGTAATCATGCAAATTGATAAGTAACTTACATTTACCCTCTTCTACTGTGATATATTTATTTTGCGCATTCAGTTTTTCATATTGGGAATGATCTTTTTGTTGGCGACGTTGTTTGACGACGATGTGATCCGGTGGAATGTCTAATACAGATGGAATGGCTTGAATAATTTGGTTGAAGCGATCTTGGGATTTTTCTGGATCTATGGTTTTGGGCGCTGTGTATTCTTGAACGTGGGCCCAGTCGTTGTAGATATCTATTGCTACAGAATATTCTGGCATATCTGCGTCGTAGACACGATAAGCGTGGATATTATTTTTTTGAACCCAAGATTTTAAAGCTTTAACATTTTTACGTAGGCGATTTGCAAAAATCCCCCCCTGCCCTTCGGGCAGCCCCCCTTTCATAAAGGGGGGAATTTCGCCCCCTTCAGAAAGGGGGCCGCCGCTTCGGCGGGGGGATTTCTCCGCAGTTCTCTCAAAAACAAACCATTCTGGAGTAATACTCATCAACAACAATCTACACGCAATAGTCCCATTAAAAAAAGAATAATTCTTCCGCGCACGAATCCCCATCACTTTACCCAAATCCGGATCACCTAAAATCAAAGCCACTTGCCAATTCAAAAACTTCTCACGCAATCGCTGCCCAAAAAATTGATACAAAGGTTTTAAAGTCTCACTCTCACCCAAGCGCTCACCATAAGGCGGATTAGAAATTAAAAACCCAGGTTTATCACCATGATGAGTAGGCGGCACTAATTGTGATAATTCACGCACTTGTATATCAATTAAATTTTCAAGACCTGCATGTTCTATATTTTCACGAGCTTGCGAAACTGCGCGCGGACTCGCATCATAGCCGCGCATATCGGGTAATTTCCTGGCCAAACCTAGTTTCTCTCTCTCAACAGCTTCTGTAACTAAAACATCCCATAATTTGGGATCATGTTTTAACCATTTAGTAAATCCAAATTTTCTACGTAATAAACCTGGCGCAGTATCCGTCACCATTAAACCAGCTTCAATTAGTAAAGTCCCTGAACCACACATCGGATCAATCACATAAGGATATTGTTGCCAATCTTGTGCAAATCCTGATCGAATCAAAAGCGCCGCCGCTAAATTCTCTTTCATAGGCGCATCTAACATCGCATCACTGCGATAGCCTCGTTTGTGTAAACTCTCACCGGATAAATCTAAACTTAAAGTTAATTTATCACCGTATAAATGCGCATTGATACGAATATCAGGATCATTCAGCGCAACACTTGGCCGCTCCCCTACTTTTGCACGAAACTCGTCAACGATGGCATCTTTAACCACTTGCGAACCATATTGAGTATTTTGAATTAAACCCGATAATCCGGAAAAATCTATTTTAAAAGTATGCTCGGCAGAAAAATGTGACAGCCAATTAATACTCGCAACACCGCGCGAAATTGAAGCAATATCAGTAATTTCAATGGTTTTTAATTGCAATAACACATGATTCGCTAAACGCGACCATAAGCAAATGCGATAAGCAGTTTCAAGTGTTGCATTAAAATAAACACCCGTTAAAGTTTCTTTACAATCAGTTGCGCCTAATTGTGTAAGTTCATCTTTGAGCAAACCTTCGATCAATCTAGGACAATTGGCAAAATAGGCATAATCCATTAGCAAACCCGCTTAATGCGTAGCAAAACATCTTCATCAATACGACGCATCAATTTACCAATAAATTGGTGTTGGCGACGTAGCGCCTTATCACTGCTAATCAATTTAGCGGCATTAATGGCTTTTAATAAATCAACGGGTAAATCCAGAGCTGCCAGCTGATTAGCATTAAGGGTAACCAATACTTCCCCCATCTTTTGCAGGGCATGCATTTCACGCTTATTTTCACTTTTAGAGGGTTTTTCGGGTTCTATCATAGTTGGTCATTCGTCTAAATCTAATAAGCTAGGATTGCCACCGATGGCGGCGGTATTAATTGTAACTGTTTTTTCAGTAACAAAGCGAGATAAATAATGCGGGCCACCGGCTTTTGGACCTGTGCCAGAACAATGTTGGCCGCCAAAAGGCTGGACACCTACCACTGCGCCGATGATATTGCGATTCACATAATTATTGCCCACAAAAGTATGGCCAATAATATTATTGACAAAAGGTTCAATACGACTGTGTATACCTAAAGTTAAACCATAACCGGTATTATTTAAATCCTGAATAAGTTCAGATAAATACTTACGTTGATAGCGCATCACATGTAATACAGGTCCAAAGACTTCATGTTTTAACATGCTGATATGATCTATTTCAAATAAACAAGGTGCAACAAATGAACCTATTACATCAGGCATAGGCATTTGATAAATTAATTTTGCAATTTTTTTAAATTGATTAATATGTGCCTCTAATGCCGATTTGGCATTATCATCAATAACGGGCCCCACGTCTGTTGATAATAAATCGGGATCGCCTAAGACTAATTCAGCCATGGCACCGCGTAACATTTCTATACACGGTTCAAATATTTCCTCTTGAATGCATAATATACGTAAAGCACTGCAACGTTGCCCTGCACTATTAAATGCAGAGGTAATAACATCTGTTACCACTTGTTCTAATAAAGCACTTGAATCGACAATCATGGCATTTTGTCCGCCTGTTTCTGCAATGAAACTGGCAATAGCGCCTTCACGCGCTGCTAAATTACGATTAATATGTTGCGCAGTTTCAAGGGAACCTGTAAATACGACTAAAGCAACATGTGGATCTTTTGTTAAAGCATCGCCAATTTCACGGCCACTGCCTATTACTAATTGCAACACATCTTTAGGAATCCCGGCTTGATGTAATATTTCTATCGCACGCGCCGCAATGTGCGGTGTTTGTGTTGCTGGCTTTGCAATCACTGTATTGCCAGTCACTAAAGCTGCAACAATTTGCCCTAAAAAAATAGCAAGTGGAAAATTCCAAGGACTAATACACACAGCAACACCACGACCTTGTAATGTTAAAGTATTAGATTCACCTGTAGGACCCGTTAATATTTGAGGCTCCATTATTCGCAGGGCTTCACTTGCATAATAACGACAATAATCTATCGCTTCACGCACTTCACTTTGTGCATCTAAAATAGTTTTTTTGCCTTCATAGATAAGCAGGCTCATTAATTCAAGCTGATGTTCAGCTAATAAATCAGCAGCGAAAAATAAATAATCAGCACGTTGTTTAACATCAAGTAATGACCAGTTTAAAAAAGATTTGTTTGCTCTTGCCGTCATCCCCGCGTAGGCGGGGAACCATATTCCAGAGTCCTTCGATAATACTCCGTGATATGGTTCCCCGCCTACACGGGGATGACGGGAAAGATCACTAAAATCAATTCCCTCAGAGTTTTTCCTCAAATCCCCATATAAATCCACCGGCAAAGGAATCTTTGGATTCTCTTTCACTTCTAAATTTTGTAATTTCAAAACAGGATCCACAATCAAATCCTCAATTGCAATATCATGATCCTCCACCTGATGCACAAACGAACTATTCGCGCCATTTTCTAAAATCCTACGCACCAAATAAGCCAGCAAATGCTGATAATCTCCAACCGGCGCATAAACCCGACAAGTCACATTTTCTTGTTTTAACAAAACATCATATAAACTTTGCCCCATTCCATACAAACGCTGAAACTCAAAATCTCTATTCTCCCCAGCCATCTGCAAAACCGCCGCAATCGTATAAGCATTATGGGTCGCTAATTGCGGGTAAAAATAATCTTTCAATTTAAATAATTTCTGCGCACACAATAAATAACTGACATCAGTAGAAACTTTTCGCGTATAAACCGGATACTGCGCAAACCCACCTTCTTGCGCGCGCTTAATTTCCGTATCCCAATAAGCGCCTTTTACCAAACGCACCATCAACCGTTTTTTATATTTTTTCGCAAAATCTTCGCACACATCGATCACCTGCGGCGCAGCTTTATGATAAGCTTGCACCGCCAAACCAAATCCATCCCAATTATTTAATTCATTAGATGCTAAAACTTGTTTAATTAATATTAAAGATAATTGCAAACGATCCGCTTCTTCAGCATCAATAGTCATACTAATATGATGTTGTTTAGCCAAAGCAGCCAATTCAATAATGCGAGGCACCAACTCAGTTTGCAATCGCGATAATTGTGAATACTGATAACGCGGATGCAAAGCCGATAATTTCACCGAAATCCCAGCATTTTCAACTTTAGATAAAGCAATAATCGCATGTTTATAAGCAGCAAAATAACGCTCAGCATCAAGCGCAGTTTTAGCCGCCTCACCCAACATATCAAAAGAATATCGATAAGGCGCCTTCATAGCTTTTAATGCCTTATCAATAGTCTCACCCATCACAAACTGACCACCTAATAACTGTATCCCTTCCCTAACCACAGGCAAACTAATACTCGCAAGTAAGCCATTATGAACCACCGTAGTTAATAAAGCCTGCGCAGTAGCATTATCCGGAATCCGCAATAAGCTTTCCGCAAGACACATTAAAGTGATGCCAAAAGGGCTAGAAAGTTGATGAGTCAGTAAAAAATGCCGTAATAAGCCACCAGAAGACCGCTCGCGCGCCAAAACTATCAATTCTCTAGCATGTTGGGCAATAAGCTCAGAGTCATAACGCTTAATATGCGCCAAAAGTTCGTCAACGCGTTGAGATTCGGAAGTTTGGTAGGCGTTGCTCAGGGTTTTTAAAAATGTTATATTTTTCATTATAATAGGATAGCAAAATTTTTACTAAAAATAATATTAATAAATACAATAAGTTAAATTTATAATAGTAGAGCAAATATCTTTAACTTCTTAATATTCACTTAATGTTAACACTGTAATGTAGTTTATATCAGGTGTTTGACATAGCGTCAAAAATCTGTGCATTATGACCAATTAGGAAAAAAACTAACGTTTATTAGGATTAGTAAATGGGAATAGAACAGTCATTAAAAGCTAAGCATAGCGTCACCCAAACCAAAGCTGCGCTTGTTAATGTCCTACTCAAGCAATATGACACACTTACTGAGTCTGCTTTTGAGGCATTCTATGCTAATACCACTCAAAAATACACTAAAGAAATCGTAAATACGCTTAGTAATAACAGCGGTAAAACTGATAGTGTTGTGCTTAAAGAATTAAAAGCTAAAAGAAAAAAGCCAACCAAAGACGCTCAAGCAAAATTCAAAGATGTTTACAATCATTTTAATAAAAAAGTCAGCAAATTTTCCAACGAAAAATTTAATGAATGGTATCACAAAAAATACAATAGACCATTTTCTACAGATAAAACTGAATTAAATCGATTTGGAGGTATGTTTGCTGAGATTCGATATAATGAAATCTATAATAAGCTTGAAACACTTGCGGATGAAGATGCTAAAAGTAAAAATAACTGGGATGGTGACAGAAAAGGTATCATCTCTTCATTAGAGCCATACTTAAAAAATGGCGACCATTTGGCAACGTATGCGAAACTATGCACACTTGTGCAGCCATCTACAAAAGAAAAACTAAATGGATGGATAAAACAACGCAAAGCAATTAAAAATCAAACGTTAGATCCCCTTAATGATCTCTTTGAAAAACAAACTTATTTTTCGCGTAGAAAATTAAAAAACTCCCTCACCGAAATAATTGAATCCGGATTTGATCAAAAATTAATTGATGAATTAGATTTAAGCAAATACCCTCGTGACACTGAAAAAGAAATTGTAGATTTTTTAAATGAAAAAATTAATCAATATAAAAAAGATCGGATTGAAAATGATAAATTAGCTAATGAAGCTGTAGCAACTTATTATCAAGCAGAAATAACCAAGATTAAAGCTCAGCTATCTGCAGGACTTGATGCTTTATGTGAAGGTCAAATAAAATTCACAAAAGCAAAAGTAGAAAACACATTTAACGAAATATTCAAATCCGAATCTGATCAAGATTTAGTTGAAGCATTGGAGTTAAGTATTAATTATAATGATCAAGCTCCAGAAGAAATTGTAGACTTTTTAAAAGAAAATATTAGACAATACAAAGAAGCGCAAAATAAAAAACGAACCGGATTTTATGAGAAAGTTTATTATATTGAAAGCATTACCTCAACACCTGAAGATGAGAAAATATTCTTACAAAAAATTCAAACCATAGCCCAGGAAGACTATGATGATAAATATAAAAATGCCATAAAATCTGAAGAAGTTAAAGCGAAAAAGGAAATCGATGAATTTGTAGCTAAAAAAATTAAAGATAAACAGAAATTTAAAGAAACGATTGAAAACAAGAGTACAGATGAACTGCTCGATGTTCTAGCAAACACAACAAAAGAAATTAATAAAACAAAAGATATCGAAACAACACAACAAAACATGCAAAACAGGGCTGATGCGGCCACAGCAGCTACAACCGTTGACGATGTCATTAATGGCACACCAGGCATTAGCCTGTTTACAATTAATGAAGCAAGAAAGCGATTAAAAAAAGCGAAAAATGATAAAGGAAGCGCAGTTCAATTATATAACAATGAAATTAAAAATAATCTAGGCAAAGAAAGTGACTTAAATCTTCGCCGCTGGCTTGCGCAGCAATTGGCACACAATAACAGCCGATATACAAACGAAACTACAGAATTAATTAAAGCTTATTTTGATAAACAATTGGACTCTAGTAATTTTTATGCAAAACTTAAAGAACTTCTAGACAAAGAAGAACAAGCCATTAAAAATTCCGTGCTTGGTAAAGCACGGCAAGAATATGCAAAAATGAAAGTGCAGAATGCCTGGGTTGAACGTGCTTACGAACACGCCCAGGGATTTTCAATAGCTTGTGCCTTAACCATGGCCGGATCGATTATTTTATTATTGATTGGTGTAATATTCTTTTCCGCTCCAGTAGGCTTGTTTACTATCGCGACCATCGTACTGTTCGGTGTGTATTTAGGTAATTGGTGGATCACCAAACACGATGTGGCTGAATTATTTCTTATTATTTTCACCGACCCCAACAAGCATTGGCTAGTGCAATTTTATGAAGAAGGAAAAAAAAATACCTTCTCTTTTATTTGTAGTAATTTAGCGGCATTTATGTCAGCGTTATTTACAGCAATTGCTGCCTACGCTGTAATTGCGGTTGCGTTAGCGTTTATGCTTCCTGCAGCAATTGCCACCTTGCCAATATGGATTATCGGTGGGTTTGTCGCTGCAGTATCATTTTACTACACCTATCCGACCTACTTCGCTATTTCCCATATCTTTTTAAGAATGGTGGATTCAAATACTTTAAATGAGCATTTAGATGATGTAGAACAAGTCGCCATCATTAATGACAGACTCAGTATTAGAAAATACTACCCTCTTTTTCTATTCCTAGCGATGTTAGCTATTTGGGGCGTGATGTTAGCTGCAGCACCTTATTTATTTATAGGTGGTGCTTTTATTGGCTTAACAATGCTTGCTTCACAAATTATTGGATATTCTTTAATCACGCTTGCATTTTTTGGTATTGGTACTTTTTATGCTTACCGGACAAGAAATGCTGCCCTTAATGTGATGAACCAAGAAGGGATAGTGCCATTTAAGGGTTTGAAAGAACAGAGCTTATGTAAACTTAAAAATGAAATGAGTTTGCCACAACGTTTATTGCTTTTAAATATGGTCGATAAAATAAAGAATCATTTTATCAATTTGCATCCTGATGAAGTTATGGCAAATAAACTAAAAGAATTAATTAATTATGAACTTAATCCTGCTGCCTATAAGGTAAAACCTCCAGCTTTAAGCAAAACAGAAGAAGATACTTTAATTGCAAATCAAAGCACTTTAGGAAAACTATATAGAATTTATCTAAAACGTGAAGATGCCCAAGAAGCATTAACCATTTGGGATAAAAATTTCGGTACTATTCGTTGGATTAATGCCCTTGGAAATTCAGGTCCTTCAGTATTTGGTTTAATAGTTGGATTATCTTCACTGGGCATTCCGGGATGGATTCTTGGCATATTAGGTACAGCCGGGTTTATCGGAGGAACTGGCGCTTCATGGGCAGCCAATGCAAATGGTATTGAAAAAGATTATACCGTTCAAGCAAAACTTCATGCTGCTAAAAGTCATCTACAAGATTGTACTACAATAGTTTGGTATAGCAATTTAAAAGCCTTAGAAACTGCCCTCTCTAAATATGAAGATATTCTCCTTTATGAGATTAAGAATCCAAATAAATATGAATTATCTGGTAAATGGAGCAAAGAAGAGAAGATATTTGTAGCTCGAAAACTATATCTTATGGTACAAGAAATCAAAGAACATGGCGTGACGCAATATACACTTTCCACCACCGAACGTGCCATTGCAAAAAATGGGCGTTTAGGCCAAATTTATAAGGAAATGGGCAAGCATGTAATGCGTGCGGTTCATTGGCAAAATGTAATTATTAATAACAATAAATCTTTGCCACCCGGCAATACTGCTGCGGACAAAATTAGAGATAAAATTAAAGCTCATGCCAAAGAACAATTTAATAAGTTGAATAAAGCTTTATCTGACTATAAAACTACGGTTGAAAACGCATACTTTTATACAGAAAAAAAACGTACACTTCTTGTTGGAGTTATCGATAAACTTTTAAATAATGCTAGTGGAAGTTCAACAAAAACAGAAATTTTTCAACCGGATGAATTGGCCATACTTTATGACAAGGGACATTTCCGTGATGATTTAACTACAATTTTCCATGACAACTTAAATGAAGCCCAACGCGCACAGGTGACCAATCAAATTTCGACTGAAGCGCAGTTGAAATATTTAAGTGGGTGGTTAAAATTATACATTGACCATAGAAAAGAAGGCGGAGAATTTACAACAAGTAAAAGTTATCTTTACAGGTGGCTAAATACTACCAACTGGGGAACCATGACCAGAGGCCAAAAAGTTGGCGTGTCAGAAAAACTTCAAATAGCAATCAAAGATATGGCGAAGGGTTATACAAACGTCACATTTGATGAAACTGAAAAAGAAATTTTACGTGATGGTAAGCTTGGTGAGATTTATAAAGCTGCAAGCCCATATCTTAGTGCATTGCAAATAAAGCCATAAGCTATCATACCAACCTTGTATTATTCAAAGTGGGTTGATTACCTACAACATGATTTGTTAGTGTGAGTAGAGACCTAGCAGTATAAAAGGTTCACATGCCACATCAATCATTTATTGAGTATTTTACATACCAATTCGAAGAAGAATGTCTACACATTTGCCGTGTATTCCATGAGCGCAATCCAAGACGCAGTAATTTTACTGATATACTTTTACAAGTCATTGGACTAGGTTCTCATATTCCAACCACCGATCCCGCCAGTCTAGCTGTAAAATATAGCACTACCGGTATCAATAAAATTGGGACGCTTGGCTATGATTATTATGAGGTCCATAAGCTAGAAAAATTAGTAAATCAAATCATTCCTGTCATTAAGCATTTAAAATCTTTAGCCAAATCAACTGCCCATTCTGCTGCTTATCAATATGAGTATGCGATTACACAGTTAATTGATAAAGAGCATTTACCTACATTTGCTTATTGTGGTGTGAAACGTATGTTTGAATATATCATTCGTGAACAATTGCCATTTACGCCGCAGAATTTGCTCACAGGATTGGTCAAAGGGAAAACTGGAGCTGGTATTGAAGGACTTTTCAATACCAGTTTAGATGGACAACAAACTGAGCAAAAATTTCATGCAGAAGATTTATATGGGCGCGCCGCTTATCGCACATCGGATGGAAGATTCTGGGCCAATGTAGATAGAATAAATACTGAAATCAGACAACGCACAGAACGTTTTGCACAAAGAATGATTGGCGAACCTCTAGATAGTCATTTTGGCTGGGTAAAAATTGATGATCAAAACATGCCTTTATGTGGTTATAGATGGGCAAGCTATGAAGAAGTAAAAGAACTTGAATATGAAGTATTCACTGTTTACCCACAATCAAATTTTGCACAAAAATTAACAGTCTATCAACCTAACATGCGCATTGCAGATGCAACTGATATTGCAAGTTACATGCGGGCGCGACGAAAAGGTTATTACTATAACTTTAACCAGTACATAGGTGCTGTTGCAAGATTCAAAGGCGTATTATCAAATTTTGATTTGAGTTTTGGGGATTTTTCACACACTGATTTTAGCGATACTATTTTTATAGATTGTAAACTTGATCATGCATATTTTTCAAATACACAAATGCAACATTGCCAATTGTTAGGTACAACTACAGCAATAAATATTAAATTGAAAGCAGCACAATGTGCTTATTTGCAAGCATCTGAAATTTCATTTGTACGTGCAGATCTAGACGGTGCAGATTTTTATAAAGCAAATTTTCAGGGTGCTGATATTAGACAAACAACACGAGTGGACAGTCACTGGGAAGAAGCCAATGATACCCGCTTGAGAAAAGGCGGCGTATATCACGAAGAAGATACTGATCATTTCAACCCTCATACCCATGAATCTGCACCTATCTTTACAGCATTAAAAAATAAAACTACCGATGCAAATCTCATCCAACAATGGTTAGGCGCATACTTAAGCCCAACTTTAACTAAACACCTAGGTTCAGCAACAGCTCCATTTGCTTTGTTGGGTGTAGGCGATATTGCATTTATCAATGGTCGCGCGCAAAGTCATCTTCAATGTGTATTAATTACCTCACAAAACAATACAGATGAACAGCAGGAACAGGTTGCTAAAATAGCGCCATCAATAAAAAAATCGTTGCAAGCAGCCATGGTAATTTTAAAATCTATAGATATCACTATTGAATTAACATTTTATAAAAAAAATGATAGTCCACCAGCAGTATTGCAAAAACTTCGTTGGCAGCAAGGATTTTTATTGGGCGGCAATATTGAACTGTATACCCAATATATTCAGATGTTAAGAAGAGAAAAGATTGATATCCATCAAGCCTTAACTTCCCACATTCGAGAATCCAACGATCCTCAAAATACAATCTATTATTTAGCAAGTTTCTATAAAATAGAATGGGCGCCCATAAATGAATTGCTAGCACATTTTTCGCAACGGCGCTTAATACACCCACAATTAGCAGAAGATTTAACATTTTGTTTAACAGCCCAAGGTGTATGGCATGAAAGCTTTGATGGTATACGCACAATTTGGTATGACATAATTAGAGAAGCTACTGAAACAACCACCTTGCAATTATTCAGTTATCATCCAGCGGAAAGATTAGATACACTTAATAATCGCCAACATTATTTCACATATTTTTCATTCCGCTTGCAACAAGCGCCTGATGAAACTGCACGTCAATTAGTATTGCAAGCATGGCAAATCCAATATCAAAAGTTGACCCAAGAACAGCAATTACAATGGATGGAACAGTTAGAACAACACTCAACGCAAAATCCTACTATAAAAAATACATTATTTAATCATCTGTTAATGATAAACCGTCCCAATGGCTGGCATTATAATTTGATATATCATCGCAAACAATGGCTTAATAATTGGCAAAGTTTACTAGCGCCTGATGCAAATAATCAAGTGACATTACGAATCCCATCGGTTAGTCAAAGCGAACCCATACAAACACGAACATTATCATCTGAAGTTACACAAATGTTTTTAGATGAGCGCGGTCATTTTACAGCTTCACATAGTACACAAAGTAGTATGCATCCTATTTATCGCATTGAACATCAAGGCCATACATTTTGGGGTAAACCAATAGCTGAACAACCTGCTATAGAATACGCTGTTGTTGAGTTAATGAAACATATAGTAGGACAAACTTTTTTACCAGAAACTTTAATCACTGCCTGTCATATTCCAGGTCGCGAGCCCATTGCTATTCAATGGAGTGAACACATGCCAGGAAAACCTTTGGAATCATTAGAGGCTAAAAATACCTGGGAAAATAATCCGTTACAAAACTTAAGCGATGAATCATTTCTAGCACATTTATTCAGAGTAATCATCACCGGTCCAGAAGATGACAGTGGCAAACATTTACATTTGGCACAGGGCGAAAATGGCAAAGTAGATTTATTTGGGGTTGATCTGGATAGAGGTTTTCTCACACCAAATGACAGTGGATTTTTAGGCTTTAATAAAATTTTGCAAGTTAAAAGCATGATACTGTGCTTCAATCAAATGCAACAACCCATAGATTTAAAAAATCCAATGATTCAACGCTTTATGAGGTTAGACGCGCATGCATTGTTAGAAAATTGGTTGGAATCTCTGGTTGCAAAGCATAAAACATATGAAGATTTATTTAATGATGCATCCTTTACTACACATTTTATGTCGCCATTAAGTTTATTTACGCAAGAAGAAATTAGAAACTTAATGCCGAACACTAAACCTAGTGTAAGTATTTTAACATTACACTTAGGTAAAGAATTATTAATAGAGCTCAATAAACGTATTGGTCTTATGCAAAGCGTATTGAAACGTCATTGGCATGAAAATACACCGATTACTGGATTAGAGTTATTAACAGAAGTTCATCCAGAATTAGGTGTAAATTATCAATCAATATTTACTGATGTCACGCATAATGAACAAGGATTTAAAGGGCTATCGAGTGATATTGTTGCTCGTGCAGAAGCTGTATTTCTAAAACCTATTGCACAATTACCAAAGCATTTATTGCCTCTATTACGCTTTTGGGAGCGCACAAGAAAAGTATACACTTATGTTCTACAAAAAGGACAACAACAAACTACGCAGGCAGCAGCTACAGCCGTCAGTGCCTCACTTAGACTTAATAACCCTTTGACTTTAACACAAGCTAAAGAAATTCGAAAAGGTAGGTTTATGAGTCCGCATCAAGCTAAAGAAGTGTTGCAAACTTTGCAATCACAAAGAGGTTATGAAATTATTGCGAGATTGAAATCAGATGCAAAGTTGAGCAAAGAAGAAGAGGAATTATTAATAGCGACATTTCATTTATTGTCAGCTAGACAGAAAAAATCTCTGCTTAAAGCGGAAATTGATAAAGTCAATAAAGATAAAAATGCATCAACGCAGTGGCAGGAAAGATTGTTGAGTTTAATTCCTGGGACTCCGCTCCATGACTTGGATTTGTCTGGATTTGCAGAGACATTAACTGATGAAAAGTTGTATGCAATATTGGCAGCTGATTCAGCTGGAAAACATGTGAAATCATTGAGTTTAAATGGCTGTAAGAAAATTACTGATAAAGCTATTCATTATATTGCTGAAAATTGTCTACGAATCATTACTCTTAATCTGGATGACACACATGTAACTGCTATTAAACCGGGATATTTTGCAAACGAAGAGCAACTCTCATTTCCGTATCTTCAATCATTATCCGCAAATAATTGTTTGCAGTTGCTGGCAATTAATATTAATGCTCCTTCTTGTATAAAATTGATGGCATACGACTGCTCTGAATTAGATAAGTTAATTATTTCAGGCTCTTTAAAAAGAATTGAAATGAAACTTGATGGATGTAAACGATTAAAAGAAAATCGCGATGAAAATTATGAAGTGTGCGCTCATGTTGAGAGTATAGTAAAAGGGTTGGCTAGTGGAGGGTTAATTGAAATTAGTTTTAGTTCTAGTCAGAATGTTTGCGATGCTGACTTTAGTAGAATCATGATTGCGTTGAATGAAAATAATAAAATCACAAGAATGACCTGGAAAAATTACTTGACAGATGAGCATGTAATAGCAATTTCATCTTATTTAATAAAAAATAGTTCGGTCAAAAAAATTGATTTCAGCGACAATAAAATCAGTTCCATTGGTGCGTTATATCTTTCAAAAGTTTTAGAAGAAAATATAACAATAGAAGAACTTAATCTTAATAATAATCACATCGGTGACGATGGTGCAAAAGCAATATTTCAAGTATTAAGACAGAAAAATCGTACTTTAGAAAAAATCTATATTGACAATACTTCTATAGGTAATGCTGAGACGGCTACAGCTATTTCAGATGTCATTATTGATAATAATTTTATAAAAGTAATTAGCTTTTTAGCTGTTCATATAAGCGAAATTCAGGTACAGGCATTGATCCGATCTTTAGCAATCAATAAAATAGTCCATTTAACTTTATCATCAAATAATGAAGCATTAATGTATTTGAGCAGAGAAGATCGAACATATATACCAACAACTGATCCAAATATATTAATTAATTGGGCTAGGGATCAAATAAGAAACAAACGGTTAAAAGAGTCCCCTGTATATAAATTTAAGAAAGAAGTAGTTCAAAGACCTCCTTCTCCTCGAAATAAACACCTCGAATACATTGTATATAGTAATAAATTTACAGGTATTGCATAAATTATTACATTCGCGGCACTAAATACTGAGCGCTTCTCAATTTTAGCTAATGAGATCCTAGGATATGTGGCGTACAATATGTGGCTTGCAACAAGGCCTTGCCGATTGACCTCCCTGCCAAATTTTGTTAACATTTACAAGATATTATGAACGAAAATCTCCCCGCTACTAAAACAAATCTTCTGGGTCTTGACCTTGAAAACATGCGCCAATTCTTTGAAAGTATTGGAGAAAAGCCTTTTCGTGCTCAGCAAGTCATCAAATGGATACATGAAGTCGGGGTACAAGACTTTGAGCTTATGACCAATCTTGGCAAAGCTTTGCGGGAAAAATTGAGTGAAATTGCTGAAATTAAGGTGCCGACAGTACTTTTGGAGAAAAGTGCCGAGGATGATACGCGTAAATGGATCATTCAATTGAGCGACGGTAACTGCGTAGAAACGGTGTTTATTCCGGCTAAGAATCGTGGCACTTTGTGCATTTCCTCGCAAGTCGGTTGTATTTTAAATTGTGATTTTTGCTCGACCGGCAAACAAGGGTTTAGTCGAAATTTAACCAGTGCGGAAATTATTGCACAATTATGGATTGCAGTGCGTGCGTTATCACTAAAACAAGGCTTTCATGATCGCGCTATCACCAATGTGGTGATGATGGGTATGGGCGAACCCATGTTAAACTTTGATAATGTGTTACCTGCCCTGCAGATAATGCGCAGTGATTTTGCTTATAGTTTATCTAAATATCGCGTCACTGTGAGTACCGCCGGTGTTATTCCAGCGATGAAAGTATTACGTGAAAAAACTGATGTTGCGCTTGCCGTTTCACTGCATGCGGGTAACAATGAATTGCGTAATAAATTAGTACCGCTTAACAAAAAATATCCACTCGAAGAATTAATGCAGACTTGCAAAGATTTCTTTAAAGATGAACCTAAGCGTAGCATTGTGATGGAATATGTCATGCTCGATGGCGTAAATGACGAACCACTGCATGCAAGACAACTCGTTAAATTATTAAGCAATATGTCTGTTAAAATTAATCTTATTCCGTTTAATCCTTTTCCGCATACCACCTATCAACGATCAACTGATGCAAACATCGATACGTTCCAACGTATTTTATCCAATGCAGGATACTTTACTACGGTCAGACGTACACGGGGCGATGACATTGATGCCGCTTGTGGTCAATTGGTTGGCCAAGTTCAAGACAGAACGCGTCGTCAAGAACGTTATTTGAAAGCTAGACTTATTGAAGCTGAAGAGTTTTAAAAAAATCTGACCTCAAGTCCTAATTCTTGTGCAACGGATGCTAAGACTTCATCTGCGGTCGCTAATTGTTGAATATGATGTGATTGTAGCGTGGCTAAATGTATGGCGTCTAAAGTGCGCAGTGCATAGGTATTAAAAGCATTTAATAAACGTATAGCATGTTCGTAAATAGAATCATCCATCGGATATAATAATAAATGGCCTTGCTCTAAATCATTTTCAAAAATTGAATAAATCTGCATCTCCATTTCTGGAGTGATTTCATGCCTACGGCGTCTGCGCGCACATACGCAGCGCATCTCAGTTTTAACTAAAGGGCTGATAATTGCCGTATCTAATTGGCCAATATAGTTTTTTAAGGGTTCAGAATTATTTTCCTCAAAATACCATTTAGCCAAAGCACTAGTATCTAAATAAGCACTACCTTGCATCTCGATCTTCCCTGATTAATTCAGCAGCAGTTGTAGTAAATTTCCCCATCTTTTTTCTTAACTCATCGTGAGTGGGACGCGATATTTTTTCACGCATAGGTAAAATGCGGGCTATAGCCTTTCCATGTCGAGTAATGATAATTTCTCCACTTTTTGCTAATAATTCATCCAAATGGGCTAATGCATTACGCATTTCACGTATAGATAGTTCAGTCATGGGTATTTCCTCTGTGGCACTTTTTATATAATTGTAGCACAATAAGAAAGACATGCTGAATACACCCACAGTCATTTGAATACTTAATGATGTGGATATTAATGCATGTATGTTTTAAATGCAATGGTTTTTAGTTTATTTTAGACAATCTAACCTTTATGATTATATTCTTGATGCCTTTGTTGCATTATTGTAATCACATCATCAATACTTTTTCCGCTACCGACCAATAACATTAGTGCGTGGTACCATAAATCTGACATTTCATCACAGAATTTATCTTGTTCAGCTACCGCGGCAAGAGCTACTTCTACGCCTTCTTCGCCTACTTTTTGCGCTAAGCGTAAAATGCCTTCATTTAAAAGTTTTACGGTATAACTGTCTTTGGGTTGCTCTTGTTGACGTTTCAGAATCACTTGTTCTAGGTATGCAATGAAACCTACGCCTTGTGCGCCTTGTTTGCCGAAACAACTGGTTGTGTTTAAGTGGCAAGCCGGACCTTCGGGATTGACTTTGATCAATAATGTATCTTGGTCGCAATCTTTATCTATTGATATCACGTTTAAATAATTTCCTGAGGTTTCGCCTTTGGTCCATAGGCGTTGCTTGCTGCGGCTGTAAAATGTTACGCGGTTTGTTTTTAGGGTTTCATCATAGGCTTCTTGGTTCATGTAGCCTAGCATTAATACCTGTAAGGTTTTATTGTCTTGAATAATTACGGGAATGAGGTTGTTTGTATCAAATTTCATGTTTGTTTCCTATCACGTACGTATAATAATATTATTTTGCTTTAAAAAACTTTTTAAATTTTCTATTTCAATTTCTTGTTTATGGAATACACTTGCGGCTAATGCGCCGTCTACTTTTGCGATTTGAAATACATCTAAAAAATGTTGCATTTGGCCTGCGCCGCCTGAGGCGATTAGGGGTATGTGAATAAATGGGCGTAATGATGTTAATTGTTTAATATCGTAGCCTTGGCGCATGCCGTCTTGGTTCATGCAATTTAAAACTATTTCTCCGGCGCCGCGCTTTTGTACTTCTATCACCCAATCTTTGGTTAATCTTTTTGCGGATTGAATGGTTTTTTCACTGCCTGTATATTGATACACATGGTAATCATTATGTTCATAATGGCTGTCTATGCCTATCACTATGCATTGGCTGCCAAAAGTTTCCACTAATTGATTGATTAAATCTGGATTTTCCAGGGCTGGAGAATTAATGGATATTTTGTCAGCGCCTTTTTCTAGGATTTTTCTTGCGGTGTCTATATTACGAATTCCGCCGGCTACGCAAAATGGAATATTAATGACGCGGGCTACTTTTTCTACCCATTCATAAGCGACATTGCGTGATTCGCTGCTGGCGGTGATATCGTAAAATACTAATTCATCTGCACCCTCATTGCTGTAACGCTGTGCTAGTTCTACGATATCGCCCATGACTTGGTGATTGCGAAACTGTACGCCTTTAACAACTACATTGTCTTTAACATCTAAACAGGGAATGATACGTTTAGCAAGCATGGTGTACGACCCCTATTGCTTCATCTAAAATAATTTTATTTTCATAAAGTGCGCGACCAATAATGCACGCGGATAATTTATGTTCATTGAGCAAAACGATATCGTCGAGACTGGCTACGCCACCTGAGGCTTGTAATTTTAGATCGGGGTAGTGTTGTAAAATCGTTTGATAAAGTTTTATATTAGGACCTTGTAGTGTGCCGTCTAATGAAATATCTGTACACAAAGCATGAACAAGACCTGCCATTGTGAAATCTTCTAGAAAATCTAATAATTTTATGGTGCTATTTTCTTGCCAGCCGTGGATGGCGATATAAAAATCATCATCTACCTTATTCACATCAAGTGCGAGCACAAATTTTTCTGCGCCCCACTTTTTCATCCAGGTTTTGACAAGTTCTGGATTTTTAATAGCCAGACTGCCGATCACTACTCGCTTGATACCTAAATCAAACAATGCTTGTACTTGCGTGATATCACGAATGCCGCCACCGGTTTGTACATTTAAAAAAGTATTATTACAAATATGCGAGATAAGTTCGCGTTGATGGTTAATAGGATCTTTTGCACCATCGAGATCGACAATATGTACCCAGCCGCTACCGGATTGTTCAAATTGTTTAATGACGGTCAAGGGATCTTCAGCATAAATAGTTTCATGCGCATAATCACCTTGATAAAGGCGCACGCATTTATGGTTACGTAAATCTATGGCTGGAATAATGTACATAAAAACTCCTCTGTTGCCCCCTTTCATAAAGGGGGCGATATAAAATTCATCAAAAGCTTTTCGCCTACATCGCCTGATCTTTCAGGATGAAACTGCATGCCTTGAAAATTATCTTTTTTAACAATCGCTGTAAACGGCTTGCCGTAAGTTGTTGTGGCCACTGTATATTCTGAAACTTCCGCATAGAAACTGTGAACATAATATACATATTGATTCTCAAATGGCGACGCATGAACAAAATTTAAAGTATTCCAACCCATATGCGGAATGATTAAATCATCACCCGTCATTTTGGTAATTTTGCCTGGAATAATGCCAAGGCAATCAACATCGCCTTCGCTTGAAGATTCAAATAACAATTGCATACCTAAACAAACACCTAAAACAGGTTGTGTAAGTTGTTGAATTACTGGTATTAACCCAAATTCATGTAAATTCTTCATTGTCACTGCGGCCGCACCCACGCCAGGTAAAATGACCTTATCTGCCGAGACTATAGTTTTAATATCACGTGTGACCGTAGCCTCAAATCCTAAGCGATTTAAAGCAAATACAACGGAAGAAATATTGGCAACACCACTGTTTATCACCGCAATCATAAACTGCCTTTTGTACTGGGTAAATCATGACCTTGTTTATGCACCGCTTGTTTTAAAGCGCGGCCTACACCTTTAAACATACTCTCCACCATATGATGGGTATTTTCACCCGTGGTTTTTATATGTAAAGTCGCATGCATGCCTTCAGCAAGGGATCTAAAAAAATGTGGAATCATTTCGGTTGCAAGCTCACCAACATTTTCACGTGGAAAATTACCTTCAAATACAAAAAAGGCTCTGCCACTTAAATCAAGTGCGACTTCGGTTAAAGCTTCATCCATAGGCAATAAAAATCCATAACGATCTATGCCTAATTTATCACCTATGGCTTCACGTAAGGCTGAGCCTAAAGCTATTGCCGTGTCTTCAACGGTATGATGCTCATCGATATGTAAATCACCTAAGACTTCTACCGTCATACCAATACCACTGTGTTTAGCGAGTTGTTCTAACATATGATCAAAAAATCCAATTCCCGTCTTCACGACAATAGGCTGTGGATTATCTAAATTCACATGCACATTAATATTTGTTTCATTGGTTTTACGAACAATATGCGCTGATCTATCTTGAGATATTAATTGCCGCGCAATATGCTTCCAGGTATTTGTTGTATTATAGGAAATATATTTTATGCCCATATTATCGGCAAGTTCACCATCCGTTTTACGATCGCCAATCACATAACTGTGCTTAAAATCTATGGTATTACTTTTCATATAATCTAAAACCAAACCTAAATTGGGTTTGCGACATTGGCAGTGATCTTCTGGTTTGTGTGGGCAGATTTTAGTATCAGCAAACGCTATACCTTGGGAAGATAAAATATTCATCAGCATTTGATGCGGCGCATCAAAATGGGCTTGTGGGAAACTGCTCGTACCGAGACCATCTTGATTGCTGATCATAATGAGTTTAAATCCAGCTTGTTGCAATTGTAATAGTACGGGAATCACATCTGGCTTTAAGCTCAATTTTTCTAGACTATCGATTTGATAATCAGCGGGTTCATCGATAATCGTGCCATCTCTATCAATAAATAAATATTTAATTTTACTCAACGCTAAAAGCCTCCATTAATTGCATAAGCTTGGCATTTTCTTCTGGCAAGCCCATGCTGATGCGTACACAGTTGTTTAGGTGAAACATAAATGAGCGATCGCGAATGATAATATTATGAGCGGTACAATGTGTAATCAATGCTTGCGCATCTTTAACCTTAAACAAAATAAAATTTGCATCGCTTGCCCAGACTTTTTCAACATATGGTAATTTTTTTAAAAATCCAACAAATTCGTCACGCGCATGCCTAAGTGTTTTAATTTGTGTTTGCACTTGTGTTAATTTGTCCGCCTGCAATTCCTGTAAAATTAATTCTATCACTGGACTTGCCAAAGGATAAGGACTAATGACTTTTTCTAATATTTGAATCAATTTTGGATGCGCAAGGATAACACCACATCTTGCTCCAGCCATACCATAGGCTTTAGATAAAGTTCTTAATATCGCTAGATTCGGATATTGTTCTAAATATTTACTCATGCTCGGTTGATCTGCAAATTCAATATAGGCTTCATCGACTATAACAACCGCTTTATTTTTGAGTTGTTCGCATATCGCAAGCATATCGTCCACATGATACACATTGCCAGTAGGATTATTCGGTGAACATAAAAAAATTAATTTACAATGCGGCTGCCAAGCGGCCATCATGCTTTTTACATCCAATGCAAAGTTATCTGGCAATAAAGGTACAGATATAACACTGGCATTTTGAATTTCAGCAGATAAAGCATACATATCATAAGTAGGCGGACAAATCATAATCGCGTCTTTTCCGGCAGTACAAAAAGCGCGTAGCCATAAATCAATGCCTTCGTCACTGCCTCTGGTCATTAATATGTGCGATGGGTTGATATCATATAAATTTGCCAAACGTTGGCGTAACGCTTCAGGTTGTGGTTGCGGATAACGATTGACTGAAGCTTGTGAAGTTTTAGGATAGGGATTTTCATTGGCATTTAAATATATGCCTTGTCCTGCATGTTCACGGCGTGCAGAACTATACGCTTTTAAAGTTTTAATTTCAGGTCTGACTAAATTCAATAAATCTTCGATCATATTATTTATCCTGTAAACGGACTTTTACTGCCAAGGCATGTGCGTCTAAACCTTCGAGTCCTGCTAATACTTCAACATGAGGTCCAATGGTTTGTAAGCCTTGTTTTGTTAACTCTTGCACACTCATGTGCAACATAAAATCATTTAAATTAAGACCGCTGTAACTGCGTGCATAACCATAAGTAGGTAGCACATGATTGGTGCCGCTGGCATAATCCCCTACTGATTCGGGTGCATAAGCGCCTAAGAAAACAGAACCTGCACGAGTCACTAGTGATAATAAATCCCGGGCATGATGCGTTTGGATAATTAAATGTTCAGGTGCATATTGATTGCTTATTTCAACCGCTTGATTTAAATCATCAGCAATAATAATGGCGCTATGAGATAATGATTGTTTAGCAATTTCAGATCTCGGTAATTGCATTAATAATCTTTCTAATTCTTTTTGTAATTTTTCGGCAAATGTATTTGATAAACAAATTAAAATGACTTGTGAATCTATACCATGTTCTGCTTGTGACAATAAGTCTGCCGCGACATAAGTTGGATTGGCAGCATCATCTGCAATCACTAATACTTCTGAAGGACCTGCAGGTAAATCAATGGCAGCGCCATTAGGATCTTGCGCCACATATTGTTTGGCTGCAGTCACATAGGCATTGCCAGGGCCAAAAATTTTATCTACTTTGGCAATCGTTTGCGTACCATATGCCATGGCGGCAATTGCTTGCGCGCCACCTAGTGTGTAAATAGTATCGATGCCACATAATTGTGCGGCATATAGAATGTGCGGATCTATTTGACCTGATTTATTGGGCGGTGTACATAATATTTTGTTGGGATTGCCTGCGATTTGTGCCGGCACGCCTAGCATTAATGTGGTTGAAATAAGTGGTGCGGTACCGCCGGGAATATATAATCCTATTGATTGAATAGGTCGTGTTATTTTTTCGCAAATAACGCCGGGGGTTGTTTCTACTTTAATTTTAGGTAAAATTTGTGCTTTATGAAAAGCATGGATGTTGTGATATGCAATATCAATGGCTTGTTGTGCTTTTGGTTCTAGCCTGGGTTGCGCAGCTGTGCTCGCAATGACGGAAAGTTGTACGCCGTCTAATTTTAACGTCAATTCACGTAAAGCAACGTCGCCTGATTGCTGCACTTGCTGAATAATATTTTTTACTTGCTGATTAATTTCTTGATTGTCACGTACGCTTGGGCGAGTTAAGCCGTTTTTTATTTGTGCTTGCGTATATATTTTCATATTACATCATCATTTTTTCAACAGGCATCACCAGAATTGAGCTAGCGCCTGCTTCTTTTAATGCTTCTAAAGTTTCCCAAAATACACTTTCTCCACAAACAGCATGAACCCCAATTTTATCTGGGTCGCCTTCAAGTGTCATCAGTGTAGGATGTTCAACGCCCGGTAAAATTGCAACAATTTGTTTTAATTTATCTTTAGGCGCATGCAGCATAATATATTTACTTTCACTGGCTAATAATACGCCTTGAATACGACGGATAAATAAATCAGCCGTTTTTTGTTTGTCACGATCTAAAGCAGGTTTAGCTTTAATCAATAAGGCTTGACTGTGCAGGATGGTTTGAACTTCTTTTAAATGATTGGCTTCAAGTGTGCCACCCGTGGACACTAAATCACAAATCGCATCCGCAATGCCAAGGCGAGGCGCAATTTCAATAGAGCCTGTTAAGCCTATACTTTTTGCTTGAATATTTTCTTTATCTAAAAAATTTTGTAATAAATGTGGATATGTAGTCGCAATGCTTTTATGTGCTAAATCATTTACGCTTTTATATTCAAAGTCTCTCGGCACAGCTACCGATAAACGACAAAAGCCAAAATTAAGTTTATGGATCATATCCACGCGATCAGTAAAATCTTGCGCATTTTGCGCAAGCGATGCCTCCTGCAGAACATTAAGGCCTACAATCCCAAAATCGCAGACTTGTTCCATGATTAAGGCAGGAATATCATCATCACGCACCAATAAGACATCAATAGGAAAATTCTCACTGTGGCAAAACAATTGGTCACGGTGGCGTCGAATTTTAATGCCACTACGGGCCAGTAAATCAAAGGAATCTTCACTGAGGCGCCCTGACTTTTGCAAGGCTAGGCGAATACGGTTACTCATAAGGCCTCTTCTTTGAAAAAATCTAATTTTAACATAAGGTTAAGAGATAGGTCAATGTACTGATTTACCCTATATAAACTGTCTTGTGCTACCGATATCTACTAGACTTAAAATAGAGAATAATAAAAATATAGCCGGACAAAACCCATGAATATCAATACTATCGAAGAGATTAACCAGCAATTAGATGCGCTAGAGGCTAATCCCAAATTGCGGGCAGAAGCACGTCATCAAGAATACTATGCACATAGTAGCGTTCATGGTGGTAATTTACTCAAAGAACATGCCCTCATGATCTGTGCCAGTGTGGATGAACATGCGGCTGATTATCCATCCATGGTCCTCCCACTGATGAAACGTATTGAACGTTTTTTTGCGCATCCTGATCATGAGCTAGATTTTGTCGATGAAGTGCATATGTTACGTGCGCGCAGATTAATTGAACAAGGCAAATATCATCAAGCGAATGAAGTGTATGCGGAAATACCCTATAACCCCCTTTACGCCAAAGCTTTTCAGCAACGCAATCATTATTTTATGAACGCTGCAAAAAATCATATGCATTTGATGAAAAAATTAACCCATCCAGCGCATGTTAAACATCAATTACTAAATGCCTTATATGCACTTTATTATGTGCATGAATATGATCATATGGATGATGTAAAACTTTATCAAAATGCCGAAGCGATTTTAGCGCATAATGATTACAATGAAGCTAAAATGCTAGTAGAAAAGCTCGCGACCGTTTCATTACCCGAATTATTAAAAACCTTGAATACAAAAGAAACATTAATCGTTTACGATACCATCCATGCATATAAACATCATTTACCAGAATGGCGTAATATTATTAAAACATTACAAAAACATTTTATCGAAACATTATTTACCAATCAACAGTTTCAACGTCCTGATGAACAAATCCTACCAGGTGCGCATGCCCTACTTGATGAACCGACATCAACAATAGATACCTTGCAACATTTAGTGGGCAAGACCAGTCTAGAAAAAGATTTTTTAGCCGCATTAGTAGGCAATGCTATGGCTGTGCAGCATTTGCAGAGATTTGCACAGAAATAAATAAGTAAGTAACACCTCAATAACCCGGGCAGTTCTTCCATCGCTAAAATCCCCCCGGCGAAGACGCCGACCCCCTTTCATAAAGGGGGTAAAATTTTATCGATAAATATGTGGGAAGTTCACCCTCTTGTATAAAGTGATGAAACTTTATCGATAAATACGAGAGAAGTTCACCCCCTTTATGAAAGGGGGTCGGCGTCTTCGCCGGGGGGATTTAGGATGAATCAAGGAGAACTACTCCATGAAGGATAGCTATTTCTTCGGCATGTACAAATCTGTAATCGTACCTTCGAAAATTTCTGTGGCAAGGGCTACGGTTTCAGATAATGTTGGATGTGCATGAATGGTTAATGCAATATCTTCAGCGTCACATCCCATTTCAATTGCAAGTCCTACTTCAGCAATTAAATCTCCGGCGTGTGGGCCCACAAGCGCTGCGCCTAATATTCTGTGGGTGTCATTGTCGAATATTAATTTGGTTAAACCTTCAGACCTTCCCATGCTTAATGATCTGCCGCTTGCAGCCCATGGGAATACGCCTTTGCCATAATTAATGTTTTGAGCTTTGGCTTCTTCTTCTGTTAAACCTACCCAAGCAATTTCTGGATCGGTATAACATACGCTTGGGATGCATTTTGCATCGAAGAAATGATTTTTACCGGCAATCACTTCTGCAGCAATGCGACCTTCTGCTACAGCTTTATGTGCCAACATGGGTTGGCCAATCACGTCGCCAATTGCGAATATATGATTTACATTGGTACGTAATTGTTTATCTGCTTTGATAAATCCGCGTTCATCTACATTTACGCTAGCTTTATCTGCAGCAATTTTTTTACCGTTGGGTGTGCGTCCTACGGCAGCTAATATACGATCAAATTTTTGTGGCTCAGTCGGCGCGCCTTCACCTTCGAAGGTCACATAAATGCCATCTTCTTTTGCTTCGACTTTAACTACTTTTGTTTTTAAGAAAATATTTTCGTAACGTTTTTTAACGTGTTGATAAAATGGTTTAATAATGTCTTTATCAAAGCCGCCGATTAAGCTTTCGCCTAATTCAACTACAGTAATTTTTGAACCTAAGGCATGATAAACGGTCGCCATTTCCATGCCGATAATTCCGCCGCCGATGACTAATAATTTTCCGGGGATATCTTTTAATTCTAGCGCGCCGGTTGAATCCATAATGCGTGGATCATCAGGTAAATTAGGTAATTTAACAGGTTGTGAGCCTACTGCAATAATTGCATTTTCAAAACTGATGGTTTGGGTTTTGCCTTCAGTCGTGACAGTGACTTCATTGGGGCCTGAAAATACGCCATCGCCTTGCACTACAGTAACATTGCGTTGTTTAGCTAAGGATTTTAAACCTGCAGTTAAACGATTCACTACGCCTTGTTTCCATTCTAATATTTTTGCAGCATCCAAACTGCGTGAGCCATAATTCACGCCATGTGTGCTCAATTCGTCGACTTCGTCGATTACTTTTGCAATATGTAGTAAAGATTTTGATGGAATACAGCCGACGTTTAAACAAACGCCACCTAAAGTATTATAACGTTCAACTAAAACAACTTTTTTGCCTAAATCTGCGGCACGAAAAGCTGCGGTATAACCGCCAGGACCACTGCCTAAAACGATGACTTGTGTTTGTATGTCTGACATAAGAATATTCCTCTATAATTTTATAATAACATTTGGCGCATATCGCCTAACATTTCGCCTAAATAAGTAATAAAATGTGCGCCTTGTGCACCATCAATCACTCTATGATCATATGATAATGATAAGGGCAACATTAAACGTGGTACAAAGGTACCGTTTTGGTATACTGGCGCCATATGTGTTTTTGATGCGCCTAAAATAGCAACATCGGGTGCATTAATAATGGGTGTAAATGCACTGCCACCAATACCGCCTAAACTTGAAATCGTAAAAGTACTGCCTTGCATTTCTTTTGCAGTGAGTTGTCCTGCGCGCGCTTTGGTACTTAGGGTTTTTAATTCTTCTGCAAGTTCCATAAAGCCTTTTAAATTAACATCGCGTACAACTGGTACAACTAAACCATTAGGTGTATCCACCGCAACACCTATGTGATAATAATGTTTTATCACTAATTGATCGCCTTGTAGCGATGAATTAAATGTGGGGAATGCTTTTAATGCTGCAACTGAGGCTTTCATCAAAAATACCAAGGGTGTTAATTTCACGCCACGCTCTTCAAATTTCGATTTATTTTGCTGACGAAATTCTTCTAAATCAGTAATATCGACTTCATCAAACTGTGTCACATGAGGAATGCTAACCCAATTACGATGCAAGAATTTTGCACTTAATTTTTTAATACGTGATAATTCTTGAAATTCTATGGGGCCAAATTGGGAAAAATCAACGACTGGCATAGGTTCTACACCCATACTTGCTCCAGTTGATTGCATACGATTTTTAATAAAATTATTTAAATCATCTTTTGTAATACGCCCTTTTTCACCTGTGGGTGCAATGGTTTTTAAATCAATATTTAATTCGCGTGCTAATCTACGTACGCCTGGGCTGGCATAAATGGAATCATTAGATACTGGTTTTGCTTCAGATGTTGGCTCTGCGATAGGTTGAGGTTTTGGTTCAGGTTTTGGTTCAATTTTTTGCTCAGGTTTTGCTTCAGGCTTTTGTTCTTGCGAAGTTAAACTGCAAATCACTGAATCCTGCGCAACCTTATCCCCTACTTTAATGGCGATGTCATGCACTATGCCTTCGATAGGTGATGGAATTTCCATAGACGCTTTATCGCTTTCTAATACCGCTAAGGTTTGATTTTTCTTAATACTTTGCCCTACTTTAATGGGCACTTCAATAACATCGACTTTATCAACATTACCAATATCTGGGATGCGGATTACTTGCACATTTGCAGTGGATGAAACCTGGGTTGCTTCAGGTTCGGTTTTTGGTAATGCTTGACTGGTAGTTTGATCCGCTTGTTCAAGCGTTAAAATTAAATCATTTTGTTTAATTTTATCACCTACTTTCACTTTTACTTCTTTAACTACACCCGCTGAAGGTGATGGAATTTCCATAGAGGCCTTGTCACTTTCCAAGGTCACTAAACTTTGTTCTTTTTTAATAGTATCACCTGGTGCGACCTGCACTTCTATAACGGTGACATTATCCACATTACCGATATCAGGAACAGTTATATTTACAATACTCACGATGCTACTCCCTTACTGGATCGGGTTTGTTTGGATTAATATTAAATTTTTGCATGGCTTTTGTGACAACACTTGCCTGTAATTGTCCTCTATCAACCAATGCTTTTAATGCAGTAACCACTATAAAATCACTGTTCACTTCAAAAAAGTAACGTAATCTTTGCCTTGTATCACTACGACCAAAACCATCCGTGCCTAAAGTCACATATTTATTAGGCACAAACGCACGAATTTGTTCGGCATAAGCACGAATATAATCTGTCGCTGCAATCACTGGACCTTTTTGTCCTGCTAAACACTGCGTCACATAAGGTACTTGCGGTGTTTCTTCTGGATGCATGCGATTATAACGTTCAATACTACTGCCCTCACGTTGTAATTCATTAAAGCTGGTGACACTCCAGACATCACTGGTAATCTGATAATCATTTTTTAGCAGCTCTGCGGCTTTCATGACTTCGAGTAATATAGTACCTGAGCCTAATAGTTGAACATGTAATTCACTTGCAGGCATAGTGTGTAAGCGATACATGCCTTTAATAATACCTGCTTCTACATTTTCTGGCATAGCAGGATGCGCATAATTTTCATTCATTACCGTTAAATAATAAAATATATTTTCTTCATTAACGTACATGCGGCGCAGTCCATCTTGCATAATCACGGCTAATTCATAAGCAAATGCCGGATCATAACTCACGCAATTGGGAATGGTTGCAGCAAGCACCAGACTATGTCCATCTTGATGTTGTAAACCTTCGCCGGCAAGTGTCGTGCGTCCTGCCGTTGCGCCTAATAAAAACCCACGCGCTTGCGAATCACCCGCAGCCCAGGCTAAATCACCAATTCTTTGAAAACCAAACATAGAATAAAAAATATAAAATGGGATCAAAGGTTTTTGATGCGCGCTGTAAGATGTAGCTGCAGCGATCCAAGAACAAAATGCACCGCCTTCATTAATACCTTCTTCTAATAATTGGCCTTTTTTATCTTCGCGATAATACATGACTTGACCTGCATCAACAGGTTCGTACAGTTGTCCTTTACTCGAATAAATACCGATGGTGCGAAACAAGCCTTCCATACCAAAAGTGCGTGCCTCATCCGGAATAATTGGCACGACATACTGCGCAAGCGATTCGTCTTTTAATAAAATATTTAAAATACGTACAAAAGCCATCGTCGTTGAAATATGACGATCGCCTGTTTCTTTTAATAACGCGTCAAAGGCAGAAAGTTCAGGTATTTTAAACGATATTTTCGGCACCAAACGCACGGGCAAGTAACCACCTAAAGCTTTACGACGGGCATGTAAATAACGCATCTCTTCCGTATTTTCATCCACGGTATAAAACTGATGTTCGCTAATTTGTTCATCAGTAATGGGTAAATTAAAACGCGTACGGAATGCTTGTAAGGATTCAAGATCCATTTTTTTGGCTTGATGGCTATAGTTTAATGCTTCACCTGAAACGCCCATGCCATAGCCTTTCACCGTTTTTGCAAGAATCACCACGGGCTGATTTTTGTGATTAACCGCAGCATCATATGCCGCATATACTTTTTCACTATCATGACCGCCGCGATTTAATTTATAGATATCATCATCAGATAAATGAGCAACCATATTCATCAGTTCTGGTGATTTTCCAAAAAAATGTTCACGTGTATAGGCGCCACCTTTAGCTTTATAATTTTGGTAGTCACCATCGACCACTTCATTCATACGTTTACGTAAAATACCCGTTGTATCTTGTGCTAACAGTGCATCCCAGCCACTACCCCATATCACTTTAATCACATGCCAACCTGCACCACGAAACAGAGCTTCTAATTCTTGAATAATTTTGCCATTTCCCCGTACCGGGCCATCTAAACGTTGTAAATTACAATTAATCACAAAAATTAAATTATCTAAATTTTCACGTCCAGCAACGGTCAATGCACCTAACGATTCAGGCTCATCCATTTCACCATCACCACAAAAACACCAGACTTTACGATTTTGTGTATCAGCTAACTCTCTTGCTTGTAGATATTTCATAAAGCGCGCTTGATATATCGCTTGTATGGGCCCTAAGCCCATAGATACTGTTGGAAACTGCCAATAATGAGGCATTAACCAAGGATGTGGATAAGATGATAAACCATCCGTCTCCACTTCCTGACGAAAATGATTGAGTTGTTCTTCTGTTAAGCGACCTTCAACAAATGAGCGTGCGTAAATACCAGGCGAGCTATGGCCTTGATAATAAATTAAATCTCCACCATGAGAGTCATTGGGCGCGTGAAAAAAATGATTAAATCCGACTTCATATAAATAAGCCGCAGAAGCATAAGAAGCAATATGACCACCTAATTCTGGTGCGGTGTAACCCGCTCGCAACACCATAGTAATTGCATTCCAGCGAATAATGGCTTGTAAACGTGTTTCGAGCGCTTTATCACCTGGATAAGTAGGTTGTTGTGCCACAGGAATAGTATTGACGTAAGGCGTATTAAAACCTTCACCCAGTGTAATGCCTTGTTGGCTAGCTTGTTCTTGTAATTTTGTTAACAAAAACTGTGCTCGCGCTGCGCCTTCACGTTCAATAACTTCCTGCAGCGCTTCTAACCATTCCTCTGTTTGCAAATCGACAGTCATGTAAATCTCTTTTAAATTTCGGGTAACTTTTAAGCCTGCCTAGTATACACTGACAGGCTAGAGTTGTAACCCTAAAGAAAAGCGTGACCTAATGTCGCTACAGCAGCTACTAATACCCAGATTAATAATCCACGTTGCACAACCGCTTGGGCTTTTAAGTTTTCTTCACGAGTGGCTTGTTCTGCACTTTCGGTAGTTAAAGCAGCTAAACCTGAATCAACCAATACTTCTTTACAATGATTTCCTTTGACTAAATCATTTTTCCAGACATCAAATCCAGGCATAAAGTTACCGGTCAAGGTATAACTTAAAGCGGCTAAACGAGATGGGACCCAGGCAGCTAGCCAATATAACTGATGCACATGATTAGAAAAATTAGGATAAAATTCGGCTTGTAAGCGCGCAGCATTTTCTTGCAACCAACTGATCATGCGATATAACAACGCACCGACTGGGCCTAAAACTAAAAACCAAAATATTACGCCAAAGAAACGTTCATGTGCTTGCCAAAAAACAAGTTCTGTGACACTACGGTGAAACGTTTGAGGATTAATTAAAGAACCCGCTGCTGCTTTCACTTCTTGTTCTGTTGCCGCAACATCTGCATCTTTTTTCAAATAATGCACTAGAGATTCTTGTAAATTGGTCGGACCAAAACAATACCATAACACCACAAAGCCAATGGCAAGTTCAACTACACCTGAAAACCGTGCAGCAATACTCCAAAGCACTGCCACAATAATAAATACCGGCACTAATATCACCACAAGTGACATCGGTCCGCCCCAAATGCTAGGATGACTACCAAAGAGAGATTTTAAACGTTGTATATAGTAATCAAACCACGATTGATTACGAAAGCGCGCGCCAGTATCAAAATAATAATCAAGCCATAAACATGCTAAAAGAAGTGTGAGTTTCATGATCCATCCCTAGTTTTCAGTTTGTTGCAACAAAGTCCTAAAATATACCCAATCAAATGCTACACCTGGATCGGTTTTTCTCCCCGGTGCAATATCGCTGTGACCTTTAATGCGATCCAAAGTAATTTCTGGATAATATTGCATTAAACATCGAGTCAATTCAGCCAATGCCTGATATTGTTTGTCAGTATAGGCGGTATTATCAGTACCTTCTAATTCTATACCAATTGAATAATCGTTACAGGCGGGTTGACCCTGAAATTCAGAAACACCCGCATGCCATGCACGATCATTAAACGAGACAAATTGGGTCAGCACACCTTCCCTGTCAATCAATACATGCGATGAAACCTTTAATGGCAATATTGTAGCAAAATATGGATGCGCTGTCGCGAGTAATTGATTCGTAAATAATTTTTCAATATTACCGTTACCAAATTCACCAGGTGGCAAACTGATGTTATGAATTACAAGTAAGTTAATTTCCACACCTGCAGGCCTTGCATCAAAATTATCTGATACAGTTCTCTTAATATTTTCTAACCAAGCATTGTTTATTTTCATAATAATATTCTAACTCATTGACAAAATAATGTCTGTAGTGATAGCGTATCGGCTTCTTGCCGCCTTAAAAAATAGAAGGATGTATTTATGAAACCAACTGTAGTTTTCTATAGCACATTATGTTCATTGATTTTTGCATTCCCTGCATATGCAATTCCAACTGATACCATTGAACCTGAAGATGAACAAGATCAAGAAATGGATTTTCCGGATGAGCCTTATTATCCACCCGAAGAAGAAGAAGACGATGAACCTTTACCTCTAAGTGAACGTATTGGTTATAACGATGGATTTTTTATTCGCAATGCAGATAATACGTTCTCACTATTTTTTAACGGTATGTTACAAGGCCGTTTTATTTATTCACAAGCACAAAGTGTGCCTGAACCTGAAAACGAAAATTATTATCGGTTTGAATTACGTCGTACTGATTTATATTTTACTGGGCATTTTATTGATGAATCATGGACTTATGTTTTAGGTACTGAAGCAGGTCCTGACGGTACTTTTGCTGCGGATGATGTGTATATTGCTAAAGCATTTACTGAAAACACCTGGGGGCAAGTCGGTCAATTCTCCACACCGTTCTTGCGCGAAACTTTAATTTCAAGCACTCGTCAATTAACGGTTGAACGCTCTTTAGTTTCAAAATATTTCTCGACCAATAATTCAACAGGTATTTTATACGGTGCTGAAAATGATTCAGTAAAATGGGAAGCCGCAGCGACCAATGGTTATTTTGCACATGATTCATATCCAGATGAAACAGATGAAAATCAAGATGTTGTTGATCATAATTTCCAAAATGGTCAAAGTTATTCTTTCATAACCCGCCTTGAATTTAAACCTTTAGGTGAATGGGAAGAATTCCGCGGCTTTAATTCATTTGGCGAAAATGATATGGGTTTACTCATCGGTGTTGCCGGTGCGTATCAGCGTGATAACGATAATGCAGATATTGAAGAAGCTTCAGCTACTATCGATGTCAGCTTCCAAGGCAGTGGTTGGAGTACTTTTGCGATGGGTGCTGTGACACAAGATCTTGAAAATGATGCAGGATCTTCTTACGGTGCGCAAATTCAAGGTGGTTTATTTGTGGATGAAGATCTTGATACGGTTGAATTATTTTCACGTTATGAATGGGGTAATTCTGGCTCACATGAAGATTTTATTTATCCAGAGAATGATGATCTCAGCATTTTAACTGCCGGTGCAAATTATTATATTTACCCAAGACACTTAAAATTATCTGCTGACTTTGGTTATGCTTTCACCGCCATTGGTGGAAACTGGGCAAATACCACAGATGGCTGGAGAACCAGCAATACCAGTGGTCAATATGTAGGTCGCGCGCAGTTACAATTGGTGATTTAATATTTAATGAAATCAACCTTGGCATTATTTTGTATTTTGTGTTCTTGTTCTGCATTTGCAATAAGCAAAGATGAGGCGATGGACTTCCCAGATGAAGCCCATCCGCCTCCTGCTGAAGGCGAACATGCATTACCTGCAGATAAAATGTATGGTTATGATGATGGCTTTTATATTCACAATCACGATAATACCTTTTCATTAAAATTTAATGGTGCTTTGCAAGCACGATATCTTTATTCATCCGTAGAAGGATTGAGTGATTATCAACGCTTTGAAAATGCGCGTACTAAATTGTTTTTTACCGGGCATTTTATTGATGAATCATGGCATTATACGATGGGCATGCTTGCCGGTCCCAATGGTACATTTGCGGTAGATGAAGGATATATTGCGAAAGCGTTTACCCCAGATACCTGGATGCAAGTCGGTCAATTTAATGTACCTTTATTTCGTGAGTTTTTAATTTCAACTACACGTCAATTAGCCGTTGAGCGCTCTATAGTTGGACAATATTTTTCTGTAAAAGATACGAATGGTATTTTGGCAGGCACAGAACAAGGTCCTATTAAATTAACTGTATCTGCAAACAATGGTTATTTTGAGCCGACGGCTAATGAAGAACAAAATATTAATGATGAAGAATTCCAAAACGGTACTACGTATGCTTTTCTTACGCGTTTAGAATATAAACCTTTTGGTAGCTGGGAGGAATTACGTGATTATAATTCACCGAGTGATAATGAAACCGGTTTATTGTTAGGCGCGGGTTTTGGTTACCAACGCAATAACAATACTAGTTTTCAGGATCAAGAATTTACTACAGCAACAGTGGATGTCAGTTTTTTAGGCAGCGGCTGGAGTACATTTGCAATGTTGGGTGCAAACAAAGATCAATTGAGTGATGATCCCACGGTTTATGGCGCTGTTGCCCAAGGCGGTCTATATGTTGATCCACAGCAAGATATTGTAGAATTGTTTACGCGTTATGAATGGGGTAATGGTCAAGAAAAAGAAAATCTCAGCCTATTAACCGCAGGCGCAAATTATTATATCGATCCAAAACATCTCAAATTAACTGCAGACTTAGGTTACGCATTCACTGGTGTTGATGCCATCTGGGAAGATACCATAGACGGCTGGCGCGAAACCGAACATTCCGGCCAATGGGTTCTGCGCACGCAGTTGCAATTAGTTATATAATCTTGCACGAAGGTGTGAATCTAATCTCGGCGCAATTTATCTGACATGGCTATAGGGGTTGGATATTTCATTACGATAACATATGATGAAACAATAAATGTGAATATAGTGGTGGTTTGGATGAGATAATAAATGGGATCGCCTACTACTTGATTCTCGTGGGCTACATATGCGACTAATAGTGAAAATTCGCTGACTTGACCTAGGCGTACGCCGATTTCAAACGATTGACTTTTAATTTCTTCGGTACGTTTGAGTAAAAATGAAAAAACAAATGGTTTAATAATCAACATCAATGTAGCGAGTATTGTTGCAGGTAATAATATTTCCCCTACTACGTGTAAATTAAATCCTGCGCCTAAGGAAAAGAAAAATAACACTAAGAAAAAATCTCGTAATGGTTTTAAACTCTCAGAAATAAATAATGCAATGGGACCACTTGCAATGGCAACACCTGCAATAAAAGCACCGATTTCGTGAGATAGATGAATGCTATGTGCTAATTCTGCAATGGCTAAACACCAGCCAATGGCAATTAAGAAAATAAACTCTTGGATTTTATCAAAGCGCGCAATGAGCTTGGTTAATACATAGCGTTCAAAGAAATAACAAAATGCGCTTAACAAAGGCAAAGCAATTGTAATTTGAACAATTTCCCAGACACTTAAGCCGGGGCCGCCGGCGGCATTGATGAGCAACATGACAACGATAGCAATTAAATCTTGCAACAATAGAATACTAATGACAATTTGACCTGTGTGCTGATGATGCAATACCGTGGTAGGCAATAATTTTAAGCCAATAATAGTACTTGAAAACATCATTGCAGCCCCGACTAGCAATGATTCAACCATATTAAAGCCAAAATAGATCGCAATGCCAAAACCGACCAGAGCGAATATGGATGAGCTAATAAGAGTAATCCAAGTGGTGTTTTTTAATAGGCGGATGAGATCTTTGGGATCAAGATTTAGACCTAATAAAAATAATAAAAATATAATGCCGATGTCAGAGATATGAGAAATTAATGCGGGATCATCGACCCATTGTAGGCCAAAGGGACCAATAATAACGCCCAAAGCAATATAAGCAACGATTAAAGATTGTCGCGTGTATAACGCAATAGTTGCAAGAATAGATGCCCCAAAGAAAATAAGGAAAATGTAAAAAATGACTGGGGTTGTGTCCATGATTGTGTTCCATTGTTTTCCCTCACCCCAACCCTCTCCCACTGTGAGATATTATCTTGTCGCTATTATTGCAACGTGGGAGAGGGAGCTATACACAATAACCTGTGTAATAAGTTGCCTCGCCCCCTTGGGGGAGAGGCCGGAGCCTTAGCTCCGGGTGAGGGGGAAAACTAAATTATTCAGCAGTATCTTGCACTGCAGCAGCAGCTTGTACGCCTTTATTTTTGTTAACCAATTTTTCTTTAATACGTGCAGCTTTACCCGTACGATCACGTAAATAATACAATTTAGCACTACGTACATCACCCGTTCTTTTCACTTCAATACTGTGAATCATACGACTGTGAGTTTGAAAAGTCCGCTCAACACCTTCACCATAAGATATTTTCCGTACCGTAAAAGATGAGTTTAAACCACGATTACGCTTAGCGATTACAACGCCTTCAAATGCTTGCTGTCTTTCGCTGGTCGCTTCAATCACGCGCACTTGCACCACAACGGTATCACCTGGTGAAAACGCTGGAATGTCATCGCGCATTTGTTCTTTTTCAATTTGATCAATAATATTCATTTAATGCTCCCTTACTCTTCGTTAAAATTAGTCGGATTCTTTTCATATGCATGAATAAATTCACGCAATAGAATTTGTTGCTCCGGATCCATACGCATATTTTTCAACAAACTTGGCTTACGTAACCAAGTCCGTCCCAAAGCTTGTTGCAAGCGCCATTTACGCACTTCATCATGATTGCCACTTGCCAATACACCCGGAATACGTTGTCCTTCAAATATTTCTGGCCGTGTATAATGCGGATGATCCAATAGTGAATTACTAAACGAATCTTGCAATGCAGATTGCTCAGAATGTAATGCACCAGGTAATAAGCGAATCACCGCATCCATCACCACCATAGCAGCCAATTCGCCGCCACTTAATACATAATCTCCTATGGATATTTCTTCATCCACATAACGCGTGACAACACGCTCATCAATTCCTTCATAACGTCCGGCAATTAAAATCAATTGCCCGCACGTTGTTAATTCCCGCACTTTTGCTTGCGTTAAACAAGCGCCCTGTGGGCTTAAATAAATCACCTTGGAAGGTTCTAAACAACTCGCATCTTGCGCTGCTAAAATCGCATCACGCAAAGGTTCAGCTTTCATCACCATTCCAGGACCACCACCGTATGTTTTATCATCTACAGTGTGATGTCTATCATCCGCGTAATCACGCGGATTCCAATAATTCACCATCGCTAAACGATTTCTAATTGCACGACCAGAAATACCGGCATCAGTCAGTGCATTAAACATTTCTGGAAACAAAGTTATGACATCAAAGCGCAACATATTAAAACTCCGGGTCCCAATCAACCTGCATTATTTTCTTAGATAGATCAACGTGCTTCACCACATTTCCGGGTAGGTATGGAATAAACCGCTCTCTATCACCTTTAACGACTAAAACATCATTAGCCGGTGTATCAAATAAATAAGCGACCTTGCCTAAACTTACACCTGCTATTGTGACCACTTCGAGTCCTTCTAGATCGGTCCAGTAATATTGTCCCTCTGGTAACTTTGGTAATTTCTCCCTATCAACATTAATCCGTGCACCTATAAGGCCACGGGCAGTTTCCATACTTTCAAAACCTTTTAAGTGAACCACCAAGCCTTTGGCATGGTTTTCACTGTTTTCAACCATTACATGTTGTAAAGGCTGATTCTTCAATTTTATGGCCCAAGGCTGGTAATTTAAGATATTCTCTCGTGGATCTGTATAAGATTCCACTTTTAACCAACCGTGAATACCGAATAATCCGGTAATTCTTCCAAGTTCAATCATGCGGCCTTTTGTTCAGCAGGCTGGCGTTTTGCTTCTCTAGCCAATTCAGACACACGCTTAGACGCTTGAGCGCCTACAGAAATCCAATGTTCCATTCTATCTAAATTTAACTTTAAACGTTCAGCAGCACCTTGTGCAATCGGGTTAAAAAAGCCTAATTTTTCAATATAACGACCATCACGACGCTTGCGGCTATCAATCACCACAATACGGTAAAATGGACGCTTTTTAGCCCCACTGCGAGATAAACGAATACTAACCATAACAATCCTCTTATTTAAATAGCTAACTATGAAAACCTGTTTACCGACCTATTTTACAGATTTTTTATCCACAAGCAAAGGAATATTCATCCTGTTTTCCTCAGTAACACTAGATGTCCCTGCCACACCCATAGCAATAGACGACACCAGGATGGGTATATTGGATACCAAAGGTGCGGGTTTGGCATGATCGCTTAGACTTTGCTCTAATTGCTTCATTAAAACGACTTGTACATTATCAATATTATTTTCTTTTAGAAATGTCATGATAATATGCTGATGCTCTATCGTATCTGTTGCAATCATATCAATGTCCTCGCCTAATTGGAGCGTTTCATAAGCGAGGTATTCTTGTTTTCCAAGATTAGATATATGAATTTTTCCATCTGCTCTGTCACTACACACTAAAATAACGGGGAACGGCTTAATCAAAAAACTTTTCTCACGCGCGGTGAATGTTACAGATTGACTATCCGCCATATATATTTTTTCTAGCAAAGCCATTTTTTCTTCTAGCTTTTTGATACGACCTAACACGAGATTTTTAAATAATTTGAGGTCCATATTGCGATTTTTCCACAGGGTTTTTGATAAAAATTCTTCGGTGTCTTCAGAAGATTTTCTACAGAGTAAACTTTGCATCCTGTAAGCCGTGTAATCATAAGCATTTGATCCTTGCCAATCTGAGGCAGACAAGCTAAACATTTGCTGATGTCCTGCCTTAAGTGTGACGGTTCCTATATGTGACCTCCCCCATCCTGTACTGATGGTGATGGTCGCCTCAGCTGGAAACTTCAATAAATCCAATACTTGTTGTAACCCTTCCTGTGTAGGATTTGCATAAATATCTTTAATGTTCAATTTACTTTCTATGATTTTTTCGATTAATTTTTCATAGGTTAAGTGCGCATCAAAAGAGCTAACGATCTCATAAAATAAATCTTTATCACTTTTTTCAATTTCAACCATATTAAATTTAGGATGAATATGCGTATCGATTAATAGATACAAGTAATACAGTTGTATAAGCGCATTAAACTCGATTTTAAATCTTTGATAAGATTTTTTTTCAAATGCTTCTATGCCAAGTTGTTTTGCTCTTCCAACGTATACTAAAATACCATTTATTTTTTCAAAACAATTTTTTAAACCTGGGGAAATATATTCCTCACAATAATATAGTGCATTGCTCGCCGCTGCCTCAAGACTGGAGGTGCGGGATTTAGTATCAGCATACAAAGAAACTCGGCTAAAATTGTATACGTTATGACCTGCGCAATCGAGACGCCCAAAGCAAAGGTGGCTTTCTGCTTCTAAAGAAGCGGCGATACCACCACCACCGTATACATTTTCAATTTCACCCGTCATGGGTGCAATGCCTTCATTTAATAAATCTAAAGTGGGCATCATTCTGCCTTTTGTACGTTTTAAAAGAGAAAAAATACTGGAATTTGTGCCGTGAATATAAGGATTAAATGCGGGTGTAATCTTCGAGAGCTCAGTAGACAATAAAGCTTCATCTGCTAAGTAAGGCGCAAATCGTGTATGTGTTTTGATAGATTCACACAGGACTGAACACACATTATCTGCATGTTCAAACTTTATTTTTTTAGCAATACTAAAGTGACTTTTACCGTCATTTAAATCTATCTTTTGATTATTTGGGAGCACAATCACGCAAGGTTCTAACATATCTTCTTGTACACGCAGCAATTGGTATATTTGTTTTGCGATGTCAATAAATATTGGAGTCAATATTCCATGCTTTTCCTCACTAAAACCGCGTAAGGTTTCCTTTAAACTAAAACAACCGCTACAACGCATGATCTCAAAGCAATCGGCAAGGTAAACGAGTTCTCGAATGTATTGGAAATCGGGAAATAATTTTCCAAACTCTTCAGGCTTGTTTTTTAATGCAGCTGCTTGTGAAAAAATATCTGCTAATTCTGTGCTTAAGCCTTGCGCTTCAAAAAATGCCTTAGCGTTTTGTGCACTTTCCTTATCCCACTCATCCTGTGCTTCATGTTGGCGCGCACTGTCATGGAATAAAGCGACATAGCAGATCAGAGTGATGATTTGATCCTCACTCAGTCCCAATTGTGCTGATAAATGTGTAAGGTTATTTTGAATCTCATCAGGCAATATTTTTTTGAGTTCTTTATGCAAAATAGTGACCCAAAATTGTGCTCGGCCCACATGCATGCCCCCATGTACTAAGCGCTCTAATACGCCATCTTTTAGATTGTCCTTTTTTCGCGGTGTTAAATCTAAACCATGAGTATCCTTGCTTAAGGGTTTAAGGTAATATTTTTCTATAATCTCTTGAGAAAATTGATAAAAATTTTCCTTTAGCTTTTTAATGGTTTCAAGGTCGTTTTGCTTCGCTGGCATTATTAGTATCCCTTTATTTTACATAAGTAAGTTATTATACTTATATAAAATAATGACCTATCACCTATTACTGCAATAATTCATTATATTATGTTTTAGGTTATGCTATATATGTCAAAGTTCATCTAATCATTTAATCTAACGAGGACATCATGTTAAAACGGATTTTTACACTCAGCAGTCTAGTCTTAATTTCTTATGCCACTTATGCAGATACTCCTTCTGTTGACAGCATGCAACAAATGCTCATTAAAGCCGTGCCTCAAATCAACGTTGATAGCGTAAAACCAACGCCTGTAAAAGGCTTTTATGAAGTAACCAGCGGGCCTTCTGTTTTCTACGTCAGTGAAGATGGCCAATATTTATTTTATGGTGAATTATTTGAAATTAAAAATGATACTATCACCAGCATCACTGAAAAATCAAAACAAGTCTATGTTAAAGCTGAATTAGCTAAAATTGACCCTAAAACCTTTATCACCTTCCCTGCAACCGATAAAGAAAAAGCCGTTATTACCATCGGGACTGACATAGATTGTGGCTATTGCCGAAAACTCCACGAAGAAATCCCTGCGCTTAATGCTGCCGGCATTACTGTGCAATATGTTGCCTTTCCAAGAACGCCTAAAGGCACACCTTCTTATGATAAATCTGCTGCCATTTGGTGTGCTAAAGATCCTAAAGCTACGCTCGATAGCGTCCTTAAAGGTGGTACTCCCCCAGAAAAACCTGCTGATTGCCAAGATCCTTTTGCTGAACATACCGCATTTATTCGTGGCATAGGTGCAAGTGCAACGCCGATTATTATTTTACAAGATGGTACGGTTATTCCAGGTTATATGCCTGCAAGTGATTTAATTACGCTTGTTTTAAAATCTGAATAGACATTCTCTTCAAGCCTGTGTTATCATTCTGATTTAAAATAAAGGGTATAGAATGATAATACAGGTCCAGCTCGCCATGATAGTTGTAGGTACGTTATTTACTCTATTAAAAAATAACACCACACCTTCAAACGGTTCAAGCTTAACCAACGACTCTTCTGCAACTAGCAAACCCACATGTTTACCATTTGCAAAAAATTCATCACCGCATCAAATTGCTGAAACCAATTATCTAAATTTCTTTTCTATTACGAGTGGTGACACGACACGATGCGTCGATGTCATAACAGGTATGGAAGCTGTGACTGCACAATATGATTATATCAATGCGGGATTACTGATTAAAAATAGAAAACTTATTTTATCACCTACAAACAATGTCGGTATAGGGCATCTATTTGATGCAACTTATGACCCAGCTACTAAAGTATATGCTTTGGGTAGTTCGGCCATGAAAGGTGAAGCACATCTTGAAAATAAATTACGAGAAATATTTTTTTACGGTACCTGCCATGCTTACCAACTCACGGAAAATAAAGACAGTACGAGTTGCCAACCTTTTGTAAATGAAGATCAAAAAGAAACATTACAAAAAGCACTTGACCAAGGGTTTAAAAAATTGAAAAAATATAGAGAGCAACTTCAATACCTTGATAACAAACATGATCGTAATAATGCCATTCTTAGAAAAAATGTAAAAGACATGCAACACCATTATACCTATCCTAAAAATAAAAATAATTTAGGACATGAAATCTATAAAGGTGTTGATCCACTGTTAGCAGCGCTTGCTGAAGCAGAAAGTATGTTTATTCCGGAGTGGATAGATGGATTAAAAAATGCCAACGGCGCAGCCAATGTGCTTAAAATACGCATAGCCCTACTTCACGCCGAAATACCCAAGCCCATTATTGAAAAATTCTTTCCTAAAATAAAAGCCCATGTTGATGAGATGGTGCATGTGGTCAAAACTAATCATAAACATGATCCCTTTGCTAGCCAAGATAATAATATTTATAGAATTGATGATTTTATTGATAAAATAGATGAACGAATGAATATGAAACTTAATTAACACTAAGGAAAAAACGATGAAAATTAAAACGCAAATGACAGTACCTCAGGCAATGCTCTTATTACTTGCAGTGACAAGTGCGATTGCCAAAGAAACGCAAGGTAATTGCAATAATCGCGCTACAAATGCACCGTGTTACTCAACTCCTCCTGGCAAAGTGTACCAAATGGGTCCGCACCATACGGGTATTGCTCAGAATTCAGACGGACCAGCAGCAAGCATGAGAATTAACGTCGCAATGAGTTTGTATAATAACGATTACGGTAACTTTGGAAATTCAATCAAGCAGCCTAATAGTAAATCTGATTTAGACCTAGCATATTCAAATTTTAAACAAGCAATGGATAATGAGGGTCACGAAGCATTTGGTGACAAAGAACTGCTGACCTTCAATAAGCTTGCTTACGATTTAAAAAAACCTATCAATCATGCTGCAGCCAATGCAAGAATAAGAGATTTGTTAAATGCAGAACAGGTATCTAACGGTCAACAATCTACGCATACAGGTAGAAAGATGCAAAAGCCTAATTAATCACACGCTAAAACACGCAACTTAACTTTTATGCTTAATATCAAATTAGACGCAAAAGATCAAAGCATCCTAAAAGCACTGCAGAGTTGCTTGGATGAACTATGTCGTGGTGATACAAGTCTACCAAAACTACGGGTTACTTTAATAGGATCAGTAATACGTTTGCTATATCAATTTCAAAATGTTGCAGACACAGCACGTTTAGAAAAAATAGTTTCTGAATTAAATGCAGCCAGCCGTGATATCTGTATCGAACCGTTAGAACCTAAAATCACGCTCACACTTCCACAGATAAATAGAATCGCCCATCATTTAGCTGAAAAATATAACTTTCCTGCACCGTCGCAATGGAGCAATCATTATCATGCGCAATTGACGCACAATAACAACATTTATCATGTCAATCTTGAAAATGCCCAAAAAGAACCTTCTAATAGTGTGGATGCAAAGGCAGATCAAGATGGACAGATCATTTTACATCCAAATTTTAGAGTGGATAATAAATCTCATGAAGAATTATTTACTGCACATATTGTTGCCATACCGACTCTGCAAATTTTTCTGACAGAATTCCCACAAAGACTAGCAAATCCCCATCTCCTACAAGGCTATTTATCGCACTTAAGTTATTATTTAAAATCATCTATCAAGCCATTGCGCGATATGGATTATAAATTAGATGAAGACACCGCCATCACTTGGGCAAAATTTATTCAAGCATCGCCTACTCATTATGCGCTGATAAAAGCACATTTAAAGAGTAAATCAGTACAAAATAACTGGGTCGTTGAAGTTAATCCAATAGAATTGCTCGAATTTGAAGCCTATGTAAAAAAGATTTATTCAGATGCATCGGCACGTAATGAAAAAGAAGAAAAAGCCAGCCTCGCAGCAGAAGAAGAAAAAATAAAACAACAAGCAAGATTGGAAGCAAAAAATATTGAAGCTGAAACCAATCGTTTATTTATTGAATATTGGCGGCAAAGAGTTCAAGAAATCAAATCTGACAAAACAGAGCTGCAAGGACTATTTTACCGCTTGATGACTGTATATAATTTTTATTGCGGTGAGCAATATGAATTTTATAAGCACTCGAATTTCCTAGAAAATACCTACTTTGGCATTCCAACAATCATGCGCCTAATGGATAAAGAATCTTTTGATTATCAGCATGTGGAAACATTGAAAGAGAAAATCAAAGCATCCATTGCCGCCATTGAAGTGGCAAGACAGGAACTCAAAAAAAATGTAGCTGCAAAAGAAGCGCAATCAACGATAGCAAGTAAAGAAATTAAAATTGCCAAACAAAAGAATGTTATGCCTTCATCATCATCATCATCATCATCTTCATCTTCTTCTTTTATCCAGAAACAAGAAAAACCAAAAACCGATGCAGAAGATCCTGATAATATAATAGTTAATTTAACTTTGGAATGTTTCAATGATGAATTGATAGCTGAATTTAATCGATGGGGCAAGACAGTCGCTTTAGGCAAAGAACATAATTTTATTACTAAATTAAGCCAAGAATTTGCAAAACCCTTTGCTGAACTACTCAAAACAGAGGACCATAAAGCCAGATTTTTTTGGGGATTAAAATCTAAAGTTCTTGCTTTAACAAACACGACACCTGGGCTCGACCCAGAAACGTGTGCTGACTTATTACGCGTAATAATACCTTATTTTGATGTAGATCTAGAAAAATATTTCAAGAAAGAAAATAATTTGAAAGCCTATATCGTCAATATATTTACTAACTTCAGATTAATAAAAATATTTTTTCAAGCAACAAAAACTGCTGATTCATTACAACACTTAAATGAACATACCATGGCGATGTTGGATAGTTTCATCCTCAGTCATCGTTATAGTTTTGGTGACAAAATCTATCAACAGATTAAACATATTTATCAAGAAATGAAGTCCCAAGGTTTATTTGCAAGAGAACAAGCCAAGACTTGTGCAGAACTATCTTTGGCTGCTGATTCACCAGGCAAACGCGTGGGATTTAAGTTTACCCGCAATGGCTGTGTGATTATTCCAGGCCTGATGCAGCTTTTTTATGAGTCTGATAAAGGTAAGTTATTGAAAAAATTAGATAACGAAGCAGAAAATCTCTCCATATTGGAAACCATCATATTCGAAACTATTAAGACTAAACTACATGGGGCAATGTCCCAGGGCACACAAGTGCCCTCTGCAGAAACCATGCATGGATATCTCTTAAGTTATATTGAAGAACTAGACATGAACAATAAAGGTGTTGACTCCAGAATAAAAAATCTAACAGCACTGTGTCACAAAAATAAAATAGGCGTAATGAGATATCATACTATCGTACATACCTCATTAATAAACATATCAAACAATTTCACCCCACAAAGAATATTAGCGGGCATTTTTGATACTGATCCTGAGGCAGTTGATATCATGGTTTATGCCAATCAGCGCTATGAAAACTGGTGTCATCGTACAAGCAATAATTTTATAATCGTCCAGGAGGATGAATGTCTTTTCCCAGATATCGAAATCACTAAATTTTCCAAGGAGGTTGTGCATTTTATCGAAAGTCTAGCCATGGTTTGGCCGCATATTTATGTAAATGGAGAATTAAAAGGTTTTTTTACAGTTTACCAAACCGGGCGCCAAAATTTTTTTGAAACAATCCTCACCGTATTAGCAAATATTCCAAAAGACCAACGTAAAAATTATAAAAGAATTAAATGTGAAATGTTCTGGACAGTATTTGATAGAGTCCATGAATATTATCAAGCATTAAGTTGCAGCGATCCAATGCAGTATTACATAATGGGCCTGCGAATATGTCGTGAGGAAAAAGAATATGAGTCTGCATTATGTTTTTTAAATCTTGCCTTAAAAGGGTTTAAAGAAAACAAAAGTCCGCCAATCAAGATTGCTGTCTGTTACTCGAATATTGCTTTATGTTATCTAGAACTGAATAAACTGGAAGAAGCTAAACAAGCCTGTAAATTAGCGTTGGAATTATGCAAAGAAAATAAACTAGTCAGCACTGAAGTCGCAGACATTCAGAAAAAATTAACACAGAAACAAGAAAAGCTACAAGAAAAAAATACTGCGTCTGCTTCATCGCATCATACATTATGATTTAACGTGGGATATTAAACATCTTGGGAATTTAAAAAATCCATTGCATTCATAAATGACTTGTATTCGCGTTTTATTTCTGCGCTTTTAGCCAATATAATATTAACAATGATGATACACCTGCAAAAAACACAATCACAGCAACAGCCATCATCGTGCCATTGAAGAATATGCCTGAAAGTCCAATTAAAGCAGCCATTACAAATAAGCGAATACTGTTCGCAAGCGCTGAGGCGATGCCTTTAATATCTGGAAAGACATTCATATAATCACCGAAAAATACATTCATGCTTAGCGCAAAACCGCCGGTGAAAATGGCCATGGCTGACGTAATGAGAATAGGATTTTTTCCAAAAAACAGTGTGACTAGTAAAAATAAAATAGCGCCTATGACGGTGATTTTCATCCCCAGCATTCGGGTCCGTTTCATGCCTAAATGCATAATCACATAACCTGATGAAAAACTCACAAATGCAAAAATTAATAGAATCACTGCTTGATAATAACCATAGGTTTCGTTGCTTACACCCAAGTGATTAATAAAAATCAATGACAAGTTGGCAATATATGCAAAATAAGCACCACAAACACCACAGACTAAATATAAATTCAGCATGGCTTTGGGATTTTTAAGCAGTTGAATATAACTTTTCATTACACTGGGAAGATGCATGCGTGGGCGTTTTTCTGGAGGATGTGATTCTTTTACAAAAAATATTGCAGATATAAATGTTATCGTGGCAAGCGCAGCCACAAACATAAAATTTGCACGCCAATTAAATGTTAAGTATAAAATACTACCAATAATAGGTGCAAATGACATTGCAAAAGTAATAATACTATTATATATACCCAGCATTTTTGCAGCTTTTTCTTGATTAAAGGTATCGTAAATAATGGCTGCCGGTACTACAAAGGCAACACTACTGCCCACACCTTGTACAAAACGCCAAAATAACATGGCTTCAATGGTATTGACCATCACACAAGCAATACTGCTCACGGAAAATATTGACATGCCTATCAGTAAAATTGGCCTGCGACCATAAGCATCGGCAAGAGGTCCGTAAAATAAACTTGCAATACATAAACCTAAAAAGTTGACGCTGATAATCATCTGGATTTTGCTTTCTGTTGTTGCAAAATAGTCTTGCAGCGCGGGAAAGCTAGGGACGAAAATATCCGTTTCAACAGCGGCACTGATGATCACTAAAATGACAACAGACATCGTGATAAATGTCTGCGAAAAAAAACGACTACTCATATGGGTGATACCTATTTAATCGATTTTACAGTTAAAGCAGTCATGATATATATCCAACCTGTGAATATTAAATCAATGCCGATAAATAAGCCAATGATAAATAAACCTGACGCGGGCCATTCTAATAAAATTAAAATACCTAAAAGTAAGGTTATGATACTACTGAACAAACGCCAGCCACGGTTGGTGACTTCGCGTGTTAAACACGAGATTGTCCGTAATAAACCTAAAGCAATATAAAAAATGGCTAATAATAATGTGAGGGTAATTGAACCTGCTACAGGTCCTTTGATTAATATTAAACCGGCAATTAAATATAAAAGCCCCATGCCAAGGTGCATAAAGAATTCATTCCACCGTCCCCAACTGGATTTTACGCTATCGAAGATAATGACTATACCAGAGACAGTTAATAAAAAACCTAGAAAAATGACAGAAACTACTGTGGAAACAGTTGCATAGGCAATTGCCAGCACACCTAAAATAACAAGTACTAAGCCCCAAGCAAAAAGCCAGCCCCAACGTTCGCTTAATGTATTCGCCATGATGAATATTCCTTGATTAATTTATTAAGTATAGACGTAATAAGAATGTTTTCCCCCTCACCCTTTCCCTCTCCCACACTATTTATCCGTCTTCGTATAAACATAGCATCGTGGGAGAGGGGACTCTCTCGTAATTCTCAATATTAAAAACTAATTTATGTTATTAGTCCCCTCTCCCACTTTGCAATAATTCGACAAAGACGAAAAATAAGTGTGGGAGAGGGAAAGGGTGAGGGGAAAAGAATAACTAAACAGACTTTAAAGGCACATAACGTGGATGCCATAAGATTTGATCGATTAATTGAGTAACATCCACTCCTTGCCCTACCCTATCAACACCATCTTTTCTAGCCTGTTCGGCTACACGTTTTGCAATAATATACGATGCTTTTCTTGCTTCTACAAAAGGGGGTAATAAAGGTGCATTGTGATCTTTTAAACTCGGTGATAATTCACTTAACGCTTCACATGCAGCCCAGATCATATTATCTGTCACTAAGCGTGCACGTACCGCTAAGGTACCTAAACCTATTCCTGGAAAAACTAATGCATTATTACATTGGGCAATGGGATATATTTTGCCATTATAGGTGACTGGATCAAACGGACTACCGGTTGCAATGAGTGCACGACCTTCTGACCATTCATACAAATCAACTGGATTCGCTTCACTTTTTTGAGTTGGATTAGAGAGCGGCATAATAATGGGATTATCAACATGTTTAGCCATTTCCCGCACTAATTTTTCAGTAAATGCGCCTGGGACCGCAGAGCTGCCGATTAAAATTGTGGGTTTAACTTGTGCCACCACAGTTTCAAGATCAATTTTTTCATTCGTTAATGGCCAATTGGCAATTTCACCGGCATCTCTTGCATAAATTTTTTGAAATGATTTTAAGGTGGCGCTATTGTTAACGATTAAACCATTACTGTCCAATAACCAAAACTTTTTAGCCGCCTCAGCTTCAGACAAACCTGCACATTGCATTGCGCTGATAATTTCATTAGCAATACCAACACCCGCAGCACCTGCGCCATGAATCACAATACGTTGCTCTGAAAGTGGTCGGCCAGTTTTTTGCACGCCCGCTAAAATAGCCGCTAAAACCACGGCTCCGGTACCTTGAACATCATCATTAAAAGTACAAAAATCATTTTTATAACGATGCAAAATCTGGTGTGCTGGGTCACGGCCAAAATCTTCCCAATGTAGCATGACGTTTGGAAAATGTTTTTTGACTGTTTGTACAAATTGATCAATAAAATCATCGTACTCTGCGCCTCTTAAGCGTTCATGACGCCAACCCAGATACAATGGATCGTCTAATAATAATTGATTATCGGTACCCACATCTAACATGACAGGTAATGTTTTGCAGGGATTTATGCCGCCGCAAATGGTATAAACCATTAGTTTTGCAAGGGGAATATACATACCACCCACACCTTGATCACCAATGCCTAAAACGCCACTACCGTCTGTGGCAACAATGAGATCAATTTCATCATGCGTACGATTAGCAATAATGCTATCCATATGATCGCGATCAGGATAAGAAATATAAAGACCACGTGGACGACGAAATTCACGGCTATATTGTTGAACAGCAAAACCTACTGTGGGTGTATAAATAATTGGCATCATTTCAGCTAAATGATCACTGATTAACCGATAAAATACGACTTCATTACGATCATGTAAGCTATATAAAAATATTTGTCGGCTTAAATCAACGGTATATCGACGGTATTGCTCGTAAGCACGTGTCACTTGTTGTTCTATGGTTTCAACTGCTGATGGTAATTTACCAATAAGACCAAATTCTAAACGTTCTTGCGAAGAAAAAGACGTTCCTTTGTTAAGAAAAGATAAACTCTGCAGTAATTTGCCTTTTAAAGAAGTTTCAATCCAAGCGGTATTGTTTTCTAAATCTTGCTTATATGAAAATAATGGTTTCATTTTACTACCTTTAAATTAGGTTTTCTTTTAAGTTTTTCGGGTGGAGGCGTCTCTTCTTCTTCCTCACTAAAAAACATACCGCGACCATTTTCACTGGCATAAATTGCAAGCACGGCAATAGTCGGCACATAAAGTTCATACACACCTTCGTTAAAACGTGCACTAAATGTAATCGCTTGATTAGCAATCAGTAATTCTTCAATGGCACTTGGGCCAATGTTCAAAACAATTCGACCTTCTTTTACATATTGCGGCGGCACATCCACTTCTGGAAGTGTTGCATTCACCAATAAATGTGGCGTTAAGTGATTATCAACTATCCACTCATATAATGCGCGAATCAAATAAGGACGACTAGATGTCATGCGATACTCCAGGCTTGTAACTGTGGTAATCGTTTTTCCTGCGCTGATAAACTCAGCGTAAACCCTTCACGTTTAAACATACGTTCTGCATATTTAATAATAGGCTTAGCTTGTGCAGGTAAAACAACACCCAGCATCGGTAACCGCCATAATAAAACACTTAAGGCACAATCAGCAAGTGAATAACTATCACTTAGAAAAAAAGGTTTATCAGCAAATAATGCTATAACACCGGTTAAACCATCAGATAATAATTTTGCCTGCTGCGCCTTAATAGTGACATTATCTGTATTTAAAATGTTTTCAGTTAAGGAGATCCAATCACGAAATATCCGATAACATAATAATCTTGCACTCGCCCTTTGGGCAGGATACGTAGGTAGTAATGCTGGATGCGGAAAACGTTCATCTAAATATTCGGCAATAATCCGTGTTTCATACAACACCACATCACGATCTATTAATAAGGGCAATCGCTGATAAGGACTAAGGTGCAATACATCTTCAGGCAAAGCATTGGCATTTACTTCAATGATATTGACCGGAACATCTTTTTCCGCGAGTATCAATCGACAATAATGGCTATCAAGACCTAATGCATCAGAATATAAAGTGATATTCAGCGAGTTTGTAACCAAATGCGTTCCTTACTTATTTTATGTCTTTCCAATATTCGCGTTTTAATAAATAGGCAAATACTAAAAGTATTAGCAAGAAGAATATCACCATGGTGCCTAAATGTTCACGCTCAAGTTTAACAGGATCGCCTACATAAGACATGAAATTCACAATATCATAGACTACACTTTTAAATTCTTCCGGGGATAGCTCACCTGGCTTCACCAATTCAAAACCAGTAATGGTTTTATGAGTGACTTTTTGACCATTCACATCTAATTCATGGCTAGTATAAACGGGGTGTTGTTCACCTTGTAAATTTATCAATACATTTGGCATCGCTACATCAGGAAATAATGCGTTATTCACACCCCAAGGACGTTTACTGTCCATATAAAAAGACAGTAAATAATTATAAATCCATTTTTCTGAACGATAGCGTGATGTAAGCGATAAATCAGGTGGTGTCACACCAAACCATTGGCGTGCTTCTTCAGGTTGCATGGCAATAGTAATTTGATCGCCAATACGATCAGACGTAAACATTAAATTCTTTTTAACGACATCACTTAAGACTTCGCCTTTATCATCAGTCATGCCCATATCACGTGCCATACGGTCATAGCGCATATATTGTAGACTATGACAACCACTGCAATAATTCATGTAATATTTTGCACCACGTTGCAATGACGCTTGATCCGAGTGATCCATCTTAGGCATATCAAATAAGTAATGGGTGGGACCTGCTGCAAATGCCTGTGGCAGTGCAAACATTAAGCAGTAAAATAAACTCGCAATCCATAGCTTTTTAATCATTAACATTACCGCACCCTCTCTGGTACTGGTTTCACTTTATCATAATGGGTGTAAAACGGCATTAAGATAAAGAACAAGAAATATGTGATGGTAAAAACACGTGCTAACATAGTTTTTGCTTCACTTGGTGCTTGGGTACCCAAATAAGCCAGCACAATAAAACTAATCACAAACACAGTGATCGCAATTTTAAAGTAATTACCGCGATAACGAATAGATTTAACCGGAGAACGATCCAACCAAGGAATGATGAATAAAAATGCAATTGCAGCGCCCATGGCCATCACACCACCTACTTTATCAGGCACAGCACGCAGCACGGAATAAAATGGAGTCATATACCAAACAGGAGCCACATGTTCTGGCGTTTTAAGCCAATCTGCAGGCGTAAAATTAGGATATTCAATAAAGAAGCCGCCCATTTCTGGTGCAAAAAACATCACCGCAGCAAAAATAATCAAAAAGACTATCACGCCCACTAAATCTTTTACTGAATAATAAGGGTGAAAACGAATGCCATCAACAGGATGACCTTCCGCATTTTTAAGGTTTTTAATTTCTATGCCATCTGGATTATTAGAACCCACCGTATGCAAAGCGATAATGTGTAAATATACGAGTATCAGCAAGATAATGGGGAATACAACTACATGTAGCGCAAAATAACGATTAAGGGTTGCACCGGATACGTTATAGTCACCGCGTATCCATAACACTAAACTATCGCCAATATAGGGAATAGCACTAAATAATGAGGTGATCACTTGCGCGCCCCAAAATGACATTTGTCCCCAAGGTAATAAATAACCCGTAAACGCAGCAGCCATTAATACTAAGAAAATACCCATACCAATCAGCCAGACTAATTCACGCGGCTTGCGCGAGGAGCCATAAATAATGCCGCGAAACATATGTAAATAAACCACTAAGAAAAAGAATGAAGCACCCGTAGTATGCATATAACGGATAAGCCAACCGTAATTCACGTCACGCATAATATATTCTACGGAAGCAAAAGCACCTGTTTCTGTAGGTGAATAGCTCATGGCGAGCCAAATCCCTGAAACAAATTGAATGACCAACACTACAATTGCTAAAACACCAAAAATATACCAAATATTAAAGTTTTTGGGTGCATAATATTGGCCGACGTGCGTATTCCAAGCTTTCACTACGGGAATGCGTGCATCTATCCAATCTACTAGTCCTGATATAATCTTACTCACGCAGTTTTCTCCTTGTCGTCACCAATGAGAATAACGGTATCACTTAAATATTGATACGGGGGAATCTCTAAATTTGTGGGTGCAGGTACATCTTTAAACACACGACCTGCTAAATCGAAGGAAGAACCATGACAAGGACAGAAAAAACCGCCTGGCCAGGTATCATTTACACTTCCGACATCAGGACGATAAGTCGGCACACAACCTAAATGCGTGCATAAACCCACAGCTACAAAAATCTCTGCTTTTCTAGCTCTGTATTCATTTTTAGCATATTCGGGTTGTTGAGGGACTTCTGAATAAGGATCACGTAATTGTGAATCTAGTTTGGGTAATTCTTCCAGCATGGCTTTAGTTCTATGAATAATCCAAACAGGTTTGCCGCGCCATTCAACAGTAAGTTGTTGGCCCACGCTTAATTTACTTATATCTGCTTGTACCGGAGCCCCAGCTGCTTCTGCACGCGCACTAGGTTCCCAAGAACGTATAAAAGGAACAGCAACACAAGCGACACCAATTCCACCAATAACAGTCGTTGCGGCAGTCAAAAAACGTCGACGACCGACGTTAATATCCTGTTCACTCATTTGCTGTCTTCCTTTTAGCAATAATAATTAACGTTTAGAGAATTGTTTATCTTTACGGGCTTTTGGACGACCCACTTTTTTACGTTCAACACGACGAGAGTCACGTGTTAACAATCCTAAACCACCTAAAATTTTTCGTAAGCCTAAGCCACCACTTCCGGTAGAACCTTCTTCACCTTCATCATAGGCAACAAGTGCACGTGCTAATCCATGACGTACAGCGCCCGCTTGCCCTGAATTTCCACCACCGCGCACGGTGACGATTAAATCAAATTTACCGTCTAATTCAACTGCTTTTAAAGGTTCTAAAATTAAAATCTGGTGAGAAGGACGTTGAAAAAAAGCTTCAAAGGCTTTTTCATTAATACTTATTTTACCAGTTCCACGACGTAAAAATACGCGTGCGGTAGAACTTTTGCGACGACCTGTGCCATAAAACTGTTGCTGCTGTGCCATATTTATTCCTACAAACTATAAGGGAAGATCTTCAGGTTGTTGTCCAGTATGCGGATGAGTATTACCGGCATAAACCTTTAATTTACGAAACATTTCTCTACCTAAAGGTCCTCTAGGTAACATGCCTTTAACGGCTAATTCAATCACGCGTTCAGGATGTTTGCTTATTAACTGATTAAAGCTGGTAGACTTAATGCCTCCTGGGAAACCTGTATGATGATGATACATCTTATCGGTAGCTTTATTGCCTGTAACCCGTAGTTTGCCGGCATTGACGACCACTATATAATCACCCGTATCCACGTGTGGCGTATAAATCGCCTTATGTTTACCACGCAAACGTGTAGCAATTTCGACTGCTAAACGGCCTAAAATCTTATCTGTTGCATCCACCAGAAACCAACGCCGACTCACCTCATGGGCTTTAGCGCTCATCGTTTTCATAGACAAATCCCCTGTAATTCACAATAAAAGGGTTATTCTACCGAAGCTTGCGCAATCATACAAGATTTTTTTCTCAAAAACTTACAATCTGGCTAAATTATGCTATTTTAAAGACATAGGATATCCTGAATAAACTAAATGGAGATATGGAAATGCCAGTTAAAAAGAAATCAGCGAAAGCTAAACCAACTGTTAAAAAAGCTAGCAAAGCAAAAGTTACGCGTAAAGCCCCTGCTAAAAAAGCTAAGCCAGCCGCAAAACGTAAAGTTGTTGCTAAGAAAGCACCTGCTGCTAAAAAAGCCGCTGTTGCTATCGTTAAAAAACCTGTTCCTGCCGTAAACAGCGTTTACAGTAAGACACAATTACTCACAACCCTTTCTGAATCTTCAGGTGTGAGCAAAAAAGAAGTCGTTGCCGTGTTAGACACTCTTTATGAAATCATTGAGCAACACATCAAACGTCGTGGACCACAATTATTCACATTGCCAGGCCTTGCAAAAATTAAAGTTATCAATAAACCTGCTACTAAAGCACGTAAAGGCATTAACCCCTTTACTGGTGAACCGACTGTATTCAAAGCAAAACCTGCACGTAATGTTGTCAAAGTGCTTGCCTTGAAAAAACTTAAAGAAATGGCTAAATAGTCGTTATTTTCTTTGATACTAAAAGCCCCGCCAAGTTCGGGGCTTTTTTTTATTTCTGGTAAGTAAATAAAGATTTTAATAAAGATTCAGCTTGTTGATACTGAGTATTGGTTTGATTAATTTCTTTTTTAAGATTACGAATAGCCTCCCGTTGAGATAATAGACTTGCGGTGGATTGAGGGATCATCTCCTCAAGAAACAACCATGCAAATCTATCAGCACCTTTAGCAAATTTACAATCATTACTAGGAATAAAACTAATGAAATGCCGTTGTGCTTGCGCACGCTCTGCTTCTGTCGGAAAATCCTTTTTAAATTGTTCTAAAATGGGTTGCAATTTTTGGACGATTTCGGTGTCACTGCCATCTTCATTCCACAGCGGGTTATCTTTTTCAAAAACTTTATAAACATTTTCAATAAATTTTCCCCAAGGTTTATTTTCTGAACCAGGTGGAACATGAAAAGAAGCTGATGCACGTTGCGGTTCAAGTTGAGTTGCAGGCCTTGGATCATCTTCAGGGCCCAATTTATTAGCACAATATGTGATTAATTCAGAACGACCAGGCATGGCTGGTAAATGTTTTACTGCATTTACAAACTTCATACGTAAATCATAACGGTCCTTAAGGGTTAATTGTTGTATAGCAGTATTTGGAAAGTTCTTATTAAAAATATGATCTTTAGTTGTTTGACTGCTCGCTCTATTCTTCCATATTACAGGACTAGGATCTTCAAAATATTTCTGGATAGTTGCTAATGAGATAGCAACAGTATCGTGTTTTAGTTGAATACAACGATCATTAAATTTACCAATGATTACTAATAAAAGCTGCTTATCAGGAAAAGCCGTCAAATCATTTAATTGGGTAAATTTAATGGCTTCAAGAATAATTCTTTTAAATTCAGCCTCGTTACGTTCATGCATGAGCAAAACATTAGATTGAAGATCATTATTCTTATATGGCAAATATTGCTTAAGTGCTTCACTGAGCACTAAAAAAAACTTATCCCAAGCGTCACCTATTAAAGTATCCTGAGTCGGTTTTAACTTATGTATTTCTTGCAGTAAGACATTCGCTTGTTCTTTAGGTTTTTCATTTCTGCTTGATGATTCTTTATGGGTGTGTTTATTTTTCTTTTTGGGCTTATGTTTATGGTGATTATTTTGAGTATTATTATTTTCAGCTGGTGGTGTATTATTGCTGGAGTTTTTATTGTCTTCAATGGAGTCGGCAACAATAGTTGAAGGAGTCTCAATAGGCTGTGCAGTATTTGCAGGTGGTTTAGCAATAACAACGAGCCGTTGCTCTTCTTGAGGTGCACTAGCCACACTTTTTTGCCTATCTGCTCTAACAGCATTATAAATATTCATTAAACGATCAGCAAATACATGATCTTCATTTGTACATTGTGGATTACGTTTGATGAGAATGCTTAAATATTCAAATAAAACCCATGAATCATCATCAAAAGCTTTATAATTATTTACAGCATCTGTATCTGTTTTATAGTCTTTTAAAAAGGTTTTATTCTGTTGCTTTAATAGCTCAATCAGTTTATTTAATTTTTTTAATTCATCGTTTTGAGGTTTTTGCTTTAAATCATCTAAACGCGTCATTGCATAAAGTGCTTCAAACACCATTGCAGGCGAAGCCTCGATAAGTAGCTCAGATGGTTCGGGATATTCTGTCCAAAGTATTCTTAAAAATTTTCCGAGTAAAACCGCCTCTTCTGAACCATTGGTTTCACTAAGCTGTGCACGATATGAACCATATTGATGCGCGAGTCCTTCGATAGTTAGATCTTTGTCATGCACAAGCGCTATAAATTCTTCATCAGTTGACCATCCCATCACGCACCTCATAGAGAAAAAAATTCACTATATCATATAGAGTCATTTTTCAAAACCATGCTTATTGTCTAAATTAATAAACTCTTAACATCGGTAGATGAGTTCTTTGCTGGGATTTGAGGGGTGCTACTCCTCGAAGGTGTGATTTTTTTAGAAGTATTTGTACCCTTTTCTAATTGGATAAGATAAGTATCGTAAGATTCAATAAAATTTTGGAGGTGATTAACATTTTTTAGTAAATTACTATGCGTGTCATTTAAAACAATTAATTTAGAACCTTTGAGCGTAGTTACAAACCACATCGCATCACTCGTGAAAGTTAAACGATCCACCCCTTCTGGTGGTCTAGGTAATTTAGAAAAAATAACTGGCCAATTATTTCTAGCAGAAAGATCATTTTCTTTTGACATTATTTCAACAATTGGATCCAATTGATTTGTCCTTTGATACATATAAGCAATCAATGCCATACGATATTCTGCTAAAATGTGTCGTGCTTGTTTCCATAATACTGTATTGGGCGACGTTGCATGAATAGCAGTAACCATATTGGTGATGGCATGGCTTAGTTCTTTCAAAATATCATCAACGCTGTTTGGGTCGATAACCGCCACCATTCTATCCATTATGGTATAAAAACCATTGCTATCACGCACATTCTGACACGAGATATTTTCCAATCGTTCCAATACCCATATCATATTACTTGGGCAAACCAATTTTAAATCATGTAATATTTTCATGAAAAACAACGGCGCTATTTCTAAGCCAAATATTTTATCTTTAAACTCAAGTAGCGCAATTAATTTTACAGCATTGCCAATCGTCAAAGACCTCATTAAGGTATCTACAGCCTCATCCAATACATTTTCAACGATTTCACGATTCTCAGGGTGTTTAAATATTTCTATTGTTTTTAAATTAGCCTTATAGGGCAATTTAGGTATAACTGCTCTAGCCAATTGATTATCAAGATCGGTATTGACATCAAGTATTTCAAGAATACTGATAGGTGGCTTAGCTCCTATAATCATCGATGCAAATTCCTTTGCCAATCGTTTGCACGCATCTGACAATTGCCAATCTTCATTATTAATCTCAACTAAAAAATCATTATAAATAAACTTTCGTTGTGTGCTTGTTAAAAATTCAATCTTTAAGGTATTAAATATGGATTTAAATACGTTTGCTTTAGATGCACGGTTCTTCTCCAGATAATTTTGATATCTTTGAAATTCTTTAATTAAATCGTACACCTTACCCCAATTTATGCCTAAATTTCGATCACTATTATATCTATAATCATGAATGACAAATTCATATCTAAACAATTGGGAAAGAATTGCCAATACTTTAGGAGATGTGGATTTTACAATACATTTTTGTGCTTCTCGCAAAATACTGGTAACAACCTTGCGATTAGTAGGATGTTTTAATAATTGAAAAGGCGTCATGACATTATCTGGAATAACAGATTGTATTATCTTTGACTCGATAATATCTGTTATCTGTGAAGTCTCGGATGCAAGCAATGTATTGGCTAATTCTTGCGCTTGTGCCTTTATATAATTTTCAAATGTTTTTGTGGCTGGATCATTCCCCGCCATTGACGCTCTAGCGTAATAATGTATGGCGCAAGGGATATACTCTGGAGCGCCAATTCCATACTCATAGCATGCGCCAAGATTATGAAGAGCATCTACATCGCCTGCGAGCATTGCTTCATAAAATAAACGATAAGCGTCATTATATTCATCATTTATTACCGCAATAATACCTAAATTGTTTCTGGCCGCAGCGCTGCCAGAAAGGACGGCTTGTTGATACTTAATCTTTGCTTCTGCAAAATTCTTTTGATCAAATAATTTATCGCCCTCTTCAAGTGGGCCTTTCTTTTTTGGCATTGGTTACTGCTCCTATGGCGCCAAATAATCCCATACTCTACCATAAAATTTAATATTTGCTATGCTCTAGCTTAAGGACTTTAACATTATTATCGGAGAGTATTCATGCAACCTAAAGCTCACAACACCGTATTACTTATGGCCCGTATTCTTTTTTCAGCCATTTTTATTTTTTCCGGCATTGCCAAGATTATTGGCTTTCAGGCTACCTTGGCTTATATGACCAGTGCGGGGCTTAGCTGGCACCCAGTAGGGCTTGAAATCATTGCCATTATTTTAGAATTAGGTGGCGGATTATTGGTATTACTGGGCTGGCATACCCGTTTAGGGGCTGCTTGTTTGCTTCTTTTAACGCTACTGACAAGTTTCTTAATTCATCACTTTTGGTCCTATCCTGCAGATATGGCACAAATGCAAATGATTCAATTTATGAAAAATATGGCCATGATAGGCGGTGCTTTGTATATTTTCGCGTTTGGTCCAGGTGCTTATAGCGTGGATAAAAAGTGAAGACTATTTATAAAATAACAGCATTATGCGCGGCGTTTACACTGGGTATAAGCCCAGTGTTAGCGTGTACTAGTTTTCGCCTCATTGCAAATGATGGTACCGTTATGATTGCACGCAGTATGGAATTTGCTGAACCTATGAATTCCAGCATTATTGCCACGAGCCGTGGCCACGATTTTCATATCAGTGCGCCTAATGGTGCGGCAGGACTTTCCTGGAAATCTCAATACAATTATATCTTTCTTGATGGTCTTAGTTTAGGAGTGCCTATTGATGGCATGAATGAGGCTGGCTTATCTTTTGAAGCCTTATTATTTCCTGATGAAGCAGAATATCAAACAGTGCCTGCGGGCCAAGAAAAACAAGCGTTATCTTATTTACAGTTTGGCGATTGGGTATTAGGTAATTTTAAAACCGTCGACGAAGTACGTAGCGCACTTGGCTCTATTTATGTTTTTTCTGAACAATTACCACAACTACAAAATATGATATTTCCTGTCCATTATTCAGTATTTGATAGTACTGGCAAAGGTATAGTGATTGAATATGTCAAAGGTGAACTTCACATTCATGAACATATGGGTGTCATGACCAATTCGCCCACTTATGATTGGCATGTCACCAATTTGCGCAATTACTTGCAACTCTCACCCACAAATCCTAAACCTGTGATTGCAGATGGAATTACTTATACGGCGACCGGCCAAGGTTCTGGCATGATAGGCTTACCCGGTGATATCAGCCCACCTTCAAGATTTGTAAAAATGGCTGTCATGTTAAATACAGTGATTAAACCAAAAGACGCGACTGAAGCCTTAAATCTAAGCCAACATATGATCAATAATGTCGATATTCCCAAAGGTTTTGTTCGCGTTGTAGGTGATACGAATACTGCCACTTTAGAATCCACCCAATGGGTGGTATTTAAAGATTTAACCCATAAGAAACTTTATTATCGTACTTATGATGATCTCAGCATACGTACTGTAGATATGGCAACAATCGACTTCTCTAAGCCCAATGCAGCCATCCCCTTAAGGTAGCCATCAGACTCTTCATTTATACTGCTGCGATGATAAACATTGATGAATTACCTATAGGGCTTCAAACTGCAATTAAGCAATCAGATACTAATCCCTTACAATTGCTTGCAGACGCAACCGCTGCAATATTACCTGAACACATAGGTAAAACCAGACGGACCCGTCATGGGATGCTCCATGCATTTATTAACTATTGCTATCCACAACAAGAATACACTCACTCTATTCTTGTTGCACAGAATAAAGAAAAATTTGTTATGTCAAGATTTGCTTTAGGCCTTGGCGGTTCGGGTAGAGTAAAGCTTGGGATTGATGCACACTCAGCATCACCTGTCGCAATCAAAATATATAGCGATGCCGATCCGCTCGAAATTGCACAAATCATTCAAAATTTAAAACAAGATGATTGTTATATCAACCATATTCATACCGACGGAAAAGATTATATCATCACAAAATTTGCACCCGGTGATAATTTGCTAGATGTTCTATTTCATTATGAAGATCAAAAATCGATGAAAAAACACATATCATTCGCAGACCAGTTAGAATTAGCCATTTCAGCAGTTGAAGAAATCAATAAACGTCATCAAAAAGGTTTGATTATCTGTGATATAAAACCCAATAATTTTATTGCCTATCATAATAAATGCACAATTATTGATTTAGATCATCTTCATCGCGCTGGTGAAAAAAGTGGCTCTAAAGCTTTAGTCACTCATGGCTATATTGCACTTGAGTATTTTAGCAATGGTTTCAATCATACACAACAGACAGATATTTACGCTTTGGGAGCCACTTTAATGGATATTTTCAGTCCGTTTGATTGTACAAAAAAAACCACACAAACAAATTTAGCTGAAAATGCTTTGGAATATCGTGATAATCCACCACACCACAACTCTATTGAAAGAAAAATTTGGGAAGTGTGTTGCGAGATGGTTTCACCCCATTCAAAAACACGCCCCACCTCTATGGAAGTATTAAAACGATTGCAAGATATACGAATGTCATATCAACAAAAAAACTACAAATACAAAAATTAAATACCCTATTGGGCTATCGCAGCTATTTGCAAATTGCTAATTTTTAATTCTCCCAAAACCGACATCAACTGCACTAAGCGCTCATGCGGTGCTTTGGCATCGCCGTGAATAACTATCATGGGATCTTTAGGCAAGTGTTCCGTTAAATATTTTTTTAATGCTTCATTGCTTAAAGTACCTATGTTTTGTTCTTGCATCAGCAGCGCGCCACTCGCATCTATGCCTATCACAAAAGGTGTGTTATCAGATTCAACAACGGCTTGCTCATTAATACTTGGTAATTGTACATCCAACCACTGTGTTTCATCAAATGAACTAGATAGCATGAAAAATATTAATAATAAAAATACGACATCGATCAAGGGTGTTAAATCTAAACTGATATCAGGAGTTGTTCTACGCATCTTTAGCACACTCCATCATCGCCGTTTCAAGATGTAAAATAAGGCCGTTTATTTTGCGGTTAAAATAACGGTGAAATAAGAGCGCAATAATGGCTATCGACATACCCACTGCTGTAGTCAATAACGCTTCACTGATACCGCCTGCTAATTCTTGCGCTTTACCTAAACCTTCTTGCATCATGACATCAAAAATAGTAATCATGCCTAGCACTGTGCCGAGTAAACCTAATAATGGCGTTGTGGTTGCTACCGTGCCTAACATATTTAAATGTTTTTCCCATAGGAATATTTCATGCTTTGCTTGATGCGTCATTTTTTCTTGACTACCTTTGGCAAGCACACGCTTTGTTGCACGTTTTAAGGTAAAATTGAGTATACATAAGCGCTCTAGAATAATAGCGAAAGCTATTATAGATGCAGCAAATAAAGGATACATCAACCAACTACTGTGAAATATTTCTAATAACATGTTTTACCTCAATTTAAAATCAATGGGAACTTCTATCCATGCGGTAATCGCTTGTTCATTTTCTTTTGCGGGCAAAAATGACCATTGCAAAACCGCTTCAATCGCTGCTTTATCTAATAATGGAAAACCCGATGAGTGTGAAACGATCACTTTATGGGTGTTCCCGGATTCATCTACTTGTGCACGCACTAACACTAAACCTTCCTGCCGCTCGCGCCGCGATTTTTCTGGATAAATCGGTGCAATGGGCTTTTGGCTTAATTGTACTTCGCGCGTCACTATTAATTCTTCTAGTTCACCTACAATGTCAGGTGGTATTTCTTCAATTTCTGACTCTGGTTTTTCAGGAATAATTTCAGTTTTAGTATTTTGTGCTGCTGTGGTAATCAGTTCATCAATGACAGGTTGCGCTTCTGTAATTATTTTTTTAGGTACAGGTGGCGAACCTAAAGTAACAGCCATAGACTGCCCTGCAGGCGCTTGAAATGTATTTTTAGGCTGCATAGGCTTATACCAAAGAAAACCTAAATGTAGGCTTATAGAAATAAGCAATGCGCTAATTAACACCCCATCACTACGTGTCAAACCCAACATGAACTGTTCCTCTTGTTATTCCGAATAATAATCATTATCATTTGCATTTGCAAATCATTTAGTGAAGTAACCCCTATGAGCGTTATCAGAGTTTATTTAGCAAGCTTAGTTATATATGTGTTCAGTATAACTACAGCGTATGCCATTGAAGATGATACAACGCCGGTCTTTACCTTCGACACCATAGAAGTCACAGCAGAAGCCATTGATGTGACTGGAACTGGCAATCGTGTTGGTTTAGCACCGCTTGATAGTCCTGAGTCCAGTACTGTTATTGACGATGAAGTCATGGATGATCAACAAGCTATTAATGTTGATGATATTCTCAAAAATGATGCCAGTCTCAGTAATGAAGGTGGTTTTGGCACGCGATCCAATTTTCGTTCACGTGGTTTTAGCTTAAATCCTACAGGCAATTATTTACGCAATGGTTTGCTCTATTTCTTTTTAGATTCACCTGCCATTGAAATTATTGATAGGGTTGAAGTATTAAAAGGTCCCTCTTCTTTTTTATATGGACCGGGATCGCCTGGCGGTATGATTAATTTTATAACCAAAAAACCGCAAGATGAAGATTTTAATAATGGCGGCGTACAGGCGGGTAGTTGGGACTATTACCGTGCTTATGCTGATCTCAATCAAAGTACTGACAAGGTAGATTATCGTGCTAATTTAGCTGTGCAAGATGCTAATAGCTTTCGTGATGTGTATTATCAAAACCGGCAATTATTTGATATGAGTGTCAATGGTGATACGCTCGATAATACGGATACCTGGTTTAATTTTAATGTGCAAAACAGTACCCAACCTCAAGACAGTGGGCTGGTCGCAGTGGGCGAGCATGTTGCAGATCTTCCACGCAGTGCATATTTAAATCAAAAGTGGACTAAAACTGATCAAAGCTCTATTAATACATTTTTAGATAACTATAGTGATTTGTCATATGATTGGACACTGCACAGCGCATTATTTTATCAATACGTCACTCGCGATCGTATTTTAAGTAATTTGTTATTATCAAGTGAAGATAATGGTGATTTTAAATATAATATTTATCGACGCTTAGATACTTGGAATTATTACAATGTCTTGGTAGAAACCATGGGTGATGTAGCATTTCTTGGACTTGATCAAAAATTATTATTCGGTACAAGCTATTCATTGATGGATCATGAAGCCGAAGAAACCGAAGCGATTGTGACACAAACTTACAGTATTTATGATCCCCCTACTTTAGATGAACCTGACTTTGGTGAATTCCAAGATCCGACTAGTGTGCTCACCCATAATATAGGGGTTTATGCACAAGATGTGGTACAACTCAGTACGCAATGGGAATTTATATTGGGTGCGCGTTTTGATACTTATCAAGCGGATTCTTCTACTTTAGATGAAAGCAGTATCAATCATACGAGTCCACATTTAGCATTATTATACAAACCACTTATATTTTGGAGTAACTATATCAGTTACAGTGAAGGCTTTGAGTTTAATGAACCTGTGAGTGATAGAAATGCCGTTAATTTTGGTGAAGCACTGGAACCTACTTTTTCTGAACAAGTAGAAGTGGGTACCAAAATGGAATTATTTGATTCACACTTATTGTTATCCGCGGCTGTGTTTGATATTTTACGGCATAATCAACCAATCACCGAGGAAACAGGTGGGGATGATCCTAATGAAGTGATTATTATTCAACGCGGTGAACAACACCATCAAGGTTTAGAATTAGGCGCGCAAGGTAAAGTTTATGAAAATTGGACGATATTAAGTACGCTAATGTGGCTAGATGCAGAATTTTCAGAAGATAATGAACCTGATATTGCAGGTAATCAGCCCGCAGCAGTTCCGAAACTTGCTGCGACTTTATGGGGTGAATATCGTTTTCATAAAGGTAAATTAAATAATTTCGGCGTAAATGCAGGTGTATTTTATGAAGGAGAACGCTATGGTGATGATCAAAATACATTTATTTTAGATCCTTACGCACGCGTAGACACCGGCGCTGCGTATTACTTTCCCATTCGCGAACAAGATAAAGAATTAGCCATTCGTTTAAACATCGAAAATATAAACGATGTCACCTATTACTACGGTTATCGCCGTTCAAATGTTACTGTAGGTAGTCCACGCAGTGTGTGGTTAACGTTTGAATTGCAATAATTCCAACATTTTCTTATGAATCTCATTCGTATCCCCTACCCCGGAAATCGTGTGAAATTCTGGTGCATCACCTGGCATATTTTTATAATAAGAAACCAACGCTTCTGTTTGTTCACGATACACTTGCAAACGTTTACGAATCGTTACTTCTTTATCATCTTCACGTTGAATTAGATCTTCACCGGTATGATCATCTTTACCCTCTATTTTAGGTGGATTAAAGTGCGTATGATAAATTCTGCCGGAAGATAAATGAATACGTCTACCACTTAGGCGGTGAATGATTTCTTCATCACTGACCTGAATCTCTATCACTTGATCAATGTTTACCTGATGCTCTTGCAAAGCTTGCGCTTGTGCAAGTGTACGCGGAAACCCATCAAATATAAAACCTGGTTGGCAATCTGCTTGATGAATTCTATCTACAGCTAATCCTATGATGACATCATCAGGCACTAAATGCCCAGCATCCATAAATGATTTGGCTTTTAAACCCAAAGAACTTTGCTCTTGTACTGCAGTGCGCAACATATCACCGGTTGCAATTTTAGGAATATTAAGCGCTTGTGCCAATAAACTTGCTTGTGTACCTTTCCCTACCCCTGGGGCGCCTAATAATATAATACGCATTGCTTAACTCCTATTTTTAGCTTCTTGATAGCGACTTGCGCTAATGACATTGGGAATACTATTCATTCGGTCTAATAATCGACTCAAAGTGGACATATCCACGACTTGCATGACTATATCCAATTGTATCGTTTGTTGCATCGCATTGATATGCGTTTGCAAACCACTTAAAGAAATTTTTTCTGTAGATAACATATTGGTAATATCGCGTAATAAATCAGGTCTATCGTAGGCTTCTACATGCACACTCACAGCATAGGTGCGTGTCGCACGAGATTCTCCCCACTCTACTTGCACTAAACGCTCTTTATGATGTTCTTCAAACTCAAAAATATTACTACAATCTTTACGATGAATCGTCACACCACGACCAATCGTAATATATCCAATAATAGAATCCCCAGGCACAGGATGACAACATTTCGCTAATTGTGTCAATAAATTACCCACACCATTAATAGTAATATTTGCAGTTGAAGATTTAACTGTGGTTAATTTGGGAGCGCGTTCAGGCGCTAATGATTGCAAAGAAACACCTGCAGCATTCAGTAATTGATGAAAACCAATATCGCCACGACCCATTGCAGCTAATATTTCATCACCCGTTTTATAATTAAATTTTTCAGCCAATTGTTCGTAATTAAATGATTTTAAATCTAGTCGCTCTAATTCACGATCAATCATTGCTTTGCCCGTTGCAATATTGTGATCACGATTTTGCTGCCTAAACCAAGATTGTATTTTTTGCCGAGTTCTTGCAGATACAGCATAACCTAACTCTAAATTAAGCCAATCGCGACTGGGTTTATTTTCTTTTGTGGTTAAAACATCGACTTGATCACCGGTTTTAAGTTTATAAGTTAATGGCACCATATGGCCGTTGACTTTAGCACCACGACAACGATGGCCAATAGAAGTATGCACATGATATGCAAAATCAAGCGGTGTTGCGCCTATGGGTAAATCAACAATATCGCCTTTTGGCGTTAAAGCATAAATATGTTCATCGACAAATTGACTGGGCAGCTCTGCATCGATTTGCCACTCTAATAGTTCACGTAACCAAGCGAGTTTTTGTTCATAACCTGCATCATGTTTGACACCTTCTTTGTAGCGCCAATGTGATGCAACCCCAAGCTCAGATTCTTCATGCATTTTATGAGTTCTGATTTGCACTTCAAGGGCTTTACCTTGTGGACCAAACACTGCAGTATGTAATGAACGGTAACCATTTTCTTTGGGTCGGGCAATATAATCATCAAATTCACTGGTAATAGGCTGCCATAATTGATGCACGGTGCCAAGTGCTGCATAACAATCTTTAATTTCCGGTACTAAAATACGCACTGCGCGAACATCATATATTTGATGATAATCTAAATTCTTTTTTTGCATCTTGCGCCAGATACTGTAGATGTGTTTAACGCGGCCTTCAACCTGTGCTTCAAGACCCTCTTCACGCAAGGCATTATTCAGAATATTTAAAATATCATCTATATAAGCTTCACGCTGCAATCTTTTTTCTTCTAAAAGCCTAGCGATATTTTTATAATCATCGGGATGTAAATAACGAAATGATAAATCTTCTAATTCCCATTTCACTTGCCCAACGCCCAAGCGATTCGCAAGCGGCGCATAAATATTCATGGTTTGATGTGCAATGGTCAGTTGTGTTTCGGTATCTTTATCACGCAAATGTCGCATCACGTAAACTTGCTCCGCTAATTTAATCAAAACTACACGCACATCTTCCACCATGGCAAGTAGCATTTTACTTGACCCTTGGATGGCATCCATTTGCAGAACGCCATTTATTAATTTAGACATTTGCGGTGAAAATTCAGTATTTAAAATTTCAGTTTTGATCTTTAAAGCAGATATTGTTGGGAAAATAATAGCTGCAGCTAATGACTGTGCATCCATATTTAAATCAAATAAAATATCAGCCATCACTTGGCCTTGAGTCAACAAATCAGTAGATGATGATTGCGCGTTCACCCAGGCGATCGCTTTTTGCACCAAAGGTTCATCTAACCAAATATACTGTAGTTCTTTTTTAAGTTGGACCATAATAATTACTTCTGCTTTACAAAGACTGCCATGGATTCTGCATGCATAGTGTGTGGGAACATATCAATGACACCTGCTGCTTGCAATTCATAGCCTTGCTCTAAAATCACTTTGGTATCGCGAGCAAGCGTGGCTAAATGACAGGAAATATAAACAATTTTTTTCGCTTGGAAGCGTTTTATTTGCTGGGCAATTTCTAGTGCACCTGCACGCGGTGGATCGAGTACTAATTTATCATAGGCGCGCACCCAAGGTTGGTCATCTAAGGGTTTGGTTAAATCATACATATAAGCTTCAACATTATTTAAATCATTGTGTTGTGCATTTGCCAATAATTGATTGGCCATTTGTTGACTGCCCTCAACGCCGACTACTTTTGCTGCGCGTTTAGCTATGGGTATCGTAAAATTACCCAACCCTGAAAATAAATCCAATACCTGATCGGTTGGTTTTAACTCAAGTTGCTCCAATGCCGCTGCTACCATTTGATGATTAATGTTCGCATTGACTTGAACAAAATCCAAAGGATTAAATTTTAAGAGACTATTATCTATTTCATAAGATAATTCTGATTGTTCAGGATAAAGTAAATGTACTGTATCAGGACCTTTTGGCTGTAAATAAATATGAATATTATTATTTGCACCGTATTTTTTTAACACATCTAGATCATTTTCTGTCAATGCTTCTAAATGTCGCACAATGATAGCCGTCACATGATCGCCCGCAGACAGTTCAATTTGCGCAATGCTGCGATAATTTGATAATTGCATTAAAGCTTCACGCAAAGGTTCAAACGACGCGCCTATTTGCGGCAATAATACTTTACACGTTTCTAGATCGGCTAAATAACGATTATTTTGCTCACGAAAGCCAATGAGTAATTTATTTTTTTTATCCACAAACTTAACACCCATACGGGCTTTACGACGATAGCCTTCTGTGGGTCCTTGCAAAGGTGGTAAAATAATTTTTGGTTTTGCTTGTGCAATATGATGTAATTGCTCGAGTAAAACATCTTGCTTTAACGCCACTTGTGCATTTGCTTGCATATGCTGCAGCGAGCATCCACCGCACATTAAAAAATGTGGACACACAGGTTCTGTGCGATCATGTGATGGCGATAAAATTTCTAGAGCGAGTGCTTCATCATATCTGCGATGTGTTTTAGTGATACGCACAATTACTTCTTCACCAGCGAGCGCATTACTGACAAATACGGTTTTACCTTCATGGCTAGCTACGCCCTGCCCTTGATGATTAAGTGATTTTATTGTTAACTGCATTAAACTTTATCCCATGCGATAAGAAATTCATTAAAATGCGATTTTTGTTCACTCATTAAATTCTCCCGCAATAAAGCTTGTGCATTTGCATGACCATCAAGGGTCAAACGTCCACGCATCAGTTCAAATTGCAAATAGACTAAATAGGTATTAATGACATCGGTTTCACAGTAATTACGAATTTTTTCAAGCTCACCTGCTTGATAAGCAGGCCAAACATCTTCTCCAGACATACCCATTTTGCCAGGAAAGCCTAACATCACGGCTATTTCAGTCAATGGTGCATTCGCTCTGGCTTGGTATCCTGCTAAGACATCCATTAAATCTAAGTGGCGGTAATGATAACGATTTAAATAGTTATTCCACTTAAACTGGGTATCAAAGTCGCCTATTTCCCAATATTTTGGGGCGGCTACGCCGTGCAATAAAGATCGATAGTGTAACACTGGCAAATCAAAACCACTGCCATTCCAAGAAATCAGAGTAGGCGTATATTGTTCAAGCCCCGTAAAAAATCGGCTGATAATTTCTTTTTCATCAGCCTCAATTTCACCTAAAGACCAAACCTTAACGCGCTTATCTGTTGCTAACACCACCGAAATAGCAACTATCTTCTGCAAATGTAAAGGCAAAAAATCCCGCCCAGATTGGGCCCGAACTTTAGCGAACATGGTCTGCGCCACTTCATCATCATTGCAATTATCCAATTGATATAAACGCCGACCCGTTTGCGTATCTGGTATCGTTTCTATATCAAAAACAAAGAGATTGCCCACAAGCCACCTTTATTCAAAAAAGGCATATTGTATCATGAAGTAATAACCCAGAAACATTTGACTTGGGAAATGTCCATAGATTAATATACTGTGAATAAACAAGAATGAATAAATACACTATAATATGCAGGAAGCAACTATGATACAACCATATTTTGATACATTTAAGTATATGAAGCTATTATCAGAACATCATTTTTCTGATACACAGGTCCAAGGTCTTATGAGCGCAGAAATATATGTTTTACAATCGACTTTAGCTCGCATGGTGACTCAAGAGGATTTAAGATACTCAGAATATGCACTACGTGCAGATTTAATTGAAACTGAACATAAGCTTCGCGCTGAAATTTCAGAAGTTCAACATAAACTTGTAGCTAAAATCAATAGTGTTGAGCAACGACTTGAAGCTAAAATCGATGGCGTTGAACAAAGACTTGAAGCTAAAATCGATGGTGTTGAGCAACGACTTGAAGCTAAAATCGATGGCGTTGAACAACGACTTGAAGCTAAAATTACTACCGCTGTAAGCGAGATGCGCGCTTTCACCTTAAAAAACACCCTGTGGACTATCTTAGCCATTCTAAGTTTAAATATTGATTTCGCTGCGCTGCTAGCACTATTTAAGGGCTTCTAACTAAACCAAATACTTGACAAATCAGTCAATAATCAACACAATAGGCTCTTTTAGTCTTTAATCCAAGGAGTCAATGTGGCCAATTCAGCTCAAGCGAAGAAACGTGCGATACAGAGTGAGAAAACTCGTTTGCATAATGCCAGTCGTAAATCTATGTTGCGTACCTTAATTAAGAAGGTTCGTAAAGCCATTGCAAGCATGGATCAAGCGGCAGCCAATGCGGCATTTCGCGTTGCTCAGCCTATTATTGATCGTTTAGCCACTAAAGGTTTAATTCATAAAAATGCAGCTGCTCGTTATAAAAGCCGTTTAAATGCACGGATTAAAGCGATCGGTACGCAACAACAAGCGGATTAATAATTCTAAGATCGTCAAATCCTCCCGTGAAGCGCGGCCCCCTTTCGTAAAGGGGGCGAATAAACATCAGCTCTAATATTAAACAATTCTTATAGCAGATCTCTTACATTATAAAGCGAGATCTGCTGTTTTATTTTTATGAGCAAGACATTAAGATCGTTAATGTCAATCTCCAACTACAATTGGATTTACACCTCGTTTACGGGGTGTTTTTTTTTGTGTTATTAATACCGTGCGGAACATGTCCTGCAGTAACATGTTGTTGCGCGGCCTCTATATGTGCTGGATGATCATCAAAAAAAACATCCGCCGCAAATGCGCGTAAAAATTCACCTTTACTTAAACCGCCTAAAAATAAAGCTTCATCTAAACGAATATTCCAAGCACGTAGTGTGCGAATCACACGCTCATGTGCAGGTGCACTGCGCGCTGTTACAAGCGCGGTACGAATAGGTGAACTTTCAGCAGGAAATAAGCTTTGTATATGCGCTAATGCAGCAAGCACTGGTTTAAAAGGTCCACCGGATAAGGGTTTATCTGCACTTTTAGATTCATTGTCATTAAATGCTTCTAAATTTTGCTCTTGATAAATACGCTCAGATTCATCTGAAAATAATACAGCATCACCATCAAATGCAATGCGCAATTGTTCAGATTGATTAGCATTACTTACGGATGAAAGAATAGTGGCAGCGGCAAAGCCTGCCTCCAAAGCTTGGATAACATCACGCGGATCTGCAGATAAAAACAAATGCGCGCCAAATGCTGACACATAAGGATATGGCGTCTGGCCACTTGTGAATACTGCACGCGTGATATTTAAATCATAATGTTTAATTGAATTAAAAACCCGCAACCCTGTATCTGCACTATTACGTGATAATAAAATCACTTCAACTAATGGATCTTTTTGCCCCTCATTCAAGTGTAATAATTTATGCACTAAATGGAAAGCTGAGCCTGGTTTTAAAGGATCATTCTCATGTTTAATTTGATAGTCCTGATAAGCCTCAACACCTTGTGCTTCATAAATATGATGAGATTCTTCGAGATTAAATAATGCCCGTGATGAAATCGCAACGACTAACGCATGATTTAAGTGTTTCATACTAACTCCTTCCAATTACGGGTTAATGGAAAATATAAGGCTAATCTGATTGGACGAGGGTCCATTTTTTGCATCACATGTGCATAGGCTTGTAATTGGGCAGTGTGATCATCACTTTCTTGGCCTGATTTATAATCAATAATCCAACGTTCGCCTTCAAAAATAAACGTTCTATCTATGACTATACGCGTATATTTATTTTTAAAATGCGTATGTAGCACATGTTCACATAATGCATCTTGATGAGGTTGCAATATCCATTGGCCTCGTGAATCGCTTATAATCCCATCTACTGCTTGTGATAAAATTTTAATTGCAGGTTCAATTTGAGCGATGCTAACGCCTAGTTCTAATAATTGAATTTTGGCACGTTTCAAATCCAGTTTATGATTACCCGTTTCAGCCATATATTTTAATATTCGATGCAATAAAGTGCCCACATGTTTTCGCATGATATTTTCTGGCGTAAATAAAGTGGTATCTACTTCATTTTCTGTAAGGGTAATTTCAGGCTGATTGAACAGCCAATCATGCCATGGATTGGGCATTTGCCAATTAAGTGGGATTCGCTTATTTTGCACTTCATTGCGAGTGTAGCTTGGCAATTCACCTGGGTTGCTTCGCTCCGCTCGCAATGACGGGGCAAGTAAACCATATAAACTTTGCGAGGATATACTCGGCTTTTCAGGATCTTGCACTGCAAATAAATGTAATTGGTATTTAGCACGTGTTAAGGCAACATATAATAAACGTTGCGTTTCATATGCATCTTGATGTTTTTCTAAACGACCCAAATATTGATAAATAGGATCATGCTCAGCAGTTTTTGCATGCACAGGTGCAAGTAACCAATAAGTACCTTCATCTAATGTCTGTTCAATATAACGTAATAAAGGCGGTGAATTAGATGCGGATCTTCGTGAAAGTCCGGGTAAAAACACGGCATCAAATTCTAAACCTTTAGCTTTATGGATAGTCATTACTTGAATAGGATTATCAGACGATTGCAGTTCATCCGTATAAAGCTTGGAAATTTTCTCATGAATGACGTGCATATCAATATACTGATATTCAGATTCTAAATCAGTTAATAATTGATAAAATGCATCAATGTTTTTTCTATCCTTTTTTAAAGTGTAAAATTGCGCGCCGAGCGCTACCCATGCGCTTTCAACAAAGCGCGCAAGTGGCATGCGGCCACGTTCATTCATAGTCGGTTGCAGTGCACGCGTTAATCTTTCAATACGTGCACGTCCTTTGCTTGTTAATAATTCTAAAACCAAAGGCTCATTCATTAAATGCCAAATATTTTGTTGTTCATCAAAGGTAGCCAAAATTTCTATTTCAGCTAATGCTAAGCCACACATGGGCGAGCGTAATAAGGCAAGCCATGCAAGTTTATTGTTATCATCTAATAATGCAAAAGTTAAAGCCAGCAAATCTTGAATAACCGCTTGTGTTGCGAGCGGTTCAATCTCAAGTGCATGATAGGGAATATTTTCTGATTTCAATAGCGGTAAAATATGCGCTAAATGGCTACGTGCCCGTACTAATATTGCAATCTGCCAATCAGGATGCTTACGTATTAAAGCTTTTATTTCATCTACAACTATTGCGGCCTCAATCATCGCATCATCAGCCAGTAAACATGTTAAAGATCCCTTGTCATCCTGTTGTTTTGTAGCTTGACATGATGTAAATGGCACAGCACCTAGGCTTATATTGGGTGATTGCGGCATTATGTTAGGCATTGTTTGATTCAGCCAATCAATTAATACAGGATGAGATCTAAAGTTTTGACATAACTGTAATGGAGTTAAGTGAATATTACCTATGCCATTAAATTTTGCTTTTAAAAATAAACCCACATTCGCTTGTCGAAAGCGATAAATCGATTGCATTGGATCGCCAACAAGAAACAAAGTATGTCCATCACCCTGCTGCCACTGATAAGTTAATTTTTCCAATAATCTAAACTGTGTGATGGAAGTATCTTGAAATTCATCCACTAAAATATGTTGCAATTGATAGTCGAGCACCAAAGCCAGATCCGTAGGACACTCTTCATCTCCCAATGCTTGCAAGGCTCTTGTAGATACTTCTATAAAATCGATTTGTTTATGCTGCTGGAATATCAGCCATAATTGTGCTGCCAATAGGGGCAATAAGGTAATTAATGCTTGTAAAAATTCCCAGCTCTCTTGTGTATATTGCGCAGGTGGTGCTTCACGTAAATTAATGAGTGCAATTCTTAAATCTTCATAATCTTGTAATTTCTCTAAAATCTCTAGCATTATTTTTTTATTATCATTTTTTGCATCCGCAGGAAAACCTAAGCGTTTATCTACTTGTTTACGGTAAGTACCTTCTTGTGTTAGCAACAATGTAGTTAACTCTTTATCTGCATACTCAGCAAGGGGCACTAGTTCTTTTAGAATTTCTATAGGAAAAAGCGCATTAACATTTTTTGAAGCTTCACTTTGTATGCGCTGCAAATGAGTTTCAAATTGAGCTTTCAGTTGATCGTGATTATGAATGCCGACAACATAGGGCAGCCATTGATCACGATTTTTGAGCATTTTCATTAATTCAGCTTCTATGGTGCTGTATTGATTATCAAAATGATTAAAAACAGTAATGAGTGCATCTTGAATAGGACTTTCTTCATCGAGCATTGCAAGTAATGCTTGTACTGCTTTTTTATAAAGTTCATCTGGATGAGTCGCCATATGGGCTTGTCCACCGAGACCAGAAATAATCGGCATTTGCTGAGTTAAATACATACAAAGCGCATCGATAGTTTGAATGCGCATACGATTAGGATTAGCCAATAATTGCCAATTTTCTTTTGCATCACGCACTAAAACTTTTTTTGCCAATTCAACGGTTGTTGATTGCATGGTCGTAATATCATTTAATTTGGCTTTTTCTAAAGCCGTGATAATACGACCCCGCATTTCATGTGCAGCCTTTCTCGTAAAGGTAATGGCTAATATTTCTTCTGGAAAACGTGCGCCACTTGATAGTAAACTTAAAAATCTTTGTACTAATAATTCAGTTTTGCCTGATCCTGCAGGGGCTTCTACAATAAAAGATTGTGTGGGATTCAGCGCTTGTTGTCTAATCATTGCATCCATTATGCGCTCCTAATTCGGCATAATAATGCTAAGCCACAATATTGACAAGTATGCTCGCCATCTAGGGGCGCAACGATAGCTTCGCCTTCAAAAAATTCATCGGCAAGCTCGCTTAAAACATTTTGCCAATGCACTTTCATCTCATCCCAGGATAAATCAAATTCTGTGTGATGTTGAAATTGCAGATCATTGGCTTTTACTTTTGCAATCGCAACGCTGCTTGCGATTGGAAAACTAATGGCGTAGAGCGGTAATTGCACTTGTCGTGGACGTGCCTCTAACCAATCATTTTGATAAATCTGCCCCGTTTTATAGTCAATTAAAATAACTTCTCCAGAAGGTAGCTGATCTATCCTGTCTATGCGTGTACGTAATTTGAGATTTGATAACTTAATATCAATACTTTTTTCAGTATGAATTACTTTAAATTCGGGTCTGGTTTTTTCGAGCTGTAACCATTCATTTAATAATTTATGTAATCTGATTTTTTCTAAATCTAAATGTTTGCTGGGCGTAAACTGCTTTAACGCATGATCAACGGATGTTTTAATCATCTCATTTAACTCATCATTATTGAGCGCATGCATAGCACTTGATGTCTCAATGTTTTTCCAAAAAAACTCTAAAGCTGCGTGCGTCAGTTCTCCGCGCTCTGCAAATGTGAGCCCGGTTTGTGCGGGTTCTTCAATCGCTACTTTCAAACGATAACGTGCAAATGCTTGAAATGGACAAACACTTTGCGACTGCAACAAACCGACACCACCTGATACTTTATCTTTTTTAAAGGGTACATTTACATCTTGCCATGTTTCAAGGTTTAAGTTTGGATCGAATACCGCTAATTCATCATGAATTTTTTGATTTAAAATGGGATAATCACGTATTAAGTGACTGGGTAATAATGTTTTATCCTCGATAATTTGTGGGTAACTTAAAATCACATGATGTGCCTGCTCGGTAAAGCGCTCGGTTAAATGGCTTGCGAAAATATATTCACGCTCTTGACTCGCATGTGGCATGTGATGTTGACGCTGTAAATCAATCGGCAAAAACGGATGTGGCGCTGAGGGTGGCGGCCAGTTTTCATGATGCAAGCCCATTACCCATAATGCGTGAAAATACAATCCCTCGCCTTCTAAGGCGCCCAGAATTTGTAAAGGCGCATGCTCACTTTCACCTTGAAATATAACCGTGCTGGCCTGTTGATAAATTTGGTTGACTGCAGTTATATATGATATTTTTTCTTGTACCCTATCTAGGGTGGCATAATCAGTTAACAATTCATAAAAACGTTTGACGACTTGATACTCTAAACTATTCAATACACGCTCACCTGGCCAGCCAGAAGAATGTAAATGATTTTTTATGGTTTCAGACCAATCACCTGGGTTGCTTCGCTCCGCTTGCAATGACAGGTTCCGTAATAAATTAAATGCTGTGGCAATAATATGAAAATCTGATAATTTATTACCTGATGAAATATTATAGGGTTTTTGATCATGATAGTGATTAGCTAATAATGTTTCAGGCATCAAAATTCTTGAAAATATATTTTCAACTTCATTAAACCGTTTGGCTAAATCTGGAATAATGATGCCTATAGGTGCGCTTAACTCTTGCTTGAGTAATGCTTTAGCCCACAGGGCTGCTTGTACTAATTCAGAATTTGCATCAACTTGCGGCGTATGATTTATAATCGCATCAGGCACTCGATATTCTAATATTTCAATAGAGGTGTTTACACTTTCCAATAACTTTAAAACTGCAGGTTTTATATCTGTAAAACCAATTAAATATATTTTATTTATGTTATTTGCATTGGGCTTAAGCAGCGCGAGCATGCTTGCCGAATCACATAAATTTTCTTTATCGCAGCGTGCTTGGTAGTGTTGACACCAAGTTAAAAAAACCTGAATATCTGATGATACACTATGGGTATCAATCGATTGCCAATCAATATTCCACTCTTTCAAACTGCTCCACGCTTGTATAGCCAGGCGGGCCAGCTGTTCATTATTATCGGTGAATGATTGCCATATCAATAAATTTTGCCAAGCATTTAAACGTGTCATATAAGTTTGATCTACATCATCTTGCCGTTCCTGCCAAAGTCTTTCTAGCCAACCATTAAGTGAAATAATATCAATTTTCCAGACACTATTATTTTGCTTGGCTTGTAGTTTTGCATAATCTTGATTAAGACGGCTGGCAAGACGCCGCGTAGGTGTGAGAATTAAATCGGCATTACCTAGTTCGCTTAGGAATGCTTGGTAATCATGAATCACATTAGTCTTGTAACCACACACATTGCCCACGATTGGCCTCTTTTATTTTTTGTAGATATTGTTCATGTATTGCCAACTCTGTTGTATCTGCATAAATGACTTTAAAAGGTTGATGTTGTTGTTCTGCCTGTTCTTTATTTTCTACAATAACCTTGCTGCTTTCTTCAAGTTCAAGCGATAAATCGGCTTGACCACCCGTCATTGATAAATAAACCTGTGCTAAAATTTTTGAATCTAATAAAGCGCCGTGAAGCTCGCGATCAAAACAATCTATTTCATAACGCTTGCTGAGCGCATCGAGTGAATTTTTTTGATTGGGATGTTGTTTGCGGGCGAGCACTAAACTATCCAGTACTTGTGCATAATCTGAAATGATGCCTAAAGATTTATCATGTAACGATAATTCATAATTTAAAAAACCAATATCAAAGGGCGCATTATGAATGATTAATTCTGCATCGCGAATAAACGCTAGGAATTCGCGCACAATTTCTGGGAAACGGGGTTTATCTTTTAAAAATGCTCGGGTTAAGCCATGGACTTTTTGTGCACCATAATCGACATCACGATCAGGATTTAAATAATAATGAAATTGTTTACCGGTTAAACGGCGATTAATTAATTCAAGTGCACCGATTTCGATAATGCGATGCCCTGCTTCCGGGCTCAAGCCCGTTGTTTCTGTGTCGAGTACTATTTGACGCATATATATCCTTATAAAGCATTCGCCCCCTTTATGAAAGGGGGCAAAATTTTATTCCAACTCATCTATTGCCTGATTGGCTAATTCATCTGCAAGTTCATTTTCTCTATGGCCACTATGGCCTTTTACCCAATGCCATTCTACCTGATGTTTTTCTAAAGCGCTGGTTAATGCTTCCCACAAATCGGCGTTTTTCACGGGCTGTTTAGCCGCTGTTCGCCAGCCATTTTTACGCCAATTATGTATCCAAGTAGTAATACCTTGCCTTACATATTGAGAATCTGTGGTAATTTCCACCTGACAAGGCTCTTTTATTGCATTTAAACCACAAATCGCTGCCATAAGCTCCATACGGTTGTTGGTAGTCATGATTTCAGCGCCTTTTAGATGCTTCTCCACACCATTATAACGTAGGATGACTCCCCAACCTCCAGGACCTGGATTGCCTCTACAAGCACCATCTGTAAATAATTCTACTTTCTTTATCAACCTATAACCTCTTGATTTTAATAGATATTCAAAAATAATCCCTGTTTAGGGGTTCATTTTTTGACCTAGAACTGGTACAATATGGACTATGAACACAATAAATAAGTTTATCAAGCATTTATCATTGTTCTTTATCGTCGTAGGATTGGTCGTGAGTTCTGGTGCATTACAAGTGCCTTTAATACCAGAATCAAGCGAACGCCCAATTCCCACCGAACACGACGACGACAACTTATGGGATCGCCTGCGCGCTGATTTTAGCTTAGATCATGCCACAGAGCAAAAGCTTGTGCAAACCCATCGCACCTGGTTTCTTAACAACCCTGATTATATTGAAAAAGTCTTTAGCCGTGCTGAACCTTATCTCTATTATATAGCGGAAGAAATTAAAGCGCGCGATTTGCCTATGGAATTTGTATTAATTCCAGTAATTGAAAGTATGTATGATCCACATGCGCGCTCACACGCCGGTGCTACAGGTTTATGGCAGTTAATGGCTGTTACAGCTAAGCATTATAAGATTGTTCAAAACAGCATGTATGATGGCCGTCGTTCTGTGCAAGAATCTACAGATGCGGCATTAAATCACTTAGCGTATTTAGCAACTGTTTATGACAATGATTGGCACTTAGTGTTAGCTGCATATAACGTGGGCCATGGCCGTATTAATAAAGAAATTGCGAAAAATAAAGCCGCTGGTCGTGGTACTAGTTTCTGGGATTTAAATAACCTACCTAAAGAAACATTAAATTACGTCCCTAAACTGATTGCCCTTGCTGATGTAGTAAAGCACTATGAACGTCATGATATGGAACTACCTGTTGTTCCTGATGAACCACAAGTGGCTGTAGTTGATATTGATGTGGAAGATTATTTAGATATCACTATTGCAGCTGATTTAGCGGATGTTGAACCTGAAACATTACTTGAAATGAATCCTGGTTTTACCCAAACCATTATTGCTAATAACACCGATACGTTATTAATACCTCATGATAAAGTAGAAATCTTTGAAACTGCACTAGCCAATTATGTACCTGTAAAGAAAGCAACTTACAGTTATGTAGTTCAAGCAGGTGATTCATTAAATCAAATCAGTAAAACCCATGGTGCAAGTGTGGCGATGATACAACAATATAATAATTTGTCTTCAAATAATCTGCAGATTGGACAAAAACTTAAAATCCCACGTGGTGCTTAAAAATATTCAGCAATAAAAAAAGGGGAACAATGTTCCCCTTTTTAATTCCCAACAATCTATTATGGTGTATTTGCAGTCGTACCAAATAAATTGATGTTAGTATCTTCAGGATCAAATGGCGGTTCATCTGGATCTGAATCATCATCATCAACTAATACGAAAACACTCCCGTTAATATAACAAGGGCCAGCGAGATCCACAGGTTCATCTTCAAATCCACCATTATTAATGATATAAGTGCCTACAAGTGTACAATCACCTTCTGTTTCAGCGGAACCATTATCCAAAACAAAGGTTACGTTTTCAGGACGAATTCCACCTTTAAGTTCTATTTTTCCGCCTTGCAATACACTGAAAATAATCTTCTCTGGAGTTGAATCTTCAAAACCAGCTAGCACAAACACTGCTTCTTGATTCTTTCCACCATTAATCGTAAGTGTTCCATCAAGTGTTACAGGCCAATATTTTGGATTAAATTTATAAAAACTAGCCGCTAACTCGGCTTCATCACCGTTAGATCCCAGTTTACTACTAATCTCAGTACTACTAAAATAGTAAAGATAGTAGTTCAAAAAGACAGCTTCTAAATTAGCTAATGCATTCATGGTTTTAGTTTGATACCACAGGTAAAAATTTGCACCTGGTCCTAAATCGATTTTATCTTCAGTAATAAATCCATCATCATCTGTTTGTCCCACGTTTTTATTCGCTTGCGCATTTGCATCGGCAAAGTTAATTACGCTAGGACCAAGGTAAGTCCAATCACGTAAATCACCTTTTTTAGTAACTTTTAGATCGATAGGCGCATAAGCAAATGGTTGCCAACTCTCTATATCAAGTCGTAAAGTTCTGTCAATATTTCCTCGTAAACCTCCAGCAGGACAAGATCCTATTTCTGTGGTATTAATAGATACATTGACTATACATTCGTCGGTAAAAGATTCACCCAACTCACAACATTCTTCTGTGTTGGCTTCATTTGCTTTGCAATCTTTAGAAGATTGAATTGTAACAAGATCCTTAATGTCTGGCCAAGAATCACCATCTCTTTCGCCATCATGATCATCTGTCAATATATCCCAGTCTTCGATGACAATTGGTTTACCAATTAAATTAATGACTTTATAAGGAAAAATTTGTGAAGTTGGACCACAAGCGACGGGAGTCAATTCAGGTGGTTCAATAATAACATCACAGCCTTCGTCACATGAATTTGCTTGAGCAAATTGCATAAATACACCGCTTGCACAAAGACTAATAAGTGCAATATGATGTTTAAATCTTATTTTCATTTTGTATTTCCTTATGATTTAAATTAAAGCGCAAATGTCATTCCTAATATAATTGATTGTGATGTCATGTCAATATCTGAGCTATCGATCACTAAATCATCAGGATCTCCTGGTATTGGTGAAGAGCCTGAAACATTTGCTTCACCTAGATTTGCGTATAGATATTCCAATGACACGCCCCAATCATCTGTAATAGCATAGCCAAAGCCTGCACCGAACTCATAAGCAAATGCAGTACTTTCATTTGAATCCAATGAGAAATCAGGGAAATTATGTTCTTCGTTTACCATTACATTTAAATCTGTACTATTAAAAGCAATTCCCAAACCGGCTAATGCAAATACAGAAAATTTTTCAATCTCAATTACTGTCAGATCAAAATCTAACATTAAACGGGTACTACTAAATTCGCTTGTATAAGTCCCATCATTTAAATCAGGATCTTGGTAACGATATACATCGCCTTCGATGTCACTACCATTTAGATAATATAAATTTAATTCTGGTGTTATGGCAGGAAACCAAGTCAATTCAGCATCGTCTTCAGCTTCTTGTAGAGGGTAAAGATAGCCTACACCAACGGCAATTGTCCAAGAACTCCAATCAGTGCCATCTTGAATCAAACTGTCTTTTTCAGTTGTACTGAAATCATAATGACCATCTTGCTCAAGTGAAGTCAAACCAGCCATAAAATTAAGTTGAAAGCCAGTATCAAGCTGATCTTCATTTTCATCAGCCAAAGCGACAGTTGAACTGAACGCCAAGAGTGTACTTGCCAGGAGAATTTTTTGTTGTGTAGACATTAGTTAAGTTCCTTCTCAAAAATACTAAATATTAAAACTAAAACAATTCCTTTGTGTAAACAAAGGGGAAACATTCAAATGAACAGCTTCCCCTTTTTACAGCTTACAGTCAAGTCCTATTAGATAGAATCTGGAACAGTAGTATCATCTTCGTCTTCAGGTGCTGTCACTGTAGTACCATCTAGTATAACATTTTCACCATCAAATGATAAAATTCTACCGATAATGTTAGTTCCAGTATTCATTGCTGTATCAAATTCCAAACCACCTTTTAATAAAAATGATCCGTAAAGATTATCCACTACTGGATTATCATTATCATCTGGAGATGTTGGATCAACTTCCATCTGACCATTCACTACCCAAAATACATCACCAGATTCCGCACATGTAGTTGGATCGCTATCATCAATACAAGTTAATTCCATATCAGCATTTGCTAAGAAGTTAAGCGAAATAAAGTCATCTGGGTCAACAGGTAGGATTGGATTAATAACGAAGACATAAATCCCTGCGCCATCTAATGTAATCGTATTATCTATTTGAGTAATATCATGTGTGTCAGTACATATAAAGGTGGGCATACCTTCACCTGCACCATCTATTTCTATAGCTTGTGAAACAGGAATCTCAATAGTAGGAGGAACAGTCTGATTACTTGTTAGATATGCTGGATATTGATTAGCACCACCACTACAAACATCACTTGCCATGGCTAATAAATTATTATATGCAGCTTCAGAATCATCAATAAAACGATCAGTTTCTCTATCATCACCATCATAAGCATGTGGGTAACCACTTAATGACGGTGTAATATATCCATCAGGATTTAGTAATCCATTTCCCCAACCATATACAGCTACATTCTGCTCTACTGTACTGAAACCTGCATTTAGGCTTGAATCACCATTATCGCAAGGCAGTAAGATGTTTGAACTCTCTGATTCATCACAAATATTATTACCTAATATTGACAATGTTTCAGCTGCACCCAATGTTGTAATTGGAAATGTAATCGGAGCAGTTGCACCACCAAAATCTACATAACCTTCAACATCTAAAGTTCTGTCGATTATTATTGCGGGGTCAAATACATTGTCTTCACAAAGAGCTTGAACGGCATGTGATTCAGGATTGATTTGTACATGTATATAGCATGATTCACCATCACCATCGTCATCATTATCGCCTGCCAATGTAAATGGTAACTTATAACCGCAATCATCTTTATCATCTGGTGGAAGTACAGTTACAGTTTCATTTTCTGGGTCAAGAAAAAAATGATCACCGGGATTAATTACAATAGTATCAACGCTGGTAATAGTTGCAGGATCATCGCTTATGTTTTTTAACTTATACTTTACTGTAAATTCTTCAGTTCCACAGGCAACAGGCAATATACCATCTTCATGGTGATGGCCTATTTGCTTAAGCTCAACCACTGCACCAGTCACACCAACTTCAGCATTAGCGGCACCAATCAAGCAGGTAGAAGATACAAAACCCATTACTGCTAATTTTAAATTAAATACTTTACTCATCATTTTATCCTCATTATATAATCTGTATTAGTTACCTAAACTTATTTAGTACCTACTGTTGGATTTGGGTCATTTACAACATAACCTTCAACTAACCCTACACTGCCTCTAGTAGAATAGATATTACCTATGATGTTGGCAGGGAAATCACCAGCATCTGCTTCAAAGTAGTCTTCTAGTATATATCTACCGGCAAGATTATAATCGCAGTCTGGGTCTGTAGTTGGATCGCAAGTATCTGAAGTTGCTGCAGGAGCATGCATTTCAGCTTTACCATCTACAAAGAAATATAGATTACCCGCACTTACACGTGGATCACCAATATCTGTATCCACATTAAAGTTTGCAACATTATTGCCATCTTCACCAATCACAAGTGCGTAGAAATCATCGGGTAAACTGCCATCACGAGGATCACAAACCTCAGGATTTATGACAAAAATAGCAGGTTGAGTGGTTTCAACAATAACGTTTGTATTGATGACCACAGGTTCCACATCGTCACAGCCTGGTAAAGTGTCGCCATCATCTGTAGTGAAGCAATATAGACCACCGCCAGAAATTGTACGCTCTACATTTCCTAGACTTAAATCCATAGGATCTACAGGAGTATTAAACCAATCATAAGCCAATAATCTACAATTACTGCTAAAACCTAAACCTACAGAAGAATCTTGTGCATCTGCAAGAAAAGGCCCATCGATTGCAAGATCCATAATATTATTGAATGCTGCTTTCACATCAGATTTTGCATTTTCAGCGATGATATCATCATCACGATATTTATCACCGTTAACTGAAACAATATTAGAAGAAATATAAGCAGTCTCTGAGGTTGCTACTAAATCTTGATCTACAGTGACATTTGTAGCTGCTAAATTTGATAGGCTGTCGATATCGCATTGGCCTTGCTGAGAATATTCTGTACCGCAAAGATTTTGACCTAACAAGCTAACATCATCACCAGAGCCCACTATGGTCACTGGAATTGTGATATCTGCTTCAATTTCACTAAATTCTGCATCACTATATTCAACTTCTAATTCGCCAGTAAAAACAGCTTCTACTGGAATTGCGCTGCCGCAGTCAAGACTATCTGCATCAACTTTGACAGTAATTAAGCAATCATCGCCTTCATCAAGAACATTACCATCCCATTGGCACTCACCTGATACTGGAGTTGTATTTCTTACAAAATGATGAAAATCAATTGGACTATCATGGCCGCTGTTATTTTCAACATGAATTTTTCTAATAGTTAAATCATCATCTGTTCCATTAGTTAATTGGAATGTGTAATAACGATCATCTGCGCCGCAAGTAACGCCTCTGATGTCTTCTCCTGCCAACAGCTCAAGGGTCACTATCCCTTCATTACTTGTATTTGCATACGCTGCACTCATCAAACATGATGAAACGCAACCTAAAAGTGCGAATTTGAAACTGATACCTTTAGTCATTATTTTATCCTCTTATATATAAGAATTAACTTGAAGAACATTTAGATAACCTAGACACTATCTGAAACATAGTCGAATAACACATGCTTCCAAACAATACGATATTTTTAAATTATAGAGACAGAATTTAAAAACGCTATGTACAAATCATAGGTATGGCGAATATCTCACAATAAAAAACGTGATTATCTCATTCCGGAGATGTAACTTCAGGTACTGCTGATAAAAGAGCCTGAGTATAGGGATGCTTCGGTGCTGAAAATAGTGTTTCTGCGTCAGCAGACTCAACTATTTTACCTTCATACATCACCGCTATGGTATCAGCTAAGTAAGATACTACAGCAAGATTATGGCTAATAAAAATATAGGCTATCCCTAATTCTTGTTGCAAATTTTTAAGTAGGTTAACAATCTGAGCTTGCACAGATACATCAAGTGCACTCGTGGGTTCATCGCAAATAATAATTTTAGGTGAAACTGCGAGCGCTCTGGCAATGGCAATACGTTGTCTTTGTCCACCCGAAAATTGATGAGGGTATTGATCAATGACTGCCGCAGACAAACCCACCTGTTCTAATAAAAACTTTACCCGTTCACGGCTTGGCGTAAACAAACCTTCAGCAATAATTTCCCCAATCCGCATCCGTGGATCTAACGAACTATATGGATCTTGAAAAATAATTTGCGTGTGCGTATGTAAATCATGACCTAAATATACTATTTTACCAAAACTTATTGGAATTAATTTTAATAAAGCTTTACCTAAAGTTGTTTTGCCTGAACCTGACTCCCCCACTATCGCTAATGTTTGTCCAGACTGCAGGGTTAAATCCACCCCATCTACTGCTTTCACATAATCTACAGTCCGACGAAATAAACCTTGTTGAATAGGAAAATAAACTTTTAAATCCTGCGCAGTTAAAATCGTCTCAGAACTATGCTTTGATTGTTCATGGGGTAATAATACTTTTTCAAATTTCGGTAAGTCTGTTAATGGATCATCCTTGGTATATAAATGACAGCGCACTTGTTGCGTTTCTGTTGCCGTCAAAGCCGGCGTGACTTGTTCACATAAATCCCAAGCATAACGGCATCGTGGTGCAAATCGACAACCTTGTGGCACATCTATTAAACTGGGTGGATGTCCTGGAATCACATCTAATGCGTAATGTCGCTTATTGATATTAGGCAAAGATTCAAATAAACGTTGACTATAAGGATGTTGTGCGCGGGAAAAATACACTTGGCTCGTTGCATATTCAATAATTTGCCCTGCATACATTACAGCGACGGTATCAGCAACTTCTGCCACAACACCGAGATCATGAGTAATTAATAAAATCCCCATAGAAAATTGTTGCTGAATTTTTTTGAATAACGCTAATATTTGCGCTTGTACGGTTACATCTAACGCAGTTGTAGGTTCATCTGCAATCAGTAGATCTGGGCTCAATGCCAATGCCATGGCAATCATCACCCGCTGCTTCATACCACCCGAAAATTGATGGGGATAATTATACATGACGCGTTTGATATCAGGGATGCCAACTTCATGTAGCAAATCCATCACGCGTTCCATGCGTTCTTTTTTATTCATATGGGTATGTGCACGCAATACTTCACTGATCTGATCATAAATCGTCATCACTGGATTTAAAGAAGTCATGGGTTCTTGAAACACCATACCGATACGCTTGCCTCTAATTTTCCGTAACTCTACTTCCGATAAATTTAATAAATCAATATCACCTAATTTGATCTGACTATTTTGGCCATAGATAGTATTTTCAGGTAATAATTGCGCAATTGAATGTGCAGTCACCGTTTTGCCTGAACCAGACTCACCGACGAGCGCAAGGGTTTGTCCTTTTTTAATGGTTAAACACACATCATCAACCGCATGCACTAAGCCTTCGCGACTCGGTAAATAAGTGTGCAGATGATTTATAGTGAGCACATCATGATCCATCATAATTCCCTTTTATTGCAATTTAGGATCTAATGCATCACGCACCGTATCCGCAAATAAATTAGCAGAGAGCACCAACACGAACATAAATATAAATGCTGCCGTTAATGACCACCAAACAACCGGCTCTTGGGCAAGTTCTAACCGCGCGCTATTGATCATATTGCCAAAACTTTGCATACTCGGATCAACCCCCACGCCAATGTAAGATAAAACCGCTTCAGCTAAAACAAGACCGCTAAAATCTAACACTATCGTAATTAAAATAATATGCATTAAATTAGGTAAGATATGTTGTAATATAATTCCAAAATCTTTAACCCCTAAAGCCTTTGCCGCCATGACATAATCCAGTTCGCGTATTTTAAGTGTTTCTGCTCTCACTAATCGACACAGACTGGTCCAGCTGGTAATCCCTAAAATAACACACAGTGCAAGTAACCTTGCATCTGCCCGCGCTATAGTATTTACAAACCATTCGGGATGAGTCCCCATAAATACTTCTAACATCAGCACACTTGCAGCGATTAATAAAACACTTGGAATGGAACTTAAGGTCGTATAAATATATTGAATCACATCATCAATCCAGCCGCGAAAATACCCGGCCATAGTGCCCATCAATAACGCAAAAGGCAGCATAACAATGGTGGTCAAGGTTCCAATCATAATGCCTGTCCGTATACTCTTTACCGCTTGATAAAAAACGTCTTGACCAATTTTATCCGTACCAAAAATATGATATTGACGTGATAATGCATATAAACTGATGGTAATAAATAGCATAATGCCTATGGTAAATATCAAGGTCGGCCAACAAATATCTTGCTGCCATAAATATTGACCAGCAATCAAATAAATGGCAGATATAAATAATAACCAAATGCACACTATTAACGGTATGACAGATATAATAACCGATAAAATATTTTGCACAGTCACATCATGAAATGGCGGAATATAAGTTTTTTCTAAGGGTTTATCGAGCGGTGATAAAATAATATCTAAAACACTTTGCACTTGTATCGCATCAACAACGCGAATATGGATTGAATCTAATAAAGCTATTAATATATAAAAAAATAAAATAACGCTAGTGCTCATCCCCACGCGTGAGCACCACACGCGACGCCAGGTCTTGTGTCCATGACTATTTTGCCAAAAGCATAGTCCAACAACGGATAGAATGAGCAGATAAAAAATAATATCTGTCCATAAAAATGTGAATGTAAAAGTCATAGTTTACCTAATTTAACCTAACCCTGGGATCAACCAATGTATATGAAATATCTGTTAATATGAGTCCCACAATATAAAGCACCGATCCTAAAAACACCATTGAGCGGACAATAGCAAAATCTTGCGAACGAATTGCATCTATCGTATAACTGCCCAACCCCGGAATAGAAAAAAATGATTCCAAAATAAGACTGCCTAAAAATAAGCTGGGAATTAATACCACCACACCGGTTAAAATAGGCAGCATGGCATTTTTCAACACATGTTTAAATAAAATGGTTATTTCAGACAAACCTTTTGCGCGCGCAGTGCGCACATAATCTTTACTAATCTCTTCAAGGAAAATAGCTCTATACCATCGCACGCCTGAACCCATCCCTGAAAAGACGCTCACAATAACGGGCAATATTAGAAAAGTAATCGCACTTAATCCCGGCGAATATCCGGAAATGGGCATCCAGTGTAATACTTTTGCCAGTAAATATTGACCCGAAATAATATAAAATAAACTTGAAATTGACATCAACGCCACACATGCAGTAACACCTGATGCATCAAAATAAGTCCCTCGGAATAAAACTATAAATAAGGCCAACGATACATTAATGGTTAAACCAAAAAGCAATGACGGTAAAGCCAGCGCAAGACTTGGCCACATCCGTTCTGAAATATCATATCCAATATCGCGCCCTGTATCTGAAGTACCAAAATTAAATGTAAATAATTTTTTACTTTGTGCAAAAAATAATGTGTCAGTGAATTTTGCCGCATCATGCGCTGATTCATTATAAAATAGGGGTTTATCATAACCATTAGTCACGATCCAACGATCAATAGCGTCCTGTGTCACATAACGATCGCCTATATGCGCAACCGCCATATCTTGTGGCGAATTAACCACGAAAAATAATAAAAATGTTAATAAATTAACTCCGATTAAAATCGGAATCGCATATAAAATACGTCTAACAATATAAGCCCACATAATCAAATCCTTTGATGTCGGACTAAATGTCCTTTACGCCAATAAGCAATCACAACCGGTGCACATATGATCAACACGACAAATAAGCCGGCGAAAAAAGGCCATACGATGGGTGGGTTCCAGTCTTTGCGTAATTTTTCACGCAGTATCGGATCAAGATCATGGTATTTATAGGTGTTATTTGCAACTTCACTTAATTTAACCGGCGCATTCCAGACTTGCGATAACATGTATATTTGTGGGTGAAAGCCAAATACCCAAGGTGCATCTTTACGAATAATGGCCAATAGTTTGGCGATAATGGCTTGCTTTTCGGGACCTGGATCTAAATAACGCATTTGCTCGAACAAAAGATCAAATTCAGGATTTTCATAATTGGCAGAATTAACCCCTTCATTACCGACGCGTTTGTTTGATCCATAAAATAAAAATAAAAAATTTTCCGGGTCAGGATAATCTACGCTCCAAGCAAATGCAAAAAATTGCATATCACCTAAACTCATTTTTTCTCGCCAACGATTATAATCAGTCGCTCTAATATTTAACTCGATATTAAGTTTATTAAACTGTTTTTGCACCCAAGCAAATTCAGATTTTTCAGAAGGGTCACCCGTTGAAATCACATCATAATTGAGTACTAATGGTTCACCGGTATGTTCGTCGCGACCATTAGGATATCCTGCTTTTGCTAATAATTGCTTGGCTACGTCTAATGATAGTCGCTCGTCTTTACCATTTTGCCATTGATAGACATAAGGATTCATGCCCGCTTGACCTTCTTGATAACCTTCGATACCGGGCGGAATAGGACCTTGCGCAGCGATGCCGCGATCATTTAAAAATATCGCACTGTATTCTTCAACATCCATGGCAATAGAAATGGCTTGTCGTAATGCTTGCTGCTTTTCATCATATCTACCCACCGTGGGATCTAACATATTAAATCCCCAATAGGAGGTCATCTCGGTGGTATCGCTATAAATTTTCATGCCTTTTTTTGCTAATTCAGGTGCTAATTCTGAGCCCTTGCTAGACACTAATACTGCTTGGTGAAAATTATCAGAACTCACACTCGATTGATCATAATAGCCTTGTAAAAATTTAATCCATCGTGGAATAGATTCTTTTTCAAGATTAAATACTAATTTATCAATAAAGGGTAAGCGCTGGCCTGCTCGTTCTAATAAGCCTGCCTCTAAATCACCGGGCTGCCCACTACTCGGATAATATTGTTCGCGAAAATTTGGATTTTTTTCTAAAATCATTTGTCGATTAGGATTATTGACCGCTAATAAATAAGGACCTGTACCTACTGGATACCAATCCAGCACAATATTTTTTTTAATGAGTTCAGGATTATTGTAAAACATAACGGTTTCCCACGGCATAGGGGCAAAAAAAGTCATGGCTAACCAATAAATAAATTGCGGGTATTTACCGTTAATTTTGATTTGATAGGTATAACGATCAATAACTTTTGTACCTTCAAAATCTATATCACGTAAGTCTGTATCATTATTTTCAGATAATGTCACAGAAAACTCTTTAAGCCCCTGAATATG
>JABDAR010000003.1 GCA_013289085.1 Gammaproteobacteria bacterium | reverse complement strand
TGAAGCGCAAAGCCCTTACTTATCCCCTGATTTCCCTTAATATCGGAGCTATTATAACCAAATATTTGCAAATGTTAGATGATGTTAACAGTAAACTGGAAAAATCATTAAATCATAAAGAGTTAACGCCATTGTTATTGAATTTAAAACAACTTATCAAAAAAAATAATTTATCATGAGAATTACGCCCAACGAAATGAACTCGATACAAATAAAGGCAGCTCATGTATCATTAGCTAGAGAATCTGGGGGTCAGGATCTTTTAAGGCTCAATCCGTTTTAGATGATAATGTACAAAAATCGCGGCGCCTAGCCAGCCTAGGAGGGTGCCTAAGAATAATAGATCTAATCCTTTGCCGATACTTAAGCCCAAGATTTTATAATCAGTTTGATAGGCGCTTGCCAAGGATTCGATAGGATTGCCTAATACCAATAAGGCACCAGTTATCATGATGACGGCCAAGATGGAACCAAATAATCCGTACATAATGCCTGTATATAAGAAGGGTCTGCGAATAAAGGCATTGGTGCCACCGACAAGTTTAATAATGGCAATTTCATCTTGACGATTAAAAATCGCTAAGCGTATGGTATTGCCGATAATTAATACGACTGCCGCGCATAAAAACAACATTAAAATCCAAACGATTTTTTCACCGACTTGTAATAACGCCGATAAACGTTGCACCCATTCCATATCGAGTTGCACTAAGGCCACTTCTGGTATCGCTTTTAAAGTTTTTTCTAATTTTTGTAACAACATAGGATCGGTAAATGTAGGATGCACAATTATCACTGCCGGTAGTGGATTGTCTGGCAATGTATCTAACATTTCTGGAAAACCAGATAAGGTTTTAAATTCTGCAAATGCAGCGTCGCGCGTTAAAAATTGTACATCTCCAACGCCCGGATAAGTTTTAATCTCTTGGCTAATGATTTTTGCACGTGCGTCTGTTACATCATCTTTTACAAATAAGGACAACTGCGCACCACTTTGCCAATCTTGAGTAATAGTTTGCATATTGTGTACGAACACATAAAGGCCCGCAGGTAAGGCCAGCGCAATTGCAATCACAAGGAGTGTCATGATACTTGCCAGTGGCGCGCGCCACATTGCGCCTAAACTGCTGATCAAGGCTTGTAAATGTTGCATAAAATATGTGTTTACTTGTCTTTGCATAATCGTCCATCTTCTAAAACAAATACGGGGTAAGACATCGTAGAAATCAAATCAAGATCATGACTGGCAACTAATACCGTCACCCCCACTTGATTAAATTCAGAAAATAATTTCATCACATCTGCTGAAATAATGGGATCTAAATTACCCGTAGGTTCATCAGCAAGTAACAATGTAGGTTTGTTCACAACTGCGCGCGCAATACCGACACGTTGCTGCTCACCACCTGATAAAGCCACAGGAAAACGTGAAATTTTATTTAATAAACCTACTTTATCAAGGGCTGCTTGCACCCGTTTTTTAATTTCATAATGAGAAAAACCAGCAATCACTAACGGCAAAGCAACATTATCAAATACAGTTCTATCCATCAATAAACGATGATCTTGAAAAATAACGCCCACACTGCGCCGAAAATAAGGCAAATGGTGACCAGAAACTTTATTCAAATCAAAACCATTGATTATCATTTTTCCGCGCGTAGCACGTTCAATAAGCGCAATGAGACGCAATAAAGTACTTTTCCCCGCACCACTGTGGCCAGTTAAAAAAGCCATTTTTCCTTGTGATAATTCAAAATCAATATCATTTAGGGCAGTAAAACCACCAGGATAAGATTTAGTCACATGTTGACAACTGATCATAAATTAACCTTTATTCTTCCGGAACCGTAAGCAAAGCACGCACAAAATCATTGGCCTCGAATGGGCGTAAATCATCAATCGCTTCCCCCACCCCAATAAATCGAATCGGTAAACGCAATTCTTCCGCCATTGCAAATACAATTCCGCCTTTTGCTGTACCGTCTAATTTAGTGACAGTAATGCCACTTACCTCAACTGATGCTTGAAATTGTTTGGCTTGTTGCAGTGCATTTTGGCCTATTCCTGCATCTAATACCAACATCACTTCATGTGGCGCACTATTATCAAATTTACGAATTACACGTTTTATTTTCGCTAATTCATCCATTAAATGTTGCTGTGTATGTAAACGACCCGCCGTATCAGCAATCACTACATCAATATTTCGCGCTTTTGCAGCATTGAGTGCATCAAAAATAATCGCTGCACTATCACCGCCTGGTATTCCCGAAATCACCGGAATATGATTTCTCTCCCCCCATACTTGTAATTGTTCAATAGCTGCAGCACGAAAAGTATCGCCCGCAGCCAATAATACCGTTTTACCTTCTGATTGTAGTCGTTTGGCAAGTTTACCTATCGTCGTTGTTTTTCCAGCACCATTAATCCCTACCATTAAAATCACATAGGGGTGATGACTGGATACAGCTAACGGATGTTCGCAAGGTTTAAGTATATCCAATAATGCGGTATTTAAAATCTCAAACAAGTGTGGTGCGTCGCGCAAATTATTGCGGGCACGTTCTTGAATTAATTGATCAATGATTTTCTCTGTGGCTTTCACGCCTACATCAGCCATCAATAATTGTGTTTCTATTTCTTCTAAAATTTGGGCATCAGTAAATTTTTCGCCGAGCAAAGAGTTGGCAATGGCTTGTGTCATATGCTGACGGGTTTTTGTGAGCCCGTTCTTTAGCCGGGTAAATAAACTAGACAACATGTTTATGCTCCAAATCTTGCATTTTAGCATGCATGCCGCTACTATTGCGAGATGTTGACACGCTTACTTTCCTTTTTTCTTATTACATGCTTCGCACTGCCTTGTTTTGCACAAAGCAGCACGATTAACACTCACAAATATCAATTGGATAATGGCTTAACACTCATCGTCCGCCCCGATCATCGCGCCCCTATTGCAACCATGCAAGTCTGGTATAAAGTTGGGTCCACTTATGAAACCAATGGTCGCACAGGGTTATCACATTTTCTTGAACATATGATGTTTAAAGGCACAAAGCATAATCCGGGCAGTACTTTTACAGATACCATTTATGCCTTGGGCGGTCATTTAAATGCGTTTGCTTACTATGACTACACGGGTTATTTGCAAACGTTGCCAGCCCAATATTTAGAAGCTGTTTTTGTATTAGAAGCTGACCGTATGCAACATTTGATTGTTGATGATGAAGCTATTTTTGAAAAAGAAAAACAAGTGATCCTAGAAGAGCGCCGCATGCGGGTTGATGATCAGCCTATCGTTTTAACGTATGAACGTTTTTTAGCCACTGCATTTGATTCAAGTCCCTATCGTGTTCTACCGATAGGCTGGCATGCAGATGTGGCTGCAACTACTTTGGATGATGTTAAAAATTGGTATGATGCCTGGTATGGACCTAATAATGCCATTGTCGTAGTCATTGGCGATGTCAATCCAGAGAAAGTTTATGGCTTAGCGCAAGAATATTTTGGAGATATTAAAGAAAAAACCTTGCCCGTGCTAAAACCACAACCTGAGGTAAAGCCCTTAGGTCAAAAACGTATTACCGTAAACGTTCCTGCAACATTGCCTTATTTGATCATGGGTTTTCATGCTCCTGTATTAAATAGTACTCAAGAACTTTGGGAGCCTGCAGCCCTAACCCTATTAAGTAGTATTTTAGATGGCGGACAAAGCGCACGATTTTCTAAAGAACTGATTCGCAATCAACGTATCGCCAGTGTGGCGAGCACCAATTATGATCCTTTCTTACGTGATGCTAATTTATTTACCTTAAGCGCCGTGCCTGCCAGTGGTATTGGGATTTATCAATTAGAAGCGGCATTACTCGAGCAAATCGCTCTACTGAAACAAAATTTAGTGAGCGAACAAGAGCTTAATCGTGCCCGCAAACAAATTATGGCGACCGAAATTTATAAACTTGATTCTATTGAAGCACAAGCGGATGAAATTGGCAGTCTTGAAAGTGTGGGCCTACCGTGGGATATGGGTAATGAATTTTTACAAGAATTATTAATTATCACCCCAGAACAAATTCAACTAGTCGCACAAAAATATTTAATTCCAGAATATATGACGGTTGCTATTTTAAAACCGCAATCGATTCAAGGAGAAGTAGATGCTGCACAGGAGTAGGTCTCGTCGTCGTAAACCTTTTTTCACCAATATTTGGTGGATATTGGCTATTTTAATTACTCTAGGTGTTTGTGCTAATTATTTTTTTATTAACAAAAAAACGCCTGTTTCATCATCTAATGAGCAAACAAATACGGCATCCCGCGAAAACCATTTACTCGCTATTCAATCATGGCAAACCTCACAAGGTTTAAACACTTATTTTCTTCCCATTGATAACTTACCTATTATTGATATCCAAGTCATTTTTTCAGCAGGAAGTGCCTATGATGGTACGACACCCGGTATTGCACAAATCACCAACCAACTGATTGGTAAAGACACGCAAGCCTTAGCAACCGATGCCATCGTGGAAAAATTTGAATCATTGGGCGCCCTATTTAATACGTCTATATCCCGTGATGCAGCGACAATAGCACTGCGCACTTTGGCTTTTGATGAAGAAAGTTTGCCCGCGATAGATTTATTGACTCATATATTTTCCGCAAGCTATTTTACTGATAACTCGCTTGCACTGGAAAAAGAACAATTATTAACCGCCATTGCTGCACAAAATCAATCTCCACAAGCGCTGGCCAGCAATGCTTTTTATCATGCCATGTACGCTGCGCATCCTTATGGCTCGCCTATTTTAGGTGAAGCAGAAACCATTACTGCATTTACATTAGATGATATTAATCATTTTTATCAGCGTTTTTATAATACCCAAAATGCTATTCTCGTGGTTACTGGCGATTTGACGCGTGAAGAAGCAGAAATAATTTCTGAGAATTTTGGTCAAGCCTTACCTTTAGGCGAAGCTGCAGCTGAAATTCCCAAAGTGACCTTACCTGCTGCAACCATTATTGAACATATTGACTATCCTTCTACGCAAAAACATATTTTGCTAGGATTACCTACTTTAGAAAAAAATAATCCTGATTTTTTTGCATTTTATGTAGGCAATGAAATTTTAGGCGGCAGTGGTTTATCCTCACAATTATTTGAAATCGTACGCGAGCAACAAGGCTTAGCCTATTCTGTTCGAAGCCAAGTTTCCCCCATGAAGCAAAAAGGTCCCTTTATTATTTCCTTACAAACACGTAATGATGCGAGTGCTACAGCCCTCGCGCTAACGCAAGATCATTTAAAAACATTTACAGCCAATGGCCCCTCACAAAAAGAATTGGATAAAGCTAAACAAAATATTGCCGGGAAATTTTTAATGGCTTTTGATTCTAATGCGGCGCTTGCACAACATGTGGCCACTATCGCTTTTTATAAATTACCGCTTAATTATTACGATGATTATTTAGCAAAAATAAATGCCGTCACTATCGATGATATTAAACGTGTATTTAATGATTATGTAGGCTCGAAAAATCTAGTCACTGTAACACTGGGCGTTAATGAACAGCAAAATTAGAATCATTGGCGGCACATTGCGCTCACGCCTCATCACTGTTCCTGATGAAATCGTACGCCCCACACCCAATCGCATTCGCGAAACTTTATTTAATTGGCTGCAAACAGACATTAGCGGCGCACAATGTTTAGACTTATTCGCAGGCAGCGGCGCACTTGGATTTGAAGCCATCTCCAGAGGCGCACAACATGTCACATTTATAGAAAAAGACACCCACATTATTCGCAATCTAAAACAAAACAGCGAAAATTTAAAAATAACAAATGCCTCATTCGCAAAAACCGACGCCCTCACCTGGCTCAAAAAAACCGAAGGCGAAACCTTCGATATTATTTTTTTAGACCCACCTTATGCAGAAAATTTAATAAAACCGTGTTTAGAATTATTAGTTTCACAACAACTATTATCACCAAACGCAAAAATTTATATCGAACACAATCAGCCACTCACAAATATTATTTTTCCAGAGTCATTAGAACTCATACAAAATAAAAAAGCTGGGCAAGTATATTATGGATTGCTAATTATTTCTTCTGCCATTCCTGCCAAGCAATAAGTTGTTCTTTAGTAATACCAAGACCTGCAATATGACTAGGTGCCAAAACGCTAAGTTCTTCATTGATGGTTTTAATGAATTCTGCTTGATCGATCATGGGTATCAATCGCTGCGTTTCCTTTTCCACATAATCTTGAGTCGCGTTGCCAGTTAATTGCATAAGAATAATATTCTTTAATAATTCACGTCGTGCTGCGCGATACTCGCCCTGGTGATAACAATCCATCAGCAAGCAAATAATGTAGTGTACAAATTGTTTCAAAATTTATATTTATTTTTTCTGCATTTTCAATTAAATAGCGAATAGCTTCTTTATGATTTAAGTGTTTCCTTCTAAGCGAGAAGAGTTAAAAGAAAGATCTATCATTAAATGATTATAAATATGTTTTGCATAAGTCCCAGCAACAGCATGATTATAAAGACGCTCTCCTCTTTCTCTTAATATATGTCGATCCATATCAGATAAATAAAAAGTTTTATTAGGAATATAATTTTCTAACCACTGCTTTTGGTAAGATATAGGTTTTTTCAAATATAACGGCTGTCTTATATATGCAATTAATTCTTTATATTCATCAGCGAACAATAAGCGATGAAGCTCTTTTATAATGCCGGTGGGATTGGCTCTATATAAAGTTCCTCGTTTTTGTCCCTTTTTTTCTACAGTACTCTCTTTTATAAACTCATTCAGCCAACGACGAACACTTCTCTCAGCATATCCTTCTCCCAAATAAGCTAATAATTCATGTAAAGACACCCAGTCTTTCATGTTATGAATAGCCCTAAATACGGCCATTTTTTTATTTTTTTCACTCATTTGACGGCCAAAAAATTGTTTATTTTGTAATTTTAGCCATAATACGGCCAAAAATCAAGTTATACGGCCACAATTAACCCGGCAAAAAGCCACCGGCTTGCATCTTCCAGAGTTTGGCAAAATGGCCATCTTGTGACAGTAATTGTGCTTGGGTGCCAGATTCTACGACGTGACCGTTTTCGAATACTAGGATTCTGTCCATATGCGCTAATGTTGATAAACGATGGGCAATGATAATTGTGGTTTTATTTTGCATTAGTTTTTCTAGACTTTCTTGAATCAATTGTTCTGTGACTGAATCCAGGCTTGCGGTTGCTTCATCTAAAATTAAAATCGGTGCATTTTTTAATATTGCGCGCGCAATAGCGATGCGTTGCCGCTGACCAGTTGATAATTTTACACCGCGCTCACCCACTAATGCTGAATAAGCTTCGGGTAATTTGGTAATGAATTCATGACAATGCGCTAATTTTGCAGCCGCTATGACTTCTTCATCGGTTGCGTTAGTGCGGCCATAGCGAATGTTTTCCATTAACGTTCTATGGAATAAACTCGTATCTTGCGGAATCATCGCGATATTTTCATACAATGAATCCAGTGTCACATTTTTTATATTTTGACCATCGATTAAAATAGCACCTTGATCCACATCATAAAAACGCAAAATTAAATTCACGAAAGTGGATTTACCTGCGCCTGAAAAACCAACTAACCCAACTTTTTCACCGGCTTCAATGATGACAGATTTATTTTCAAATAAGCGATTTTGTTTTCGATAATAAAACCCTACATTATCGAATTTAATTTCGCCTTTGGTGACGACTAATGGTTGTGCACCTTCAGTATCAATAATATCTAAAGGTTTGACCACTAAAGATAAGGCTGCTTTTAAGGTACCTACTTCTTTAAATAATTGCATGATCTGAAAACTCAGCCACCAAATCATCCCCAGCACATTAAAAGAAAGTATGGCAATTAAACTAAAATCACCAATAGTCACCCAGCCTTGTTGCCAGCCTTTAATTAAAGTAATCAGCATCATGAAAATTAAAAATAAGCCTGAGAGCCCTTGGATAACCCGCATGAGTTCTAAATATAATAATGCCTTGCGCGCTTTTTTAATTTCATCATTTTGATAGGTCGCAAAATATTCTTTTTCAAACTTGATGCGCGCAAATAATCGCACATTCATGATATTGCTAAAACAATCCACGACTTTACCATTTAAGGTGCTGATCGCATCGGCATGATCGGCAAACAAACGATTACAATAAGGCGCAAAGGCAAATAAAGCGCCCATATGTAAGAAGAACCACACCAGCATGATCGCAGCAAATTTTGGATTGGCATTCCACAATAAAGTAACTGCCAAAATCATAGTGAATAAAATGGGAATACAGTTGACACAAATGATTTCAACTATACGCTCAGCACTATTTGGTAAATCAGATAATTTATTGGCAATTTTGCCGGCAAAGCGTTCGCTAAAATAACGGTGCGAATGTTGTTGCACATATGAAAATACAGTTTCACGGATATGCGCACGAAACCTCGGCATCACCCCCCCGCATCACAAACCCTTGCACCCGCATGGCGATATCCATCAATGTCCAAGAGACAAAAATAAAAACCAAGGGTTTAATCGCGAGCAGCGAAATAGCCCCTTTATTTCCATGAAGCGCCGTTAATTCATCCACTATCCATTTGATATAATAAGCAAACAGCGCCTCATTGGTCGCCCAAATCAGCGATAAACCAATAACGGCAAAAAACCAATAGCGATAAGGTTTAACGAAGTACCAGATAAAAGAAGTAACAGTATACGGCAACATGTTAACACCATGATTTTTTTAAAAGGGAAGTAATTTTATCACAAAAATACATCGAAGCGCAACAACTTACTTTTAATACACATATCCGGCTTTATTCCACCTAAATGTGGCGCATTGATTGATCTTTTTATGACTACGCGTTTACTAGCCCGCTCGAGCGCTAAATTTAATAATTGATCGGCATCACTGTCATTACTTAAATTTTGCAAAAATTGCATTTGTTTATTGGGTAATGCGGATTTAGTGTGAACAAACATGGGATCTAGATAAATAACATCGGGATAATGTTCTGGCAAAAGCGCCGTTAAATAATCTTTAGCATCCACTACTTCGCAATGCATGCGTGCTGCAACCGACATTAATTCGCCTTGGGTTTGAGCGCGTGCTAAACCATCTTGTAATAAAACACCCATGATGGGTTCACGTTCTAATAAAATAATATGTGCACCCGCATATGCCATGATGCACGCATCGATGCCAAAGCCTGCGGTGACATCTAAAATGTGGAGCGGTATATTTCTTTTAAATCCTACCGCACGCAATAAAGGTTCACGAACAGTGACACTGTGTAAACGCCGTAAAAATTGCGGGTCAAGAAAATCTACATAGATGGGCTTGGTATTTTTTAATTGTACTTCGAGATGATCATTCATTACTGCTAAAATATAATCTGGATATTTATCGCTGGCTGATAAAACAGGCAAATTCAGTTGCTTGCTAAGAAGAGTTGCCCGCTGCATACACGCAGGTGTGTCAGAAATGATTGCCCATGCCATTTTTATTAATTCCTAGTGCTAGACTTAAAGATACATGAACATTCGACCTTTATACAAAAATATATTTTTTATCGCATTATTTCCTAATATAGTTTGGGCCGAAGTTCCTTTAGCAGATCCTTGTGCCGGCTTGTTTGCTATATTAAATCGTCCTACGGTGGCTGATAGTGCTTGCAGCGTAAAACCGGGTGAAGTGATGATTGAAATGGGGACGCAATATAAAAAATTATATCCAAACGAGGGACATGAATATAATTATCCAGAAGCGCTACTGCGTTTTGGGTTCCTAGATGGTAATGAGTTTAACGTATTAACGCCTAATTATATTCAACAACAGCATGCCTCTGGTTTTACTGCGACAACACTAGGATTCAAACATCAATTTGTGCCGATTGGTCCTTTGGTTTATACCGCAGAAAGTCTCATTACTCCACCGTCTGGGGATAATAATTTTGGCAGCGAAGGTTTAGGTGTGGCAGTTAATGGCATTATCAGTTATGACTTTACGCCTGCCACCTCGGTAACTGTAATGTTAGGGTATTCATCACAAACAACGGCTTTTAATGAAGGCGGTGCGCGATACAATAGCTTTAACCCAGATATAGTTTTCAGTTGGCAACCTACTCAATACCTACAATTATATGCTGAAGTGTATGGCCAAACACAATCGGGGCCTCTACAATCGGATGGTTATAATGCAGATGCGGGGATTCAATACTTATTCACTGAAAATATTGAGGTAGATCTTGAGTATGGACAAAGGCTAAGTGGGCAACTGGGAGGTTTCTCTCATTATTTTGGTGCAGGCGGTGCAGTAAGTTTTTAAACAAAACAAGCCCATAGAATGTGGATAACTGTGTGTATATCTTATGAGAAAATGAGCAAAAGAACTGGCACTTCAGAAAAACTGAGCCAGCCGACAAAGAAAGTTTGTTAAAAAAACCAATAAATTCAATATATTACAAATAAAAATGGACGCTGTTTTATTTTTAATAAAACAGTTCAGTTAATCTTCATAATGGGATACGTTGTGGACAACTTTGTAGAAAATGAATCTGACATCGCCTTCCTTGGACCAGCACTTCTCCCTGAAAAATAATTGTAGCAGAGATTTTTAAAATGCAAAATGAAAATTTTCCAATAATCCTGCAACTAAACCTATCAATCCTCCAAATACTGCGCCCCAAACCACAAGCCAACCTAAATGCACGCGTATCATGTCTTCAACCATTTGTTTGACCATTTGTGGGGTGAGCTCATCTAGGCGATTTTCAATGACCGCCGCGATTTTTTCATGCATTTTTTCTGTAGTTGCAGTTTGGCTGAGCTTATTTTGCACCGCTTGTTGAAACTCATCTGATTGCGCAATATCTTGCATCACAATTTTTAATTTTTCTACAAATGGCTCACGCAGGCCTTCTAGGCGTGCCGGACCACCTAACATATTCAGCATGCTGCCAAACGAAGATTCCATAATCACATTTACAAATGCATCAAAGGCTTGATTAAGATCAATAGTTGCAATGACATCATCAAAAGCAATATGTGGAACGGTTGGATGTGCAGGATTACCTTTTAAAAAACGCTCAATATTATCAATCGTAAAAAATTGTTGCATGAGTAAATACGAAATGCCGCGTTTGAATTCTTGAAAATGTGCAGGCACTACGCCTGAGCCATATAAACCAGGTACTTTTTCAAACAACATATAAATGGCAAGCCAATTGGTAATGCCGCCGGAAAAGGCAAATAATCCAACAGATAATATTAAAGGCTGCTTATAAAAAAATCCGATGGCAATCAATGCCAATGAGATGATTTGGGTCCATAGGTTTTTATTCATGATTTATCCTAAATACGTATACGCTGACAAACCTTGTTCTAAGCGCGCTAAATATTGGGATTTTTTATCAGGAGATAAATCCACTTGTGCCATTTTACGTCTAAATGCCGATAATAATTCTTTACTGTCAAAACCCACATAACGCAATACATCGCTGACCATATCACCACATTTTGCATGATGTAAAGTGTAACCACCATCATCGGCTAATTGCACATGCACAGAATCAGCATCGCCAAATAAATTATGCATATCACCTAAAATTTCTTGATAAGCGCCCGCCAAGAAAAATCCTAATAAATAAGGTTTTTGTTCATCATGCGCGGGTAATGGCAAACTAGTTTCCACCCCCATATTATCCACATATAAACCAATTTGACCGTCAGAATCACACGTTAAATCTACGATAATGCCACGCTCAGTCAGCGTTTCATCTAATCGCGATAATGGTAATACTGGAAAAGGTTGATCGAGCGCCCATGCATCTGGCAATGATTGAAATATAGAAAAGTTAGCAAATATTTTCGTCGCTAATTTTTCGTTTAATTCATCTAATACTTTGGCATGCGCACGAACCAAAGGATTAAGCCTGTCGCGCACTTGTCGGCAAATTGCCTGATATAAACTCTCTGCAGTTGCACGTTGTTTTAAATTAAGTACGCCATAAACAAATAAGCTTTGTGCTTCATGCATACTGTGCAAAGCATTATGATAAGCTTCTGTCGGTGAGGATATTGATAAGTTCGATAAAGTTTCAGCTAATTCTAATAATACATTGGGCTCATCATCAGCAACCGCATGTGGACCATGGCCGTTCGCTGCTTCTCTATCGACTAAATTAGTAATCAGTACCGCGTGATGCGCCATCATTGAACGACCGGCTTCAGTAATAATATGCGGCTCAGGTAATTCATATTTTTTACACGCATCGGAAAAAGTGCGAATCACATGATAAGCATATTCATCCAAATTGTAATTCATAGAAAAATCTGCGCGTGTTTGCGTGCCGGTGTAATCCACAGCTAAACCACCACCGAGATCAACAATTTTAAGATCCACGCCCAAATGACAAAGCTCTGCATAAAACCGCACAATTTCTAATAAACCATTTTGGATGTCACGAATATCCGCCATTTGCGAACCCATGTGCATATGCAGCGCATGAAAACAATGCAATAAATCATGATCTTTTAAAATTTGGATGCCGGTTAATACTTGTTCACACGATAAACCAAATTTAGCTTTTTCACCGCCCGTATTTTGCCAGCGGCCTTTACCCATAGACGCTAAGCGCACACGAAAGCCCATTTTCGGCACGATATTCATGCGTTTAGCTTCACTTAAGACTACTTCTAACTCTGAAAGTTTTTCAATAATAATATATACCTGATGGCCTAATTCATTGCCAATTAAAGCAAGCTGTATATATTCTCTATCTTTGTAACCATTACAAATAATGATGGAATTACTATCGGTTGGACTTAAAGCCAGCACTGCCATTAATTCAGGTTTACTGCCAGCTTCTAATCCCACTTGTGCATCAGGCGTTGCCAATACATGTTCGATCACTTGTCGTTGCTGATTGACTTTAATGGGATAAACGGCCGTATAGTCGCCGGTATAATTAAATTTAGTTTTAGCTTTGGTAAAAGCACGGGTTAAAATTTGTGCACGATGCTGCAAAATATCAGCAAAGCGTAATAAAATAGGCAAACTCAAACCCAATGCCGCGGCTTTTTCCGCAACCTCTGTCAACACCACAGATTGCTCACTGTCTAGCGCTTTGGGTCGTGCGCAAAGTTGACCATCTTCATTAATAAAAAAATAGCCCGCGCCCCAGCCGGGAATATTCAATAAACTAGTATTTTTTTCTATATTTTTCATGTACTTATCTATGGTGGTTGAGCTCATTAACAAAAGATGCGATTATAACATTTTATTATCGATGAAGGGGGAAATCATGAATTGTTCTGCAATTGAAAATTTGGCTGATAAAATCATTGGGGCCATGCCAGCTAATCTTGTTGCCTTATCAGAAGATGTCCGCGCTATTATACGCGATGGCTTAAAAGAGCAATTAGCAAAACTAGATTTAGTCCCCAAAGAAGAATTTGATATTCAATGTGTTGTACTAGAACGCACCCAAGCAAAGTTAGTTGAACTTGAACGCGCGCTTGTTGAGCTCGAAGAAAAAATTCGCAATATTTCTATTGCATAGTAAAATCCCCCCGCGCGATGCGCAACCCCTTTCATAAAGGGGGTAAACCTTGTATGATCCATTCACAAAAATATTAATATCAATCATGCAGGAGCAACAAGGATGTCACTCGCCATTTTATATTCGCGCGCGCGTTTAGGATTACATGCGCCGCTCGTTACCATTGAAGTTCATATTTCTGCAGGCATACCGCAATTTGCAATTGCAGGCTTACCTGAAACTGCCGTCAAAGAAAGTAAACATCGCGTGCGCAGCGCATTATTACAAAGTGGTTTTGATTTTCCTGCCGGCAGAATTACTGTCAATCTTGCACCCGCAGATTTACCCAAAGAAGGTGGGCGTTTTGATTTACCCATTGCATTAGGCATACTGGCTGCAACTCATCAAATTTCCAAAAAAGATTTAGATCAATATGAAATTGCGGGCGAATTGGCATTGTCCGGTGAAATTCGCAAAATACATGGCGCGCTACCTTTTGCGCTCCAAACTAAACAAGCCAATCGCAGTCTTATTATTCCAGAATATAATGCATTAGAAGCACACTTAAGTCGTTGTCCTATTTATCCTACCAAACAACTATTAGATGTTGTCGCTCATTTTAATCAACATACACCTTTAACACTCTATCAAAGCACAGAACCTCTATTGAATTTACCGCCACAACCGGATTTCTCTGAAGTCATCGGCCAATATCAAGCAAAACGGGTTTTAGAAATTGCCGCAAGTGGTGGACATAATGTATTAATGATAGGCACGCCTGGCGCAGGAAAAACCATGTTAGCAGAACGTTTACCCAGTATTTTACCTTCGATGAGTGAAAAAGAAGCACTGGAAACCATTTCTATTTATTCAATTAGTGATCAAGCCTTTGATATGACCCAATGGGGAAGACGACCTTTTCGTAGTCCACATCATACCGCTTCTAGTATTGCGCTGGTTGGGGGTGGATCAATACCTAAACCTGGAGAAATTTCACTCGCTCATAATGGCGTATTATTTTTAGATGAATTTCCAGAATTTAAACGCAACACCATTGAAACTTTGCGCGAACCTTTAGAGTCAGGAAAAATTGTGATTGCAAGAGCTGCAAAATCCATTCAATTTCCTGCAAATTTTCAACTTATATGTGCAATGAATCCTTGTCCTTGCGGTTATTTAGGCGCGAATCTACAAACCTGCACCTGTACCAGTGAACAAGTGCAACGTTATCAATCTAAAATTTCAGGTCCAATGTTAGATCGCATTGATTTACAATTACGTGTGTCCAGTTTACCCGCACAAGCATTTTTAAAACCAAATTCAACGCCAAGTGAATCAAGCGCAACCGTAAAACAGCGTGTGATAGAAGCAAGAAGTCGCGCACTAACACGCGCACAAATACCCAATGCACAATTAAAAGGTTCAAATATTTCTAAATTTTGTCAGCTTGATACTCGCGCAGAACAGTTGATAGAACAAGCCTTGTCGAAATTTAATTTATCAACACGTGCTTATCATAAAACTTTAAAAGTTGCGCGTACCATTGCTGATTTAGCAGGGGATGACAATATCAAAGCAGAACATATGCAAGAGGCCTTAGGCTATAGAGGTTTCAAAACACACCCTTGAGATTGACATAAGGACCGCTATAACTAAAAGAGCTCAATTCTGTTGAATAGACGACATCACTAGTGAAGAAGAAAGTTCCAACAGCATCTTCATAATCATCAATAAGATAACCTAACTCTACACCAAGAGTGGATGCTTCATCCTCAAAGAAATAAACATAATCAATCCCTATGTTGGCTCTTAGGTTAGTCACACCATGATTATCAAGCTCTTCACTGTAGTTATTTATAATCTCATTAGGTAGATCAAGGTTGGATATAATAGTTTCGTTTACATCTAAATCCCCAACATAATAAGCAAGCGATCCGCCTGCAACAATACCAAAGCCTGCAAGGTTTTCACCAAAATCGTAACGACCATCAATACCCACTCTAGGACCCACACCACTAAATTCACTATGATTCTGTACCTGATCATTAGCTGATGGAGAACTACTCACTTTATCAAAAAATGTGCTGGTCTGATTTTTCTCTATATCTGCATAACTCACGCCCGCTCCAAAACGTACTTGTACATGGGTGCCTATATCAAGAAATTGATTAAACATTAAATCAACCGCATTAAAATCATACGCTATAGAACTGCTTGCGGAATCATAAAACTCATTAGTAACAGACGAAAATACTTCAGAAATACTGTCTTCTTCACTACCATCACCGTCTGCATCCAAAGTTCTGTAAGAAAGCTCAACACTATTCGCGGTTTCATCAAATACATAAGCTAAAGCCGCTTCAAAACCAAAATCATAATCAGCGTTAACTGCGTGTTTTTGTTCATCCACGGCGCCATTATCATGATGTTCAAATATCGTGACATAGTCTTGATCCCCTGCAACGGGTGCGGCATAAAAAGTACCGATAGACGCTGTAATGCCACCTTCTAAAGAAGGCGCTTGTGCATCTTCTTGCGCATAAGCAAGGCTTGATGCAGTGACTGCCAAAGAGGTTAAAGAATACAGAAAAAACTGATTGGACATCTGTTTCATCATGAATTTCCTTATAAAAAAGGGTATATCTGCGTTTACAAATATACCCTTGGAAACAAACAAAGCAACTACTTAATTAAAACACACCTTTGAGATTAACATAAGGACCGCTGTAGCTAAATGAACTAAGTTCTGTATTGAAAACGTCGCCATCATTGCCATCATGGAAGGTTATATCGCTAATAGCATCAGCATAGTAATCAATTAAATAACCTAGCTCAATACCGAGGGTCGATTCTTCATTTTCAAAAAAGTAAACATAATCAATACCCACATTGGCTCTTAAATTAGTTACACCATGGTTATCGACATCATCAGTTACGGTATTTGTAAACTGAGAGCTTTCATCGGGGTCTATACCCGTAATTGTAGTACCGGTAACATCAAGATCACCCACATAATAAGCCAGGGATCCGCCGGCAACAATACCAAAGCCTGCTATATCTTCGCCAAAATCGTAGCGACCATCAATGCCAACACGAGGACCAAAACCATCGAACTCACTTTGATAATTTGCATCTTGAGAATAAAGGTCCCCGGGCGGACTATTAAAGTCTTGTTCTGAGTAAGTGTTATTCTGATTTTTTTCTATATTTAAGTAGCTTGCGCCTGCAGCAAAGCGTACTTGCACATGGGTCCCGATATCTAGAAATTGATTGAACATTAAATCAACCGCATTAAATTGATAACTAAGAGAACTCGTGGCTATATCATAAAAATGATCAAAAACAGGCACATAAACTTCATTAACAAATTCCACACTATCATTGTTATCATCTGAATCAAAGCCTCTATAAGAGAGCTCAACACTGTTAGCCGTGTCCTCAAACACATAACCTAAGGACGCTGCAAAGCCAAAATCATAATCAGGAGTTACTTCAGCGATTTGAGTGTTTGCAAAAGTATCAAAATCATCTGTATTTACCAGAACCTGAGCATAATCTTGATTACCTCCAGTTGGTGCAGCATAAAAAGTACCGATAGAAGCGGTGATACCACCTTCTAAAGAAGGCGCTTGGGCATCTTCTTGTGCATAAGCAAGGCTTGATGCAGTGACTGCTAAAGAGGTTAAAGAATACAGAAAAAACTGGTTGGACATCTGTTTCATCATAAATTTCCTTTTAATTAAAACACACCTTTGAGATTGACGTAAGGACCGCTGTAGCTAAATGAATTAAGCTCTGTATTGAAAATCTTATCTTCAAAGCCATCCTGGTAGGTTATATCGCTAATGGCATCAGCATAGTAATCAATTAAATAACCTAGCTCAATACCGAGGGTTGATTCTTCATTTTCAAAAAAGTAAACATAATCAATACCCACATTGGCTCTTAAATTAGTTACCCCATGATTATCAACATCATCGGTATTAGTCGCAATAAAAGTACCAGTATCGCTACAGGAAGTATCATCCATGTCAAAACAAGTGATTGCACTGGTCACATCCATATCGCCGACATAATATGCTAGAGACCCGCCGGCGACGATACCAAAACCTTCTAAGTTTTCGCCAAAGTCGTAACGGCCATCAATGCCCGCTCTAGGACCAAAGCCATCGAATTCACTGTGATTTTTTACTTGATCATAATCATCCCCGCCCTCACTAATCACATCAAAAAAGTAAGTATTAGTCTGATTTTTTTCTAAATTGACATAACTCGCGCCTGCAGCAAAGCGTACTTGCACATGGGTCCCGATATCTAGAAATTGATTGAACATTAAATCAACTGCATTAAATTGATAACTAAGAGAACTCGTGGCTATATCATAAAAATCATTAAAAACAGGCGCATAGACTTCATCAATAAATTCCACACTATCATTGTTATCATCCGAATCAAAGCCTCTATAAGAGAGCTCAACACTGTTAGCGGTGTCCTCAAACACATAACCTAAAGACGCTGCAAAACCAAAATCATAATCAGGAGTTACTTCAGCGATTTGAGTGTTTCTAAAAGTATCAAAATCATCTGTATTTACCAGAACCTGAGCATAATCTTGATTGCCGCCGGTTGGTGCAGCATAAAAAGTACCGATAGAAGCGGTGATACCACCTTCTAAAGAAGGCGCTTGTGCATCTTCTTGCGCATAAGCAAGGCTTGATGCAGTGACTGCTAAAGAGGTTAAAGAATACAGAAAAAACTGGTTGGACATACGTTTCATCATAAATTTCCTTATAAAATGATTTGAGAAAAATTATTTGTTTCTTATTATAGATGGAAAATGTGTCTCGATCAAAATGACATTACCCGCTACACTCGCAATGACGGGAATTATTTGCAACTTAAAAGTATATAAACAGCGCCAGTGCCGCCATCACTTGTAATAGCCGAACAAAACGCCAATACAAAAGTACATTGTGGCAACCATTGATAAACTTTGTTGCGCAACACGGGCCCGCGGGTTTGACCTTTGCCGTGAATAATTTTTATCGCACGCAAGCTATGGACATGTGTTTTAGTTAAAAATTCACTGACGGCTATGCGTGCTTCATCTACGGTAAAACCATGTAAATCGAGTGTGGCTTCTGGTTTTATTTTTCCAGTGCGTAACTGATGTTGCACCCGATGTTGCAAACCACTGCGTGCGAAAAAAATATATTCTGGCTGGTCGATATCATTATCATATAAATGAATTGTGGGTGATATCGTGTCTATTGGCGTGTTGATTTTTTTTAAAACTTTTTTAGGCGGCTTTATGTTTACTTTACGATCAGATTTAATCGGCACTACATCTTGCGTCGCTTCCAACCAAATTTTTTTATCATCATTCATGGTTTTTTATGGATAAATAGTGATAGGTGTGCCAACATCCACCCAATGATATATTTCATGCATATCTGCATTCGTTACCGCAATACAACCTTCTGTCCAATCACCTGCTTGCCTAAAATCTCCTCGCGTGCCTCTGCCGCGCATACCATGAATCACAATATGATCACCTGGATCATGGTCACGCTCTTTAGCATTTTCTCTGTCTTCTCTGTCAGGATAACTAATATGTAGCGATAAATAAAATTCACTATAGGGATTGCGCCCATCAATATAATATTCACCTTCAGGCGTGCGCATATCACCGCGTTTTTGTTTATGGCCATAAGGATTTTGTCCTAAGTTCACATCATAAGTTTTAATGATTTTATTATCATGCAATAAAAACATTTTTCTATCGGATTTAACGATAACAATTTCATCGGGAGAAGGCTGCGCAGGATGATACGTGGTTGCGCAACCCGCGAGTAAAAAGAGACCTAAAAATAAATACAGCAGTTTTTTCATGATATTTGCATGTTGAATTAGAATGGGTATATTATAGCCACCATGTTACCATTTGAAAGCATTAATCCTAAAACCGCTCCCCAATATGCTGTGATTTGGCTACATGGCCTTGGCGCCGATGGTTATGATTTTATACCCATTGTTCCAGAATTGAAATTAAATGATCTGCCTATTCGTTTTATTTTTCCACATGCACCGACTCGGCCTGTCACCCTCAATCGTGGCATGTTAATGCCTGCTTGGTTTGATATTCATGAAATTTCACCTGCAGCAAAACATGATATTGCTGGAATTCTACACGCTTATCAAGAAATAAGTGCTTTAATCGAAGCACAACATCAACAAGGCATAGCCTATAAAAATATTGCACTTATCGGTTTTTCTCAAGGTGGTGCATTAGCTTTATATACGGCACTCTGTTTTCCAGAATTACTCGCCGGTGTTGCCGGCTTATCTACTTTTTTACCACCCATTCCATCCCTAAAGGAAGCCATTAAAATATCACGTGATTTACCGATTTTTTTAGCCCATGGCACCCAAGATCCTATAGTTCCCATAGAAGCAGGACATATGACCGAAGAATTACTCACTTCCCAAGGGTTTAACATCAATTGGCATACTTATCCTATGACTCACCAAGTCTGCGCGCAGGAAATTAAAGATATCGGTGAGTGGTTGCAACATATTTTTAAATAATCATTTCAGAAAAAGATAGCGCTACTTATAATGTCCTTATAAGTAGCGCTATCTCTTATAAAAACAAATCATCAACAGACACCACCTGCGTGATCATTTCCTCTGAATAAAATGTAGGCTTTACTCCACTCGCGGAAATTAAAGTGAGGAAAATTTGTTTTTTACTCCCTGTTTTTTTAACAAAAACATCTAGCTTGGTTTTTAATTGAGCAGCTTGAGCTCTATCTAATACAAAAGGCTGTTCCGTATATTTTATTTCACATAAATTAATAACGCCGTCTTTGCGATCAAATAATAAATCGACTTGTGCGCCTTGATCATTTTCTCTTTTAGAGGGCACATATCGCCAGGCATCTGGAATGGCTGTTGGATTTAAACCTAAGGCTTTTCTAATTTCAGGTAAATGTTGATAACAAATCGACTCGAAAGTATATCCAGCCCATGCACGCCATGCAGAGGATTCTCTTAAATGCGTCCAATAACCTGACTCTAGTGCTTCACGCTGCAAAGTATCTTTAACGGGCTCAATCCAGCTTAAATAAAAAAATGTATATTCATCGATTAGACGATAAAAAATTCCTTTTCTTTTATTAAAGTGCGGTTTAAATTTCATTAAAAACCCAGTCTCTACCAATTCGTTTAATTTTTTTACTGCCGTGCCACCGTTGGAGTAAAAATGTGATTGGCTAATAATTTGTGTCTGCTCTATACCATAACGATTTTTAGCAACTATGCGCAATAAATCAATATACGATTGCGCTTCTTCAAATAAAGAATTAAATAAATTATCAAATTCTTTAAACAACAAACCATTTTCACTAAAAGCCAATTGCTCAATAATTTGTGCTGCGGAATATCCCTTTTCTATAGGATTTAAATAATAAGGCACGCCACCGGTGGCCATATATATTTCAATAATTTGCTTATGATTTAACACAACGCCTTTATGATCTAGAAAAATTTTTATTTCTTTTAGTTTAAAAGGTTTAAGTTGAATTTTTCGGGTAATACGATTATGCAATCCACCTTTTTGATTAATAATTTTACGAATGATCCATGCAGCAGATGAACCACAAATAATAAGCTTGATACGCTTATCATTTGACCAATATTGATTCCAATAATATTCTAATGCTTCTAATAAGCGTGATTTACGCCCCACCATCCATGGAAATTCATCAAAAAATAATACTACTTTTTTATCAGGCGCTACATGGCTTAATATGGCTTGTCGTAATATTTCTAATACATCAAACCAATTATCTTTTACTTTAATCTCAATCCCAGGGTAAAAAGTCTGGCTGATTGCGGCCATAAAACCACGAATCTGCTCACGTAAAGTACCTTTTTTTTGCCCGGTGACTCGAAAGAAATGCCCCTCTTTATGACTAAAAAAAGAGTGAATCAGATAAGTCTTCCCAATCCGCCGTCGACCATAAAGCGCTAAAAACTCAGCCTGATCAGATAGATACAAAGTCTCCAATATCTTTGATTCTTCTAATCGTCCTACCAGATCTGACATAACCGCCCCCATCATTATTGCGCTACTTATAATGATACCATAAGTAGCGCAATAAATGAAGCAATCGAAAAATAACGCTACTTATAATGTGGGTATAAGTAGCGCTATATGGACTGTTGGGTTACAACCGAACAAAACTACTAATTAAGACTCGCGGCTCCCGTTGCATTAAGCTGTCCGCTTGTGGGAATAACCGCTGCGGGAGCAGAAGTCCAAGCCGTAGGGTTTGCAAAAATATTTGGGTTTACATAAATTAATGGTACACCTGTTGTGCTTGTTCCCGCTGCAATACAAAACACATCATCATCTGGATTTATAATCGTAGTAGGCTTACATGACACGCTATTAAATATTCCAGGATTCAAAGGCACCGCAGTTGAACTGGAGCTGCTTATTAATAGCGTTGCTTGGCCACTACTATTTTGTCCGGCGATAACACATCCTTTGGGTGCGCAGGAAATACTTTTTATGGTGTCAATAAGGGAAGTTGAATTGACAACCCACGAGGTGGGATGTGTATATGCATTCATATTTGTATACACCACGCCTTGCCCACCGGCTAAACAATAAACGCTTCCCGTTATGTTTGTGCAATCTATAGCATCTATGGAAGTTTTACCAGAAGGAATACCCGTTAAAGGGATAACTGTTGGAACGCTTATCAGGTGATCCATATAATATAAATCCGGCGTGGTCACCAAGCTTACTGTTTTATGGCCGGCATAAAAACAAATAGGTGTTTCACAAGCAACGGCCTTAGTTTCACCTGTTGCACCTAAATGCGTGTTGAAGTTACTCGCAAGACCATTAAAACTCCAAGCAAATAATTGAGATGAATTATGTTGTCCGCCAGATGCACAAAAAGCACCATCGCAATCAATGGAATTCAGTGTATTCGCACTATTGTGTGCTAATACCTGGTGCCAGGAATTTCCTTTGTTTGTCGTTTTCCATATATCATCGCCGCCGCCTTGCACTATTGCCGCGCAAAGACTGGCATTATTTGTACAAGTAAGACCCTTAATATTGGTTGAAGTAGAATTCCCTGGTAAATGCGTAACCGCATTCCAAGTATCCCCACCATCTATTGTTGACCACATTGAAGGTTTTGGATGTGAATCAGATCCACCCACAAAACAAGTTGAGGTATTGTCCGCGCCATCACAAGTTGCTGCATGATAATGCGTGTTAGCACCTGTTTCTATAAAATCCCAAATACCATTATGATCAATAAAAGCAAAATATCCGAAGGTGGCCGCATCATCTGTTGATAATGCCGTACCACTTCCAGCTGCAACAGCAACATTTGCATGCACAGGTGGCACAGTTGGATTTGTAACAGGTAATTGAATTTCTCCCGTTAAATCACCTTGATTAATATCCGGCTCTATAATTAACTCTGCGTCAATAAAAGTTTCCGAGGGTGCTTTACTACAATCAACCGTAATAGTTATTTCAATTGGACATGAACCAGGAGGAACGCTCGTACTGCAACCATTTGTGATAGCAACACTTATCCCCGTGCTAGGATGCGGCGTGTTAAAAATATCGCTGTTAATTTTTATTGTGCCTGATGTACTATTGGTAATTGTAAAATCTCTTATTTCGGTAATGGTTGAGGTATTATTAGGACAAGTTAAATTACCAAACGCAGGGCTCTGTAATGATAAAGCACATTTCGTAGCATTATCTTTGCCACAAACACTATCCGCATTTGCGAATACATGCGTGCTTAATAATAAGACGGTTAGTGTTATTAACAAAGATTTTATCATCATGTGCCTCTTATCTAATTGCAAGTCGCAAACCGAGTAATATGCTTTGACTGTTAATATCTAATTCGGGACCTTCTACATTAAACTCTGAATCACTAGAACTATTGCCTAATTCTACATCGGTCAATCCCGTGTATAAATATTCTAAAGAAAGCGCTAAATCTGTTCTAAAGCTGATACTAATGCCGCCACCAAATTCATAAGCAAAACCACTACTGTTTTCTGAATCTAATTGATAGCCATCAACACCACAGTCATCACCCAATTGATTGGGCCTCGCATCAAAATCCAGTTGATTCCAAGCAATACCAACACCGCCAATGGCGTAAATAGAAAACCAATCTATTTTTGCAACAGTTAAGCCCACATCAAACATGGCGCGTGTGCTTTCAAGATTCATAGTGGAGTCCAAGGTATCAAATGATGAATTATGAATGATTTGATGCACATCACCTTCAATCTCATCACTTTTTAAATAATACACATTAATTTGCGGCGTCACATAAGGAAACCACTCTACTGCACCTGTTGTTAATTGATCGGTCAAGAAATAAGCATAACCAAAACCTCCTTGTAAGGTAAATGCTTCCCAATCGCCTCTGTTGGTTTGGGTCAACACATCAACTTCGCTGCCAGAAATGACTAAACTTGTATCTTCTGCAGCCACAGTAGATGCACCGCCCATGAGTATAATTTCAGCAAAAGAATCCTGATCATAGTAAGCAAAAGCTGTTTTAGAGCTCATCAATAAAATAACGCTTGCAGTTAATGCATGATGATATCGAATCATGTTTATTCTTCCTTGATTTAATTTTAATTCCGTAAGCCCACGCCTTTTGCGAGTAAATACCAGGCAAACATAAAAAATATGATTAAAAATCCACATAACATTAATAATGCTGGCGCAATCGCAATGTCAGATACACCTAACATAGTAAAACGAAACGCATTAATCATATACAATATAGGATTAAATAATGAAATCGTCTGCCAAACGGGCGGTAATAAATGAATGGAGTAAAATACGCCGCCTAGATAGATCATGGGTGTTAGCACAAAAGTAGGAATCAAGGTGATGTCATCAAACTTGCGGGAAAATATGGCATTGATAAAACCGCCCAAAGAAAATAAAGCAGCTGATAATACCGCTACCAATATCATTAGTCCAAAAGCATAAACTTTAATCGGCGCAAAAAAGTAAGCAACAACCGCCACAATAATACCCACTGCTAAACCACGTGCAATCCCGCCGAATAAATAACCCACTAAAATCACTAGACTGGATGTGGGAGACACTAACATCTCATCAATATAATGCTGAAATTTCGCGCCAAAAAAAGAAGATACCACATTGGCATAAGCATTATTCATAATGGCCATCATAATTAAACCCGGCACTATATATTGCATATAAGTCACGCCGCCCATATCCGCCACATAACGACCGATCACATGCCCAAAAATCACAAAATAAAGTAATGTAGTAATCACCGGCGGCAAAACCGTTTGGATCCATAGCCGGCTAAAGCGTGCAACTTCTCGTCTTATGATCGTCATTAGGGCAATATAATTTTGGTAAAAATGCATGGCTAATCCTATTCATTCACCAATTTTAAAAATAATTCTTCTAAACGATTGGTTTTGTTGCGCATACTGGTTAAATAAATATTTTCTTGTGACAAATGCATGAATAATTGATTCAATGTTACATTACGTGGGATCTCGACTTCCAAGGTCACCGCATCAATTAATTTTAAATTAAAGCCAGTGATAAGCGGCGCTTGCTCAATCGGTGCAGATAAATCCAAAATAAAACTTTCTGAAGACATGCGGGAAATTAAATCTTTAACCGTGGTATTTTCAATGATTTCACCACGATTAATAATCGCAACATGATGACACAACTGTTCAACCTCTTCTAAATAATGCGTGGTCAACACTATGGTTGTGCCACTTGCATTTAACTCTTGTAAAAAATCCCACATGCTACGACGAATTTCTACATCCACCCCCGCGGTCGGTTCATCTAAAATAAGTAATTTAGGTTCATGAACGATTGCGCGCGCAATCATTAATCGTCTTTTCATGCCGCCTGACAAATTGCGAGCCACTTGGTCACGTTTATCCCATAAATGCACTTGCTTTAAGCAACGCTCAGTTGCAATTTTAGCTTGTTTGCGCGGCATGCCATAAAATCCGGCTTGATATAAAATAATATTCTCTACCGTTTCAAACATATTAAAATTAAATTCTTGAGGAACGACACCAATATAAGATTTAGCCAGCGGCCAATTTTTTTCGATATTTACATCAAATACTTTAACTAAGCCGCTGGTTTTATCCACAAGCGAGCAAATAATGCCTATGGTTGTAGTTTTTCCTGCGCCATTTGGACCGAGCAGCGCAAAAAAATCACCTTCTTCAATATCAAAGCTAATACCTTTTAATGCGCTCACGCCATTTTTATAGGTTTTATTTAAATGTTCAATGTGTAATGCTTTCATTTGGTGTCATTTGTAATAGTAACATGAGTAATAAAAATACCTCGCCCTGGGTAACAGGTTTTTCGTTCAAAATCATATTACCTTGTTCATAATCAAACTCTAAATAGTAATTATTACCTTCAATAATAAAAGCACCATTTTGCGCTAATGATTGCATTTGCTGCGCGATCATTTGTTTAACTTCTGCTTCTTGCGTGGCATCGGGCTGAACATCCATTTGTTTTGTTAGTGCTGACCATGTCATATCAAAAATCAAGTCGCTGACCACAGGCTCAGGTGCGGAAAATTCTAATTGCGCGTTTAAACCCTGCAATAATTGCTGTGCATTAACAGCGGTATTGTTATTGAGCTTATCGCTAATATCCGGAAAATCTAATTTCCCGTGCAGCAGGACACGTTCGTTTTGCATATTCAACATATAATCTAATTCAATATTAGCACCGGGTGATAATGCTTCGGTAATTAATTTAAACGCTTGCTGTTTGTCTGCTGGTGATAAGGGCTGTGGTTTACGAATAATTTTGCTTAAAGCAAGTAAAGGTTGATTCGCAAAATCGGATATTTCCACATCAAAACGTAATTGTTCCATTTTTTGAGTGTTCAGTTCAACATTGTCTGCTTTTATCTCTAATGAAGCTTGTAATAATTCATCAATAATATTGCTCACACTCGTCACGCGCAGATGATCAAAACGTAATATTGCGCCTAATTCATCTTTTAAATAAAATGTGGGAAGATTGAAAACTTGCTCCCCCACCCAAAATGATTTATTTTCTCGAGAAAGTTTTGCGACATATTCGCCCTGTGCAGTATCTAAAATCGCGCCACTTTGTGTTGTAAATAAAACCGGACTAAATGTTAAATGAGTATGCAATACGTCAAAATTATGATTTACTTTAATCTGACCATAAAAACCATTCCACTGATAATTATCACCAATGAGCTCTACTTGTATTGGGCTTGATTTCAAATCGATAGTAATACCTTTTATAAATTGAAATAAGCTGCTTGCCCGCAATATATCATTATCTTTAAATAATAAACTGAGCTCCTGCATACCTCTTTCATTTAAGCCATGAAAATCTTTTACCTTGGCATGCGTGTCCAAACGTGCAACCCCAGTGCGCAGCCCCTTCTCGGTCATCACTAAAGGTCCATGCGCAATATGGCCATGAATGGTAACATCGACATTTTTATCAGCAATATAGCGTGCGGTTTTTTCTGTGTTCATCACTTGCACTTTAAAAGCGACATAAGAGCTGAGCCAACCAAACGTATAATCTTCTAGCGTTAAAACCGCGCCATCTGGCATAGGCAAGTCTTTGACCAATTGATCCAAAGATCTTTTTGCTAAAATCCCAAAGCCTGCCGGCAAAAATACAATGATCAACAATACAATTAAACCAAGCCCCAGCCATTTGCGCATAATGATGTTCCTTTATTGTCTAGCCTTAAAGACTCTCTAGCAATTTAATCACGCCTTCTTTTGCATCGATTTCAGCTTTGAGACCTATTGGCATAGTAAAAATACTTTTTTCGTGACTAATCATAGCACCATACCATGCGGGAATGTTAAGCGGTAAAATATGTTGCTCGAATACTTGCATCAGTTCAAATGAACCGGGCGTGGTGCTCGGATTAAGCGTGCAATTAATAAATTTGCCGATGACTATACCTTTTAATTGTTTTAATACACCCGCGAGCTTTAATTGCGTGAACATGCGATCAACCTTATAGGGTGCTTCATTTATTTCTTCGATAAATAAAATGGCGTCTTGAAAATCTGGAAAATAAGGTGTGCCGATCATAGAACACAATACTGCTAAATTTCCGCCGATTAAACGGCCCGAAGCTGTGCCTTCGCGCATTACTGTAATGTTATGTTCGGAGTTTTTAAATACCACAGGTTTATTTTCAAATAATAAAGCTTGTACATACTGGCGAGTAAACTCTGGCCATTCGCGCCCGGCATTTGGACCATGAAAAGTCACTAAGCCTGTTTTATGATAAATGGCCAATAATAATGCCGTAGTATCACTCATGCCCATAATAATTTTTGGATTATTGGCAATCATCTCATAATCGAGTAAATCTAAAATCCGGCCTGAGCCAAAGCCGCCGCGTAATTGAAAAATGGCTTTAATTTTAGGATCAGCAAACATTTGATTGATATCTTGTGCGCGTTCTTCATCTGTTCCAGCAAGATAACCGTATTGTTTTAATACTGCGGCGCCTGAAATGGCATTTAAACCAAGGGCCGCTAAACGCTCAATAGCAAAATCTAAATCCGTATCTTGCAAAATACGAAAGCCGCTGGAGATTATTCCAACAGTATCGTTTTGGCGCAATAGGGTTGGTTTTTTAAGTACAGATTGGCGCATGGGCTTAAGTGTAATATAAATCGGGACTTAAGCAAAACCTTGCAAAACCCGCCTATTTACGGTAAAATACTGCTCCTTAGTCTCTTCTAACACGAGTAATTAATATGAAAACAGATATTCATCCTAAATATAAAGAAATCAACGTGAACTGTGCTTGTGGTAACCACTTTGTTACCCGCGCAACCATGGGTAGAGATTTGGTCCTTGAAGTATGTGATCAATGTCACCCTTTTTATACCGGTAAACAAAAGATTGTTGATACCGCAGGACGTGTTGATCGCTTTAAACAAAAATACGGTAATAAAGGCGCCGCTCCAGCAAACGAAGAAAAACAATAGGGAAATCAAATGGATAAGATTGCGGTTATCGGATCAGGTCGTGTCGGTGAAGCCACTACTTTATTTTTAGCCCAGCAAAACTTGGCTAAAGAAGTGGTGTTACTGGATGTTAAAGGCGATTATGCCGCCGGAACCGCGCTTGATATCGCACAAACTGCACCGATATTCCGTTTTGATACCCGTATTATTGGCTCTGGCGATATGAGTTTATTGCATGATGCACAAATGATTATCGTCACTGCTGGTTTTCCTCGTAAACCAGGCATGTCACGTTCCGATGTTTTACAATCTAATGTGCAAATCATTGATTCTGTTGTAGAAAATGTTGTTAAGTATGCACCGAACAGTATGATATTAGTCGTCAGCAATCCTGTAGACATTATTACTTATCGCGCCTTTAAACAAGCAGGCTTTCCACGTCATCGCGTATTTGGTCAAGCTGGCGTCTTAGATTCTGCCCGTATGGCTACATTTATTGCCCTAGAAACCGGATATTCTGCAAAAGATATTAACGCTATGGTTTTAGGCGGACATGGAGATTCCATGGTTCCGATGATGCGTTATACCACCATTAATGGCATAGGCGTAGATCGTTTTTTAAGCAAAGAACAATCCGATGCTATTGTTCATCGCACCCGCAATGGCGGTGCAGAAGTTTTAAAATTAAAAGAAATTAGCAGTGCTTATCAAGCACCTGGCGCCTCCACAGTTGAAATGGTTGATGCCATAGTTCATGACAGAAAACGTATTCTTCCCACAGTTTGCATTCTCGATGGCGAATATAAAGAACATAATATCGCTATGGGCGTACCTGCAGTATTAGGTAAACAAGGTGTAGAAAAAGTGATTGAGTTAGAACTGACTGCTGATGAGCAAAAAATGTTTACTGCATCTATCAACAGTGTGCGTCAAGATATCGATTTACTAGCAACACTTTGATGTTTAGTGTGCAATTCGCTTGCTAAAATGGCACCAAATAATACCGCTGACCACGATAGATAAACCCACAATAAAAAAACCAACATTAATGCGATTGCGCCATAAACCAATTGGTAGGTAGGAAATAAAGAAATATATAACTGGAATCCATACTTCATCAGTTCGAACAAAAACGCCACAAAAAAGCCTGCAATAAAAACATTTTTCAATTTTAGTTTAAGGTGTGGCAACCAAAAATATAAAGTAGTAACAGATAGCCAGGTTAAAATAAAAGGCAATAGTTTTACAAGCTCACTCACCCCCGATGAAATGATCGGATGTTGTAACCAACCCAGCGACAATAAAATTATACTGACGCTAATACTAAGACCAAGACACATCGGCGCCACTATCAATACCATAGTGTAATGAACAGCTCTGCGTCGATAACTTACTTCTGTTTCTACACGCCAGATCTGATTAAAACATGCTTCAATACTATTAATTAAAAAAATAGACGTGAATAAAAAAATCAATAAACTAATGCGCGGAAGTTTTGTGCTGGAAATGGCAAAACTGTGTAAATAATATTCTATTGCGCCGGCCGCTTGTGGCACAAAGTTTTTAAGAAAAAAGGCTTCCATGCGTGCAGCTTGATCGGGAACAATACTAACCCAACCGACTAGCGATAAAATTAATGCAACTAACGGTACGAGTGCAAATAATGTGTAAAAAGTTAATCCTGCTGCTTGAATACTGCGATCTTCATCTATAAAGCGATATGCGCACCTATACAATAAACGATGCAGCATGAATTATATTCCCATATTCGCTAGCATCATACAAAGACGATTGATGGTATCAACCAACTCGGGGTGAGTGACCTCAAACTCTTCTGCTTGTTCTTGCAGTTTCTCTATGAGCGCTTGCAGCTCTTGTTTTTCTTGTTCATTCATGCCATTTTTTCCAATATGCCATCCAACTCTTCTAAAGTATTATAGCGGAATACCAGCTTGCCATGCCCCGCGCGTGAATGGGCGATGGCAACTGCTGCACCAAATTTTTCTGAGAGTTTTGTTTCTAGATTTTTAATGTCTGGATCAACAGCCTGAACTGCTTTATTCACAAACTCTTCATTGTGCAACATTTGTCTGACTATCTTTTCTGTTTGTCGCACAGATAAATCTTTGGCAACAATAATGTGAGCCACTTTAATTTGAGCATTGCCTTTAAGTGCTAATAATGCACGCGCATGTCCCATTTCTAAATCGCCTTGTTCTAACATGGTTTTGACTTCACTGCGCAAAGTTAATAAACGCAATAAATTAGTGACGGCTGTTCTTGATTTACCCACCACATCCGCGGCTTCTTGATGAGTTAAACCAAACTCATTCATTAAGCGATTAAGCGCCAATGCTTCTTCTAATGGATTTAGATCTTCACGCTGCAAATTTTCAATCAAAGCCATGGCGAGCGCTGCTTCATCAGAAACATCACGAATCACTGCAGGAATTTCAGTGAGTTCAGCTTGTTGGGCTGCGCGCCAACGCCGCTCACCGGCAATAATTTCAAAACTTTCTACACCTAATTGCCGCACAACAATAGGTTGAATTACACCTTGCGTACGTATAGATTGCGCTAACTCAGCCAATGCTTCTGGTTTAAACTCTTTCCGCGGCTGATAGGGTGAGCGTTGACATTGTTCTATAGGTAAATATTTGAGCTGCGCTTTTTGCGAAGTCTCAGGCTCTAATAATACGCTGCTTAATAAAGAATCCAGCGGTGTACCTAAGCTCGGTTTTTTGACCATGTTTTTTCCTATGCTATTGTCGTTTCAAAAATTCTCCAGCGAGCGCTAAATACGCGGCTGCGCCACTGGATTGTTTATCATAATGTAAAACCGGCAGGCCATGACTTGGCGCTTCGGCCAATCGTACATTACGTGGAATCACTGTTTTATACAGTTTTTCGCCAAAATGTTTAATCAATTGAACCGTCACTTCTTGTGACAAGCGATTTCGAGGATCATATAAAGTCCGCACCAAGCCTTCTAGATGTAAACTGGGGTTTGCGGATTTTTGTAAAGTTTGCAGCGTACTCATTAAAGACGACAAACCTTCAAGCGCATAATATTCACAAGGCATGGGGATTAAAATACTGTTTGCCGCAACAAGACCGTTAACTGTTAACATATTTAACGAGGGGGGACAATCTAACAATACAAAATCATATTCATGTTTAACTTCTTGTAAAATTTTTTGCAGACGGCGTTCACGTTGATCAACTGATAACAAACCCACTTCTGCTTCAGTCAGCTGGCCATTTCCGGGTAAGACGTCAAACCCTGCCTGCGTGTCTTTAATGAGGACTTCAGAAAGTGATTTTCTGTCCATTAACAAATCGTTCACAGAACACGTTAATTTATTTTTATTCACGCCACAACCCATGGTGGCATTACCTTGGGGGTCCATGTCGACTAATAAAATTCTTTTTTTAACATGCGCTAAACTTGCCGCTAAATTAACGCAGGTGGTGGTTTTACCCACGCCACCTTTTTGATTAGCTATCGCGACTACTTTCGCCACCCCAATTCTCCTTGTGTCTTACACCTATAATGTGTCGCTCTTTATTCATACCAGGAACAGTTAATGCTTGCTCAAGTGTAACAGTAAATTCTTTTTGAATCTCTGCAAGCTCAGTTGTTGGATAACGTCCTTTCATCGCCAAAAATAAACCGTTAGGATGACATAAGTGCCCCGTCATCTGCAACATTTCGTTCAGCGAACTAAATGCACGCGTTACCACCGTACTAAACAAATGATCTACATGATACTGCTCTGTGCGAAGATTCACAATATTGACATTTTTAAGTTTAAGTGTAGCAATTACCGCTTGCAAGAACCGCACTCTTTTAGCGCGACTCTCAAGCAAAGTAAACTGTTTGTCAGGATAATAAATCGCAAGTGGGATCCCAGGCAGTCCCGCACCTGATCCCACATCAATAATCCGATCCCCCAACAAAAACGGCCCAATCACTAAACTATCAAGAATATGGTCGGTAATAAAATCTTCAGGATTTTTAGTGGCCGTTAAATTGTAAACAGCATTCCATTGAAACAATAACTCAATGTATTGGCTTAATAGATTTATTTTTTCGGAAGTGATCGCAATATCTGCTTTTTGCAAATATTGGGTTAATAATAAAGAGAGATCATTTGTTTGCATTGTATATGGTCTACTTAATCGGCAGCGCGGTTTTTTCGATAATACTGTTTAAGACAAAACTTGATTGCACAGTACTAACACCATCTATTCGAGTAAGTTTGTTTAACAAAAATACTTGATATTCATCTAGATTTGAGACGGTTACTTTGAGTAGATAATCGGCTGCTTGTCCTGCAATTAAATAACACTGTATCACTTCGGGGAAAGATGCGATGCTTTTTTCAAAGCTTTGCATTTTTTTAGCGTCATGACTGTTTAGGCCGACGGACACCATAATAGTTAAATCTAGGCCTATTTTTTTTGGATTTAACAACGCTACATATTTTTTAATATAACCTGCTTCTTCAAGTTGTTTCACCCGACGTAAACATGAAGACGGTGATAGTGAGACGCGCTCGGCCAAGTCTTGATTATTAATCTGGCTATTCGTTTGCAAAATCTCGAGGATTTTTTTATCTAGACGATCCATAAGCGCACCCCCTGGAATTATATTCTAAAATTTTTATATACTTTAGAATTAGATTCTATAATATCGCATTTTAAATTAGTATTTGCAATTATTATCCTTATCTTTATTGTTAACATTGATAGATATAGAGGAGGTATTTATTATGTTAAAAAAAGCTACGAAAATAGTTGCTACGATTGGGACAACGACCGCTGCCTATCAAGTATTTAAAGAAAAGCAAAAGTTTGGAGAATATCCAATGCTTCATATTTCTAATCCTCAACGATTTATGTTGGATATTCCGCTAGATCAGGTTGGCTCCTCAGTAAAAAATAAGGCTTGAAGGGTTGCTTGCATGGATGGATAAATTTAAATAAAAACGTAATCCGCCCGTTTTTGATCTTTCTTCAAATAAACCAATAGGATGGAAATTGCGGCGGGTGTGACACCTGAAATTCGGCTGGCTTGGCCTATGGTTTCGGGTTTTACTTTGTTTAATTTTTCCATGACTTCGGTGGAAAGACTGGTGACTTGTTTATAGTCTAAATCTGTGGGCAAATGCATGTCTTCGTAGTGGGCATGTTTTTCTATTTCTTGTTGTTGTTTTTCAATATAGCCTGAATATTTGGCTTGGATTTCAACTTGTTCTTTTGCTGTTTCATTATCAAGACCGGGGCCAAGTTGTGCAAGCTGCATTAAATTTTCATAAGTCATATGGGGTCTTGCTAATAAATCTAAACCATGAACACCGCGTGCAAGTTCGAACGCTTTTCCTGCTTCAGAATCGGGTTGAATATAAATAGATTTTAAGCGCGCGGTTTCTTGTTCTATGAGTTCACGTTTACGTGCGAATTGATCCCAGTGTGAATCATTGACTAAGCCTAATTCTCGCCCAATAGGTGTTAATCTTAAATCTGCATTATCTTCTCGCAATAATAAGCGATATTCTGCACGCGAGGTAAACATACGATAAGGCTCTTTTGTTCCTTGTGTCACTAAATCATCGATGAGTACACCGATGTAGGCTTCATCTCTTTTAGGTGTCCAAAAAGGTTTTTCTTGCACAAAACAGGCTGCGTTTATGCCCGCAACCAAACCTTGGGCTGCGGCTTCTTCATAACCGGTTGTACCATTTATTTGTCCTGCAAAAAATAATCCATCAATACATTTAGTTTGCAGCGCGTGCGTTAAGCCACGCGGGTCGAAAAAATCATATTCAATCGCATAACCAGGTCTTGTAATATGTGCATTTTCAAAACCTAACATTGAACGTACTAAATTAATTTGCGCATGAAAGGGCAAGCTGGTTGAAATACCATTGGGATAAATTTCTTCGCTATTTAAACCTTCGGGCTCGATAAATATTTGATGCGCTTCGCGATGTGAAAAACGTTTTACTTTATCTTCTATCGACGGACAATAACGAGGACCTACACCACTAATATCACCGCTATATAATGGCGATTCATCGAGCGCGCCTAATACTATATCGTGGGTTTTTTGATTGGTATGCGTAATATAACAAGACACTTGTCTTGGATGTTGTTCGCGCTTTCCTAAAAAAGAAAAAACGGGTGTGGGATTATCGCCTGCTTGTTCGCCTAAAACATTGAAATTAATTGATCTACGATCAACGCGTGGCGGCGTTCCGGTTTTTAAACGTCCGACTGTAAATGGCAGTTCTCGCATTTTTTCTGCAAGACGGGTTGCAGCAGCATCACCTGCGCGACCACCTTGATAATTATTTAAACCAATATGTAAACGTCCTGCTAAAAAAGTACCTGCCGTTAATACAATTGCTTTTGCATAAAATTTTACGCCCATTTGCGTAAGCACGCCATGTACGCGATTATTTTCAAGCAATAAATCTTCTACATTTTGTTGAAATAAAAATAAGTTTGGTTGTTTTTGTACGATTTCAATAATCGCACGTTTATAAAGTACGCGATCCGCTTGCGCGCGCGTTGCGCGAACGGCGGGTCCTTTGCTGGCATTTAATACTCGAAAATGAATGCCTGCTAAATCAGCAGCATGCGCCATTACGCCGCCCATGGCATCAATTTCTTTTACCAAATGACTTTTACCAATGCCACCAATGGCAGGATTACAAGACATTTGACCTATGGTTTCAATATTTTGTGATAGTAATAATGTTTTCGCGCCCATGCGTGCACTCGCAAGCGCAGCTTCTGTGCCCGCGTGTCCGCCGCCTATTACTATGGTATCAAAATGGTACATTTATTTTCCTATACAAAATTTTGAAAAAATTTCACCCAATAAATCATCTGCGGTAAAACTGCCTGTGATTTCACTTAATTGTTGATGGGCATCTTTTAAATGTTCTGCTAACAGTTCGCCAGCGTTTAGTGTTTCAAGTACATAAAAGCCTTGTTTTAACAATTCTACCGTGTTTTTTAATAGGGTTAAATGTCGTTGTCTTGCGCTGATTTGATCGCTATTAATATGTTGAATGCCCATTTTTTCAAAAATTTTTAATTTTAGTTGATCAAAGCCTTGCCCTGTTTTCGCAGAGATGTGTACATCTGAACTTTTACCTTTCGGGTGAGAAAGATCTATTTTGTTGTACACTAATAATAATTTTTCTTTTGGAATATTATCAAGCCAGATGCTTGCATCATCTTTTGTACTATCAATAATCCACAACACCATATCTGCTTTTTGAATTTCTTGCTGTGCGCGCTTGATGCCTTCTTGCTCGATGATATCGTTTGATTCTCGCAATCCTGCGGTATCAATAATATGCAGTGGCACGCCATCTAGGTTTATTTTTTCCCGCAGAATATCTCGGGTTGTACCGGGAATATCTGTGACTATCGCCGTATCTCTTTGCGCGAGTGCATTTAATAAACTTGATTTCCCTGCATTAGGTTCGCCTGCCAATACAATATGAATACCCTCTTGTAATACTACACCTTGTTTAGCATTTTTTAATATTGTTTCACAGCTTGTTAAAATTTCTTCTAAATTAGATTTAACATGACCATCATTTAAAAAATCAATTTCTTCTTCTGGAAAATCAATTGCAGCTTCTACATAAGTGCGTAAATAAATAATTTTTTCATTTAATGCGTTTATTGTTTCCGAAAACTGGCCTTGCAAAGATCTTTGTGCCGCATTTGCAGCTTGCACTGAACTTGCGTTAATTAAATCAGCAATTGCTTCTGCTTGAACTAAATCAATTTTATCATTTAAAAAAGCGCGTTCGCTAAATTCGCCGGGTTTTGCTTGGTGTGCGCCTAATTCAATTACGCGTTGTAATAATAAATTTAATACCACAGGTCCACCATGACCTTGTAGTTCTACAACATCTTCGCCCGTAAAAGAATGTGGATTTGGAAAATAAAGTGCAAGGCCGGAATCTATAATATTTTTTTCTTGATCAAAAAAAGACGTGTATTGTGCGAATCGAGGTTTTAAATTTTTTTCAGTCAGTGATAACGCAATGTTTTTTGCTTTCGGTCCAGATACACGCACAATTCCAACCCCGCCAAATCCACCTGGGGTTGCAATTGCTGCGATGGTTGAAGTGTTAGACGCTGTCATATTACTTCCCAAGGGCAGCGCGTTCTACATTCCGTGTAATTAAATATTGTTGAGCGATCGATAACACATTATTCACAACCCAATATAAAACTAATCCTGCAGGGAAAGTAATAAATAAAACCGTAAATATGACCGGCATAAACATTAATACTTTTGCTTGCATAGGATCGGGTGGCGGCGGACTTAATCTTTGTTGTAATACCATACTGATCCCCATAATGATCGGTAAAATATAATACGGATCCATCGCCGATAAATCATGAATCCAAAACATAAAGGGTGCATGTCTAAATTCCACACTTTCAATAATCACCCAATATAATGCGATAAATACAGGGATTTGAATAATGATCGGCAAACATCCGCCTAATGGATTTATTTTTTCTTTGCGATAAAGTTCAATCATCGCTTGACTCATTTTTTGTTTATCGCTGCCAAATCTTTCACGCAGACTCATAATTTTGGGTTGCATTAAACGCATGTGTGCCATTGAACGATAACTGCTGGCGGAAAGTTTATAAAATGCGATTTTTACTAATAAAGTCACTAAAATAATAGCGACGCCCCAGTTACTAAATAAGTCATAACATTTTTTCATCACCCAAAATAAAGCCACTGATATAGGCCAGAACCAACCATAATCTAAAGTTAAATCTAAATGCGGGGCAACTGCTTTTAGATTTTCTGCAATTTTAGGCCCTAAATAAAATTCAGCGCCGGTTTTAATGTGATCACCCGGTGCTACTGTTAATTCAGGCCCCATTAAAGCAACACGAAAAACTCCGTCTTCTGGCGGCCAAGATAAATATCTAAAATTTTGATCCGCGCTTGGAATAAAGCTGCTGACAAAATAATGTTGTAGCATTGCAAGCCATCCGCCTTCAATACTTCTGTCTAAATCCCTTTTACTCATTTCTTTATACGTGACTTTTTCATAACGTTTATCTGGGCTTGAAATAGCTGCACCTTGATATGTGGCTAATCCTAATAAACCCGCATCTTCACCTTGTTTACGTTTAAATTGTCCATAAAACTGACCGTGCCAATCTTTAGACATTTGATTATTAATGTCGTATTGAACATCAAATAAATATTGTCCGCGTTCAAATATAAATTGCTTAACAACAGATAAACCTTCCGCATTCTTCCACACTAAATTTACGGTTAAAGTATCTGCGCCATTTTCTAACACATAATTTTTTTTATCAGTGTGATAAAGCGCTTGCCCTTTACTGGGTATATCAGGCCCTTGTTCACTCGACAAACCACTTTGTGCAATATAGAGATGTTGCGCGTCTGAATTTAACAATCGAATATCTGGACTATTTTCATCTAGTGTTTGCTTGTACGCAATTAAGTCGGCTTGCACTAAATTTCCGCCTTTGGGGTCGATCCATAATTTCAATACATCTGTTTCAACAACAATCCAATCTGTCGATTGTGATTCTGTGTTTTCTAGTTTAATTTCATTTTGATGATGTTCAGGTATATTCGAGACCATAGGCACATCTGTGTTGCCTTCCACAGCGGTTATTTCAGATTGATGGGTAGCTCCGCCTTGTGTGGGTTTAATCGCGTAGTCCTCTTGCCAGGCCTGAAATAACAGATATCCAACAATAACTAAGCCGCCTAATAATAAAGTTCTTTGTAAATCCATATGTGTGTCAATCTTTTTAAGGAAGTGGATCTTCCCCACCCGGATGCCAAGGATGGCAACGGAGTAGGCGTTTTGTTGCTAAATAACTACCGCGAACACCCCCGTATTGGGAAATGGCGGATTCTGCATAGGCTGAACAACTGGGATAAAAACGACAATGTTGTCCCACCCAATAGCTCAGGGTATAACGATAAATGCGAATTAAAACTAATAATATAGTTTTGATCATGTTAATTCGGTCCATAGATCGCTTAATGTAATAAAAACTTGTTTGTTATCAACAGCTTCTATTTTTGATCGCGCAATAAATATAATATCATAAGCTTTAAGCTTGGAAACATTGGCTCTAAAGCTTTCTCTAACGATGCGTTTTATCCGGTTTCTTGCAACAGCTTTTTTCATAGCCTTTTTACTGACCAATAATCCTAATCGCGCATGAGCGTTATTATTGGGTCTTGCATAAATGCTGGCTAAAGGATGATTAATTTTAATCGCTTGTTGAAAAACTTGATCATAATCGCTTGCACAGAGCAAGCGAAAAGATTTGTTAAATTTCAACGTTTTGCCGTGCAAGCAAGGCGTTTACGCCCTTTGCGTCGGCGATTTGCCAACACTTTACGACCACCGACCGTTGCCATTCTGGCTCTAAATCCGTGAGTATTTAAGCGTCTTCTTTTACTGGGCTGATAGGTACGTTTCATGACTAACCTGTTGTTTAAGTTTTAATATAGGCGCGTATTTTAAAGCGAAAGCCTACTTGATGTCAATTTTAAATATAATAATTTTTTTATTTAAAACTTATTAATCTTGTTAAGGGCGGCTTTTTCTGTGGATACTCTTAATTTTTATAAATATTTCAATAGCTTGGGCTTTATCGCTTCTCTGCAGATAAGCTGTGTTTAAAGCCATCTAGTTATTGGGGGTAAACCTTTCTTTGAGCTAAAAGGTTTTTTATGAACAAGTTAACGCTAGAGTTATTCCCTTGTTATACACAGTGGAGCAAAGAAAGCCAAAATGAAAGATGAGTTGCTCGGCTTTATTTATAATACCGAACTTTATTATAATAATAATATTGATCTATAAAACTTGATTGTTATTATTAAGGGCGGCATGTTTTGTGGATAACTACTAATTTATTTTAAATATCAATACTATATTATCTTTATTATCTCCGGTATAATCTCGGTTCTGATGCATGGTTTTCTTGTGGATAACTTGGCCTACTCGTTTTTTTGTTTATTTCATATAAATACTCCACAGGTTTGCATTACTTAACTAAACCAAGGTAAACTTGAACTTCATTTGTGACGGACCACGGGGGCATTCTTCTTATGTCAAGCACGCATACACTTTGGCAACAATGTGCTGATCATCTTCAAGGTGAATTAACACCACAAGAATTTAATACGTGGATTAGACCGCTACAGGTTGTTTTGAAAAATGAAACGGTTTGTTTGTTAGCGCCTAATCGGTTTGTGCGTTCATGGGTTGAAAAGAATTATTTTAATGAAATTAAAGAGCTCGTTAAAAAATTTACTCAAGGCGAACCACCCCAAGTTTTATTAGAAGAAGGCAGCGCAAGCATTCCTGTTGCTGCAGTAATACCAAGAACAACATCTGTTGCACCATCTTTTCAGAAAACTGAAGAAAAAATACCGACATATCCTAATAGTATTAATCCATTATTTACCTTTGAAAATTTTGTTGAGGGTAAATCGAATCAGCTTGCGCGCGCCGCCGCAACACAAGTCGCGGAAAATCCCGGTGCTGCATATAACCCCTTATTTATTTATGGCGGTGTGGGTTTAGGTAAAACACATTTGATGCACGCGATAGGTAATTTAATTATTAAGCATAAACCTAATGCAAAAGTAGTTTATTTACATTCTGAGCGTTTTGTTGCGGATATGGTAAAAGCATTACAAAGTAATATGATTAATGAATTTAAACGGTTTTATCGTTCGGTGGATGCTTTATTAATTGATGATATTCAGTTTTTTGCCGGAAAGGAGCGCTCTCAAGAAGAGTTTTTCCATACGTTTAATGCACTTCTTGAAGGTCAAAGACAAGTTATTTTAACCAGCGATCGTTATCCTAAAGAAATTGTTGGGGTAGAAGAGCGGCTTAAATCACGTTTAGGCTGGGGATTAACTGTTGCCATAGAGCCACCAGAATTAGAAACACGCGTAGCTATTTTAATCAGTAAGGCAGAGAAGGCGGGTGTGACTATTCCTCATGAAGTTGCTTTTTTTATTGCTAAAAGAGTACGTTCCAATGTGAGAGAACTTGAGGGAGCACTTAAGCGAGTTATGGCGAATGCTCATTTTACCGGAAAAGAGATTACGACGGAATTTGTACGAGAAGCCTTGAAAGATTTACTGGCCTTGCAAGATAAATTAGTTACGATAGAGAACATTCAGAAAACCGTTGCTGAGTACTTTAAGATCAAGATTTCTGATTTATTATCTAAACGCAGAAGTCGATCTGTAGCTAGACCAAGACAGGTGGCTATGGCGTTGGCCAAAGAGTTAACAAGTCACAGCTTACCTGAGATTGGCGATGCGTTTGGAGGTCGAGATCATACAACAGTTATTCATGCTTGCCGTATGATCAAGAGTCTTTTGGAAACCAATGCAAATATGCAAGAAGATTGGGCTAACCTATTGCGTACATTATCGAATTAAAAATGAATATTACGATTAAACAAGATTTATTATTAAAAGCGCTTCAGCCCGTTAGTGGGGTGAGCGATAAAAAACATCAGCTACCCATTCTGGGAAATGTGTTAATCATCGCCGAAAATCAGAAAATTTCTTTTATTTGCTCTGATCAAGATCTAGAGTTGATTACTACAGTTACAACAGCAGAGATAAAAGAAGAAGGGGCTATTACAGTTTCTTGCCGAAAAATTTTAGATATTTGTCGCGGACTATCAGAAGATAGTCTTATTAATTTATCCACAGGGGCTTCTAAAGTTCAGGTCCTTGCAAATCGTAGTCGATTTTCATTAATGAGCTTACCTGCTGCGGATTTTCCGATGGTGCAAGTCTCACCTTTAAGTAAAGAATATCGTGTTTCGGGTGCGATTTTACACCAAATGATTGAGCACACCCATTTTGCTATGGCACAACAAGATGTACGCTATTATCTAAATGGCATGTTATTTGTCTTTAATCCAGGATTGCAGGTGGTGGTTGCAACAGACGGCCATCGGTTGACAAAAACAAAAAATCAAGAAAATCAAAGTGTTGATGTGGGTTGCCAGGTGATTGTGCCGCGCAAAACCATTAGTGAAGTTTTAAAACTGATTCATCCTGATCAAGTGGAAATCACCATTTTGTTGGAAGAAAATCATATTCAGTTTGTTCACCCACAATTCACCCTCACTTCTAAGCTTATTGAGGGAAGATTCCCAGATTATCATAAGGTGATTCCTCATAAAACGGATCACCAAGCGCTTATTAATAAAAACCTGCTTAAACAATCGTTGTTGCGGGTGGCTATTTTATCGAATGAAAAAAACAAAGGGGTTCGTTTTTTGTTTAATAACAATAGCTTAACTATAGAAGCCCAAAACCCAGAGCAAGAAGAGGCGACCGAGGAATTGGAAATCGATTATGCAGGACCTTCATTAGAGGTGGCTTTCAACGCACATTATATTTTAGATGTTCTTAATGTGGTGCCCTCTGAATACATCAAAATGGCTTTTTCAGACCCTAAAAACAGTGTATTGCTGTCCGCACATAATGAGAATCAAGACAGTCACAGTCAGTATGTGGTGATGCCACTTCGGCTTTAATATGGCCCTTTCTTCCCTGTTTATTCAATCATTACGTAATTTAAATGAAGTAGAGCTTTTTTTTGCGTCTAAAAATGTGTTTTATGGCGATAATGGGAGTGGCAAAACCAGTGTACTGGAAGCTATTCATATGTTGGCTACGGGCCGCTCTTTTCGTGCTGCACATGGCCTTGTTATTCAAAAGGATGCTCCGGCGCTATATTTGCGTGGGGTATTAACCCCTTTAGACGGCGGGCACCCTTTAAAAATAGCGTTACAAAAATCTAGAAACAACCAACATGTGATGAAATGTGCGGGACAAGAGGTTTCCAGTATCACCGAGATTGCAAAACACCTGCCTGTACAAGTTTTACATTTATTAAACTATCAGTTATTACAAACCTCTCCTGAGGCCCGGCGCAAATTAATAGACTGGGGAGTGTTTCACGTGAAACATTCGTTTTTGTCTCAGTGGCGAGAGTTTAATCAGTTGTTAAAACAAAGAAATGCATGTTTACGCCAGCAGCGGCGCCCAGATGCGGTTTGGGACGATTTGTTAGTGAAAGCGAGTATACACATACATGAGATGCGACGTGAGGTCTGTGAGGGTTGGTTTAGCCATGCTGACCCCATGATCGCAGAATTACTTGAGCTGCCAGATATTTCTTTAAACTATTCTCCGGGGTGGGACATCCAAGAGTCCTTAGAAAGCGTGTTCTTAAACCATATTAATAGGGATCTTCAGTTAGGATATACATACGCTGGACCACAGCGGGCTGATTTACAGATTAAAACCCAAAATACGCCGGCTCAGCATGTCTTATCCCAGGGGCAACAAAAAAGGTTGGTCACAGGTTTACAAATTTCACAAAGCATCTGGGTTGATGAGCAAAATGCACGAGAGGGGGTTTTGTTGGTAGATGATTTGCCTGCGGAGCTGGATGCAAACGCTCAATTACAAATCATGCGCATTATGACAAAAATGAAAGCGCAAGTTTTCCTCACGTGCGTGGATGAAACTACTGCGCGCCACCTAGCTGAAATACTGGGTGCAAAATTGTTTCACGTGAAACATGGGGTTGTTAATGCGGTGTAACCCATAAGGGTTTATATGGTATAATAGCCTTCGCTGGAAGCTATTTTTAGGAGAGATTATGTCAATTACGTCGCCCGCAATTTATGATTCTTCAAGTATTACGGTACTTAAGGGATTAGACGCGGTTCGTAAACGCCCAGGGATGTATATTGGCGACACAGATGATGGTTCAGGCCTTCATCATATGGTGTTTGAGGTGGTTGATAATAGTATTGATGAAGCATTGGCAGGCTATTGTACGACGGTAGATGTCATTATTCACATCGACAATAGCATTACAGTTAGAGATGATGGCCGTGGTATTCCTGTGGATATTCATCAAGAAGAAGGCCGCTCAGCTGCAGAAGTGATTATGACTGTTTTACATGCTGGCGGAAAGTTTGATGATAACTCTTATAAAATCTCTGGTGGTCTACACGGTGTCGGTGTATCAGTAGTAAATGCGTTGTCTGAAGAATTAAAATTAACCGTCTATAAAAATGGTCAGATTTATCAGCAATTTTATTGTGAAGGTGAGCCACAAGCGCCACTGAAAAGTATTGGCGAAACAAGCGAAAGCGGCACCGAGATACGCTTTAAACCCAGCGCAAAAACCTTTACCAATATTGATTTCAATTATGATATTTTAGTCAAACGTCTACGTGAGCTTTCTTTTTTAAATTCGGGTGTGTGTATTCGTCTGTCAGATGAGCGCAGCGCACGAGAAGATACTTTTGAACATGAAGGTGGCATTCAAGCCTTTGTGAATTACTTAAACCACAATAAAACACCGATTAACACCGAGATTCTTTATGTGAAAACAGAAAAAGACGGTTTAACGGTCGAAGTGGCGCTTCAATGGAATGATAGTTTCCAAGAAAACATTTTTTGTTTTACCAATAATATTCCTCAGCGTGATGGCGGTACTCACTTAGCAGGCTTTCGTGGTGCATTAACGCGGACCTTGAATAACTATATCGAAAAAGAAGGCTTTGCGAAAAAAGCTAAAATTAATACGGTCGGTGATGATGCGCGCGAAGGATTAACTGCGGTGTTATCTGTTAAAGTGCCCGATCCTAAGTTTTCTTCACAAACAAAAGATAAGTTGGTTTCTTCAGAGGTGCGTCCTGTTGTTGAATCAGCCGTTGCCGATTTTTTACAAGAATATTTACTCGAAAATCCACAACAGGCCCGTGCTATTGTTGCGAAAATTATTGATGCGGCACGCGCAAGAGAAGCGGCACGCAGAGCGCGTGATATGACACGTCGTAAAGGTGCGCTTGATATTGCAGGTTTACCTGGAAAATTAGCCGATTGCCAAGAACGTGATCCCGCATTATGCGAATTGTATTTGGTTGAGGGAGATTCTGCGGGCGGTAGCGCAAAACAAGGGCGTAATCGTCATAATCAAGCCATATTACCGCTTAAAGGTAAAATTCTTAATGTTGAAAAAGCGCGTTTTGATAAAATGTTGGCTTCATTAGAGGTGGGTACACTGATTACAGCATTGGGCTGTGGTATTGGTCGTGAAGAGTTTGATCTTAAAAAATTACGTTATCACCATATTATTATCATGACCGACGCCGACGTAGACGGTTCGCATATTCGCACCCTACTCTTAACCTTCTTTTATAGGCAAATGCCCGAACTCGTAGAAGCGGGTTATTTGTATATTGCCCAGCCACCGCTTTATAAAGTGAAAAAAGGTAAACAAGAACAATATATTAAAGATGATGAAGCGCTCGAAGCTTTTTTAATTGAATCCGCATTGGAAGATGCGCATTTACATGTGAATGCTTCAGCGCCAGCTGTCAGTGATATGGCATTTGCTGAATTAGTGAAAGAATATTTAGTTGTTCAAAAAATGATCACGCGCCTATCGCAAATGTATCCACAAGAAGCGTTGTGGGCTTGTGTTGATTTACCAGCCTTAACGGTGGAAGCTTTAAATAACCAAAATCAAGTTCAATTATGGTTAGATGCTTTGCAAGTAAAAATGAACGCAATGCCGCATTTGCATACTGAATTTACATTTGCAATAGAAGAAGATGAGAAAGAATCGCTGTATTTACCTAAAATCATACGTCATGCAAATGGAAGTGCTAGAAACTTTAAGTTAAGAGCAGATTTCTTTAAGTCCAAAGAATATTTACAATTGGTCAATTTGGGTGCAAAAATAAAAGATTTATTGGAAGAGGGTTCATTTATATTACGCAAAGATAAAAAGCAAAATATTAGCTCATTTGAAGAAATGATTGCCTGGTTGCTCAAAGAGGCAAAACAAGGCTTGAAAATTCAACGTTATAAAGGTCTTGGCGAAATGAATCCGGAACAACTTTGGGAAACCACTATGGATCCTACTTCACGCCGAATGTTGAAGGTAAGGGTTCAAGATGCAGTTACTGCAGATCAGTTATTCACCACGCTGATGGGCGATAATGTAGAACCAAGACGAGAATTTATTGAAGAGAACGCCCTAATGACAGAGAACCTTGACGTTTAAAGTTCTCTGTTCTGATAAAACTCCAAACCTTCTTTGGTTTCACCAAAATAAAGAATTTCACCTGCATGCATCACTATGACTTTATTACACATCATTTCAATGGTGTGATTATCATGGCTTGCAAGTATCACAGCTTTAGAGTTAGAAATTAACCTGTCAATACGTTCTTTTGCCTTATGCATAAAATGAGCATCACCCGTGCCGACGACTTCATCTAATACGAAAATTTCCGGATTAACGGCAGTGGCAATGGCAAATGCTAGGCGCAGCTGCATACCCGTAGAATAAGTGCGAATAGGCATGGCTAGATAATCCTCAAGCTCCGTAAACTTGGCAATTTCTTCTTTCTTTTGCGCAATTTCATGAAATTTCAAGCCATGTAAAATACCGCGTATGGTCATATTTTCGTAACCAGAGGAATCTTGATCCAAACCTAACATCACATCAAGCAAGGCAGAAACTTTACCTTTGATGTCAAGATCGCCAGAAGTCGGTTCATAAATTCCCGCAAGCACACGTAGCAGTGTACTTTTACCCGCACCATTAGCACCGATAAGACCTACTCTATCACCTTCTTGAATATCTAAATTTATATTTTTTAAAGCATGAACGGTGATGACTTCATTTCGATCATATTCAATCATGCCGCCGGTGGTTACATGAATGATACGTTTTTTTAATGAGCGCGTATTAGCGCCATAAATGGGAAAATGAAGATTGATGTTTTTCAAAGAAATAATAGTCATAATTTACAACCAAAAAGCAATTCGATGTCGAGTACGCCACAATAAAAATATCATGACAATAAAACCGCCTAAAATCATTAAAGATATATATCCATAAGTAAATAAACTTGGCATCTGACCGATGAGCGGATCACGGATTAAATTAACTAATTGATAAAAAGGATTGGCGCTAGCAAGATAATTAAAACGCTCAGGCAACATTTGCGGCATCCATAATATGGGTGTAAGTAAAAAGCAAATTTGTAACACGCTGCCAATGATAGGTTTAATATCTTGAAAACGTGTGCCAAGTAAACTGAAAATAAATCCATAACAAAAACAGCAAATGAGTAATAACAAAATATTGAGCAATAAAACAAAAATTAATAACAATGTAATTCCAGTATTGAAAAATAATAAAATAGGAATAATTGCTAAAAAGTTATGTAAAAATACAATAAAGTTGCTGGTTAAGACCCGAAGAATATAAATGGTATAAGGTAATTTAATCTGTTTGATAAATCCAGACGCTTTGGAGAGCGCTTCTACTAGATCATTAATTAGGGTTGAAATAAATGTCCAAGTCACCATTCCTGTTGCTATATAAGGATAATAAACTGAAAGATCAATTTCAAATAATTTTCCATATAAAAACCCCATAGAATAGATCATGGTGGCCATACTGAGCGTTATCCAAAATGGACCCAGGGTTGACCTTCGATAGCGCAAATTAATATCTCGCCAACCCAGCAATAACCAAATACGCCAACTTGAAAAGCCTTGGAGAATATCTTGGAAAACAAGATGTAAATGATTACGTTTCATTATACTTGTACCTGCTCATGTATTTTTTTTGCGAGCTCAATGCCAAATTGATCAAAGGCATTGATATTAAAAAGACAAGCCAGCAAATATGTTTTGTGTTCATAAAACGCCATTAATAAACCCAAGGTTTTGGGTGTTAATGAATCAATTTTTAATAAATTATGGGGTTGATTCCCCAACGTGCGGGCATGCAATAATTCATGTTCTTCATCACCATGCGTCAACGCATCGGATTGCGCAAAACAAGATTTAACTAATTCAGGCGTATCCATAGGTATAATAAAATCAATGGGAATGCAGTGATTTCCTTGATGCAAAATTTGATTAAACGTATGTTGTGCGTGTAAACCTGTTTGTCCCCATACCACAGGCCCCGTAGGCTCAGTGATTAATTGTCCTTGGTTATCACGATTTTTACCCAAACTTTCCATTTTAAGTTGTTGTACATAAGGCACAAAATGTGAAAGACGAGCACTATATGGAATAATCGCTTCAGTATGTGCATCAAAAAAACGTGTATTTAAAAAAGTAAGCAGTGCTGCCATCATCGGTAAATTATTTTTTGTAGGCGCATGGATTAAATGCTGATCCATTAAGTGCGCACCATTTAAAAACTCTTGAAATGAAGCAATGCCATAACATAAAGCAATAGGAATGCCTACGCTGGACCACACGGAATACCGACCACCTACCCAAGGCCACATCGGTAAAATATGGGTGTCTTGAATACCAAAATCTTCCGCTGCATTTTTATCTGCAGTGACAGCAATGCAATGTGCTTTTAAAAGTGGGCCAAGCCATGTTTTGGCTCGTTTTGCATTAGTGAGTGTTTCAATAGTTTTAAAAGATTTGCTGATAACAATGACTACGGTTTTTTCGGGACGTAGTCCATGGGTTGCATGATTAAAGGCTTCTGCTTCCATATCTGCTAAAAAATGCACGTTTAAACGTTTAGGTAAATTTCGAAATGCCTCACAAGCACAAAGCGATCCCCAATAAGAGCCACCGATTCCAAGAACTAATACATCAGTGATTCCACTTTGCCAGACAGATTTGCAGAGGGTCCGCATTAATTCAAAAGCGGCATGAATCTCGGGTTTAACATCGGCTTCATTAACATAAATTGGATTTGATGAAGGATCTCTGAGCGCTGTATGCAGAGCCGGACGATTTTCGGAGGCATTGACATTTTTGCCAGTGACCATCTCAGTAACACGTTGATTTAATTGGTTCTTATCTGCCAAATCCAGAAGGGCTTCCAAAGTCCTTTCAGTAATTCTTTGATGACTAAAATCGAGCGTCAGTTCATGGGCAGAAATTTGTAATTGCTGGCTGCGTTTTGGTGCCCGCATGAAAAGATCGCGCAGATGGCTGGTGTTTAATATGTCTTTAAGTTTAGATAATGGCATAGATGGTCATTATATCAGAAAGATAATTATCAGCCTATTAGTTTATTAAATAACAAATGCTTGCTTTTTTTCTTAGATTTTCGTTAAATAGTACTTTAATATAATCTGGTAAATGTTTGATATGAAGACTATGGCAGTACTGTTATGCACTTTTAATGGAGAGAAGTTTTTGGGTGAACAACTCAGAACTTTGGCGGAACAAACTGTCAAAGATTTAGTGGTGTTCGTTAGCGATGATGGATCTACAGATAACACGCTTCGTATTATTGAGGAAAATAAGAACAAATATCCTCACTTAAATATACAGTTTCTAGATAGTTCTCTAAGAGATTCTCGGGAAGGTTTTCAATATAACTTCTTATCAATATTCAATTTACCGGTAGCACCAGCAAAATATATTGCTTTTTGTGATCAAGATGATCTTTGGGAAAAGGATAAGCTAGAGACAGCAGTGAATTATTTGCAAAATTTACCAGAAGACCAGCCCGGGTTATATGGTGGTCGCACGCAGCTCATTGATGAAAACGATCATAAATTGGGATTTTCTGCGCTATTTACAAAAAAGCCAAGTTTTGCTAATGCAATGGTTCAAAGCATAATGGGTGGTAATACTATGGTGCTGAATAAATCAGCATGGCATTTAATGAAGAAAGCATCTGGACCTAAGATTATCACTCATGATTGGTGGATATATTTGGTTATTTCTGGCGCAGGCGGACACGTTTTTTATGATGCCATACCACGAATACAGTATCGTCAGCATATCAATAATATTGTGGGTAATAATAGCACTCTTGTTGGGCGTTTATCGCGGTTAAAGTGGCTTTTGCAAGGAAGATTTTCTACTTACAATCAGGCGCATGTCACGGCACTGTTTGCAATTAAACATTTGCTGACTTCAGCTCATCAAAATATACTGAATCATTTTGCAGATGCCCAAAAAACAGGTTTTATTGGGCGTTTGCGTTATTTGTTGTGTAAAGAAACTTATCGACAAACATTTCTAGATAACTTGGGTTTATCTGTCGCGATATTAATAGGAAAATTTTAAATGACTATATTAATTACCGGCGGAGCAGGATTTATTGGGGCAAATTTCGTTTTGGATTGGCTGGCGCAATCGGAAGAAACAGTGGTTAATTTAGATAAATTAACTTACGCCGGAAATATGAATAATTTAATAACGGTGCAAGAAGATCCTCGTCATATTTTTATTCGTGGTGATATTGCGGATCAAGGTTTGATGACCCAGTTATTAGAAATTCATCAACCTCGCGCTGTGATACACTTTGCAGCAGAATCACATGTTGATCGTTCAATTGCGGGCCCTCGTGAATTTGTAATGACTAATATTGTCGGCACATTTAATTTATTAGAAGCCTGTCGTCTTGCAAAATTAACTAAAGATTTTCGCTTCATACATGTGTCAACTGATGAAGTATATGGTAGTTTAGATTATGCTGAGCCTGCTTTTACAGAACGGCACCCGTATCAACCTAATAGCCCCTACTCTGCAAGTAAAGCAGCATCAGATCATTTAGTTCGGGCATATTATCATACATATCATTTGCCTTTAATTACTACAAATTGCTCAAATAATTATGGTCCATATCAGTATACGGAAAAATTAATTCCGAACATTATCCATTGTGCTCTATTAAATAAACCATTACCCATTTTAGGCCATGGTAAAAATATCCGCGATTGGTTGTATGTGAGTGATCATTGTGCAGCCATTATGCAAGTATTAAATAAAGGTGAACTAGGACAAACCTATAATATTGGCGGTGGTAATGAAAAACCCAATATTGAAGTGGTTAATACCGTATGTGAATTATTAGATGAAATAGAGCCAAGAATAGATGGTAAATCTTATAAAAACCAAATTTCATATATAGCAGATAGACCGGGGCATGATTTACGTTATGCTATTAATGCTGACAAAATAAAAAAGCAATTAGGTTGGCAGCCACAAGAAACGTTTGCAACAGGAATTCGTAAAACCGTGAACTGGTATTTAAATAATAGAAATGGATTGAATTTATAATGAAAATATTATTATTTGGGGCATTGGGTCAGGTCGGTTTTGAATTACAGCGAGCACTTGTTGGATTAGGTCAAGTTATCCCCTGTCAGCGTTCGCAACTTGATTTAGAAGATCTAGACAAGTTGGAAAATTATATTCGCAAAATTAATCCCACTATTATTATTAATGCGGCGGCTTATACACTGGTTGATAAGGCAGAAGCAAATATAACGCTTGCTGAAAAAATTAATGCTTTGGCGCCTGAGGTAATGGCAAAAGTTGCACGGGATCTTGATGCCTTGCTAGTACATTATTCAACAGATTATGTATTTAATGGTGCACAAACCAAGCCTTATTTAGAATCAGATATTCCCGCCCCCTTAAACGTTTATGGCAAAACTAAATTACAAGGTGAAGATCTCATTCGTAAAACAAACTGTCGTCATTTAATTTTGCGCACCAGCTGGGTATATGCTGCACATGGCCATAATTTTGCGCGCACGATTTTAAATTTGGCTCTGCAGCAAGGTTCATTAACTATTGTAGGCGATCAAATCGGCGCGCCCACAAGCGCAGAATTGATTGCTGATATAACAGCATTATTACTTTATCGTTTACAGTGGGATGCAGCATTTAAAGATTTTCAAGGCGATACCTTTAATTTAACCGCACAAGGCAGCACCAGTTGGTATGGTTTTGCGAGACATTTAATTATGTATGCGAAGCCTATTGGTGCAGTCCTAAAAGTAACGCCAGATAAAATCACCGCAATTTCAACAGCACAATATCCAACACCTGCAAAACGACCTCACAATTCATTATTGGATACAGGGAAAATAAGGGCTAAATTTAATTTGGAACTGCCATCTTGGCAATGGCACGCCGATAGATTTTTATCACAACATTACATAAGCAAAGGACAAACAGTATGAACCGAAAAGGTATTATTTTAGCCGGAGGCTCAGGCACTCGTCTATATCCAGTAACGCGCGCTATTTCAAAGCATTTGCTACCTATTTTTGATAAACCGATGATTTATTATCCATTAACCACGCTGATGCTTGCCGGTATTCGCGAAGTTTTATTGATTTCCACACCACGTGATTTACCACTTTATCAAGAGCTATTAGGTGATGGATCACAATGGGGCATACAATTAAATTACATAAAACAAGATTCCCCGGATGGGTTAGCACAAGCTTTTTTAATTGGTGAAGACTTTTTAGCAGGCGCGCCAAGTGTGTTGATATTAGGTGATAACATTTTCTACGGCCATGATTTATCAAAACGATTACATTCAGCTTCTGCGCGCGAAACGGGTGCCACTGTTTTTGCTCATCACGTATCAGATCCAGAACGTTATGGCGTAGCAGAGTTTGATGAAAACGGCCGTGTCATCAGTTTAGAAGAAAAACCCCCGCAGCCTAAATCAAATTATGCTGTCACCGGCTTATATTTTTACGATAATAAAGCATCTGATTATGCCAAAACTTTAAAACCCTCTCAACGAGGCGAATTAGAAATTACGGATTTGAATCGTTGTTATCTTGATGATAATAATTTAAATGTAGAACTCATGGGTCGTGGTTATACCTGGTTAGATACCGGCACGCATGAAAGCTTATTAGAAGCACAACAATTTGTACAAGCCACAGAACACAGACAAGGCCTTAAAATAGCCTGCCCAGAAGAAATTGCTTTGCGTAATAAATGGATCACAGTAAATGCTTTTGAAAAAATGGCAGAAGAATTACGTAAAAATAATTACGGTACTTATTTATATAAAGTATTAGAAGAGATTAAAAAAACATGAAGGCTACACGCCAACACATCCCAGAAGTCATATTGATCGAGCCACAAGTCTTCGCAGATGAAAGAGGTTTTTTCTTTGAAAGTTATCACGAGACTAAATTTTCAGAAGCAATAGGAAAGCCCATTCATTTTGTGCAAGACAATCATTCAAAATCTACAAAAGGCGTATTGCGCGGCTTACATTATCAATCAGAACCCATGGCCCAAAGTAAATTAGTGCGGGTAACAGAAGGCGAAATTTTTGATGTCGCTGTGGATATTCGCAAAAACTCACCCACATTTGGCAAATACGTATCTGCTATTTTATCTGCAGAAAACAAACACCAATTATGGATCCCAGAAGGTTTTGCCCATGGATTTTTAACACTATCCGATACAGCAGAAGTATTATATAAAACCACCGCGTTTTATAGTAAAGAACATGACAGAAGTATTCTCTGGAATGATAAAGACATGGCAATAGATTGGCCTAATATTGCACCATTTATTTTATCGGCAAAGGATCGGAATGCATTGTTTTTACAGCAGGTATAGATTTACTAGGTTTAAATCGGAAAAATGGCTGTTCAATGAATTTATAAGATAATACAGCACAAGGAATAATGCAGATCATACATAACAAAATATAAAGATTAATATGCATATTTGGATAAAGCATGGCTAAAATTTGTTGAATAGGAAATGCATAAATGTATATGCCATATGAAAAATCGCCATGGCGACTCAACCAAGAAGATATTTTTAAAGGCGAAGCAAGACCAATGCTTAATATGATATAGGGCCATAAGATCCATATGGCGAGTTGAAAAGACAAGTGATGGAATGGAGAGATTAAAAATAAAATGCTGGCTAATAATGCGCCCCATAAAGAAAAGTACCGCTTTAAATTAAAAGCGTAAAATGTTGCGCCTATCCAAAAATAATATCCACAAATAAAAATTTGTTTTAATTCTGTGCCATAAATCATTTGTAAGTTATTTGCGGCTTCAGGTATTCCCCAAAATGTAACTATTGCTGATATCAGCGCGAGGAAAAGATATGTCCACTTTGAAAAAATATTCATTAAGCCGAGCACGACTAAGGTAATATAAAGACCAACCTCTATTGGTAAAGTCCACAAAGAACCATTTACCGCGCGAGGATAGATATTATCAGTAAATACGCCGGGTAGAAAATGTGTTACATACAGCGTCAAATTTTTTAAATATGCATAAGTTTCATTTGCTTGAAAATAGTCTATTAAAGATAGATCACTGATTAAAGGCCCTAATAAAAAAGTAGTTAATAATACACATACAATTAAAGCAGGATAAATGCGCAAGATTCTTCTTTGTAAAAAACGTTTTGCATTAGGATCATTTTCCCAACTTTTTGCAAGAAAATATCCGCCAATAAGAAAAAATGCGTAAATAACTACTCGTGAATCAATCCATACAAATAATTTTGAGATAGGCGTTCCGGTAAAAGCAAAGCTATGTACATACACTACAATCATGGCGCAGAGTAATTTTATAGTACTTATATTGTTGTTCATTGACATCGGTATTTAGGTTAATATTTATAGGGCTTAACTAAGCCGCTTAGCTGTGATAGTATACATGACTTTTAAGAGTTTTTATGAAAGATTTATTAATAAATACCTACCGAAGATTGTGTATCATCGCAAGTTATTTGGCTAAGGGAGATCTTCAAGGGCTGTATATTAGAATTAAGAATCATTTTAACGCATCTACCCTCATAACTACTTTATCTCATCCTTTGATTTGCCCTATAGTGCAAACATGGGGTATTTTAACGCCGCCACATACTATTTTTGTGGCCCATATCATTTCAGAAAGATTAAAACACCATGGATGTTTAGTTGAAGTTTTTACAACACCCCCAAAAGTTTTTAATAAAAATTACTACATTGTATTATGCGCACAAATATTCGAGAGACTACCGCCCAGTGAGCGGCGGATTATTTATCAACTTGAGCAATCGGTAAGCTCACGCTGGTTTACTAAGCAATATCTTCATGACTTAAATCATTCTCTGACCGTGGTAGATTATTCTATTAAAAATATTGAATTTTTAGCATCTAAGGAGATTCAATTTCCACATGTGTATTATTTGCCAATTGGCGCATCAAAATCATATGGTTTAGATGCGCAAGAAAAAACTTATGATATTCTTTTTTATGGAGACTGTAATAGTTCAATAAGAAGAAAACAAATGTTAACTGAATTGCAGAAACATTTTAAGGTAAAAATTTGTAGTGAGATTTTTGGTCATGAAATGATCGCTGCGATTAAAAAAGCTCGCTTTGTGATTAACATTCATTATTACGAAGGTGCATTGCTTGAGTTACCGCGTATTCAAGAATGTCTTTCATTGGGTGTGCCTGTTGTTTCTGAAACTGCTCGAGATCAAGATGAATATCCTGAACTTGAGCATGTAGTAAAATATTTTGAAGCAGGCTCAGTCCCAGATATGATCACAGCAGTTCAACACATGCTGGATAATCCGCCTACTGCCCAATTGATACAAGAATCAGTTGATAAAAGTAGTGCCAAATTCGCTTATATGTTCGATAGATTTTTAATTGGCATGGGATTTCTCCCAACATCTTTTGCAACCAAACTCGATGCACAAATTCCTGAAAATGCTGAAATGATTGCCCTTTCTCTACCAGAAACTATTATACGTTGGAGAAAGTTTCAATCCATTCGCCCTAAAAATTGTTATGTGTTTTCTGGGTTTCGTAGGACGCCGGGTTGGGTGGGCTGCGGTCTTAGTTATCGTTATCTTGCAGATATGGCTTTAAAATATAAACTGCCTTATTTAACGGTTATGGAAGATGATGTGGTGTTATATGAAGATTTTGAAGATAAACTTCATATTGTTAAAGAATTTTTAAATATTCATAAGGATGAATGGGATATATTTTCAGGATTAATTGCTGTACTTGACCCAAAGTGTAAAATCTTAAAAATAGAAAAATATAAAGATATTAATTTTATATATATAGATACTATGATTAGCGCAGTTTTCAATATTTATAATTCCAATTTATTATCTGTATACCAAACATGGGATCCAGAAAATATGGATATGCATACTAATACTATTGATCGCTATATTGGGGAGAAACCAAACTTGCGCGTTATCGTAACGCTGCCATTTTTAGTAGGTCATTGTGAGGAAATGCATTCAACATTATGGGGTTTTAAAAATACTCAATATAACGATCATATAGCATCTAGCGCGGCGCTTCTTAAACAAAAAGTACGAGATTTTGAGCTGAATCAAAAGATACAGCATTGAACTTAATTGCCAAATCCTGCCAATTATGAAACAATGCACCATCATGTCAGACCTAGCCATTATTATTCTCGCGGCCGGAAAAGGTACGCGGATGCATTCAAATCAACCTAAAGTGTTGCACCCCTTAGCTGGGCGGCCTTTTATTTTGCATCTTATTGAAAATGTTAAGGTTTTAAAACCTCAAGCGATTTATATGATTGTCAGTCCTGATAATCGGGCCCAGATTGAATTGGCGCTTTCGGGGATGGGTTGCACATTTATTGAACAGACGGAAATTTTGGGGACTGCGCATGCGGTGTTGCAAGCTTTGCCTCAAGTATCGGCAAATCGTACTTTAATACTACTTGGCGATGTACCTTTATTAAAAGCCAACACTTTACATGATTTTATGGCCAAAACTTCTACTGGCGCGGTGGGCATGCTGACTTTTGAGCCGGAAAATCCTACGGGTTTAGGCCGAGTGGTGCGTGATGCAAATAATCAAATTATCTGTATTAAAGAAGAAAAAGATGCAACGCCTAGTGAAAAAACTCTACGTGAAGCCGCAGTGGGTGCTTATATTGCAGAGACGACTTTACTCAATATATTATTACCGCAAATTAATAATCAAAATGCTGCCGGTGAATATTATTTACCGGATTTAATTCTACTTGCGATAAAAGCGCATCATGAAATTGTCGGTTACAAATTAAGCGATCCGATGCAAGGTTTTGGCATTAATACTAAAAATCAATTGGCCATTGCTGAGCGTTATGTGCAACGTGAACAAGTTGAACAATTAATGGGATTAGGACTCACGGTGATGGATCCTACTCGCTTGGACATTCGCGGTAAATTAACCATTCAAGAAGATGTCACCATGGATATTGATGTGATTATCGAAGGTGAAGTGTTTATTGGTAAAAATACGACTATTGGTGCGCACACCATTTTACGTAATGTTCGCATCGGTGAGAATGTTCATATTAAACCATTTTCTATTATTGAAGATTCTGTCATTGAAAATGATTGTATTATTGGCCCCTATGCGCGCATTCGTCCAGAGTGTCATCTACATGCGCATGCCCATGTTGGGAATTTTGTGGAATTGAAAAAAACGCAATTAGGCAGTAACAGCAAGGTTAATCATTTGAGTTATGTGGGTGATAGCGATGTCGGCGAAAATGTAAATATTGGCGCAGGCACGATTACTTGTAATTATGATGGCGTGAATAAACATAAAACCACTATAAAGTCGGGCGCCTTTATTGGATCTAATTCTGCATTAGTGGCACCGGTTATTGTCGGGGAAAATGCTGTGATAGGCGCAGGAACTGTATTAACTAAAGATGCGCCCGATCAACAATTAACAGTTGGGCGTGCTAAACAAATCAGCGTTAAAAATTGGCGCAGTGAGGAAAAATAATGTGCGGAATAGTCGGTGCTATTTTACAACGCAATGTTAGCCCTATTTTATTAGAAGGCTTAAAACGTATGGAATATCGCGGATATGATTCCGCCGGCCTTGCAGTTATCACTGATGATCATCAACTTGAACGTGTACGCGTGCAAGGAAAAGTTAAAAATTTAGAAGAAGCGCTATTACATCATCCTGTGCATGGTCGCATCGGTATAGCGCACACCCGTTGGGCAACACACGGCAAACCCAGTGAGGAAAATGCGCATCCACATTTATCCGGTGAGCGCGATGCTATTGTTGTGGTTCATAATGGCATTATTGAAAACTTCCAAGACATAAAGGCTTATTTAGAAAAACGCAATTATGTGTTTACTTCAGATACAGATACCGAAGTCATCGCCCATTTAATTTATGATAAACGTAAATCAAAAGTACCTTTATTACAAGCCATACGTTTAGCAGTAAATGATTTAAAAGGTGCTTATTCTATTGGGGTAATGGCCTGTAATGAACCTGATCGTTTAATCATTGTGCGTAATGGTGCGCCACTCGTGATTGGCTTAGGTTTTGATGAAAATTATTTTGCATCGGATCATTTAGCTTTATTGCCAGTAACTCAACGTTTAATTTATTTACAAGAAGGCGATATCGCAGAATTAACACAAAAAACTGTGCAGATATATGATGCAACCGATAAACCCGTTGACAGAGAAGTTAAAACGGCTACGCCTGATTTATATACCAGTGCGGATAAAGGACATTATCAACACTTTATGCAAAAGGAAATATTTGAGCAGCCTACTGCGGTGCGCATGACCTTAGAAGGACGCGTGAGTCGCGATCATGTATTAGATGCGGCTTTTGGTCATGAAGCGGGTAAAGTGTTTGATGCGGTTAAAGCCATACATTTTGTCGCGTGTGGCACTAGTTTTCATGCGGCGCAAGTTGCACGTTTATTGATTGAAAAACATGCACGTATTCCTTGTCATGTAGAAATTGCCAGTGAATACCGTTATCGACAAGCGATAGTCCCTAAAGATAGTTTACTGGTCGTGATTTCACAATCTGGAGAAACTGCAGATACGCTTGCAGCACTACAATTAGGTAAACCTCATTATTTAAAAACCTTGGCCATTTGTAACGTACCAGAAAGTGCAATTGTGCGTGAATCCGATTTGGTATTATTAACACGTGCGGGCCCGGAAATTGGCGTGGCTTCCACCAAAGCATTTACTACACAATTGGCGGGTTTAATGCTGTTAACCTTATCTTTAGCGCGTCGTCATAATCCCGAATTTAAAGAAGCACATTTGGTTAAAGATTTTCAAGCTGTGCCTGATTTATTGCAAGCGGGTTTAAAATTAAATACTGAAATTGAAAAAATCGCGCATACATTTAAAGATAAACAACATGCTCTATTTTTAGGTCGTGGTGAGTATTATCCCATTGCGCGAGAAGGTGCTTTGAAATTAAAGGAAATTTCTTATATTCATGCGCAAGCTTATCCTGTGGGTGAATTAAAGCATGGACCACTTGCTTTAGTGGATGAAGATATGCCGGTGATTGCGATTGCGCCAGATGATCAATTATTAGATAAATTGTTGAGTAATCTAGAAGAAGTGCGCACGCGCGGTGGTAAATTAATTATATTTACCAATGCGAAGCTGACTATTCCAGGTGAAACAGTGGTGCACGTGCCAACAGGTGATATAGATCCGATGTTTTGGCCCCTGATTTTTGCAATTCCCATGCAATTATTGGCGTATCATGTTGCCGTACTAAAAGGCACAGATGTGGATCAGCCAAGGAATTTAGCGAAGTCTGTGACGGTGGGTTGACTACTTCAAATTCGGACTCAAGTTATACTTTTCCCACAATTTTTCCAAAATCCCTGCTTTATCTAAACGATCGAGCATAAGATTGACTTGCTCAATAGTCATAGGCGCGTCTTTACGCGCTAAAATACTGAGAACAAAATCCTGATCAATTTTTTTCGCAATCATGATTTTTTTCTTCAAATCCGGATTTTGTTTAAATGCTTGTTCCAATGATATGCTATTAATTACGCCAATTTCTGCTTTCTCATTCAGCACATCTTGTAGCACTTGTGAGGTCGTCGGTTGTAATTGAATATTGAAATGCTCTTTAAGATAAACCGCATTAGCATTTTGCCCTGCAAAAGAATAATGCATCCCAGCAACCGCGCTCATTGATTTTTTCTCCATTTCTTGGAAAAAAGATTGGTTGCGGCCAATTTTCTCGAGGGCAATATATAATTCAGTGCCTTTGGCGAGCGGCGTGGAGGCGTTAACAGGATAAGCCAGCCAATCCCAGTCAATATCTTCAAAGAAAATCATATCAAACTTTTTGTTATAAAAATCTTTATGCCTATTTTCGGGTGAGGTGAGGAAAAACTCGAATACATAATCACCTTGAATGGCATTTGCAGCGTCAATCAAATCCAAAGTCATACCTTGATAATTACGGCCTTGCAGTTCAACAAAAGGAGGCCAGACATAGCCACCCACGATAATTTTTTTCTTAACAATCTCGTCTGCAAATAGAGACAGAGGAAGAAGCACACAACATAAAAATAGCCATTTTTTCATCGTTTTATTCTCGAGAGTAAAAATAAAAAAGCTGCACTTACAACTATAGCTGGCCCTGTCGGTAAATCAAAATAAAACGAGGCGGCAAGGCCAAGACTCACCGCACACATACCTATTAAACTTGCTAAAATTGCCATTTGTTCAGGTGATTTAGCAAAATTACGCGCACATGCCGCAGGAATGATAAGTAAAGAAGTAATCAAGAGTACACCAATGATTTTCATAGCAACGGCTATCACCATGGCAAGTAATAACATTAAAATAAATTGCAGTTTCTGCGGCGCAAGGCCTGCGACTAAGGCTAAATCTGTGTTTAAGGTACAGAGCAATAAAGCGCGCCAGAGTTTAATGATAATGATAAGCACAAGGGCTGCAATCAAATAAATATACAATATCTCTTGCCAGCTGATGGCTAAAATATCACCGAATAAATAACCAAATAAATCGACACGAAGACCTTGTAAAAACGCCACCACAATAATCCCGAGGGATAAAGTACTGTGCGCTAAAATCCCTAGTAAAGTATCGCTCGCTAATTTTTGATTAGATTGTAATATAACAAGGGAAGTTGCAAGCAACGCACAAACCAACATGACCGTAAGAATAGGATTAATCGATAACCAAAAACCTAAACCCACACCCAGCAAAGCACTATGTGCGAGAGTATCGCCAAAATACGCCATGCGTCGCCAAACAATAAATACGCCTAAAGGCCCCGAAATTAAGGCTAATCCTAAGCCGCCGAATAATGCGCGTAGTAAAAATTCATCCATTATATTTTCTCTTCGCCCGCAATTGTGTGATGGTGATCATGTTTATGACTATAGAGTGCTAACGAGTGCGCTGCACTTTCACCAAATAAAGCTAAATAAGCCGGATCATTTAATACCGATTCGGGTTTGCCTTGACAGCAAATGTGTTGGTTTAAACAGATGACGCGATCGGTATTCGCCATCACTAAATGTAAATCATGGGAAACCATGAAAATACTACAATTTAAATAATCGCGTAGTTGATACAGTAAATGATAGAGTTCAATTTGTCCTCCGACATCAACGCCTTGTATGGGTTCATCCAATATCAATAAATTGGGTTGTCCTAATAATGCATAAGCCATGAGCACCCGCTGCATTTCTCCGCCGGATAGATGTTGTAATTCTGTAGCCATTAACTGCGTAATACCTAGGGTATGAAATAACTCTTGTTGGGTTTCAAGATTGTTGTGAGCAAGTTTTAAAAAACGTTCAACAGTAATAGGTAGGGTCGGCTCAACGGTAAAGCGTTGCGGCATATAACCCACTTTTAAATCAGCCGCTTTCGTGACATTGCCGGTAGTTGGTTTTAATAAACCGAGCAGGGTTTTCACAAGGGTTGTTTTGCCACAACCATTAGGCCCAATCAAGGTCACAATTTCTTTAGGTTGAATGCTAAAAGAAATATGTTTTAACACCCAACGGTCATTAAATTTAACACCAATATCGCTAGCAGCTAATAAAGGCTCGGTTTGTGATATCATATGCTCTCCCTTTATGCATTATACAGCAAATATAGGACTTCTTATGCACTTAGGACAAAAATCAGAATACCAACAAACCTATGCCCCAGAATTGCTATTCCCTATCCCAAGAAAAAGTACGCAAGATTTTTTTGGTTTTGATTTATGGCATGGTTATGAAATTTCTTGGCTTAATGCGGAAGGCAAACCTAATGTAGGTATTGCCGAATTTATTTTTCCTTGCCAAAGCCCTTTTTTGATTGAGTCTAAATCTTTTAAATTATACTTAAATTCGTTTAATCAAACGAAGGTAGCATCAATATCGGCTATTTCTGGAATGTTGCAAAATGATTTATCAAAAGCATCTGGCGCTTCTGTCCAAGTAAAGTTAAAAGATTTAACACAAATTAACCATGAATCATTTCAAGTGTTGTCAGGTGTTTGCTTAGATGAACAAAATATTTTATGTGATACTTATCAAGTTAATCCAGAATATTTAACTTGTGAACAGGAAAGTGTTGTAGAGACAGTATATTCGCATCTATTAAAATCAAATTGTCCTGTGACCAATCAGCCAGATTGGGCATCCATTGAGATTACTTATACGGGTAAAAAAATAAATCATGCAGGATTGCTGCGCTATATAGTATCGTTTCGCGATCATCAAGATTTTCATGAACATTGTGTGGAGAGTATATTTGCTGATATCTGGCAGCGCTGCAAGCCTCAAAAATTAACCGTAGCTGCATATTATACGCGCAGAGGTGGCTTAGATATTAATCCAGTGCGCAGCAGTCATGAGATTGAATATTATTCGAAAAGATTATGGAGACAGTAAAATGAGATTAATTTCCCTGTTATTGCTATTTATTTTTTCAACAGCACTTTACGCTGCGCCAAAAGTGGTTGTCACCATCAGCCCTATTTATGCACTCACCGAAGCACTGATGCAAGATGTTGCAAAACCCATTTTATTAGTTCCACCCGGCGCATCGCCGCATAATTATGCATTGAAACCTTCACAAGTTTCAGATTTAAATTCTGCAGATTTAGTGATCTGGGTCGGTGAATCACTAGAAACATTTTTAATAAAAACTATTTCACAATTACCCAAAAACACACAAACACTGACATTATTGACAACACCAGGTTTAGATCCTTTACATTTTCGCACAGATCATGACCATACTCATGACCACGCGCATATTGGATTTGATCCGCACATTTGGCTTGATCCCATACGCACCCAAATTTTAGTAACAGCGATGGCGCAAGCACTTTCGAATATTGATGCTGAACATAAAAATATTTATCAAGCTAATGCCCAAACAATTAATCAACAATTGTCGCAATTAGACCAACAATTAAGTACAGATTTAATGGCTATTCAAACCAAACCTTTTATCGTATTTCATGATGCATATCAATATTTAGAAAAACGCTATAAGCTCAATGCTGTAGGGGCCATTACTTTAAATCCAGAAATTATGCCAAGCGCGCAACATATCAGTGAAATTCAAAAATTAATTAAACAAAAAAATGTAGTGTGTATTTTTTCAGAACCACAATTTAAACCCGCAATCGTCGATATGATTGCAAAAGGCACGGGAGTGCGCGAGGGGGTGTTAAACCCAGAAGGAACCCTAGGCGATGGATTTAGCGGGTATTCCCATTTATTAACGTCATTGTCTATAGCATTACAAACATGTTTGAATGCTACAAGTAATAATTAAATCCAAGCATCACTACTTGTTTGTTGATATCGCTTGCTGTGCTGTAATCGGTGATTTGAAAATCTAAAGGAAAACCGCCCGGCTCCAAGATTCCCGAAATATTATTATTTTTAGTCAGTGAAACATCCCCATAATTCGTATAGGTATAATCCATAAAAATCGTGAATTGTTCTTGTAAATAATGTTCCACACCTAAACCTAAGCGTAGCGCGATCACATTTTCTGATTGTGTCACCGAATCCATCAGTAAAGCGCCATGATTAATTAAATCATAGTGCGCATTATCAGATAATGAGACTTCATTCCATGCTGCACCTACACGTCCATATAACAAGATATCATCGGATAAAAATAATCCGGGTTTAAAATCAATTGCGGGCTCAAAATCATTTGTTTGTAAATGCGAATCAAACTTAAATATACTGGATGGAAACTCCGCTGCAGGCACGCCTATTAAATCAAACTCTCCTTGTGTGGAACCAAAATCTCCATTTGAGAGCTGCCCCAAAGCTTCAATACCTAAATATAAAAATTCATAACGCAGACCCGCACCTATTTGTAACTGCCCAACACCTGCAAACTCGTGAATGTCGCCACTAAAAGGGAGTGTACTTTGGCTGACGGGTTGTGGTGGAGAGACACTCGGAGTCGTCACAAAAGACGAGAAGTTTCTATCGATTTGCGCGTCGTGATAAGCGCCTCCGCCTGCTAAACCGCCGTAAAAAATAATATCTATATCATTTGCAGAATCGTTATCTGCCCATGTCGGCATACTTAATAATGATAAACCTGTGAGTATCCATGAATTTTTTTTCATGTTGACGTCCCTATAAATAATAATTAAATCCTAGCATCACTGTTTGTCTTGAAATATCAGTGGCTTCACTGTATGCATCCAATGTTGAAAGAGGCGGCGTAGTTTGTTTTGCATGTGTACTCGTGGAAATATTTTCATATTGTGTATACACATAGTCCATGACAATACTAAAATCTTCACTAAAATAGCGCTCTATGCCTAAGCCTAATCTAAACGGATATACATTTTTTGAAGTGCTGCTGTGTGTTTGTATTTTAACATCACCAGGATCTGTAGATTCGATCGTCGCAAAGCCGCTTTGTTCTAAAGTTAATTCATTAACGGCAACGCCAATGCGCGCATATAGCAGTGTTTCTTTGAATAAATAAAACCCGGGTTTAAAATCTAACGCGAGTTCAAAATCATTTAATGATAATTGACTGGTATCTTTAATTTGTTGATGCTCTGAGGGGAAAGTGGTTTGGGTAAAATCTGAAGTCACAGCATCAAAATCACCATTAAACAATTGTCCAGATAACTCCGCGCCCCAATAAAAATATTCATTGCTAAGCCCCGCGCCCAATTGTATTTGTCCTATAGCGCTCGTTTCATCCGTATCAAAATTGGCCTCAGGGATCGCCGTAAAGACACCTTCATTCTCAAAAGAAAGAATCTGATTCATTTGCCCGGCATTAATATTCACACCACCCGATACCCCGGCATAATAAGACCATGAATAGTCCTCATCATCTTCTTCAGCCCAAACAGAATGAGCAAAAAATAATACTATCCCTAGCAGCCATAATTTTTTCACCCGATGCTCCTTTTCCAATAAAATGGTTATAAATAGATTAAAGCTGATAGTTTGGAGATGGCAACTTCAAACGTCAAAAACCCCAATATTTGACTTTATAACTCTATTTTATGATACAATAAGCCCGTTCTATTACTATTTTATTAACGAGGAACTGTATGCAAATTCGTAATATTTTCAAGATGTTAACTGTATTAATGACTTCTATTATGTTGGTGGCTTGTGGCGCGGCTACGACTTCTATTGCCAAAAAAGATCTTAAAGTTGAAACCAAGATGAGTGATACGGTGTTCTTGGAGCCATCCGATAATAAAACTGTTTATTTACAAGTGCGCAATACTTCAGCAAAGCCGAATTTGGATTTAACTGGACCTTTATATAGTGCTTTAAAGAATAAAGGTTATGAAGTGACCAGTAAAGCCGATCAAGCACATTATATTTTACAAGTAAATGTTCTACAGGCTGGCGAACTTGATGCTGCTACAGCGGATGAAATTGTCGGTCGTGGTTTTGGTGATGCTTTAACCGGTGGTTTAGTCGGTGCAGGTGTAGGTGGTTTAGTGAGTGGCCATAAAGATGCCGTTATTGGCGGTGCATTACTCGGCGCAGCCATTGGTGCTTTAGCCAATGCTAATACTCAAGATATTACTTACAGTGTCATTACCGACGTACAAATTACCGAAAAACTTAAAAGCGGCAATAAAGTGCATAAAACTCGTATCGCGAGCACCGCTAATAAAGTTAATTTGAAATTTGAACAAGCAGAACCGGAATTGGTTGAAGGTTTAGCGCGTTCAATTGCAGGAATTTTTTAATCCAATCCCGGTGGTAAGGGAGCACTTTGTGTTAACACAGTGCTCTCAACACTGGTTACTGGATAAGCACAATAATCAGCTGCATATGTGCCAGTCGGTCGAAAATTTCCACTATGTCCTAAGCCACCAAAAGGTGCAATACCACTAATGCCGGTAGTTGGGCGATTCCAGTTGACTGTACCTGCACGTGAATAATTAAAAAACATTTCATATTCTTTAATGTCATCACTTAAAATACCAGCGGTTAAACCGTATTGGGTTTTATTGGCAAGCGCAATGGCTTCGCTCAAATCTTTTACTCGGAATATTTGTAATAATGGTCCGAAAATTTCTTCATCAGGTGCATCAATATGAGTCATATCGATAAGCCCTGGTGATAACAATGCGGTATTATTATTCAGCGCTTTTGTTGTTAATAAGCTTTTGCCACCTAATTGTTGTAGTGCTTTTTGTTGCTCTAAAACTTGTTGTCCTGCTTTTACTGAAATTAAAGGCCCCATAAAAGGTTCGGGAATGGTTTTTGGATAATTGACCCGCATTTGCGATAATTTTGTCATGAGTTTAACAAGCAGTGTTTGGGTTTGCTCATTCTCAATAATAATTAAACGACGTGTGCACGTACAACGCTGCCCTGCACTAATAAAGCTCGATTGAATAATGGTAAGCACGGCGCTATCAAGATCAGAAATATTACCCACTATCATTGGGTTATTACCACCCATCTCCAACACTAATAATTTTTCTATTTGACCGGCAAGCTGTTGATGCAACATTTGCCCTACTCTAAAACTGCCGGTAAAACAAATGCCATTTATATCTTTATGTGCTGATAAGGCGTGACCTGTTTCACCTGCGCCTTGTACTAAATTAATTACGCCTGCTGGTAATTCAATTTTTTCCCACAACTCAATAATAAGTTGAGAAGATTTTGGTGTTTGTTCACTAGGTTTAATGACGACTGTATTGCCTGCAAGTAATGCGGGAACAATGTGCGTATGCAGTAAATGTCCTGGAAAATTAAACGGCACAAATACAGCCAAGACACCTATCGGTTTATGACGAATATGTAATTTAAATTGATCAATAGGTTTAACAGATTCACCCGTGCGGGCGTGATAAGCATCAATCGAAAGATCAATTTTATTGACCATAGATTGTGCTTCCATCGCACATTCCCATAATGCTTTGCCCGTCTCAAGGCTGATACTATCAGCAATGGCTGGAATATTTTCTTTGATCAGTTGTTGTAATTTTTTTAAATAATTTATACGCGTATCAAGTGGCGTCATAGACCAATTTAAAAAAGCTTGTTTTGCGGCATCAACTGCTTCTGCAACATCTTGTTCATTTGCAGACTCGCCTTGCCAAATCATATTTTGTGTGGCGGGATCAACTGAGGTAAATGTTGCGCCTAGGCCTTGCTGCCATTTGCCATTGATATAATTCACTAAGTTTTCACTCCACGCACATTGCCTTTGATTAAATCACCTGTTTGTAAAGCCGCATAAAGCAAGGACCAATATTCTACCCACCATTCATAATATTCTGCACCAAATGCGGTAATGATTTCACCTTGATGCGTGGTTTTTAACGCTGTAATCAGGGCTTCACATTCTTGCCGAATGGTTTTGGTGGTGTCTTTAAAATTAACATAACTTAATTTATTTTTTTCCAAACGTTGTAAATATTCTTGCGGTGTATTTAAATAAAAAAAGTCGTCAGTGAATTTAAAAAATGCTTCGGTGGCTTCGCTATAGTTCGGTGATTTATGAAACCAATCCATAAAAGCCATTGAACCATTAGGGCGCAATGCGCTGCTTAATTGCGTAAATAAACCGTCTTTATCTTTACAATGCGATAAAGTATTAATCGAGTAAATTAAATCAAATTTTTGATTAAGGACTAGAGGCGGTAGAAGCAATTGGTTAAATTCAACTTTTGCAGTCAAATTTTCTTTTATGGCAAACTCACGGGCTTTTTCAACTAAAAGAGCCGAGAATTCCAAACCCAGCACTTGGGCATCAAATTGTTTTGCAATGCGACAAGCAGGACCACCTGCGCCGCTACCAAAATCCAATACCTTTTGGCCAGATAAATTTAATTCTTGGCATAAATCATCCACCCAGGCGTGGCTGCCCAAATGCAAAAAGCCAGGCGCAAATAAAATGCCCAAAGTGGTAAGGGCTTGGTCGTTGTAATGGTATAATGTTGCAGACATTTTCTGATTATACATCAAAACTAACAGAACAATACAAGTATGTTATCTATCACAAATCTAAAAGGCGTAGGCACGCAGCTTACGAAAAAATTAAATCAGCTCGGGATTTATACCGTAGCGGACTTATTGTTTCATTTGCCATACCGTTATCAGGACCGGACCCAGATTTATCCCATTAGTCAATTACAGCCTGGCATGCATACCTTGATTGAAGTGGAAGTGGTCAAGCAACAAATCATGTTTGGCAAACGTCGGCGCCTAGAAGTACAGTTAGCCGACAGTACCGGTTATATTTATATGAGCTTATTTAATTTTTCAAATGCGCAGCGGGAAAATTTAAAAACAGGCACACGCCTACGTTGTTTTGGCGAAGTACGTATTTTAGGAAAACGTTTACAAATGATACATCCAGAATATCAAGTGGAACGTTTTTCACCCGAAGTTGAAACGCAAACCTTAACACCGATTTATCCAAGCACCGAAGGTTTTTCACAAAAAACTTGGCGCATGTTAATTACGCAAGCGATAGATTTACAAAAATCTTCACGCTCTATAATAGATTATTTACCCGATCATCCTTACTCATTATTAGAAGCACTTATTTATTGTCACCAACCTCCAAATGATGCGGATCAAAATTTATTAGAAGAGCGCCAACATCCGGCGCAGCAACGCTTAGCCTTAGAAGAATTATTAGCGCATCATTTAAGCCGCAGGAAATTACGCGAGAAAATAAAACAATCATTGGCAACGCCGCTACCGATTAATTCAGATTTATTAAATCAATTTTACAAGCAATTGCCTTTTACATTAACAAACGCACAACAGCGTGTGTTAGCAGAAATATTTGCAGATTTAAATCAAAATCATCCGATGCTGCGCTTATTACAAGGCGATGTCGGTTCAGGTAAAACAATCGTCGCAGCCAGCGCAATGTTCGCAGCGATTGCTAATGGCTTCCAGGCGGCACTCATGGCGCCCACAGAAATTTTAGCGCAACAACATTTTATGCATTTTAAAAAATATTTTTCAAATGAAAATATTAATGTGATTAATTTAACCAGTCGTATGCCCGCTAAAGAAAAACGCGAAACATTAGCACACATAGAAAATGGCACAGCTCATATTATCATTGGCACTCATGCCTTAATACAAAACGCTGTGCAATTTCAACACTTAGGTTTGGTGGTAATTGATGAACAACATCGCTTCGGTGTTGCACAACGTTTAACATTGCAAGCTAAAGGTCAATCACCGCATCAATTAATGATGACGGCAACTCCCATTCCACGCACATTAGCCATGACTTTATATGCAGATTTAGATTGTTCTATTATCGATGAATTACCACCGAATAGAAAACCGATTACAACAATCGCATTACCCAATAGCAAACGCGATCAAGTGATAGAAAAAATCCGCAATTTTTGCGCACAAGGGCAACAAGTGTATTGGGTATGTACTTTAATTGAAGAATCCGAGGAACTGACCGCGCAGGCTGCAACTGAAACTTTAGAAAAACTATCACAAAGCTTTCCGGAATTTAAAATAGGCTTAGTACACGGCCAATTAAAATCGCAAGACAAGCAAGCGATTATGAATGCGTTTAAACAAAATGAAATTCATTTATTAGTCGCAACAACAGTGATCGAAGTGGGTGTTGATGTCCCAAATGCTAATTTAATGGTAATAGAAAATCCAGAACGCTTAGGTCTGGCTCAATTACATCAACTACGCGGGCGCGTAGGAAGAGGCGAAAACGCAAGTCATTGTATTTTATTATACCAATCCCCTTTATCGTATAACGCCCGCGCCCGCTTAGATATCATGCGCAACAGCACAGATGGCTTTGAAATCGCAGAAAAAGATTTGAGCATAAGAGGCAGCGGCGAATTCCTCGGCACCAAACAAAGCGGCGAATTAACTTTCAAAATCGCCCACTTAAGCCGCGACCAAGATTTAATTGCCGAAATCCAACAATTAGCAGAAAAAATCACCCAACATCATCCAGAACATATCGAACCCTTAATTACCCGCTGGTTAGGCAATAAAATGCAGTATGGCGTAGTTTAAGGGGAATTTAAAATTTTTGCGGTGCAAAGTTAGCAAAAAAGCTCATTTCTTAATGTTCACTTAATAAAACTGCTGTAGTATGCAATTAATTACCAAATAACCTATTTCTATTGACGGGAGCGTGAAGATGACAAAGATAGTTGATAAAGCAAAAAAGCAGTTACTTACCGGTCCAAAAGGTATTACAACTAAAATAGCAGCTTTTGAACAGAATAATAATTTGCACTCCAAACCCCAAACCCAGCAGTTTATAGCTGCTCTGAAAAAGGTTGAGGGAAAATTAACCCAACTTTTAGACCTTATGGATGCTCGGATAGATGTCTGTCAAACCTTAAGCAAGCCTCAAAGACTTGCTCGTTTGGGAACAACTCTTGATGAGATGAAAACAATCTTAAATTGCCTTAAAGAACTTGAAGGTAATATGGCAGAGCTTAAAAACGCTGCTGAGGTAGATAATGCAGATGATATGCTGCAATCAGCCAGACAGGAATGTGATGCATTTATCAAAATGCTGCTAGAAGAAAAAATGCCATCATTAGAAGATGGTGTTGCGCCGACAGGAGATACTATTCTTGGTGCATTGATTAAAGGTTTAGATCTTGATGGGGCGTTAGCCTTGTCAGGAAAAGCATGGATGTTTGGTTATGGGGAAAAAGTTAAAGAAGTTTTTACTGAGGCAGAAAAAGCACAGCTACCAGATTTTAAAGCATCTAACCGTATCTTAACACTTTTCCAAGTTTTACTTCCTGAGTTGATGACGCAAAATGGTAAAAGTAACCTTGATGCGGATGCAATAAAACTTGCCGATGGCCATGAACAATATCGGAATGATATAAAGAATGGTGTGTTTAACAATACCTCGAAGAGTACTATTGCTACTACGAGCACAAGTTCTAGCAGTTCTTCGAGCTCAAGCAGTTCATCATCTACTAGTTCTACTACAGCAACATCTACAAATGCTAATTCTTATAGCAAAACAATTTATGCTGCAGGAAGTACAGCTTATAATGTTGGGGTAGTAGCTTATAATGTTGCCAATTATTTTACCAATGGCCGCTTGGAAGCTGTTGTATCACAGATTGAGGACTTGGTTTCATCAAGCAACGATGAACAGGCATTACAACAGCAACAACAACAGCAGCAACAACAACAACAAAAGCTGGGTGAAGAACAAGCAGCACAAAAATTGCGTGAACAAAAACTACAGGGCGCATTAATTGCTTTGCTTAATAGTAGAGTGAACACTGAAAACTTTACAGATAAACTGAAAAAAGACAAAGAAAATGGCATTCCAAGCGATGCTATAAAACAGCAAATGCTCTTGCACCTTGAAGAGTTATTAAATAACATGAACGAGCTATATAAACCTTTAGATAAGATTGAACGTCAAATAGCCGTAAACATTTCGCTAAAAACAAAGCAGTTTATTGTGGATTGTTTTAAGGAAGAAAATATAAACAATCCTGCTAAGTTAACCAAGGTTATTGAGCAATATAAAACAGATATGGCACCCTTGTTGGCTAGTTTAAATGCGGATTCTCGAATTTATTGGGCCATGGCAATTGGTATTATTATCGGTGCGGTAACTGGTGGTGTGGGTTTAATTGCAATAGTAGGCATTGCAGCTACTGCTAGCCAAATTGGTTTAGCGGTTACTGGCGGAGCATTTATAGGATGGATGGCAGGGACATATTATGAAGCTTTTACATCACCTAAAGATGCGATTATAAAAGAGGCCGGTGGTATCGTTGCAACGCTTGAGAACAATTCAGCAGACTTGAAATCATTAGAGGCTGCAGACATTACACCTAAAGTAAAAATGTAAATACTTTTTACTTATCCTGATACAATCATTCGCTTCTAGGTTTTACACCCAGGAGCGTTTTGGTTTTAATATGTAAAAGCCTTTTATTATCAAATGCTTAGGTCTTACCGCCAAGGATGACCCCTTAATATACACTTAATCTTCTTCCTGTAATATGATAGTTTCTTGACATACAAGTTATATACAGCGGGAGAGATTATGCTAACAAAGCAGCAAAAAGAAGAAATTATAAAGAGCGCCACAAGTGAAATATTAGGTGGCATTCAAGAAATATCTGCAGATTTGGTAATTAAAAATGCTCCAGCGGCAGTACAAGCAGCAAGCAAAAACTTGGAACAAGTCTATGAACAATTTTTAAAAGCAACTGCTGATTTAGTCCGTGATCCTGATGGTCCACGCGCGATTATTATGATATTGGAAGAACTTGGAAAATTACGCGAGGAATTAGGACATTTTGTATATTTATTGGAACAAAATCCAGGCGTTGATCGTACTAAAATAAATGCATTTGTGCTGAAGCTTTTAGGGGGCGACTCTATCATCAATACACTTATTGATGCGATTGATTTAGATATGGGTCTTATATCCTGGGCAATGCGGGCAGCCAGAACCATTGGCTTAGGCGGAGAAATAGATGCATTTCTTGCACCCGCAGGTTTGCAATCATTAAATGAAAGAGATGATTTCAAGCGTCTTTTTAGAGTAATGCTGAATCGTATATTACCCAAAGCGCAACAAATAAAATTAGAAGAAAAAGATATTTCTACGCAGCAACAAACCGAAATGGCTTTAGCGGTTGGGGCAAAAAAAGAAAAGGTTGCAGTAGCTGATGTTCAACTTATCACACAGGCAAGAACAGATTTGGTGACAGGTTTTCACAATGTGATTGAAGAGATCAAGAAAGATATACCAACGAATAGTCGTTTACTTGTCGTCGGTCAAAAGCTTGAAGATCACCTGGGGAAATTTTTAACTGTCGTTAATGCACGGATAGGGGCACCAAAGAGTTACAAAGCACTTGCAGATTTATTGTTGGGATTAGAAGATTTGCGGATAGTGATGGGTGAATTTTTATTTGTTTTACAAAATGACAATATTCCACCAGCAGCGCGCACCAAAATAGATAATTTTATAAAGCCGCTTTTTAACAGTGGTTCGATATTAGATCAGTTAATTGAAGCAACGCCGATTAGAATGTTGTTATTGGGCAGCTTTTTACAGTTGTTACAACTTACTTCATTTAAGGATAAGGTACTTAATTTTCTAAAAGGTTCGGGTATGCAATCATTGGGATCCCAATGGAATTCATATTACAGCAATAATGATTTAAAAGCTTTGTTTAGTGTTATGTTAACTCAACTTTTGAGTAATAAAGTAGAAGCTAAAACGTTATCAAAAGTTGAGGAAACTGAACCCAGATATGCTCAGATGCAATTAGTGGCAAGTGAGCCTAAAGTGACAGAAAATGATAATGCAAGTGCCACTGTTTCAAGCACTTCTTTGCCGGGAGCACCAGAATACGAGCCTCCACCACCACCGGCATTATATTCAGCAAGGACTACTCCAGCAACATCTATAAATACTAATGGTTTTCTTACTTTAGATCTGTATGGATATATGATTCCAGTTATTATTTTTGTGAATTATGTGACTGGTGGAGCCTTGGGATATATTGACCAAACAGTGCGGGATTTCACTTCATCAAGTAACAATGAACAGGCATCACAACAGCAAAATGAGAAAGCAGAACGAGAGAAAGAACAACAGCAACAACAAGAACAGCAACGACAACAAAAACTAGACGCGCTATCACTCCTGGTAAATGCGCCAACATTCGAGCAGTTGCTTGCTAATATTACATTCGCAAAGAGTAACCCAATATTTGCGAATGAAATAGATTATTTAAATGGTTTAGAAATAAAAATGAAAGAAATGAAAGTATTTCATACGTCTAAAGATATTGATAAGAACTCTGCTACAGCTATCGAAAACAAAACCACAGATTATATAAAAAATTGTATTGATCCTAATCAAAACAAAAAAGATATTGAAACTTTAACTAAAGAGTATAAAGCAGACGTTTTAACTATTCTTAAGACGCAGAAACCTGAAATTTATCTTTTTTACGCAGGTCTTATTGGGGGTATTATTGGTTTTGTGATTGGGTTTGTACTTACCTGGGGGTTGGATTTAGGGGCTACCGCAGCAGTGGGAGCAAAACTGGGATCAGCAGCTGGAGTAGCGCTTGCCTCCATGTGCGTCGAACACTATAGAAAAGATAATAGTAAAAATCTTAATTCTCTTAACAATAATTTTAAGGGGGCTGCCGATACAATTGCTGCATCTGCTGCTGCAATAAGACCATCAGCATAATCAATGCTAATGATTGAAACTGGACGCCAATTGGATTATTAACTTTGCTTCGTCATAAGTAATTGTCTAAAATCAATAATTTCATAAAAATATTCATTATCCATCACAGCACTCGATACACCATTGACATGAATCAGTACAGGCAGAATACTGAGATCACGCGGTCGTGACATTCTTGCGATTTTTTCTTTTACTTCATCAATTACCTCAATACCCAATGGATTTTTGGAAAATTTTATTTCACAAACATACAGTGCATTAAATTTTGTTTGTATGAGAAAATCAATTTGACAACCCTTTTGACGGGATGTTTTTTTCTGAAAGAATGGGTTGTCGTAGACAATAGATGCTGGATCAATGTTAAGCAATGGATATAATTCATGTCTATTGTTAATAACAAGATTCTCGAATTGAAGTCCCAAAATGGTTTCTAAGCCAGGTAGCCGTGACAAATTGATTTCCTTAATCTTTCGTGAGTCAATTTGTGACTTTTTATGCGCAATATATTTTAAATAAAATCGCAAATAATTATCGCTTAAACGATAGACACAAAGTGCAGATGTTTTTAATGTTTTTAATGACCAAGTGTAATCACGCGTAATAAATCCTGCTTGTTCAAGTTCGGTTAAATAATTTGATAATGTACCACTTTTGGGATAATCGCTTAATTTTGCAACCTCATTATAATCAATGGGGCCATTACTTAATGATTCGATAATGCGTTTATAAACGAAATCACGTTTTTCAAATAACTCATGAAAAATAATATTAAAATCATTCACTAGGACGCCACCTTTGGTAAAGCATTGTCGGTAAATATTTTGTTCAGCATTGTATTGACCTTGGATTTGTTCTAAATACCAAGGCACACAGCCTGTGACGCTTAATATTTTAAATTTTTCATAAGATGAAAATCGAAATCCTTGTGCTTCTAGCATTTGGCTTGCTTCATACAAAGATAAAGCACCTAAATCAATTGTCCAAGAAATACGTCCAAAAAAAGCCGTACTGCTGATGATGTTTTCTTCAATCCAAATCGATACTGAACCACATAGAATGAGGATGAGCTCGGGATTTTTCTTAAATGCTTCATCCCAAGCATTTTTTAATTTGGGTAAAAAGCTTGGGTCATCATGCGCCATCCAGGAAATCTCATCAAGAATAATAATGACGCGACCTTTACTTGTTTCCCGTGCTAATAATGCAAACAATTTACTCCAATCATCTGTTTGTATTTCAGGTAAACTGGACTGTTCGCTGAGTGTACGTGCAAATTCATTACGTTGATATTGACTGGTTATCCCCTCGGTGGGTGCAAGTCCCGTGAATTTATAATGTTTGTGATTTTTAGAGAATTGATCAATTAATCGGCTTTTCCCAATCCGCCTACGACCAGTCATTACGACTAGACTTGCTGTTTTCTTCTTTAAAAGTGCATTAAGCGTTGATAATTCCTCTTCTCGCCCAATAAACTGGTCAAAAGCCATGATTTTCTCCATTCGTAGAAATGACAATTGTACTTCCTACGAATAGAATTTGCAAGATATTTGATTCGTAGGAATGACAATTGTACTTTCTGCGAATAAGGACTTACTTATCCCGATATAACCATTCACTCCGTGGCTTGACGCCGCGGGCGTTTTGGCGGGATAGGTATTCGTTTAGGTATGGGTTGTGGTTGAGGTTGCAGTAAGAACCGTATTCTTCTAAGTATTGGTGTGCAAGTTCATTGGCGAGTTGTAATTCTTCTGCTGACATTTTTGGAATGACTTTATTTAACGCTATTTGTGCTTGTGGATAATCGCTAATACTTTTTACCAAAAACCACCAGGCGTATGCTTGAATATTACTTTGTTTAACGCCAATCCCTTCATAATATAAATCACCCATCGTATATTGTGCGGCGATAAAACATTGTACGGCTGCTTGATAGAACCAGCCTAAGGCTTGGGTGTAATCTTGTGGAAATGTGGGATAACCATTATAAAACATTTGTCCCAAACTATATTGGGCATAAGGTGAACGTTGGCCAGCAGCTTTGCCATACCATTTAACCGCGCTTAATATATCTTGTTGCACCCAAATACCTTCTAAATAAATATCGCCCATATTATCTTGCGCTTCAACATCTCCGGCATTGGCAGCAGCCTCATACCAACGAAAAGCTTGTTCGGGATTGTAATGGGGATTATCGTAATCGGCAAAAAATTGTCCGACCATACGTTTTGCCCGTGGACTATTTTTATGAGCATCTGCTCGAAGATACCAAGCATTGGCTTGTATGGCATCAGATGGACCTGTTAATCCTAATTGATAAATTAACCCTAACATATATTGTGCATAAGTATTACCGCCATTGGCAGCTTCTTCATACCAACGTTTTGCCATAGTCCAATCACGAGGTCTTGATTCGCCTCTGGCATAAATATCACCTAAAGCGGCTTGGGCTTCACTATCGCCACGCAATGCAGCATCATGTAAGAAATTAATATCGTCCATAGTCGTTTCTGCAAAACTTGCGCTTGCAACTACGGTAAGTAGGCAGAAAATGAGGGTTTTTAATATTTGTTTCATGGCTTAAAAATAGTTGTAAAGTAGCTGATTAGCAAATATACCATCTAATGCACCCGCGTGATCCTTAATACCGCTTTAACTTTACGCAAATTGCGCATGATGCGGGCTAAATGGATACGATCGTGGACCGCAACAATAATAATAATACGTGCAAAACGGTTATCAATATTATCACTTTGGATGCGAACTACATCTGCACCGGTCTTGGCAATGGCTACCGAAAGCTCAACCAAGACGCCGCGTTGATTTTCAAGTTCAACATCAAGCCGTGCTTCATAATCGTGCTCAAGATTTTCTTGCCATTCAACGCGAATTAAATGGTCTTTAAAACGCGGTGCGGCGATTTTTTTACAAGCTTCATTGTGAATCACTATGCCTTCTTCTTGCAATAATAATCCTTTGATAGGGTCACCCGGAATCGGCCAGCAACATTTAGCAAATTGCATGGATACCCCTTCGGTACCTTTAATGGAAAGCACTTGTTCTTGTAATAAGCGTTCACTTAGGGTAATTATTCCACTTAGTTTTTGGTCTTTTATAAAATTACGAATACTGCCGCGTGCTTTACCGCTTGCCACAAAATTAAGCCAAGTTGGATCAGGATTTGCTTTTTCATCGGTCATAATTTCTACCGTTTGACCATTATGCAGTAGCGTCGATAAAGGGGCTACTTGACGATTGACACGTGCAGACACGCAGTGGTTACCAATATCAGTATGTACAGCATAAGCAAAATCAACCGGTGTAGATTTTGCAGGTAATTCGATAATTTTACCCTTGGGGGTGAACACATAAACAGAATCTGGAAACAAATCAATTTTAACATTTTCAATAAATTCTAAAGAACTACCGGTTTCTTGCTGAATATCAAGTAAATGCTGTAGCCACGCGCGGGTGCGCATATGGACTTTATCAAAATGACTATCAGGCGTTTTGTAACGCCAGTGTGCAGCAATACCACTGAGTGCCAATTTATTCATTTGTTTAGTGCGCAGTTGGACTTCAATCGGCACGCCATGGGGGCCAAACAAAGTGGTATGTAATGATTGATAACTATTGGCTTTAGGAATGGCTATATAATCTTTAAATCGACCCGGTACAGGTTTATATAAATGATGCACAAAACCTAGACTGCGATAACAATCATCAATTGTCGGTAAAACTATGCGAAATGCATAAACATCCATAATATCGTTAAATGATAAATGTTTTTGACGCATTTTTTTATAAATACTGTAAATATGTTTTTGCCTGCCATAAATTTTAAAATCACTAATACCCGCGCGTAACAAGCATTCTTTAAATGTATCTTGAATACGCGTCACCATTTCTTTACGATGTCCGCGTGCTTTATGTACGGCTTTTTTCAATAAAGCGTAACGCAGGGGATTTAACGCTGCAAAACATAAATCTTCTAGCTCAATATAAAATTCATGCATACCTAAACGATGGGCTATCGGTGCATAAATTTCTAAGGTTTCATGAGCAATGCGATGACGCTTTTCAGGAGGCAATGCGCCGATGGTGCGCATATTATGAAGTCTATCGGCTAATTTAATAATAATGACACGAATATCTTTGACCATCGCAAGGAGCATTTTACGAAAATTTTCTGCTTGGGCGGTGAGTCTGTCTTCATAAGAAATTTGCGCAAGTTTTGTGACCCCATCAACTAAATCAGCCACATTTTGACCAAAGCGCTGAGTGAGTTCTTCTTTACTAATACTCGTGTCTTCAATGACATCATGGAGTAGTGCTGCCATCACACTTTCCGGGTCCATGCGCATATCCGCTAATATTTTTGCTACAGCAATGGGGTGTGTAATATAAGGTTCGCCTGAAAAACGGGTTTGTTTTTCATGCGCTTTTGCGGCTAATTGATAAGCATCTTCAATTGATGAAATAGCATCAACATCTAAATAATGGGCAAGAGACTGCTTTAGCTCGTTAATTTCTATCATCTTTGGAAGGTTCAGCAGCGGCTAATTCGTCAGAGAGGTCAGCCAATTGGTCAGCAAAAGCATAAGAAGCTTGTTGTGCTTGCGCCATTGCACTGCTCGCATGTAATGCTGCGGCCTTTATGGTGCCTTCATTTATGTTGCCTGTTGCAATCTCACGTAAAGCGACAACAGTGGGTTTATCATTTTCCCAAGGGACTATAGGTTCAGCCGTGCCAGAAGCCAATTGTCTTGCGCGTTTTGTGGCGAGTAAAACTAATTCAAAACGGTTATCAACATGCTCTAAACAATCTTCTACAGTAATACGGGCCATAAAAAGTCCTCTTTTGGTTTAAATAACACCTCATCATACAGGGAAAAGGGTTAGCTTGGCAATAGGGAGGTGATTAACTCAGCTTGCTCAATTTGTTGTCGAGAGAGGCTTAAACGCGCAGCTTGAATAATGCTAGCCACTTCTTCTGTCGCTATTTTTAAATCATGATTCACAATAATATAATCATATTCATTGTAATGAGAGATTTCATCGCTCGCTTGCTGCATACGATGCAAGATTACTTCTGGGTCATCTTGTCCGCGGCCATTTAAGCGATGGGCCAGCGTTTCTTTTGAAGGTGGCAGAATAAATATGCCCATCGCGTCAGGATATAAAGCTTTAATGGAACGATGTCCTTGCCAATCCAGTTCCAGGACAATATCTTTGCCTTTTGCTAGAGTTTTTTCCACCCATTCTTTTGAAGTTCCATAGTGATACTTAAATACCTGCGCTTGTTCTAAAAACAATTGTTCGGCTTGCATTTCCTTGAATTCAATATCACTCACAAAAAAATAATCAATGCCATGAGTTTCTAGCGCTCGTGGTGCACGTGTAGTATAAGAAATCGACATCACAAGATTATCAACAGTGTGCAGTAATGAACTGATCAAGCTGGTTTTGCCCGCGCCTGAAGGTGCAGAAATCACATACAATTGTCCGGGGCTATGTTGTGCATTACTCAAGATTTTGTACCTGTTCACGGATTTGTTCAATTAATACTTTAATTTCTACTGCATGATAAGTGATGTCGCTCGTCAATGCTTTTGCGCCTAAAGTATTAGCCTCGCGATGTAATTCTTGGACCAGAAAATCTAAACGTCTGCCAATCGGCCCGTCTGAATTAAATGCGTTATGAATTTCTTTTATATGTGTTTGCAAGCGATCGATTTCTTCAGCAATATCAGATTTATGTGCCCAAAATACTAATTCTTGTTCTAAGCGATTATTATCAAATTCAATTTGAGTTTGTTTGATCCTGTCTAATATTTTTTCACGCTGAGTTTGCATAATTTGGGCAGCATGGGGTTTGATATAATCGACATGTTCAGTAATTTTTTTAAGCCGATCTGAGATGACTTGTTGTAGAGCTGTACCTTCGCGTTCACGGTTTTGTTGAAATTTTGCAATTAATTCTTTCATTAACAAAAGAGCTATGGGTTCTAATTGCTGTTGATTTTGCTCTGAAGTAACGACTGCACCTGGCCAACGCAAAATATCCATCATATTCACAGTAACAGGATTTTCTACATTTTTGCTTAACGTTTGGCAAGATTCTAATAAGGCATGAATTAAATTTTGATTAAGTGCCAAAGCATTAGCATCACCACTTGCTTCAAACCGTAAACCTAAATCTATTTTCCCGCGGCTGATATGCTCACGTAAGGCTTCACGTAGTTGTGGCTCTAAACTCCGTAAGGTTTCAGGTAAGCGTAAATTAAGTTCAAAAAAGCGACTATTGAGCGCGCGTAGCTCGCCCGTTAAAGTGCCCAATTCATTTTGATGTTGACATTGCGCAAAAGCGGTCATGCTGCTTACTTTGTTTTTAACTGCCATTTAATGTGAGATCCTGATAAAATCGTGATTTTACCATAAAAGAGGTCCCCATGCGTGTGAATGATAGAGCCAACAATACCTTACGTCCCATACAATTTACCCGCAATTACACGCAATATGCAGAAGGCTCGGTATTAGTAGAATTTGGCAATACTAAAGTGCTATGCAATGCCAGCATTAGTCCTGGCAATGTCCCTAGATTTTTAAAAGGTACGGGTAAAGGGTGGGTTACCGCAGAATACAGTATGTTGCCACGTGCTACCCATGATAGAGTTGAAAGAGAGTCCGTGCGCGGAAAACAAAGTGGTAGAACTTTAGAAATCCAAAGATTAATTGGCCGCAGTCTGCGTACAATGATAGATTTAAAAGCCTTAGGTGAAAATACAATTACAATTGATTGCGATGTCATTCAAGCCGACGGCGGCACTAGAACTGCTGCTATTACCGGTGGTTGTATTGCACTTGTTGATGCCGTGCAACAATTACAAGATTTAAAAGTATTAAAAAAACCCGCATTACTCCAACGCGTCGCCGCAGTATCCGTCGGTATACATAATAATACGCCGATTTTAGATTTAGATTATTCTGAAGACAGCAAAGCCCAAACCGACATGAATGTTGTTATGACAGAAGATCTAAAATTCATCGAAGTCCAAGGCACCGCAGAAAATCAGGCGTTCACAGAAGAACAATTACACAGCATGTTAGCGCTCGCTAAATCAGGTGTGCAAGAGTTGTTTTCATTGCAAGCGCGGATATTGGGGATAGAATAATTAAGATCGTGAAGACACAAAAAAAATTATGATTGCACTCCCTCTCCCACTCATAGTGGGAGAGGGCTGGGGTGAGGGTCTGTTTTTTTCAAAGTCTGTAGTACATTGAAAATTGTATTAAGCACACCTTCAGTTTCTGTAAATATTTCATTGTTCCAAAAACGCAGCACAACATATCCTTTTGATTCCAATAAAGCTGTACGTTTAGCATCATAATTCAATGCTTGTGCATGTTGTCCGCCATCTAATTCGATGATTAATTGTTTCTTTATGCAAATGAAATCCACGATATAGTTGTCTATGACATATTGTCTTCTAAATTTAAATTCACAAAAACGCCTAGAGCGAAGGAAGTACCATAAATAGTTTTCGGCATCAGTACTGTTTTTTCGCAAATCACGTGCGCGTTGGCGCATGTTTTTATTCATATTTTTATGGGTTTATTGCGTAAACCGAACAATAAGGTATTATACTGGGGCATGTACATTTTATATATTGGACTAATTGATAGAGAGAAGGTTCTGGATTATGATCATCCAATGTGAGTAAACTAGTTGCGCTAAGTTCAAGACGTATTTCATTTTCTCCCGAAAAAATAGGGTGTTTATTAAAAGCATCTCCTTCTTGATATTTCATTCTTCTTAGTAAAATTTTATCAACTTTAATAAGATTTGTAAATGTAGATAATAGAAAATTATAATGCCTGTGTTTTTGAAACACTGTCCCCCTCACCCGGCGTAGACGCCGGCCTCTCCCCCAAGGGGGCGAGGCGGGTCTTTGAAAATAAATCGGTTTTATCATATCAAAATGATCGGATTTGTCTTTCGTAGAAAGACAATATTAGTCATAAACTGTTTGACTAAACACTTTATAATCTTTTAATTGTTCACGCCCGTTTAAAAAGCCGAGTTCGATGACGGTGGCGATTTCTAGAATTTTGCCGCCCATTTTTTCGATGAGATGGCAACTTGCAAGTGCGGTGCCGCCTGTGGCTAATAAATCATCGATCAATAAAACATAATTACCTGGATGGATGGCATTGCTTGGTAATTCAATCTTATCATTGCCATATTCTAATGCATATTCATAAAACACGGTAGGCGGTGGGAGTTTGCCGTGTTTTCTCACCATCGCTAGTGGCAATTCTAATTTGTAGGCCAATGTAGATGCAAATAAAAAGCCGCGAGATTCTATGCCGATGATTAAATCTATCGATTGGTTTTTATAGCGTTCGTAAAATTGATCAATGACATAACGATATGTTCGCGGATCTGCAAGCAGTGGTGAAATATCGCGAAATAAAATACCGGGTTTAGGAAAATCGGGCATGTCGCGAATGAAATCTTTAATATTCATCATCTATCCTTGTAAACCAATGAGGAAGACTATTTTGATCTAATGCTAAGGTTAAATCGCCGGTGCTGCGTAGCAGTGAAATAAAATCATTTAAAAAAACATAGCGGGCTTGTGCTTGGTCAAGTTGTGCTGCGAGCGCATTATTTTGTGCATCTATTAAATCGGTAATATCGACATCGCCGTGTTCATAACGATCAGTCACTAACGATAAGTTTTCTGTCGCAGCATTGGCGGCTTGTTTTGAGAGTTCAATGGCAGGATAAGATTCACCCATTTGATATAAAATATCACGCGTACGCTTTTCTAGTTTGTCTTGCGTATCGAGATTCTGAATATTTAATTGTTCCACTTCATAACCCGTTCGGGCCAGTTGTGCTTGTCTTGCACCTCCGGTTAATAAAGGCAAAGTAGCGTTCACGTTTACTTGCCATTGCGTTTCACTAATACCTTCAGCTGCAAAATTAGAACCAACTCCGCTTTTGGTTAACACTTGCGATATTCCGGCCTCTACATCAAACACGGGTACAAAAAAAGCACGTTTATTTGCCAGTTGCTCGCGCTCTTTGGCTTCCGTGAGTGAGTCAATTTCACCCAATTCAGGTGCATTCATCAAGGTTTCTTTAATGGCAAAATCTTGAAATAATTTCCATGAATAAGGATTGTCTACATACTGATCCAAAGTTTTTTTATTGATGACATCAATAAATTGGCCAAGTTCTTCATCGCTGAGCGCAAACTTTTCATCTTGTGGCAGATTTAGGATACGATTTAATTCTGTTTGTGATTGTAACATTAAAGCGGCAGATTCTAATAAGGCTTGCTGATCCAGCGCTAATTGACTTTCCCAACGCAACACATCCGCGCGTGATGAAAACCCAACTCGCTCACGCATACGCGCTAAATCAAGATTAGTTTCGGTAACAGTTAAGTTTGCACGCCGGACATCTTTTATTGCAACTGCACGTAATACATTTAAATAGGCAGTACCGGTGTCCGCAAGCGTGTTTAAGAGTTCACCGTATAATTTATAATCTTCTGCATCTTCTAAATATTGAGAAATACGAAAATTAGCCCAGAAATTATCGGAATAAAGTGATTGTTGCGCACCCAACATTCCCGTTGTCATGTTTTGTGCAATACCAATGACCTTTAGCGGATCATTAGCATCGACTTGTTGATTTTCTACGTTGGCAAATAATTGTGGTAATAAATTAGCGCGTGCTAAGTCAACATTTTCCTCAGCAATTTCAACGAATAATTCGTTGACTTGCAAACTTAAATTGGCGTTGACTGCTGCTTGCATGGCTTCATGCAGGGTTAATTTTTTCCCCGAATTAGGTTCTTGTGCGTGTAATAATGAAGCCTCTAATAAATAACGCCAATTGGGTGCAAAGCCAATTGCACGTGCAGTTTGCATATTAATAGTTAGTTTTGGATTGGTCTCAAAAATAACATTAAGGGTTTGTGGGTCATCACCCAATAAAATACTTTGCACATCCAGCGCAAGCCGTCTTGCAAAACGTATTTTATCTTCAGGCAAGCCCCCAAGGGCAGCTAATATACCTAAAGTAACATCGTGTTGTCCGGTGCTGGAAAAACTAGGTAATTGTTTTGCAATAAGTTGTTTTGCGAGTATATGCATATCTTTATCTGAAAATGACATGGGCGCAATATAAACCGAATCGGTATTAGCCGGCAGAGCATCTAAGCTTGTAATCACTGTCACTTTTATATGGTATTGTTTTTCCAGTTGCGTTAATAAGGTTTTTAATTGCGGCAATGTTTTTAGCCAAAAAGGATTCATTAGGATAGCTAAATGTTTAAAGCCAACCATATCATGAAAAACCGCTAAATCATTGGCGAAACTTTTTTGTGTGGTTAAATAAGTTAAATTATGTTTGCCGCTGGTGCCAAATTGATAAGGAAAACCTTGTAATTCACGATCCAAAACAATGGCGGCAATCACCGGTTTATTGAGTTCATTGGTTTTAGCAATTTCTTGCGAAGCAATAAGTCCAAGGGTAATAATGAGATCAATTTCTGGATCAGCTAATTGTTGTTTTATCGCATTTTGTATGCCTTGCAAAGTGCCATTGGCAGCGATTTGCTTATTCTTGGGCAGGTTCAAAGTAAACTCATCTGCCATTAAAGCATTCATTTCTGTTTGCAATAAGGGTAGTGGAATTAATGTATCTTGATTAGGATTATCAGTGATAATACCAATGGTGACATCTTTGGCTGCAAAGACAGTTTGATGTACGAATAGCAAGGTAAATAAAAAACCAATCCGCCATCGTTTGTGCATTATTCATCCTAAATTATTGCACTGATTTTAACATATAATCAAGCGCAGCAATTGTGTCTTCATCGCTACATTGTGGACACAAACCTTTTGCTGGCATGGCTTTAAAACCTTTTAAAGCATGTTCTTTTAATACATCTGCACCTTTTGCCAAATGCGGAGCCCAGCTATTTTTATCACCATATTTAGGTGCCCCTGCAGTGCCATTGTCATGACAAAAAGCGCAATCTTTTTTGTACAGTTGTTCACCCGTCAATGGCGCATTTGCAGCAGCAGCGGCAGCCGCAGCTTGTGCCGATGCCCCGGCCACATTCACTTGACCGACAGGGTTGGTATTATTTTCAATAATTTGTGCGCGAGTCAGAGAATCTGCTGCTATTGTGGTCATGGAAATACTCATGAAGATGATTCCAGAACCTAAAGATAAACAACAACGCATAATCCAGACTCCCCTATTGATAAATACGCCCATTATACTTAATTTGTTAGTTTTTTACACTGATTCCTCAAGCACAGGACTCACTTCATTGCCCCAACATTTTTGGGCCACATATAAACTGACAATATTCATGATAACGCCGACCACTAATCCTTCTAAACCATAAGGATTATTTAAACCATATTGCCATACCCACATGCTGACAAATCCACAGATAACTGAAGTTAAATAAACCTTAGTACTGGTACGAAAACCAAAAATAGCAGCAACGAGCGGCACAACCATCATCGGTGCCCAAAAATGGTAAGCATAAATTAAAATATCAATGACGCTTGCAACTTTTACCGCCATGATGACTGCGCCAATGCCGCAAAATAAAGTAAATATTTTTGCTATTCGTAATTCTTGTGAAGCTTCGAGTGGTTTTTTCATTAAAGGTTTAACAATATCATTAGTAAAAGCCACACTTGCTGCATTGAGAAATGATTCTGCAGAAGACATCACGACACAAATAATACTGGCAATCACGATACCAACAATCCCTACAGGCAATGCAGTTTTAACTAAGTAAGGTACGGCTAAATTAGGATCCAAGTCGGGCTGCATGGCAAGTGCCACTAAACCTAAACAACCTGTGATCGCAAAAAATGGAATAGAGAATAAACCGCTCCATAATGTTCCACGTGCGATATGATGAATATCTTTGCCGATTAATAAACGTTGTAAATAAGGCGGGACTAAAGTTTCACCTAACATAAAGGTTAAAAATAAGGAAATAAAAGCAACCCAAGATAAATGTGCACCCGGAATGGTTAAATGATCTACTGGAATACGGGCTAATACAGATTCCACACCGCCCGCGTGAATCACTGCAAATACTAAGGCGAGTGGTAAGCCTAATGCCAAGATAACAAATTGTAAAATTTCGGTGATAACAACTGCACGAATACCACCTAAAGTCACATATACGATTAAAGTGCCGCAACCTAAAATAATACCCCAGATGCGAGAAATATTTAAAAAAGTTTCAAATACATAACCCATGGCGCCGACTTGCGCACCAATAATGCCAATACACAGTAACACGCCGCAGATACCAGAGACTAAACGTCCAGGTTTTCCATAAGCTTTAACCATAATGTCACCAATGGAAATAGCATCACGGTGGGCTTGCATACGTGGGGCAATGTATTTTGCAACTAAAATTTCTTTAAAACTAAATCCCCACAGGGCAAAAATATTGACGATGCCCCACATGAATACTTTTTCCGCATTGCCTAAAGTAAATCCACCGCCAATAAAAGCTGCAGATAAAGTAGCAAAAACTACAGGAGCGGTATAATCACGACCGGCAACGGCATATTGATTTAAATTTTTAATTCCGCGGCTGGCATATAAGCCAAGACCCATGACACTGACTAGATACACAATGACTATTAAATAATCGATATTGGCTAGCATGGTATTTCTCCTGTATGATCGTTAAAAATAATGCGCCCGTAGCTCAGATGGATAGAGCGTTGGCCTCCGAAGCCAAAGGTCAGAGGTTCGAATCCCCTCGGGCGCACTAAGGTGATTTTTTGCTCTCAACAATAAGATGATCCATTACTTTCATTAATGTCGCGCTGTCAGGGACCATGCTTAAAGTTGTTAAATATTCGCCATTAATCACTACGGCAGGAATGGAATTGACTTGTTCTGCGGATCGAAGCGTTTGTGCTTGTGCCCAACGACGATTCACATTAAAGCCTTCATATGCAGCGTTAAAATCATTGGCTGATATGCCATGAGTACTTAAATAGTTAGCAATTTCTTGTTGGCTTTCTAGACGTTTGCCTTCTTTATGGATGGCATTAAAAATAATAGGACTGATGCGTTCTGTCACATTCAATTCTTCTAATACATAATAAGTTTTGGCAAGAGGTTCCCAGGCGGGGTTAAAAGCAACGGGCACATGTCGTACGGCAACATCAGTGGGTTGTTTTGCAGCCCAAGAAGAAAATGCGGCATCTAAATTATAACAACCAGGACATTTATAACTAAAAAATTGGGTAACTTGAACTTTACCTTTATCTTGATCTAAAAAAGTTTGCACCACGGGTTGTTGTTTAACAGCTAGAGGTAATTTAAGATATTCTTTACCTTCAGTAAAAGCAAAAACTTGAGTCATAAACATTAAACAAAAAATACCAAACGTCCATTGTTTTAACATGATTGTTACTCCCTAAGTGTTAGTGTAATCCCGAAACATAGCTTGCAACGGCTTGAATTTCTTCTTCACTCATACGTTTTACCACATGAGCCATCATGTCATTCACGCCACCTTTACGCGTACCAGAACGAAAAGCATGTAATTGTTCAGCAATATAGGCTGCATTTTGACCGCTAAGTGCAGGGAAATTTGCTGCATAATTACCTTCACCGCGTGGACCATGACATGCAATACATGCAGGTACATTCACATCCGCATTTCCGCCGCGATAAATTTTCTCACCTAAAGCAAAAAGTGCTGGATCGGCTTCACCGATAGTGATTTTTTGTTCAGAGTAATAAGCGGCTAAGTCCAGAATATCTTGATCAGATAAGCCGGCTGTCATGCCATACATAATCGGATTATCGCGCTCACTGCCAGGGCCTTCACGATATTCATGTAAACTTTCAATGATATAACTCGCATGCTGACCTGCAATTTTTGGATAATTAGGAATAACACTGTTGCCATCTGTACCATGGCAAGCAACGCAAGTTTGTGATTTTTCCAAACCGCGTTGTGCGTCCCCTGGTAATAAGGGTGTATTTTCTTGAGCAACAGGTGCGGTTGCAGGTGCAGCAGGCGTTGTTGTACTTGTTGTATCAGTGGGCGCGGGGGTGGTTACATTCGCCGCAAATACCATGGGCGCGACACATAATAATGACAAAATAAATAATCTAAGTTTCAAAACAGCCCCCAGAAGTATGAAAGATGATGAATGATAGCATGTCGGACAAAGCCCTTCAATTCATGGTACTCTATATGGATGAATAATTTATTCTCACAAGCCCAATTTTTAAAAACCGTAGTACGATTATCTGATTTACCAGTACCTGAAGGTCGGGAAGTAGCCTTTTTAGGACGGTCCAATGTGGGTAAATCCAGTACCTTGAATGCGATTGTGCAACAAAAAGGCCTGGCGCGGACAAGTCGCACCCCAGGACGCACCCAAGCTATTAACATTTTCACTCTCACACCGACAAGTCTTAAATTAATTGATTTACCAGGATACGGTTTTGCCAAAGCGCCTAAGGCGGTTGTAAACCAATGGCATCAATTAATTGATGGTTATTTACGCGAGCGAGAATGTTTGGCCGGCCTAGTTCTGATTATGGATATCCGTCATCCTTTACAAGGTATGGATCAAGCCATGCTTGATTGGCTATTGGAAAGTGGCTTACCCGCACATGTGGTGTTGAATAAATGCGATAAACTCTCACGCATGCAAGCGCAAAATACTTTAAAAAAATTACAACTGACTTTTGAAGCTTATCCGAGTGTGAGTTTACAATTATTTTCTGCGAGTAAAAAAACCGGTCTAGACGAGTTACGGCAGAAGATATTGGACTGGTTGAAAAAATAAAAGCCCTAGATATCAAAATACCTAGGGCGGCGCAGTCTCAATCGACCGCTAGGCCTGATTTCCGCGTGAGCGGTAAATCGGGTTGTATACTGATTAGACTGCGGGTTTATAGATTAGTTTCCTGGTTGACTTATTACCAAGCACTCACTTCCTTATCTCTAAAAAACTTCCCAGTTGGGCCATCATCTGGCAATTGAGCAAGCCATAGGATAGTTTCAGCCCCCTTCTTCCTCATTCGCCAAAATAGTCTCTCGAGTCAAAGTAATATCTTCAGACAAATCCCGCGCGCCCAACCAAACCGTAGTATCCCCTTGATTTAAAAGACCTTTAACAACTTCAAAACCGATGCCACGGTTGCCACCGGTGACGAGGGCTATTTTTTTATTCATGATGTTCCTTTCATTGGATATACTGTATATGCTGAGTTTATTATGACATTAAGAGGAACGCAGGAGAACTTATGAATATTGCATGTTGTTATTTTCCAACCCAAACGATTTTATTGGATGATAATTCCCGTTTTTTAGAAACGATGAATGTGTCACTTGGAAAAGAGAATGTTATTAAATCATTTACAAATCCAGATGAAGTGATTAATTACCTCACCAAAAATACTAATGAACCTTTTACTCGTCGCTGCTTACACCGGCCAGAAGAACAGCAAATTAATCATAGAATTATTGATGTAGAAGTCGATGCTATTGTGAAAGAAGTATATAACCCTAAACGTTTTATGGAAAATACAGTGATCGTGATTGATTATGCGATGCCGAGTATGCATGGTCTTGATGTGTGTCAGGCGCTGCGTCATTTGCCTATTAAAAAGATTATGTTGACGGGTGAAGCCGATGATAAAATTGCGGTGCAGGCTTTTAATCAAGGGCTTATTCATAAATTTATGCGTAAAGGTGGGCCGAGTGCTTTGATTGCGAGTACGATTCTTGAATTGCAAAAGAAATATTTTGTGGATCAATCAACGATTGTGATTGATAGTTTAACGCGCAATATGGATTATCCACCGTCTTGTTTAGATGATCCTATTTTTATGCAGTTTTTTAATGATTTTTGTGATAAGCAACAGTATACGGAATTTTATTTATTAGATCCTATGGGCAGCTTTTTATTTTTAGATGAACATGCTAATCCTACATTTTTAATGGTAAAGGATGAAGACGGTATGCAAGAGGGTTTTGAAATGGCGGATCTAAGCGATACGCCCATATCTAAAGATTTATTAATATCTTTACAAAATAAAGAAAAATTACTTTATTTCTTTGATAAAGCCGAGCAAAAATCTGATCCTAAAACCTGGGGTCAATATGTTCACGTTGCAAAGAAATTAACCGGTAAAGATAATTATTATTATGCGATAACAAGTGATCCAAATCTTTATAATATTCAGCGTGATAAAATTTTATCGTATGGAGATTATTTGCGTAGTTTATAAAATCACTCGTCGTATCCAAATGACGGGAGCGGCGCTGACTAATTCCACATCATAAATAATGGGTTTTGCAACACTTGTTCGTGAATTGACGCAAGCAAGTGTGTAGTGATTCGGTAATTCACTGCGCCGTAATTCTCGCACCAGTAAATCACCTTCGATAGTCATCACAATACATTCTTGATAAAGGCAATGGGCAATTGCAGCGCCATAATGGCGATTACCTGCAACGCGATCATTTATTTTAAATTGTGGTGACATGCCATCATCTATAATCGTACAATCAATGGCTTCTTTATAATGTTGATAAAATAGATTTAGCTCTGCAATAATATTATTATTTTCTGTTGCGGCTGAATAAGCAGCGGGTATTGCGTGTAATTCCGAATCGGTGCTAGGCCCTCGGCCCGTACCTTGCATGAGCCATTCAATAGAACAATAAATTCCACTACTTTGCAGGGCGTTAATTAAACGTCTTGCGCCTTTTTCAGTTAAACCATTGCCATGAACATCTTCCCAATGTTGTAAGGTTCCGGGTGCTACACCATAACGCTTGGCAAATTCACGGCGTGACAAACCGGTCATTTTTCTAAGACTCAACACCCGCTTGGCGCGTGCGATATCGAGCTCTGTTTTCTTTGAATCGTTCATATAGTTAAGCTGTGCGTCTTATCTCACGTAACAAAGTGTTAATCTCGCCTTGAATCAATTACTCAAAATATGCTCTAATTGAGTATAGTTTAATAAAACACATAAAAGTAGTACGGAGTACAATATGCAGGTAACCCTTAAAAATCAAGAGCTTGAAAGAGTCCCTTTTTCAGGTACCCTTGAAGCCAAGCTTAACCCAAGTGCCAACATCTGGGAAGTCCTTTTAGCGGAATTATATGAAATGGGCTTTTCCCAGAAAACTATTTCCGAAGAAAGTCACATCTCTATCCCCACCCTAAAGCGATTAGAAAAACGCCAAGTGTGTCCATCCTCCTCCACATTTAGTAAATTACTCGCCTTTTATTGCAGCGTAGCGACAACGTTATGAACAGTGGTCATATTTATATTGTTGATTTAGAAAGCTTTGAAGACACATATAGTTGGGTATTAACAGCGATTTTATTGCATCAAAAACCTTTTATTGATGAAAGTTTAAAATTCCCACAGATTACTTCTGCAGCGAGATTTAAAATAAAATCATCCATTTTGCATCAACAAACTTTATCAATACAACAAGCTTTGAAAGACGGTAAACGTGTTTATGCACAAGTGTTATTTGATAATTTAAAATTAATTGACAATAAAGTGCCTAATGATATTCCAAATACAGAAGCAGAATTGTTGGAATTTAATCAAGTGGTTGTAGAGTATCGTGGTGGTGCGGGCTGTTGATATACACATAATTATTGATATAATGTGTATAGGAGGCTTATATGAAACGTACCAATATTGTTATTGATGAAAAGCTTATTAAAGCGGGGTTAAAAGCCACAGGTTTAAAAACGCAACGCGAACTAGTAGATTTTGCTTTGCGAGAATTATTACGATTAAATCGACAAAAAGATTTGTTGAAATATCGTGGTACCGTGGTTTGGGAAGGTAATTTGGAAGAATCTAGGCAAGGAAGGCATTTTGATGATTTTAGTTGATACCAGTGTATGGATAGCTTATTTTTCTAATACCGAGTTACCTCAAGTTGATTTTTTAGATCAACTGATTAGGCAAAGAGAAATTTATATTTGCGGGATTATTATCACTGAAATATTACAGGGTATTAAAAATGAAAAAACATATCATGATATTTCAAGCGTATTAACTTCTTTGAAATATCTGGATGCACCCTATGAAACTTATATTCGTGCTGCAAATATTTACAGAAAATTAAGAGAAAAGGGAATTACTATTAGAAAAACAATTGATTGTATTATTGCTGCAATAGCACTTAAGCATAATATGGAGTTGTTGCATCTTGACAGAGATTTTAATGAGATTGAAAAATATTGCAATTTAAAGGTCGTGCATTTACCGTTACATTGAGGTTATTTGTTTATCTTGTTCTAGGACTTCTAATTTATTTTCACCACACAAGGTGACATGGCCGACTTTTCTGCTCGCGCGTGGGGTTTTGTTGTAGGTATGATAATGAGCGCCTGGTATCGCGAGAATTTTTTCGATATCAGGCATATGGCCTATGCAATTGTGCATCAGGCTAAAGCCTTTTGGTTTAGTACTCCCTAAAGGTAAATTACATACAGCACGAATATGTTGTTCAAATTGACTGGTATCAGCGCCTTCAATGGTCCAATGTCCGGAATTATGTACGCGTGGCGCGCATTCATTTGCGATCAATGTATTATTAGCGATAAAAAATTCTACTGTAAATACGCCTACATAATTTAAATGTTTTAATAAATTTAACACTTGGGTTTGTGCTAATTCGTTAAGTGGATGCTTATAAGGCGCTTGTGATACACGTAAAATACCGTTTTGATGTTCGTTGCGTGTGAGTGGATAAACTTCAATTTGTCCTTGTAAATTACGTGCAGCAATGAGCGAGACTTCAAGTTCAAAAGGCACAAAAGATTCTAAGATTAACGGGTGTTCGCCTAATTGTTGCCAAGCGTGCATCAGATCTTGTTCACAGGTAAGCACCGCTTGACCTTTGCCATCGTAACCATAAAAACGTGTTTTTAATACACAAGGAAAACCTAATTGTTTAGCGGCATGTTTAAGTGATTCTAAAGAATCAATGGGGAAAAATTCTGCGGTATTAATATTTTGGCTGCGAAATAATTGTTTTTCTTGGAGACGATCTTGGGCTATTGCCAATGTTTCTACAGAGGGATATAAAGGTTTATCAGCAGCAATTTTTTTGGCGAATTCAAGTGGAATATTTTCTGTTTCAATGGTGACGACTTCAACTTGATTTACAAAATCCTTAAGTGCCTTATTATCATCTTCACGACAAATGATCACATCTGTAACATCACTTGCTGGATTTTCATCTGTAAAACTCAAACATTTTGTTTTAATACCGAGAGGATACGCGGCCAATGCCAGCATACGAGCAAGTTGACCTGCGCCAATTATGCCTACAGTTTTCATGCGCCAGAACCAGGAGTTTTGCTGGTGTCTAATACAAGTTGAGTTTGCTTTGCACGATAATCTTCCAGTGCGTTGGCAATCTCAGGAAATTGCAGGGCTAAAATACTGGCTGCTAAAAGAGCGGCATTTTTAGCGCCGGCTTTACCAATAGCAAGCGTGCCAACAGGAATACCTGCAGGCATTTGTACAATTGATAATAAAGAATCTAAACCATTTAATGCATGAGATTGTACGGGTACACCTAATACGGGCAAAGAAGTTTTTGCAGCAATCATTCCAGGTAAATGTGCAGCCCCACCCGCACCGGCAATAATAACTTGTATGCCGCGGCTTTTTGCTTGCTCGGCAAATTCAAATAATAAATCAGGGGTGCGATGTGCAGAAATAACTTGCGCCTCATGTGGAATATGTAACGCTTCAAGCAGTTCTGTTGTTTGTTGTAGAGTGTCCCAATCACTGTGGGAACCCATGACTACGCTGACAAGAGGTTTCATTTTATTTACCCTCAAAAGATAATATTATACCCTAGTTTGCAACCAATTCTCTAAAATAATTTGTGCGGCCATGGCATTAACTTGCGAGGGGGTGAGGGATTTATAGCCCCCTGTAGTAAATAAACGTTCGCGCGCTTCTTTTGTGGTTAAACGTTCATCAATAAAATGAATGGGTAATTGATAATGTGTTTCAAGAGATTTGGCAAATTGGGTCACTTTTTCAGTCAAAGGTTGTAAGGTACCATCCATATTCAAAGGCCAGCCCACAATTAAGGCTTCAGGCTGCCATTGTTTTATGATTAAATCTAATTTTTTCCAATCAGGGATACCATTGTTTGCTGGAATAGTACCACCACCGGTTGCAGTATGTGTGGCTTTTTGGCCTACGGCATAACCGATATGCTTCATGCCAAAATCAAATCCTAAAAAGATACCACTGTGTAATATTTCAGGCATGTCCTGCTTCACAACTTAAACGTTCTAGATCAACACCAATTAATCCAGCGGCTTTATCCCAGCGTTCATGATGTGGGCAGCCAAATAAAATATAAGGATCAACCGGGGCGCTTAACCAAAAATTATTGCGCATCTCGATTTCGAGCTGTCCAGGTAACCAGCCTGCGCAGCCTAAAATAATCAGTGCTTCATCAGGTCCTTCCTGTGCAATCATTGCAGCTAAAATATCACGTGATGTGGTTAATCCTAAATTTTCATTGATAGTTACTGTTGCTCGCCAGTGACCTATAGGTCGATGCAAAATAAAACCATGTTCTTTTTTTAGTGGTCCGCCGCGTAATACTTTTTTTGACAGCAACACGTCATCTTCGAGTGTTAATTCAAAATGTTCTAAAATTTTTGCGAAGGGTAAATCCGTAGGTTGATTAATAATCACACCCATGGCGCCACCTATATTGTGTTCAACGACAAGAATCACACTGTGATAAAATGGTGATTCTTGTAGATTAGGCATGGCGATTAGGAAGTGGTTATTTAAACTATATTTCATGCACGCATTTCCTCGATCACATCTAAAAGTTGATCGGCAATATTGAGTTCATACCATTTATCAAGTTCACGAATACAAGTCGGACTCGTCACATTAATTTCTGTTAAATAGTCCCCAATCACATCAATACCCACAAATAATAATCCTTTTTCTTTCAGCACGGGGCCAATATGAGCGCAAATTTTATGATCGCGCGCAGTCAATTCGCGACCTTCATTGCTCGCGCCGGCGGCTAAATTACCACGAAAATCTCCTGATTTTGGAATGCGTGCAAGTGCATAAGGAATAGGCTTGCCATTAATGATTAAAATGCGTTTATCGCCTTTTGTAATTTCAGGAATAAAACGTTGCACACAACATAAACGTTTTCCATATTCAGTTAAAGTTTCAATGACCACATGAGTATTGGGATCCCCAGCATTGATTTTAAAAATCGATGTGCCGCCCATACCGTGCAAAGGTTTTAAAATCGCTTGTTGATGTGTGTGAATAAAATCTTGTATGACAACACTATTTGCGCTCACCAAAGTAGGTGGACAATATTCTGGAAACCAATTAATAAATAATTTTTCATTGACATCACGAAGACTGCTAGGTTTGTTGACCACTAACACGCCCTGTTTTTCAACTAAGTCTAATAATAAAGTCGTATACCAATACATTTGCTCAACAGGCGGATCCACGCGCATGAAAATAACATCTAGCTTGGCAAGATTTAGAGATTGTTCTTTGGACTTTTCAAAATAATGTTCAGGATCATTAAACACTTTAAGCGAATTGACCTTGGCAAATACTTGCCCTTCAAGGCAATACAAGTCTTGCATCTGCATATAATACAGCTCAAAGCCCCGAGCCTGCGCCGCCAATAACATGGCCAAGGTACTGTCTTTAGCAAAGTGTATATCTTCAATAGGGTCCATAATGACCCCAAGTTTAATCGCCATATTAAAACCTCAAGTCTGAGAAACTCTAATATTACCTAAAGTGAAGGGGTAATACTAGATTAATAAAATTAGGGTAAAATCCTCGCCCAAGAATTCGTATATATGGTCAAAGAGGTGATGAGCGTGAAAATATTAGTCGTAGATATGGGTGGCACTATCGGTGCAGAAGATCATGAGCTTTATAATCAAGGGCAGGCGCCAAAGAATGTTAAGTGCTTAAAAGAGAGTCCTATTCTTCCCACCTTAAGAAAAATAGCCAGTGACAGTGGTACATCTGTCGATTTTGTATATAAGTTGATTCCCCATGGTGGTCCTGGTAAAGACAGTAAAGATGTGACCGAGGATGACCTTAGAGAATTGGTGAGTCATATTAGAAACCATCAGGCTACAAAAATTCTTATACCCTTTGGTACAGATGCTATGATTCCAAATGCTAAAAAGCTTAAAGACATTATGCAAGAAATGCAGTGTGATATCTCAGATAAAACGATTTTATTTGTAGGCGCATTTTTACCTCTGGCCCGGCCAGGCAGTGAAGGTATAGCCAATCTTAAAGGTGCACTTGAGATATTGCAAAAAGAAGAACCCTTGGGTCGTATTGGCATATGTATAGGCAAGATAGCTTATGCCGCCAATGAGATAGTGAAAAACCCAATTGGTAATCAGCGATTTTTGCATATTAAAAAAGCAGGATTCGGATTAGAGGAGCTGCCTGGTAGCTCAGTATCAAAAATCTCTAGGCTTTAAATATCACCTAGCTGTGCTTGCAGTAAACTAACAGCTACTAAAGCAGCAGTTTCCGTGCGTAAGATCCGTGGGCCTAGGACTATGGAGATAAAATCTTGAGCTTCTGCCATGTGTAATTCATGGGGAGCAAATCCACCTTCTGGACCTACAAGTAAGGTGCAGTGTGTAGCTTGTGCAATTGATTTTAAATCTTGCTGCGCGCGATGCGATAAAATAAATTTTTGATCGGATGATACATTTTCGACAAATGTTGCAAGTTCAGTGGGCATATGAATTTTGGTAATTTGATTACGGCCACATTGTTCCGCTGCGCTGATGGCAACCATTTGCCAATGTGCTATTCGTTTTAACGTGCGTTCTTGGTCTAATTTTACATTACAACGTTCAGTAAATAACGGTGTAATTTCATGCACGCCTAATTCAACTGCTTTTTGAATAATAAAATCCATTTTTTCGCCTCTGGCAATGCCTTGGGCTAAATGAATTTTTAAAGGAGATTCGCGATTGTGCAAAATTTTATTTTGAATATGAACCATTACAGTGCGCTTATCACGAATGTCTAATTCGCCGATATATTCATGATTATCGCCATTAAATAAAATAATCGGTGCGCCGGTTTGTAGGCGCAATACATTGATGACATGTCTTATGACTTCTGGCGATAATGTGACAGATTTTTCAATCAATGTGTTTTGATAAATTCTCGGTATTTGCATGTGTTTATTTTACATGGAATGCACAATTTGCGCACCTATAAAATCTGCAGAACTATTAAAATATCCTGTTGAGGTTATGCCAGCAAATTCTAGTCTTGGAAATACCGCAAAAAGCGGATTGGTTTGAGCAACTATTGCATCTGCAAAGAAAGTATGCATATACCCAATATCAAAATGGGTTTGTTCCCAACCTCTTGGTTTATACATCATACCTACAGCAACTTCAACGCGATTAGAATCAGGACCTTGTAGTGTACGTGTTTCATCCACAATAGGACTTTCATCATAAGCAACGCCCGTGCGCAATTTAATTTCAGGTGACCAAATATAATTAGCACCCACACCTGCGCGCCATGCATTTTTAAAATTAATGTGTGAATCTACAGGCGTAGATGTGCCGCCGCCAAAAATAGGCTGTCCTGTTGAAACAGCAATGGATTGTAATGTATCCCAATGCGTAAAAGTGACATCAGCTAAAAATTCAATGTTTCTTGTTACTTCATGAAATAAATTAAGCGATACAATATCAGGCAAAATAAATGTTGAGCTTGCAGGAAAAGGTAATGTTGCAGGGGGATTATCTATGGTGTCATACAGCGTAAAATCACCTTGAGTCTCATGTTGCACTTGCATGCGATAATTTAAACCTAAACGTGTTCTTTCTGTGAGTTGATATAAAGCGCCAAAATTAGGATAGAAAGCCACATCATCTCCTTGATATTCACCAAGAATAGAACCCTGCGTACCCGTTTCCCAAATAGCAGCATTCATTTTCACTTTAAAATATTGTGCGTTGACGCCGACACCCAAAGAAAGTTGTTCTGTTGCTTGCATGGCAAGCGTTAGATTTGCGGTGTAGGTGATGAAGCTGGTTTGTATGGCTGTTGCTTTAACCAAAGAATCATTGGGATAGTCAGTGACAGCCGCAAATGGCGAGGTGACACTCATGCCTAAAACAAAATCTTCATTAATAGGTTTTGCAAAATAAAAAGCAGGAATAATTTCATCAGGTATGGCTGAATATTCTTGTCCTACAGCCTCCGGCAATGGATTGCCAAAAGAATCTTCGGCATGCGTCACAGTTAAAACAACATCTGGCAGGGCATAAATACCCGATAAAACTAATTGAGTATCATCAATCAACGTTAATCCAGCTGGATTATAAAACATAATGCTTGCATCATCACCCGCAGCACCTGCACCGGCAAAAGCATTACCCAAAGCGGAGACACTTTGTGAGTCATTATAAAATCCTGCTGCAAATGTTTGTGTTGTTATCAAACAGCAAGACAATAATATAATTCGTTTATGCATGTAAGTACATCCTTGTTACAAATTAAAATAAATATTAATCCCCGCACCCATTTGAAGTGCATTAGTCTCTAAATGTGATGAATTGGATGTAAAGCCATTGGCAACACCATAACCGTAAATTTGCTTGTCTTCGTACCAGGTATAAGCTGCATTAAGATTAAAACCAATATTTTCAAATAAGAATATTTCACCACCTACACCTAAACGAAAACCAGGTAAGAAGAATTTATCATCGGCATAAGATTGAAAGGCTTCTTGAGAAGATGTAAGAAAGGTTGATGCCAGAGTATATTTGAATTGCGTATAGACAAGTCCGGCAGTTAAAAATCCTAAAATATTATCAGTAACAAAAACGCCTTGTTTTAATTCACCGCCTAGGCTATATCTTGCTTCAATTTGCTGGTCAAAATATTTATCTGCTTTGCCAAGCGGTACATCTTGGAAATGATTTTCCATCTCTCGGACGATTGCTGAATTAGGTTCACCAAAAACATCAATGGCTGTAAATAAAATATTATCTTCTCCCCAAGTGAGATAACCACCTAAGCGACCTAGAACAGTGGCATCCCATGTTTCTAGCGAAGTAGATTCATTAAACTGTGGTATTTCTGGGAATTGAACTTGGGTGTCAAAGGTATAATCAGTAGCCAATACATCACCGCCTAAATAAAAGCCACTAGTATCTTCTAGGGTTGCATAAGCATTTAACGAAAAAAATGCGGTCAATATTCCCGGGATAATAAAATGCTTCATTCAACATCCTTGTTTGTTATCAATGAATTATTTAATCTAGCAGTTTTAAACAATGCCTTCAATTTTTGTAATAAAATGTTAATCCCCAGCAGGAGCGACAAAAGGAAAAACAATGGATAAGTTAACCGCATTAAAGCATTATTTTGGTTATGATGACTTTCGTCCCAAGCAAGCAGAGATTATTGATCATATTTTGAACGGCGAAGATGTTTTGGCAGTTTTGCCAAGCAAGACGTTGTTGGAATGTTTAGAAGGTATGACAGAAGCATGCAAAACGGCTCGCTCCGCTACATTGACCATTTGAGTGATTTCATCGGTTGAAATGACATATGGCGGCATGAAATAAATAGTGTGAGCAATTGGGCGGATGAGCATTTCGTGTTGTAATGCATATTGATACACTTTTAAACCGCGGCGGTTTTGGTTATCGATCATGTCGAATGCGGCGATTAGGCCTAATTGTCTGATGTTGAAAATATTTGGATCGTTTTTTAAATTTTCTAAACAGTTTGCTAGATGTGTGCTTAATAATTTATTTTTCTCGAGAATATTTTCAGTTTCGAAAATATCTAAGGTTGCGAGTGCTGCGGCGATCGCTAATGGATTGCCGCAGTAACTGTGTGAATGTAAAAATCCTTTCCCGGACTCAAAGGTATCGTAAAATGCTGAATAAATAGACTCGCGTGTTAATACACACGACAATGGCAAATAACCGCCAGTTAAACCTTTTGATAAACACATAAAATCGGGAATAATTTGCGCATATTCGCAAGCAAACATTTTTCCTGTGCGACCAAAGCCTACCGCAATTTCATCTGCAATAAAATGCACATTATAACGTTTGCAAGCATCATATAATAATTTTAAATAATCAGCTGAATAGATATTCATTTGTCCTACGCATTGCACCATAGGTTCAACAATCAGCGCAGACAATTCATGATGATGCTTTGAAAAAAATTGATCGATGGCTTCAGCCGTTAAAGATAAAGGTAGCGACAATGTTGCAGGTAATAATGGCGAGAAAGTTTTTTTATACAAACCTAAATCACCGACAGATAACGCACCTAAAGTTTCACCATGGTAACTATTTTCTAAATGCAAAAATTTAATTTTTTGAATTTGGCCAAGATTTTGCCAATATTGAAAACTCATTTTAAGTGCGACTTCAACAGCGCTAGAGCCATTATCTGCGTAAAAACAGCGATCTAATCCTGTGAGTTTGGCTAATCGTTCTGCAAGCACGATTGCGCCTTCATGAGAAAATCCTGCAAATATCACATGCTCTAATTGATCTAATTGTGCTTTAATCGCTGCATTAATTTTAGGATTAGCATGACCAAATAAATTCACCCACCAAGAACTAATGGCATCTAAATAACGTTTTCCTTCATAATCGTACAGCCAAACGCCTTCACCCTTTTTGATGGGAATCATGGGCAAAGATTCATGATCTTTCATTTGTGTACAGGGATGCCATAGGACATTTAGGTCACGACGAGCTAAGTTTTGGTTTAACATAAAAGTATTGTCTCAAATTTGAATATAAATATCAATAGGTTAATATATATCAATCGCCAATGACGAGGTTCGCAATTTCAAATGTTAAGTATTTTGTTGATCATTTTCAGAATAAGAGATATTGTCAAACTTAAAATCCCCCATCATCACCCAGGGATAATAAATAATGAAATGGATCACAGAAGCTGAACGTAATTTATATTTGCATGAACAAAAAATTCGTTTATCTCATTTGATGTCATCTGTGGAATTGGTGATGCGTTACACTTTAGACAATATACCGAATAATATTGTTTTGCGTGAAAAAGATAGACCAATTTTTTAACGAAAGGATTTTCTCATGACCCCAGAACAAACTGAACGCTTAGCGATTCTCAATAAACGCTTCACAGCGCTTCAAAATCGGTGGGAAGCAGTGGATCAAAGCTTCAGTAATACATGGATAATGACTTCAATAACATCGATATTAGCGATAGAGTCTACGAAAGATAAAGATGATAATGACAACTTTACCGTAAGAACCCTAGCACAAGGGGTGTTTGCTTTAGATATTTGCTATAGATTGTACCTAAAGTATGGAAAATTAGATTCAAAGCACAAGGTTTATACAGACACGGACCCAGCCTTTCTAAACATGAACGTATCTTACGAGAAGTATCTTTCTGACATGGATGGTTGGCTGAGTTTAGAGGAAAAGCTAATTGCTAAAAAAGAAACATTGGCAGATCACATATCTTTAGTTCGTCCTCTGTGTTTTTTAGCTAATACTTATTTAACTTTGGAACTCAAATATCCTGTGGTATTCTTTGCCAATATGACGGCGAGTACGATCTCGGGTGTCAATTCTTGTTTGGGGAATCCATTAAAATTCAAATAAAAACTTTATCTAGACGCTCCCAAGTAAAATCAGGATCATTGCGACCAAAGTGGCCGTAAGTAGCGGTTTTTTGATAAATGGGCCGTAGTAAATCTAGTGTTTTAATAATGCCTTTAGGCGTTAAATCAAAATGTTCGATCACTAATTTTGTGAGTTCATGATCAGGGATTGTGCCAGTGCCAAAAGTATTTAAGGTAATGGATACAGGTTCTGCAATACCGATGGCATAAGCCACTTGAATTTCGCAACGTTTGGCTAAGCCTGCAGCCACAATATTTTTTGCAACATAACGCGCGGCATAAGCAGCCGATCTATCTACTTTTGTAGGATCTTTTCCTGAAAAACAACCACCACCATGACGCGCCATGCCGCCGTAAGTATCCACAATAATTTTTCGCCCGGTTAAACCACAATCACCCATAGGACCACCAATAACAAAGCGACCGGTGGGATTAATATAATATTGGGTATGTTCTAACCACTCTGCAGGAAAAATCGGTTTAATGATTTCTTCAATTACGGCTTCTTTTAATAAATTATATTCAATATCAGGATCATGTTGAGTTGATAAAACAATGGCGCCTACATGAGTAGGTTGATTGTTTTGATAATTAACAGTGACTTGTGCTTTAGCATCTGGGCGTAACCAAGGTAAAACTTTGCTTTTACGTAATTGTGCTTGCCGTTCCATTAACCGATGCGCATAAGTAATAGGCGCTGGCATAAATACATCAGTTTCATCACTGGCGTAACCAAACATCATGCCTTGATCGCCGGCACCTAATTGATGTGCAGAAGTTTCATCTACACCTTGGGCGATATCAGCAGATTGTTTACCTATGGCGGTTAATACAGCGCAAGAATCGCCATCAAATCCTAAACCAATACTGTTATAACCAATATCATTAATAACTTTACGCGCTAAGGCTTCAATATCGACCCAAGCATGGGTGGTAATTTCCCCGCCAATTAAGACCATCCCCGTTTTAACCATGACTTCACAGGCAACCCGGGCATTTTTATCTTGCTCGAGAATGGCATCTAAGACCGCATCAGAAATCTGATCAGCAATTTTATCGGGATGTCCTTCGGACACGGATTCTGAGGTAAATAAAGAGTTTGTGAGCATTTTTTTAATATTCCTCTTCAAACGAAAACATTTCTTGCAGGATATCACATATTCTTCTAGCAGTATGTTTATCTAAAGTTCCCAATTTTTTTATTAACCTTCTTTTATCTACGGCTCTCATATGATCTAAAAGAATGAATCCGGATTTATTCTGGAATAGGCATTTGATTCTTGAAGGAAATTTAAAGCCTTGGGTCGTTAAAGGTGCCACCAGGACTGTTGATAATTGAGACAGCTCATTTGGAGAAATGATAACACATGGGCGTGTTTTTTTAATCTCATGACCAATAGTAGGATCAAGTGGGACCAGCCAGACATCAAAACGTAAATATATAGAATTATTTGTCATGATCATCCTCAGATGATGGATTATCAGACCATTCAAAATCATCATCTGTTAATGTGCTATTAAGCCATTCTTCATCAACAACATCGTGCCCATGTGCTTGTACGGAGGCAGCAATTTGTTCAGCCCATCCTTCTCGCGCTTTTTTAATAGGTTTGATAAGAAGGCCATTATCCAATGGGATAAAAGTGAGTTCATGGCCTTCAAGGCCAGCTTGTTCAATAAGTGCTTTAGGAATAATTACGCCTCTTGAATGTCCGATATTTCTGAGTTTGGCAGACATAATAAGCTCCTTAAATGTTATATCAATATTATAACATTTGTTGAGGCGCTGGTCTATATTCATGGTAGTTATCATTCAGATTCCTCCTTTACTATTGTGGGGGTCACAAATATCAATAATTCATCTCTATCTTGCAGCTCGTGCTTATGTTGAAATAATTTTCCTAAGAGGGGTAACTCGGACAAGAAGGGTAAGCGATTGATACTATTGGATTCTGTGCGTGAATAAATACCGCCTAAGACTATAGTTGCCCCATTTTCGACTAAGACTTGGGTGGAAATAGATTTAGTATCAATGGTCGGCTGACCGGTTTCGGTAAAATGGCCTAACACATCTTGTTTAACATCCAATTGCAAAATAATTTTATCATCGGGGGTGATGTGGGGAATGACACTTAATTCTAATACTGCGTCACGAAAACTCACACTGGTTGCGCCACTGGATGTTGATTCTTCTACGGCAATTTGTTTACCTTGACGAATTACCGCTTCACTTTGATTGGCCGTAATTAATCTTGGACTTGCGATCACTTGAGTTTCATCTTCACTTTCGGACGCGGAAATTTCCAAATCAATTAAAATATCACTTGATAATTTGGCAACTGCTAAACCGGAAGCACTGCTCATTGTTTGTGGTAAATCGTAAGTCATGAGATCTGAAATGCTTGAGCTCGCATTAAAGATAATATCCTCGCCTTGTGAAGAAATATTAAAATTAATCCCTAAATCACGGGTGAAACTATGTTTAGCATTGACGATGCGTGCTTCTATCATCACTTGTTGTACAGGAATATCCAACTCTTTAATCAGTTCATAAATCGGTGGTAATGATTTGGGTACGTCTTGCAAAATTAAAGTATTAGTACGCAGATCAACACTGACTTGGCCTCTAGCAGACAATAAAGAATTTTCATTAGATTTAATCAGTTCCGCAAGTTCTTGTGCTTTTGCATAATGAATACGAATATAATCTGTTTTTAACACTTGCAAGGTTTGATTATCAATTAATAATTCACTGGGGGCAATATAAATCACACCATTGATTTCTTGATAATCTAAACCTGATGGTTGCAAAATTGCTAATAAAGCATCTCGCCAGGGAACATGATTTAAATGCACGCTGACTGTACCTTCAACATTTTCATTGAGACTCATATTTAAATCTACTAATTTTGCAAATTGTTGTAAGATTTCATGAATATCGGCTTGTACTAAATGTAACGAGATAAAACCATTATCATAGGTCATTTGCGTATTCATTTGACGTTGATGCGCGTCATAAGCAAGCGCAAAAGGATCGCGCGCACTGTGCACGGGTAATGTGCATACCCATATCAATATAAAAATTAATAATTTATACATGTTCATCCGCCAATAAAATATGCAAGCTGAGGGTGGTGGTTATCACTCCGGAATCTCTTTTCAGTTGTAAATCATCGAGTAAAAAATAAGGATGCGCAATAAGATTATCAATAAAATTTAATAAAGAAATGTAATCACTCTTAAGGGTGATATTGATAGCTTGATTAAATGCCTCATAGTAAAGCTCAATATTGTTTTGTTTGGCCAAAGTTTCAAGCTCAGCAAATATATTATTAATTTCGTTTAGCTTTAACCCATCTGCTTGCAATGCCTGCCATTTTAGATTAAGTTCTTCTAATTTTTGTTTATCTTGGGATATACGCTCTATTTGTACTGATTGTTGTTTGAGTTCATGTGCAAGTCGCAGGAGTTTTAACTCATTGCCGTCAAGCTGTTTGTGCTGCGGAATCATCAATAAAAAACACACCCATAATAAAATAAAGCCATTGATTAATATAATCGGATATTTTCTATAAATCATTTTATATAAATATAATTTAATCATGGTTGTTAAAATTAATTACAAAATAAATAGGAGGTGTGTTATCGGCCTCATGACGTTTGTCGCTTTTGATTAAATTAATTTGTTTAAAATAAACATTATTTTTTAATGCATTCAAAAATTGATTCACGGTTTTATTATTATTGGCTTGGCCATAAATAATTCCAGCATGCTCATGCCAACTTAAACTGACTAAATACAAGCCATCGGGGATGACCTTGGGTAATAAATTTAAAAATCCAGATAGATTTTTATTTGCACCCGAAGATATTTTGATTTGATTTATTTTTTCTCTCATGAGTTTAATTTGCGCATCTAAATCTATGGCTTCATTTACTGCTAGGGTATGTTCAGATTTATGTGTTTCTACCTTAGAGATTTCTTGATTAATTTTATAAATATTGCTTTTGCAAAAGAACATGAAAATGAGAATTAACATTAAGGTAAACATTAAACCCATGTAAAAAAATTTCTTTATTTGCTTTATCTGTGCTATGCATGCATTTTGTTGTAACAGCAATAAATTCATCATGTTCATGCTGCTATTTCCCTCATCGCTAAACCAAGGGGCACGAGCAAGTGTTCACCTTCTCTTTGTATGTAAGAAGATAAATTTTCATGTGGGTGATTTGATAATTCATAATTAATACGTGCTAATGCGCAAATGCTGGGTTCTAATGCTCGTAAATGCACCTGACAGGTTTTTAACATTTTTTGTAAAAAAATAATTTTTTCTAATGGGTATGCGGCGCAGAGTACATCAGATCCTTCGCTTTCATTAGACTCAGACAAACAAACATCCCAGGAATAATTTTTTAATGGGAGTTCTTGGGCTAATTTTTCCTGACAGTATTGATATATTTTTAATGATTCGCACATATGTGGGATATGAATATGCCGAATAATTAAATCAACATCTTGAATCCCCACAATTAAATCGGTGATAGTTTCAGGGGAAATGCTGATCATTTCTTGTAAAACACTGATTTGTTTGTCTGAAATTTTCGGCAGAGGTCTTTTATCAAAATGATAAATACGATAACCCGCGGCTGTATTTTCCAAAGCCAATAACAATAGAGCGTTATCCGTACGCTCAAGTGCGAAATTCATAGAGATTCTTCCTGCATTTTGTGGTAAGTTATCTTTTTTGCGTATTCTAACGCAAGCAAATTAATTTATCTAGATGAGGATGCGTGATGCGCGAAATATTTTGTCATAAATTACAAAAACAAGCACCGGGTTTAGCTTATGTACCATTTCCAGGTGAATTAGGGCAGCGGATTTATCAAGAGATCAGTCAAGAAGCTTGGCAGTTGTGGTTGCAACAACAAACCATGTTGATTAATGAATATCGTTTAAATTTGACCGATAGTTCAGCGCGGACATTTTTAAGTACTGAAATGGAAAAGTTTTTATTTGGAGAAGGCAGTGACAAGCCTGCAGGATTTACGCCTACCGAAAAATAATAAGTTAGAAAACTTTACACTTGACTCCAACACTATTTCCCGGTTTAATTGACCCCTCTATGGCCAGATAGCTCAGTCGGTAGAGCAGAGGACTGAAAATCCTCGTGTCGCTGGTTCGATTCCAGCTCTGGCCACCATTCCAATGGAATATCATGGACCAAATACATTTTTTATTGATCTTTGTTGCAATTGGCCTTGCCTATTTAGGGGTAGGTTTGCACATCGGTAAAAAAGTCAAAAATAAAACAGATTATTTCCTTGCCAGTCGCACTTACGGTGTTTTTGCCGTGACTTTCACTTTGGTTGCCACCCAAATTGGTGGCGGCATGATTTTGGGTACTTCAAATGAAGCTTATGAATTTGGTATTTATGGCATGGTTTATTCGGTTGGTATAGTGCTTGGATTTATCATATTAGCTTTGGGGCTAGCACATAAATTACGTGGCTTTAATGTAGCGACCACGGCCCAATTATTTGAAACCCAATATGATTCAACATTATTACGTAAAATTGCTGCAGTGATGATGATTTTATCTTTGTGTGGCATTTTAACTGGGCAAGTCGTCGCTTCGCGCATGTTTTTAAATGGTTTAGGTTTAGGCAATGAAGCCATTTTTTTAGCGCTCTGGATCTTTGTTATTTTTTATACGGTGATGGGAGGGCTTAAAGCCGTAGTATTGACCAATGTTTATCAAGCTGTTTTTATTATTATTTTATTTTTAGGGTTATTTATCTGGGCACAAACTCATTACCCAGTAGGTGCCCTGGACTGGACGCCTAACCCTGCACTATTGGCTGAAACATTTAACTGGCAAACCTTAGTGCCCATATTATTATTGCCCATGCTATTTTGCATAGTTGAACAAGATTTAGCGCAACGATTTTTTTCAGCGCGTACCCAAAGTGTGGCAACATTTGCTGCTATTGGCGCTGCAGTACTGATTTTAATATTTGCGTTTATGCCGACTTATTTTGGTATTTTAGGTAAACAATTAGCCATTGATATTCCTGAAAATACCAGCGTGTTTATTGCTGTGATGAGCGCATTGGTGCCGGATATTGTTTTAGCGTTAATTGCGTGCGGCTTACTCTCCGCAATAGTGTCAACTGCAGATTCTCTATTATGTGCGATCAGCTCTAACCTTGCCCAAGATTTTGGCACGCTATCAAAAAATCCAAAAACGGAAGTTCGCATTTCACGTTTGATTACTTTAGCAGCCGGAACGATCGCTGTAGTGATTGCATATTACATGGATAATATTTTACAAGTATTAATTAAAAGCTATGAATTACCCGTCACTTGTTTATTTGCATCTATCTTTATGTGCTGTATTTTAAAACGCGTTTACAAATTGGCGGCAGTATTATCTGTATTTGCCGGTCTTATTTCCTTTATATTTTTCAAGTTTTATCCGACAACATTTCCAAATGAAGTGATACAAATCCTACTGTCATTCTTGGGTTATGGTGTGGGATGGATGATGGCTAGCAAACGTTAAAGCGAATTGCGTCTTGCAATAACACCAATATTTTCTTTATGAGACTGCATGAAATTCTGCATATAACTTATTTGATTTAAATAATTGAAGTCATGGGTAGTGATTCTGCCATTACTTTGCATATGGTTTAATAGATTTATGATGGATGTGTATTCATCAATTTCTTCTTGATAATCTACTGCTTTGCAGTTAATGCCCTCTAAATTTCCAGAAGAAAGTATAGATCTAAATTCTTTTTTTAAAAATTTTCCCTTTTCTAATAATGCTTGCGCGGATGTTAAAGCCACAGATAGTTGTTTTATTAAAGAATCAATATCATTTTTAAATTGAGCAGACATTTTTTACCTCATAGTGATATAACAGATAGAGTTGTTATCGGGTTGAGGTCAATAAAATTGAGCGGAAAATTATTATTGGATTATTAAGCGAGATTGGATATAGCGCTCGACTGTCTTACTTGGGTAATTTTTTTACCATCCCAGATATATTCTAAATGACATCCCTGAGTGGGAATGCTCATTGCTTTAGGGCGAAAAATAGCCACACAGTGAGAGTGGGGTTTTCTGACACTTGGATAATATAATCCCCATGCCTGTTTTTCACGTAAAGTTTTTGCAAATGTTTGACTGATAAAATATTGAGCAGGATCAGGATGCAATAATTCAGCATGTTTTTCTAATAAAAGAGTTTCTAGGGGTTGTTGAATCGTTGCAATATATTCGCGCATTTGAATTAAACAGGAGATTTCATTGGAAGCGCGCAAAAAAAGCTCGCGATGAAAAATAGTTTCGGCTATGGCCGTTGCTAATGAATCACCTGCATAATATACACCATAACTACCATCGGTGAATCGAGATACACCCGGATGAGTAAATGCGGCCATTAGCAGTGTAGCACCTGGGCCGAACACCCTATCATCGCGATGAATTAAATAAATATCACCTTGTTCGTTTTTTAAACGATCATTGGTCAGGCCTTCTAATTCAGCTAATTGTTCTAATTCTTCGGAAGATTCAACCCAATCAAATAATGAAATAGTGGGAAATCGAGTTGGAATTAAGCGATGTGTAGATAATCCAATCATTAATAGCCACGCCAAAAATCCAAAAATCGACGCACTTCTGCTAATCTCACCAAACTGCCTTCCAGCATATAACTTCTGGGAGTAATGCCATTAAAAGGTGCGAGCGTATTAGCACGATTAATCCAAGTCATGGCCTGTTGGCTATCAGTAAATAAAATACGTAGGGCTTTATAAATCCCCAATAAATATGAAATACGCTCTTTTTGATCGCGATTTAAGCGCACATTATGCTGCCCAAGCCCCTTATAATAGGAAGAATGCGGCATATCCCCCATCAAGCGCCGGCCTTCTTCCTGGTCAAATTGAAACCTTTGCACCAAGTTTTGAATCGCCTTCCAGGCGACCTGGTCAGAAATTTCTTTATTTATCAATGTATTTGTTTTCATATGGTTATTATAGTCTATATGTAGATTAATATCTATAAATGGATAACTATTTAAAGTTAAATATTTATTTAAAATTAAATATGATTGTGCCATACTGTACAGTATCGTTTTTTGATACTATGAATGTGGAGACTAATTATCATGATGGAATATAAGGGTTATATTGGAAAAGCTGAATTTGATGATGAGGCAGATATTTTTCATGGTGAAGTGTTATTAACGCGTGATGTAGTTACTTTTCAAGGACGTACAGTAAATAGTCTTAAAAAAGCTTTTCATGATTCAGTAGATGAATATTTAATCTTTTGTGAAGAACAAGGTGTTTCTCCAGAAAAACCATTTTCAGGAAGATTCGTATTAAGATTAAGTCCAGAAATGCATCGTCGTGTCGCTTTTGCAGCGAAATTAAATGATAAAAGTCTGAATGCTTGGGTTGTTGATATTATTAGTCAAGCGGCTACAAACCCAGTATAATAAATTTCTAATTATTTCTAGCAGGATTCAAGGATGAATAAAAAACATCAAAAAACTTTGCATGCAATTTTTTCAAACCCAGTGCAATCTAATATTTTATGGCATGATATAGAAGCTTTGTTTATGGCGTGTGGTGCACATAGGACAGAAGGAAATGGTTCTCGTGTCAATTTTATATTAAATGAAGTACGTGCAGTATTTCATAGACCTCATCCACAAAAAGAAACAGACAAAGGTGCAGTAAAATCTGTGAGAAAATTTCTTTTATCCGCAGAAATTGTACCTTTTCCAAATTAAGTATTAGCGCATTAACACAAATTCTTCTGCAATCGTTGGATGTATCGCTAGCGTATTATCAAAATCTGTTTTTGTTGCACCCGCTTGCATGGCGGTGGCGAAACCTTGGATGATTTCCCCGGCATGGCTGCCTACCATGTGTAGGCCTATTATTTTGCCAGTTTTTTTATCTTCAATTAATTTCATAAAGGTTTTTTCATCACTGCCAGTGAGCGTGTGTTTAAGCGCGCGAAATGTGCTGTTATAAACTAAAACATCGTCAAATTGTTCGCGGGCTTGTTCTTCTGTTAAACCTACGGTTGCGATATTGGGTTCGCAAAATACGGCTGTAGGAATCAGTGTGCTGTTGAGTGTTCTTTTGGTTCCGGCAAATAAATTATCGGCAACGATATGACCTTGTGCAATTGCAAGTGGCGTCAGTTGTGGTCCGCCTATCACATCACCTACAGCGTATATATGATCAATATGAGTTTGATAAGTCTTATTAACGATAATACTGTGATCATCACGTAAATTTAAATTAATATTTTCTAGTTTTAAATCTTGAATATTCGGTTGTCTGCCAGTTGCAAATAAAGTCAATTTATCAATGCGCTCTACATGATCATTAAATAATAATCGAATGCCTTTTTTGGTTAATTCTTCTGCAACAAATTTTCTTACACTTAAATCAAAGCCGCGTAGAAATAAATCATTGCGATATGAAAGTGTAGTATCTATACCAAGACCATTAAAAATAGTTGCAAATTCTACAGCGATATAGCCGCCACCTACTATGGTGATGGTTTTAGGTAATTCGGGTAGATGAAATGCTTGATCTGAGGTGATCGCGTATTCTTTGCCAGAAACATCGGGAATAAAAGCTTTAGAGCCTGTAGCAATTAAAATATATTGCGCCGAATAATTTTTTTCATTCACGCTTATTGTGTGTGGATCCACAAATGCGGCCGAGCCTTTAATAATAGTAACATTATTATCCAATAATAATTTTTCATAAATTTTATTTAAGCGATGAATGTCTTTATTTTTATTTTCACGCAAAGTGTGCCAATTAAATTGTGCATCACTGAATTGCCAGCCGTAACCCGCAGCTTCTTTTTGCGTTTCGTGATATTGCGAAGCATAGGCAAATAATTTTTTGGGAATGCAACCAAGATTTACACAAGTACCGCCCAAATCTGAATTTTCAATTACCGCGACACGTGCGCCATGTTTTGCAGCAATACGACTTGCGCGCACACCACCGCTGCCTGCGCCTATGACAATAAAATCAAAATCATACTTCATATTCTTCTTCTGCCTCAACGGTTAAATGTTTGCTGTTTTTAATGCCTAATACTTTTAGATCTTCTGCACGTTTAATAATATTCCCTTTACCCGTGCGCAATTTATTATACGATTTATCATACGTTAATATGCAGCTTTGTAATTTTTTGCCTAAATCATCTAAGTCTTCGACAAACGCTACCAATTTATCGTACATATCCCCGGCTTTTGCAGCAATTTGTTGCGCGTGGCGATTTTGATATTCAAAGCGCCAAATGTTTTCGATGGTGCGAAGTGTTGCAAGTAAAGTTGTGGGTGTGACCATGACAATATTGCGAGATAAAGCATCATTAAATAATTCTATGTCATGTTGCATGGCGATAGTCAGCGCGGGCTCAATCGGCACAAACATTAATACAAAATCCAAAGTTTTGATGTCTAATAATTTATGATAATCTTTTTCGCTTAACAGTTTGATGTGATTTTTAAGCGATAATAAATGTGCATCTATAGCAATTTTTTTATCTTGTTCATTTTCGCTGCTGCAATAGCGTTCGTATGCATTGAGCGATACTTTTGCATCGATGATAATTTCTTTATTTTCGGGCAAATGAATCAGCACATCGGGCTGATAATGTTTACCCTCATCATTTTGTAAATGTACTTGCACAGTGTATTCACGATCTTTCACTAAACCTGATTTTTCCAATACCCGTTCTAGGATCATCTCACCCCAAATCCCCTGGGTTTTATTCTCGCCTTTTAATGCCGAAGTTAATTTAACCGCATCCACACTCATTTGTTGATTGAGCATTTTTAATTGCATAATCTCTTGCGTCAGTGAAAGTCTATCGCGACTTTCTTTTTCATACACATCATGTACTTTCTTTTCAAAATCTTTAATTTGCTCGCGCAGCGGATTTAACATGCCTTCAAGATTATTTTTATTCTGTTCAGTAAAACGCTTACTTTTGTCTTCTAAAATATTATGGGCTAAATTTTGGAATTCATTTTTAAGCTGGTGTTTTGTTTCTTCAAGAAAACTTAATTTCTCAGTATGTTGTTTACGCTCTTGTTCCAGCAAGGTTTGCAGCTTGGAAGTTTTGCCGTGATAATAAAATAAAACGATCAACAAAGTGGCACTTAAACTTGCTAGTAGTATGATCACGAGAGTCATCAGGTTCATAAACGCTTCCTTGTTGTTTGATTAAGCTTTGATGATAACAACTTTGTTTGCGGCAAGCACGTCATTTGACTTCTGAGCAAGGTTTCTTTATTATCCCTGTCTTAATTATGGAGATAATCATGAAGTACTCTTTTCAATTTGTTCTTTCTATTATAGTTTTATTAACACAATTTTCTGTTTTTGCTACAGAAAAAACTGTATCCGGATTAACGGATTACAGCGGCACTTGGTGGTTTAACTTAGGCGCAGGCGCAGGTAATATTTTTGGATATGATAATGAGTCTATTGATGAAGATGACCAAACTAATAATGGCCCTGCCGGTACGGTGAGTTTTAATTACGCAGTTACAGATAATCAATTATTAACAGTGCGTACAAGTGTTGTAGATTTTCAATTAGGTACCCTGTTTGGACCGACTCAAGATAAGCAGATCGAAAGGGTGTTTGATTTTGGGGTATTGTATGGATTGATGCATAAATCAGATATGTTATTAGCGTCTATTTCAGCGGGTTTAGCCTATACCGGCGTAGAATATGAAGTTTTAGGTAGTATTGATTACGACGATAATGATCATTCTTTTGATAGCAATTACAATCACAATGTGGAATCCACTATCGGCGTGCCTCTTGAAGCCCAAGTATTTTGGACCCCCACCTCATTTCTTGGTCTTGGTTTAATTGGTTTAGCCAATATTAATAGTGAAGCATCTTATGTAGCCGGACTCGTGGCCATACAAGTTGGGAATCTTAAATAATTAATAGCTATATTTATCCCATAGGATCCTTATCTGGTTTCTAGTATCATGGGGACCAGATAAGTAACCCCTCATTAGGATATGTTATGAAAGATCATATTATTCAGCTGCTGCAAGCAGCTGTTGTTCATTTACAATCTCAAGATGTCTTGCCTAAAACGCTTGATTTTCAAATTCAACTCACCCATACCAAAAGCCCAGAACATGGCGATTACTCTAGTAATATTGCAATGGTTTTAGCTAAGGCTTGTGGCAAAAATCCGCGAGAGCTTGCGCAAAAGATTGTGAATGCAATAGCGCCAGATGATCAAGTCAAAAAGATTGATATCGCAGGACCTGGGTTTATTAATTTTTTTGTGAATGCAGCGACAGTTGTCGATGTTATATCAAATATTTTGCAAGAAAAAGAACGTTTTGGTTTTGATCCCTCTCGGCAATCTTATAAAATTAATATTGAATTTGTGTCTTGTAATCCAACCGGTCCTTTGCATGTCGGTCATGGCCGTAATGCTGCGACCGGTGCCAGTATTGCCAATTTATTATTAGCCATTGGTTTTAAAGTGCACCGTGAATATTATGTCAATGATGCGGGCCGGCAAATGGCGATTTTAGCAACCAGTGTTTGGCTGAGGTATTTACAATCCTATGGCGCAAGTTTTACTTTTCCAAGTAATGGTTATAAAGGCGATTATATTTTAGAAATTGTTGATGCATTGAAACAACAAGTTGATGATTCGCTGATTAAGCCTATCGATGAAGTATTTTTAAACGTTCCAGCAGATTTTGATGAAACTCAAAATAGCGGCGATAAAGAAGCGCATATTGATGCGATTGTGTCTAATACACAAAAATTATTAGGCCAAGATAATTATGATTTAGTGTTTGAATTAACCTTAGATTCTATTTTAACTGATATTCGTGAAGACTTAGGTGAATTTGGTGTGGAATTTGATGAATGGTTTTCCGAGCGAGAATTATTAACGAGCGGTACTCAACAGCGTGTCTTGAATAAATTAGACCAACTAGGCCATATTTATGAACAAGACGGTGCACGTTGGTTTAGAGCCACTGATTTTGGTGATGACAAAGATCGGGTTTTACAGCGTAAAAATGGCCAGTTTACTTATTTTGCTAATGATGTGTCATATCACGTGTTTAAGTATGAACGCGGTATTGATAAGATGATTGATGTGTTTGGTTCAGATCATCACGGTTATGTCCCACGCATGCAAGCTGCTTTAAAAGCGTTGGGATATAGTTCAGAACTTGGTGATATTCTGGATGTGGTTTTAGTACAATTTGCGATTTTATACCATGGTGAAGAACGCGTACAAATGTCGACACGCAGTGGTTCTTTTGTCACTCTTCGCGAGTTACGTCAAGAAGTTGGCAATGATGCCGCGCGATTTTTTTATGTGATGCGTAAAGCCGATCAACATTTAGATTTTGATTTAGATTTGGCAAAATCCCAATCAGCAGATAATCCTGTTTTTTATATTCAATATGCACATGCCAGAATTTGTAGTGTATATCGTCAGCTGCAAGAACAAAATATTGTTTATGATGAGGCCGCAGGTTTGGCAGTGATTAGCCAATTAAGCTCAAGCTATGAACAAGCATTATTTCGATCCCTTGCGAGCTATAAAGATTTAATTGAGCGTGCAGCACTTGCTTATGAGCCGCATCGTTTGGCACAATACTTGCGTGATCTCGCTCATCAGTTCCATAGTTATTATAATGCTCAGCGCTTTATTGTGGAAAATGGTGGGGAAATGATGCAAGCGCGATTAGTTTTACTCTCTGCAGTTAAACAAATTATGGTCAATTGCTTGCACATTTTGGGCGTATCAGCACCCGAGAGAATGTAAAACATGGGAAGAGATTTTGCCAGGAAAGGCCGTCATAAAGTAGCTCGCAATACGGAATCATCCAGTCATTGGCTGTGGTTACTATCCGGCACATTGATAGGAATGATCATAAGTAGCATTGCCTTATTTAAATTATTTCCCGTGATCTATCCTAAAATTGCCCAGTTAGAACCTACGCCAGTGATTGCTTCAATCCCTGCAACCGCACAACAGACAGTTGAAAAACGTGTGCCACAATTTGATTTTTACAGCTTATTACCCGAATTAGAAGTAGTGGTGCCAACAGCAGAAATGCCAGAAGCCTTGATTGCTGCAACACCCATAACTCATGAAACAACCAGTGAAACAAATTATCGTATCCAATTAGGATCTTTTCGTAAATACGAAGATGCCGATCGCTTAAAAGCACAAATGGCATTAAGCGGTATTCAAGTTGAAATTGAAGCCGTTACCTTAGAAGAAAATGATACCTGGTACCGCGTCCGTTCCACTCCATATGCCGATCGCGCCAGCGCAGAATCGGTGCGCTCGCAATTACAAGCGCAGTCGATTCAGAGTTTGTTGGTAGAAGATAAAGGTTAATTTTAGCTTAATATTCTTGGTTTATAATGCGGCCATGATAACCCAAGAAACCATAGGAATTTTAAAGGTATTATTAGAAGATTCAAAAGATTATGAGATGGTAATGACCAATCTTGAGAATCTAGTGGATGCTAATAATGACATAAATCCAGATACAATTGTTTTAAAAGATATACTATCCATTTTAATTGAGCTTGCCCGTCAGGAATCATTGAAACATCGTGTGATTGTTCAGTTGATAGTTTGGAAATCATTCATCGCTGAACATGAGGTTGAGATATTGGATGCTTATAAAGTAGCAATCAACAATATTTCGCATCAGCAGGCAAGAGATCTTACCCAGTTAGAACAAGCAGTGGTGCAAGAAGATTTTGACACAGCCCTTTTACACCTTAAGGCCATTTTTAATTCAAAAAATGCAGACCACATTTCTAGGGTTATTCCATTTGTTCAAAACTTAAATGATTCCATCATCGAAAAGTGTAAATCAAAAATTCATGACGATGATGACGACGACGACGACGATGATGATGACGATGATGATTCGTTAGAGGTTCTTGAAATGACCGAGTTGGCTACACTGGTCGCAAATCATACCATGACTCAAGACGAGGCCAAGGATTACTTAAACTATTGTAAAGATATTTTATCTACGCATGTTGACGCAGACGATAAAAAAACATTTGCTATTTATTATATAAAAAAACTTTTTAATGAAAATTTTAAAAAACAAAATGAAATCATTGTTCAAATAATCGATGTTTTTAAGAGATGTCCACAATTGTTATTTAATGCCGCATTATTAATGGATCGAACCCAAGGTGGGTACCGACTTTCATCTTTTAGTCATTTTTTAAATACGCATTATCATGATCCTCGTATTAAAGCGCCTTTAAAAAGAGTGGCTGATATGTTCGGAAACCAAGAGGACATAGATGCGATCAACATGCCACCGCCTCCTCCTAAAAAATTCAAGCAAAATAACGCATCCTCAATCGCTGTAACAGACATGAAGACTAGCCTTACCCCTGCTTGGCAACAAACCTATTTATTTCAAGGTCCTAAAAGATTTGGGCTTTTTGTCACAAAAGATCCTTATATGTTAAATCAAAAATTAACCGAAAGTTTAATACCGCATGATTTGAAATCGGGTGTTGCAATGAGCGATGGCGATTGTTTTTTTGATGCTATTGCCCAAGCACTCAATGTGCAAAGTGGTCGTGAAGAATATTCCGCAAAATCTTTACGCTTATTGTGTGACGAATATGTGAAAAGCACTACTGTAAATAACAGTTGGGTTAAAGATATTTTTGATAAAAATAAAGACGATTATAATGATTATTTACTGCGCTTACCTTTTACTGCCGATGAAATAGAGGAATTTGAACAACAATCCATTATGAAAGGTCCTGCAACCTGGGGTGCTGCGCATATTGAAGGGCAAATCATTTGTAAAGTATTAGGTATTAAATTGCATGTGATTGAAGTAAGGCCTCCAGAAGAAGGTGTTCATGAAGCCTTACTCGCGCATCAGTTAGTTGATAATTCTGCCTGTAATTCAGTGGATGAAACCAGGATTAACCATCAAGATCCAAAAACCATTCATATTGCAGTCGGAGGATTACATTTTGTACCCATTTTACCTCTTGCAGCTTCCATACAACCAAATAATAGAGTAACTCTCTTTCCTGGTTAAGAGGGATTTTATTGGTAAACACATCCCCAAGTACTGGGTTTAAATTGCGGATTATTTTTGTAATACGGCAATTCATCGTGATAACCTTCACCTTCTTCATCATCATTCGCTAGGCATAAAGATATAAACGGAATGGTATATTGAAACCAGCCATAACAACCAATCCGTCTATCCTGATTGATTTGCTCACATGCTTGTCCTTTGGGATCAATATGACAAGCAGGATCATAAGGATAATCGTTATGATAAGAGCAAGATTCTGAATCATTAGGGTAATATGCCACATTTGGAATGGTTGGGTGGAGTGCATCCATATTTTGCGGCCAATGGCAATTTTTATGATTGGGATAATTACCACAATCTGTGCCTTGAAGTTCATCCCAATAACCATCGTAGCCAAGCTGACTATTGCCATTTTTTATAAATGCTGGGCGCGCATCTTTGTATTGACCACCACTGTGATCAGAATTTTGGTATTCTAATATAGGTACATAATAATGGAAACTAGTACGATTCGCATCACCCACAAGATCAAAAGCACTTTCAATCGGCACTGCGCCATCAGTCGCTACCGGTTTACCATCGTAATACATAGGTCCAGGCATACTTAGACCTGCAATGGCAATCCATTGAATTTGGGGAAAATCAATGCGATTCAGTTCTAATTTGCTACCATCGGCCCATACAGAATTTTTATTTTGTAATCGCATTTGCCAATCTTGCAAAGAACAATATTGATTAACTACTGCCATTTCTTGGCCATCGGCTAAGTCACAGACATAATTCACTAAATCATCCGTACTTTCATGAGGGTAAAACATACCGCCATCATGTGGTGAAACCAAGGTCATTATTTCATCGATTTTAATATGCGCATTACGCAATTGTTCATAACCGGTAATCATGCGATCATTTTCTTGCACACCAGGACCATATAATAAATCACGTGCAATCAAACCGCCTTTACTATGGGCGATGATCATGATGCGTTTGCCGGCTAATTCATCGGCCATTTTGGTTAACATGATGGTACGTATAGTGTTTGCAACAGATTGCACAGTGAGATCATTGACGTAATCAAATAATTCATCGCTTGCAAAACCGTTGGCATTATCCCAACAATTTAGCCATTCTTTCCCAGCGGGTTGTTGGCCATTACATTGTAAAGCTGCATTGCCCACGGTTAAGGGTGCAATTCTAATCGGTAATTTTTTGCTGCAATCTTCAGGATATAAATCACAATAATGGCCATTAGAATTATAATCAACACCGTATACGGTTAAATTAGGTCCGCCTATGTCTTGTAAAAATCGAGCCATGCGAACAAACAGTCCCCACGGTTTTTCTCCATTACGATCATAGCTATTCATAGAAGCATCCATGCCGTGAATTAAAATAATGACATCAGGTGGAGTTTCAAAATGATGTGAAGTTTTATTACATTCATCAGTATTTTCAGGTAGTTCACAGTAATTATCTAATTTGTTAAATACAGCAGGTGCGCCTAAATAAGAAAAATCACCACTGTAATGCACTTCTGGCGCTTGTTTAGGTTGACTAATAGCATTCATCCAATAAAAAACGGGTGCGATGATTAAAATGATGCTTATTGTTTTGAGTAGTTTACGTTTTTTCATAATGTGACCTCTTTATTAATACCGATTCGCTTTGCTTGTATAAGGATTTGCTTTTGATTTTTGATTATCTATCATTGGCACTTTTACCGAAAATGCGTCGTTATACTTATTTAAACAAGTTTTTTTAATGTATTGATCTGCTCGTTCTACAATATCGGTTTGATGTGTTGTTTTACCATTAGCATGGTTTGCTTTATCTTCATAAGTTGTGCGCCAGTTTTCCCGGTTTAAATTAATTGAGAATAGCGCCTTTTGCAGTTCTAAATCCACGATGGGCATCTTGCTGCTCAAATCCGTAAGCTCAATCGCATCATTTGCTTTAATGGTCATTTGTGGCTCTGTTGTTTTACCGTCTTGCAACGCAATGGCTTGATGCGCAGCTTCAATGGTATTTTTCGCTTGCGTGGCTTTCCAGGTATTTTGGTTGCGCTTATTTTGATATTCAGTGCCTTGTGAAAAGTTAACAATATTGAGTAAGTTTTTAAAGTGTTGAAAGCAGCGGTTGAAAAATCTGCCGAAGGATAAAGGTTGATTTGCTTTAATATTATCTTGATTATAAGGTGCTCCGGTTTCGCGGTTTACAAGAAACCAAATATCTAGTGCTATTTCGGATATAAAATATGCAGTTCTTAATAAAGGACGTACCACAATAAAAAGCACAAAATCCCCAGTCATTTCAAGAGCCGTTAATATCAGTGGTAATACGCCAAAGAAATATACACCTAATTTAACCCATCCATTTTCGCTGTGCGCTAATCTGAAAAAATGTTTTGCTAAAATTTTTGCGGGCCAATTGATTAAGGCTGACACAAAATTATCGCGCTCTAATTTATATTTGGCTTTTTGAAAAACTTCCGTTTGATGTTTTATCAATTTATTCAGATCGTTATCGCTGTCGATAAGCGCGTTAGCATCAATTGATGCATTAGCGTATTCTTTTATCCATAATTTTTTAATGAACCCTGAGACGACGTAAATAAATCCTAATCCAGCAAAAACACCCGATGCAATAATCATGGCTGCAGCACCTGGGGGTGATAATATCATTGCAGAAGCAATGATTAAGCCCATCACTTTTAATAAGGCATGTCCCCAATTTCGCCCTGAATTTTTGTATGTGACCAAGTCACTTAAAATGTTATCAAAAACTTTATAACCGATATAAGCTGCGGGCAGTAAAATATCTAATTGCAGGAAGACAGGGAACAATAATATACCTCCCATCACACCGAAGACTTTTGACCAGCTGTGCCATGTGCTACGTTTTTCAACCAGTAAATATGTTTCTCCAGATTTAACCCGCAATAAAGGATTGGTTTCCATGGTGGCAAACCATAAGCGTAGCTTGCCCAGTTTTATTTTGTCCCAAAATGTTAAATCGATATTTAATTTCTGAGCGATTTCATCTCTCTTTTCTTGAATATGTTTGAAACTCCAAGAAGCTTGATAAGCATTATAAAAACGAATTAAATGATGAACCGCAAAGCCAAGTGCAAAAGCTAAAGCAAGTGCACCCACAAGTGCGGGAACAAAACCACTTGCGAA
>JABDAR010000002.1:144256-145540 GCA_013289085.1 Gammaproteobacteria bacterium | reverse complement strand
CGTATTGTTAAAATTGCTAAACAAATTGCCGCGCAGTTAACTGTAGATCCAGAATTGATTGGTCGTGCCGCTTTATTATGTAAAGCAGATTTAACCAGCGCGATGGTTGGTGAATTTCCAGAGTTACAAGGTATTATGGGTGGCTATTATGCAAAAGATGATATCGCGCAAGCGATAAACGAACATTATCAACCCCAAGGCCCTCATGATCAAATTCCAAATTCACTTGAAGGCGCAATATTATCCATGAGTGATAAATTAGATACACTCATCGGCATTTTTTCTATCGGTAAAAAACCAACAGGCGATAAAGATCCATTTGGATTGCGCCGCGCAGCCATTGGCATATTGCGCATCATCATTGAGAAAAAATTATTTTTAGATTTGAAAGATTATGTCAATGATGAAGTGTTAGCTTTTATTTTAGATAGATTGGAAGCTTGGTTAAAAGAGCAAGGATTTCAAGCAGAATTATTTGCAGCCATAAAAGCAATCGGCTGCACTCAGCCTTATGATATTTATTTGCGTATACAAGCGTTGCAAAAATTCATGTTAATGCCTGAAGCTTCAAGCTTAGCAAGTGCACATAAACGTGTGAATAATATATTAAAGCAAAATAAAGTTGAACAATCTGAAATTAATTCGAAATTATTAGCAGAACCTGCAGAAAAAGATTTAGCACATATATTAAGTAAGCAAGAGCAAAATATTACTCAATTGTGCGCAAATCGAGATTACGCACAAGCTTTATTAAATCTGGCTGAATTCAAGCCGGTATTGGACGCATTTTTTGATACAGTACTTGTCATCAACCCTGATGAACATTTAAAACAAAATCGTTTAATTTTACTAAAAAAATTAAATGATTTGTTCACACAAATCGCAGATCTCTCTTATTTACCGGTCGCCCAATGAAACGTTTAGTCATTTTAGATCGTGATGGCGTTATTAATTTTGAATCTACAGATTTTATTAAAACACCTGAGGAATTCACACCAATCCCGGGCAGTTTAGAAGCGATCAGTAAACTGAACCAAGCAGGATTTATTGTCTGTGTAGCTACTAATCAATCAGGCGTAGGTCGCGGATTATTTACTGAAGCTACATTAAATCTTATTCACGCAAAAATGCGTAGATTATTAAACGCAGTCGGTGGCAAAATCGATGAGATTGTTTATTGTCCGCATTTACCCGATGCGAATTGTAAATGTCGCAAACCTTTGCCTGGCATGATTTTGGATTTATTAAATAAATTTCAAGTTTCCCCTGAAAATACTTATGTCA
>JABDAR010000002.1:0-144246 GCA_013289085.1 Gammaproteobacteria bacterium | reverse complement strand
CAATCAGGCAGCGCTGCGGGCTGCAAAGTTATTTTGGTAAAAACCGGCAATGGCGAGCGCACGTTATCTGAGCATCCGGAATTAAATCAAGATTTATGTTTTGATAATTTAGAGCGCGCAGTAGAATATTTGTTAGATTGACCCCATATTTGAGCCAAAAATAGCGGCCACTTATACGGAGGCTATAAGTGGCCGCTATTTAATCGTCGAGATTTAATGTAGGAGAGGGTGTTTTCAATTCACCGAGGAATCTTTCCGCTTCGGTTTTAGAGATATCGGCCACATGATCCACACTGTTAGTAGAATGGGTAATTTTCATATCTAACGTTACCGCCCAGGTATTACGATACACATATTCTTTATTTTCAAATTTAAAGACAGGATGTTGTAATCTTTTTAATTCTTGCAGTGATTCGGTATCGAAAGAATACAAAGAAAAAGGAGGGCTTTTATCTTTTTCAAGTTTTTCTAATTCTTCACTGGTTTTATTAGACATCACTACAATGACATTATAGCCCGCTGCTTTATAAGCAAAATATTGTTGTAAATAACCTAGTAAGTGAGCAGTACAACCTGCAACACAGTGCTTCATTCCTGTGGGATCTGTAAATACTTTCCAAGCTTCTAATGCTTCAGCACGCCCATCCCATTGTCCTGGATGGCTTGCACCCGGTTGTATCATGATGACGGTTTTTTGAGTTATTAATTCGCTAATGCTAACGGTTTTATTATTAGAGCTTTTTAATTGTAAATTTGGAAATGTTTGGTCAATTTGTAAACCTATGCTTTGTTCTGTACTGACGGTGGGTTTATAAGATGTGCTACCTAACATATTTATTCTCCTAAATTGCGAAAGAGTGATCCTATTTAGGATAATAGGGTGTGAATTTTAAGTCAATATCTGTAGGATTTATATATTGCCACCATATGAGTTTTAGATATAACATAATCAATCAAATTTTTATTTAGAGGTTAAAAATGGGTAAATTTAATATTTTGGCTAATAAACTGAATTAAATGGTACAAGAATATGAAAATGAGCTTGGTATCAAGGATTTACAAAAAGAGCTCCGTGCTTTGGATGGAGTCAGTGCGCAGGAAATGCCGCAAGAGCTTACTGTGAGTTTTGTAATCCTGTAATCGATATTTTAAGAGAAGTTAAAGCAGAATTAGCAATACGCATGTCGCCAACTAGCAAAGCTCCAAACTGGGATCAATCTAGTTCTACTTTGTTGCAAGCAGATGCGACTAATGGAAACATTAATACTAATGTAGCTACGGTTGTTACAAAGTTTAGTAATTAACGTGTTATTTATTCCCTCACCGTTGAGGTGAGGGAATAAAATAACAATGCGTTAGGTCATGATATATAAATAATTTTCAGGCCCACTTGTTCTGCAGTAGCAATTTGACTTTTATCAGCAGAAACAAAATAATCACACATCCAAACGCTAGCACTTGCAATATGGATAGCGTCTAAAGTTTTAACTTTATTGTGCTCAATTATTTCTGTAGCTAAAGTGAGCACTGCAGGGGTAATTGGATATAAAATAATATCAATCAAATCATCATAAATTTTATTTTTTATCGTTTGATATAGATGCACAGTCAATTTTTCTTCATGTTTTAGGCGTGTTAATGCCGAAATCATTTCAGGTAAACTGAGGGCACTTAAAGCAAGTGCAGAAGCTTTAGTTAATATCAAGGGTATTTGCTCACTGCCTTGTTCTAATATATAGCGTTTAATAAATGCTGAAGTATCAAAATAAGTTTTCAATTCTTCTCTTCTTTTCTTTGTTTCAAAATTTCTTCACTTAAACTAACGTTTGGAATAGAAATATTAAGCCCCGGTGATTTCCAGCTTGGGGTTTTTTGATTCGATGCGATAGGTTTTAATTCTGCTATGGGCTTTCCGTGCCTAATAATAACGATACTCTCTCCTTGTTCAGCTAAATCTAAAAAGTGTGAAGCATTATTTCGAAATTCAGTAAAAGTTGCTGTGTGCATGGCTAGACCTTAAATGTACAATTATGTACATTATAATGTACTAATCCATAGTCAGCAAATTATTTTAAAGACAATTATATGGAAAACAAGGATTATATGCAACGGGTATTGGCTAAAATAGTCATTAATGTTTTGAGTCGGAAGCTAGTGCTTATCACGCAACTTTTGAATCGCGCGTAATTGTGCGGCGGCCATGGCTATTTCTGCGCGGGCTTTAGCATAATCAAAGTCGGTGTGTTTTTCGTGAAGAATTTGTTCAGCACGTTGTTTGGCTTTTAAGGCTTGTGCTTCATCAAGATCTTTAGCGCGCTCGGCGGTATCTGCAAGCACGGTAACACTATCGGGTTGAACTTCTAGCATGCCGCCAGAGATATAAAATATTTCTGTGGTATTTTCATTGATTTTCACCCGGACTTCTCCGGGTTTTAATTCAGCCAGTAATGGTGCATGATTTGGCAATATACCAACTTCACCATAAATAGCAGTCGCAACCAAGCTTTCGGCACGACCCGAGAATAATGCTTTTTCGGCACTGACAATGTCTACTTGGATGGTTTTAACTGTACTCATAATGTTTTTGCTTTTTCCTCAGCTTCTTCGATAGTACCGACCATATAAAATGCTTGTTCAGGTAAGTGATCATATTTACCTTCTACAATTCCTCTAAAGCCTTTGATAGTATCTTTTAATGATACATATTTACCAGGTGAACCGGTAAATACTTCAGCAACGAAGAAAGGTTGTGATAAGAAACGTTGCACTTTCCGTGCGCGCATGACGGTTAATTTATCTTCTTCAGATAATTCATCCATACCTAGAATCGCAATAATGTCTTTTAATTCTTTATTACGTTGGAGAATTTTTTGTACCATTCGGGCGGTGTCATAATGTTCTTGTCCAACCAATAAAGGATCTAATTGTCTTGAAGTAGAATCTAATGGATCTACTGCAGGATAAATACCTAATTCCGCAATTTGACGTGACAATACAACGGTTGCATCTAAGTGTGAGAATGTGGTTGCTGGGGATGGATCAGTTAAATCATCCGCAGGAACATAAACAGCTTGAATCGAAGTGATCGATCCTGTTTTAGTTGAAGTAATACGTTCTTGCAATGCACCCATTTCTGCAGCCAATGTGGGTTGATAACCTACAGCTGAAGGCATACGACCGAGTAGCGCTGATACTTCTGTACCTGCCAAAGTATAACGATAAATATTATCGATAAATAATAATACGTCACTGCCTTTATCACGGAAACTTTCTGCAATAGAAAGTCCAGTTAATGCTACACGTAAACGGTTACCGGGTGGTTCATTCATTTGTCCATAAACCAGTGATACTTTATCCAATACATTTGATTCACGCATTTCATGATAAAAATCGTTACCTTCACGGGTACGTTCACCCACACCGGCAAATACTGAATAACCACTGTGTTCGGTGGCAATATTACGAATCAATTCCATCATGTTAACGGTTTTACCTACCCCGGCACCACCGAATAAACCAACTTTACCGCCTTTTGCAAATGGGCAGACTAAATCAATAACTTTAATACCGGTTTCTAATAATTCAGTTGCAGCAGCTTGTTCTTCAAATGAAGGCGCGGCTCTGTGAATAGATTGGAATTCATCGGCATTAATAGGACCTTTATTATCAATGGGATCGCCGAGTACGTTCATGATACGACCCAAGGTTTTTACGCCTACAGGCACAGTAATGGGTTTACCCGTATTGGTCACAGTCATGCCGCGTTTTAAACCATCAGTACTACCCATGGCAATTGCACGCACAATGCCATCACCTAATTGTTGTTGCACTTCTAAAGTTAAAGGATGTTCGCCCTCTTTTAATTTCAGTGCATCATATACTTTGGGCACATGACCTTGTGGGAATTCAATGTTTACCACCGCGCCGATAATTTCAACTATATTTCCTGAGCTCATGGATGTTACCTCTTATGTTTAAACTGCTGCAGCGCCGCTAATAATTTCCGATAATTCTTGAGTAATCGCGGCTTGTCTTGCTTTGTTGTAAATTAATTTTAATTCACCAATTAAATCTTCTGCATTATCACTTGCTGCCTTCATCGCAACCATTCTTGCGGCTTGTTCAGATGCAATGTTTTCAACTACGCTTTGATAAACTTGTGCTTCTACATAACGCATCGATAATAAATCTAATAAATAATGGGGATCGGGTTCATATAAATAATCCCATTGATATTCACGTACCATTTCATCTGCGGGTGGAAATGGTAATAATTGTTGTACAGTTGCTTCTTGCGTCATCGTGTTAATAAATTTATTGGAAACAATAAATAAACGATCGATTCTACCTTCGCTATAAGCATCCAACATGACTTTAACAGTACCAATTAAATCATTCATTTGGGGCGAATCGCCTAAATGGCTGACATGGCCGACAATTTGGCCACCTACACGTTTAAAAAAGCTTTCTGCTTTTTGTCCGATTAAACATAAATCCACTTCAACATTTTTATTGCGCCATTCGAGCATTGATTCAATAGTGGCTTTAAATAAATTGTTGTTTAAGCCGCCGCAAAGACCGCGATCACTTGAAACAATAATATAACCCACACGATAAGCGGGGCGTACACGCATATAAATGGGTTCATATTCCGGACGTGCATTCGCTAAATGTCCAATGACAGAACGAATGCGATCGGCATAAGGTTGACTGGCCAGCATTCTATCTTGCGCGCGGCGCATTTTACTGGCAGCAACCATTTCCATGGCCTTGGTAATTTTTCTAGTATTACCAATGCTTTTTATTTTGGTTCGGATCTCTTTGGTTGAGGCCATTTACTTAACTCGCATAAGTGTTTTTGAAATCACTGATCGCTTTCTTTAAAGCGGCATCAATGTCATTGTTATAATCACCCGTTTGATTAATTTTGCTCATTAAATCTGAATGTTCAGCATCCATAAAAGCAATTAAATCATGTTCAAATTTAATGGCTTGATTCAGCGGTAAACTATCTAAAAAGCCTTTATCAACGGCATAAAGAGAAACAGCCATTTGTGCAACATTCAGGGGTTCATACTGAGATTGTTTGGTCATTTCCATCACGCGTTGACCACGTTCTAATTGTTTACGTGTGGCTTCATCTAAATCAGATGCAAATTGTGCGAATGCTTCGAGTTCACGATATTGCGCTAAAGCTAAACGTACACCACCACCTAATTTTTTAATAATTTTGGTTTGTGCGGCTCCACCTACCCGAGATACAGATAAACCGGCGTTAATCGCAGGACGAAAACCTGCATTAAATAAATCAGTTTCTAAATAGATTTGTCCGTCAGTGATTGAAATCACGTTAGTCGGAACGAATGCAGATACGTCACCCGCTTGGGTTTCAATAATCGGTAATGCGGTTAATGATCCCGTTTTATCTTTAACTTTACCTTGGGTTTGTTCGCTAATGTAATCAGCATTTACTCGTGCGGCACGTTCTAATAAACGTGAATGTAAATAAAATACATCCCCAGGGTAAGCTTCACGACCTGGAGGACGGCGTAGTAATAAAGATATTTGCCGATAAGCCCACGCTTGTTTGGTTAAATCATCATAAACAATCAAGGCATCTTCGCCTTTATCACGGAAATATTCACCCATTGCGCAACCGGAATAAGGTGCTAAATATTGCATCGCTGCAGAATCAGAAGCATTGGCAGCCACAATAATAGTATGTGCTAATGCATCATGCTTTTCGAGTTGACGCACAACAGCAGCTACAGAAGATGCTTTTTGACCAATGGCGACATAAATACATTTAACGCCAGTGCCTTTTTGATTGATGATAGTATCAATAGCCACTGCTGTTTTTCCGGTTTGTCTATCACCGATAATTAATTCACGTTGACCACGACCTACGGGTGTCATGGCATCGATTGATTTTAATCCAGTTTGCAAAGGTTGATCGACAGATTGTCTGTCAATAACACCAGGCGCTACTTTTTCAATAGGAGAAGTTTGTTTTGTAGTGATCGGACCTTTACCATCAATGGGTTGACCCAATGCATTGACTACACGACCTAATAATTCATCGCCCACAGGTACTTCAAGAATACGACCTGTACAACGAACAATATCGCCTTCAGTTAAATGATCATATTCACCTAACACTACAACACCGACAACATCGCGTTCAAGATTAAGTGCCAAGCCATAAGTATCGCCAGGCAATTCAACCATTTCGCCGAGCATCACATTTTGTAAACCATATACCGTGGCAATACCATCGGCTAAAGTGACAATGCGACCTTCAGTGCGAATTTGCGAATCGCTTTTAAACTCTTCAATACGTTTTTTAATGATATCACTCATTTCGATAGGGTTTAGCTGCATTATGTGCCCTCAACTGTTAATAAATGTTTGGATAATTCGTTTAATTTGCTTTTCAAAGATCCATCTATGACTTGATCACCGATACGCACTATGCCACCACCTATCAAGGTAGGATCCATGTGTGCAGTTAATTTCACCGTGCGTTTAAAGCGTTGCTCTAGACGTGATTTAATTTTTTCTAAATTACTTTCTGATACAGGAAAGGGTGCTATAAATTCCGCAACCAGTATTTTTTCATCTTCATGATGCAATGCAGTAAATATGACATAGACATCGGTGAGTAATGACAGACGTGTATAGTCTGCGAGTAAGGTTAAAAAGTTTTTTATCTGTGGTGTATCAATTTTTGCACATTGCATTAAAAATGTGACCAAGGTTTCTTTGTCGATCAAAGGATTTTTAATAATCGTTTGAACTTCCCGAACCTTAACCCATTGTGCTAATTGCGCAAGTGCATTAGACCATACGTCTACTTCTTGCGCATCTTTTGCTGCAAGATATGCAGCTTTTGCGTAGGGTCTTGCTAATGTAAGCGTGCTCGCCATAATCGTTAAATTCCTTGTGCAAATTTATCGATCAGTTCTTGTTGCGCTTTTTCATCGACACTGCGCTCTAATAACTGCTGGGCACCGGCAATCGCAATTTGCGCAATTTCACGTTGCAATTTTTCACGGGCTTGTTGCATATCTTGTGCAATTTGTGCCTGAGCTTGCAAAAGCAAACGTTGCCCTTCAGCTTGCGCTTTTTCTTGAGCAGCACTTATCATCTGCTCAGCACGTTTATTTGCACCATCAATGACTTCACTGGCTTTTTTACGCGCGATTGAAAGTTCATCATTGGCTGCCTTATGCGCTTGTTGTAGACTTTCTTGTCCTTGTTGCGCTGCGGCCAAACCATCAGCAATGGTTTTTTGCCGCTCGCTAATCGCTTGCATAATGGGAGGCCAGACAAATTTCATCGTAAACCAGATGAAAATACCAAATGTAATCGCTTGCCCTAAGAGTGTTAAATTAATATTCACATCACACCTTTAATGTTTAGAGGCCAAAAGCCGCGCGTACTGCACCAATAAATGGGTTTGCGAAAGTAAATAACAATGCAATACCAACACCGATCATAGATACCGCGTCTAAAAGACCTGCAATAATGAACATTTTAATTTGTAACATTGGAACAGTTTCAGGTTGACGGGCAGCGCTTTCTAGAAATTTACCGCCTAAAATACCAAAACCTAATGCGGTACCAATTGCGCCACAGCTAATCAAAATGGCAACAGCAATAGCTGTAGTCTTTTGAATGTCTGCAGTTAGCGTGGCTAATAAATTAATTGCTTCAGGTGATAATGCGTCCATCTCATGCTCCTATTAAATTAAAAATAAAAAAACAACTTCGTTAAACCGTTTTAATGATGCTCATGCGCCATACTAATGTAAACAATAGTTAACATCATAAAAATAAACGCTTGCAGTGTGATCACTAAAATATGGAAAATGGCCCAAACCGCGCCCAAGGTCCATTGAAACATCCAAGGTACTAGGGCTGCGATAAGAATAAAAATAAGTTCGCCCGCGTATAAGTTACCAAATAGACGAAGCGCGAGAGAAGTCGGTTTTGCTAATTCTTCAACAAAACGCATCACAATATTAAAAGGCATTAATTTAGGTCCAAAAGGATGATTAGCAACATCTTTGGCAAAACCTTTGGCGCCTTTGGCATGAAAATTAGAGAAAATAATAATACAAAATACAGTGAGTGACATGCCGAGCGTCACATTAATATCGGCGGTAGGCACAGCGCGAAAATAATTTGCGCCCGCGGCTTGTGCAACCACAGGTAATAAATCTACGGGCAATAAATCGATAAAATTCATTAAAAAGACCCAAACGAAAATGGTTAAGGCTAAAGGCGCAAGCCACGTATTATTTCCGTGAAAACTATCACGTACTTGTGTATCTACAAAACCGACAACCATTTCAACGAGACATTGCCATTTACCAGGAACACCGCTAGTCGCTTTACGCGCAGCATAATGAAATCCTAAAATAAATACTAAACCGACAGTTAAAGCGATAATCATGCTATCAATATTAATAGACCAAAAGCCTTCACCCCAAGTTAAGTGAGATAAATGGTGCTGAATATATTCAGTAGAAGTTAATGGTGCGTTAGCACTACTCATGAACAATCACCTGTTGTTTTAAAATAAAGGGTGCAAGCCAATAAGCGGCTTGAGTACACACATAACCTACAAATAAAGCCATAGGCTGAATCTGTTCGATCATAAAAGCTAATACAAATAAGCCCACAGTAATGACAAACTTACCTAACTGTCCAAACATAAAACCGCGCATGATCTGTTGTGAAGCTTGTGCGCCAGCATACTTAAAAGCCTTGCGGAAAAAGAAAAAGTTAGCAATCACGCAAGTTAAGCCGCCCCATAATGCTGAATAACCGGCATTTACGCCCCCTAACAGGCCATAAATCAACGCGACTAATAGGCTAATAGACAATTGAGCGATTAAAATTTTTACAGCTTGTTGCCGCCCGACATTTAGTAACACAACCTACCTTCATTAATATTGATATCTTTGCGCAGGCCGAGTATACAGATTTGCATGCATGCATTCAACCCCTAAAATTTTTAAAAATCACTATTGCATAGCCAATCACGTTGTAATACAATGACTATCTCCTGCATACTTGTACTATAAGTACAAGCTTTGAACCCCAAACCTCGTGTTTGGGGTTTTTTTATGTCTAAAGGAATCGTCAGATAGGTACATTTTCATTTTGTGCTCATGACTGGCGTAAAATCGCTCAATTGGATCATAAAAAAAGAGGCACTAGGCCTCTTTTTATTAACAATCATAACTAATTAAATTTTATCTTCTTTATATTCCACGTGTTTACGGACAACAGGGTCATATTTCATTAACACTAACTTATCAGGATCACGTTCATTTTTCTTAGTCGTATAAAAATGACCAGTGCCTGCTGTAGATTTAAGGCGAACGATTTTAGCCATTAGTTTTTTTCTCCTTGATAGCCGCTGCTAAAACATCGACATTGATGCCTGTAACTCTCTCACCGCGGGCATACATATCAAGCAGAACCTGCTCAATGCCACGTTTATCGATAGTTCTCATGCCATTAGCAGAAACCCGCAATCTTACAAAGCGTTGCATAGCTTCAACCCAAAATCTGTGGTTTTTTAAATTTGGTAAAAAACGTCTTTTAGTATGGTTACGCGCGTGGGAAACATTATTCCCAGACATTGCGACTTTACCTGTAACTTGACAATAAGCACCCATGATTAATCTCCTTCACTAGAGGGGCCTTTATACCAGAAATCGCACCGAGGTGCAAGTTTGTTATGGATAAAAGACAACGGTTTTATGAAGGTATTATGATTATTGTATTTCGAGCATCAATAATAGTAGACTTAGACTTTTATCATTGAGGTGGGAAATGCCCGCAAATAAACATCGCAAAAAAGATGGGTCTGCTTACGGATCACTATTTTATTATTTAGGTCAAGCGGTAAAAACACTTGCGGTGTTAGTAGTAGCAACTTCATCTGGATCTAACGCTGCGCCTCTGCGTTTTTCTCAACCGCCTACTCGTCCTGATGCTCAATTGGAAATAGCGAGATTGGAAGCAGAGTCCGGATTTCCAATAATGGATAAAGGATATGATCATTGCCTGAATTTATGGAGTCCCCATGGTTTGGGTGTGTGTTATACAGGACCAGGTTTTAGAAACAGCAAAACTGGCGAGTTCAATGCTGCTGGGTATTATTATCATCTCCGCGGACTATTGACTCGATACGACAAACATCCTTGTTATGTGGGGCCATTTAAAACATATGAAGAAGCCAAGTATCATGTGTCTGGAATCACTCAAAAGTATGACTATCCTGCTCGGGATTACTATAGCAGGATTCAATTTTTCTATACAAATCCTAATTTGGATGATCCACTTGCTATGGGTCATTTGGCTGCTGGTGATTATACACGAGAAGACGATAGACCCATTTGTAAATCTAACAAGAAAAATTAATAAGACTTTTCACTGGCGCGGCCAAAGCAATTGGCGCGGAATGATCGAGTTTGTACCATTGATATTCAGCTGCTTGAAGCGTTTTCGGAATACGGAAACTTTGCGTTAATATTTTTACCAATTGAATATGAAAACGATAATGAGTAAACGTATGATGGATTTGTTCTAAGAAATTTTTTTTATGACGCAAATCAATTGGACACTCCGGGAAACACCATAAACCACCCCAAATTCCATTTGATGGACGTTTTCCTAATAAAATAGCATTTTCTTTTTTGTTATATAACACCAGCATAAAACCATATTTTTCAGGCATAGCTTTTTTCGGCTTTGGATGTGGAATATGTTCTTGTATTTTTTGCGCATATGCTAAACAATTTTTGCGTAAAGGACACAAAGGACATTGCGGCGCTCTACGCGTACAAATCATCGCGCCTAAATCCATTAACGCCTGATTGTAAATACCGGTATCTTTCTTGGGTGTGTGTTTTGTAGCAAGCGCCCAAAGTGTGTCTTGTACTTTAGAATCTCCTGGCCAAATATTCATTGCAAAGGCGCGCGTTAATACCCGTTTAACATTGCCATCTAAAATCACCGCTGATTGATTCATTGCAAAAGATAAAATAGCACCCGCGGTGGAGCGACCAATGCCGGGTAATTTTATTATCTCAGATAAATCATCTGGAAATTGTCCTTGATAATCATTCACAATTATTTTTGCTGCGCGATGTAAATTGCGTGCACGTGCGTAATAACCTAAACCGGTCCATAATTGTAAAACTTCATCTTCACTGGCTTTGGCTAAATCTTTCAGTGTAGGGAAGCGATGCATAAAGCGTACATAATAAGCTTTTACAGTTTCTACTTGGGTTTGTTGCAACATGATTTCAGAAATCCACACGCGATACGGTGTTGGATTATTTTGCCAAGGTAAATCATTGCGCCCATGTTGTTGTTGCCAGGGGATCAGTTTTTTACTGAGCATTGACGACATTAATTAAATAAACCTTTTATTGTATCTTTAACAGTTTGTTCAGGGCTGGATTGAGTGTTGGTATTCGTATTATTATTATTGCTGTGATTACCCGTAACAGAATTAACAATCGCTTCTCCTGCCCCAATAGCAGGTATCACACCACCCGTCATGGTATCGGCCAAGCCATTTTTTACACCTTGTAATAATAATTTTTGAATACCTGCACGGTCAATACCAACATTTGGACTTTTTAAATCACCCGTGACTTTAAGAGGAATTTGCGAGTTACTACCTTGGCGGCCTACATTTACCGTATAATTGACTTGTTGTTTGGGTAAATCAATGATGCCTTTGCCATTGGCAAAAATGGTGTCGCTTGAAACTTTTAAATCATTATTATGCGCAATACCTTGTTGAATATTAAAACTTCCAGACATTTCTTTGAAAGTAGTATGATTCGTATTGTTTTTACCCACAGCTGCTTGTGCGGTATCGATTGCCAAGGTGGTGATATTTTTGGCTGATATTAACATGCTTTCTCCTACAGAAAGCCAATATCCTAAATCGATATTGTTTAAAGTACCATCGGTAATATTAAAATTGGCGTTGCCATTAAGTGTTTGTAAAAAGGTATTCCTGTCAAAGCCGCTGGCATTGACTTTTGTATGTCCATTTACATGGCCAGTGAATTTAGCACTATTCAATAGCATATTATTGAGTGTGGCATCTATATCCCAGCGAGGTGTTGATTGTTGCATATTTAATATGATGGTGCTTTGCAGCGAACCGGAAGGTAATTGGGTTTTCAGAGGCGCAAAGCGGATAATGTTATTATTGGCATCGATATGTATTTGGGTTTGCGTAAATGTCATACCCGATACCGTTATGGTGTCAATCGTAACATCACCTTGCGCTTTAAAAGGATGAAGGGTAGTAACAGTTAAATTCCCCACTATTTTAGAGTGACCTAATTGTGCTTTTAAATTGTCTGCAGTCAGATGTCCCGTATTTAAATCAAATAATAATTTATCAAAGGTTAATTTAACAAGTTGTGCTTGTGAAAATCCATCCAAACCCTCTACTGTCATTTTGACAGATCCTTCTTGTGCTTCATAGCTTTTGCTCGGCATATTTATATAAAGTTCTGTATCTAGGCTAATAATATTTAAATTGATTTTTTTAGGTAAATAAACTTTCGTATTTTCAACGGCAAGATTTTTAATTTCGATTTGTTTGCTGAGTAAGGGTATAAGACGAGCAGACAGTTTAATTGTTTCTATATCTGCAAACGTAGCTGTGCTATGGGGTTCGCTAATGTGTACCTTTTCTAAGCTTAAGCCCACTCCTGGCCAAAAACTCCAATGAATATCACCATTAATGGCAACAGGGCGATGTATTTTTTCTTCTATTTTTGTAGCAATTAGATCTTTATAACGATTTGGATCTACAAATAACGTCAATCCTATTACGCAGAGTACGATGATTATCACTAAAGCGATGAGTAATTGAATTAAACGTTTAGTGACCATTATTGTCTCCAAAAAGCGGGGGTGAGTAAAACTAAGATAGCAAATAATTCTAAGCGACCTAACAACATCGCAAAAGTCAAAGTGATTTTAGCGCCATGGCTGATGTCGGCATAATTCAATGCGACTTTACCTAAGCCTGGACCTAAGGTTGTGATAGCACCGACCAAACCACTAAATGCGCTGATAAAATCTAAACCAAAACCCATGAGTAAAAACATTAAGATTAAAAATACACAAAAATAAATGCCGACAAATCCCCATACCGCATCACTGACGCGTGATGAAACTACTTTTTGATTTAACTTTAATAAAAAATAACCTTTAGGATGCACTAAGCGAGTCATTTCCCGCCACCCTTGTTTTAAAATCAAGAGCATACGTACAACTCTAATACCGCCTGCGGTCGAGCCGGAACAGCCCCCAATAAGCGCCGCAAATAATAATAAAAATGGTAAAAATGTCGGCCATAAATGAAATGTGGTGACGGTAAAACCAGTAGTGGTACTGATGGAAATCACTTGAAATAAAACTTCCACTACTGAATAAACAGGGTCTAGCACTGTTGTATGATGAAAAATAATAATGACGCAGGCTAAAAATACCACCAATTGAATCAAGAAAAACATTTTCACTTCAGCGTCTTTGAAATAATTTAAAAATTTCCCATGTCTGAAGGCTAGAAAATGTAGGGAAAAATTAAGCGCACCTAAAATCATAAATACTACAGCGATTAAATGTAATGAAATTTGTGGGAAAATAAAGCTATCATCATAGGGCGCAAAGCCACCGGTTGAGATGGTTGCAAATGCAAAACACACGGCATCAAATAAACTCATACCGCCTATCCAATAAGCAATAATACAAGCTAGATTAAGACCAATATAAACAAGCCATAACATTTTTGCAGTTTGGGTAACTTGTGGTGTTAGTTTTGTATCTTTAGAAAATGATGAAATTTCAGAGCGAAATAATTGCATACCCCCGATCCCGAGTAAAGGTAAAATAGCCACCGCTAATACGATAATACCCATGCCGCCTAAAAAATGTAATTGTTGGCGATAATATAAAATTGATCTCGGCATGCTATCTAAGCCCACAAATACTGTTGCGCCTGTAGTTGTAAGACCCGATATGGATTCAAATACAGCATCAATAATCGAAGCTGATAATGTGGGTGAAAAAATAAAAGGGATAGCGCCGAAAATGCCAATGACTGTCCAAATCAACACGACAATAAAAAATCCATCACGTGTGCGCAGTTCTTGGGTGGCATTACGATAAATGTACCAGAGTAGTAATCCTGCAGTAAAAGTGACCATTGCGGCGGATAGGAAAGTTGTGATTTCTGTTTCATGATGCCATAAGGCAATAGCAATTGCAGGTAGATGCGTGAGACTAAACACAATTAAGATAACACCTAAAATGCGTAGACTGACGGCAATTTGAATCATATTAAATCACCATTAAAAAAATGTCAGGCCGACTTGGAATAAATGCTCAATCACTGGAATATCGCGCTTATCCGGTACAAATAAAATAATATGGTCTTCTGGCATGATCATGGTTTGCGGTTTTGCAATAATCACCATACCGGCACGTACAATTGCGCCAATAGAAGCACCATGCGGCAATTGAATTTGCTCAATGGTACGTCCTACAATTTTAGAGTTTTCAGGATTACCATGAGCAATGGCTTCCAATGCTTCAGCGGCATTATTATTTAATGTATGTGCTTGTACAACATCACCTCGACGCAGATGACTTAAGACATTATTCATAGTCGCTAAATGTGAGGAAATCACAATATCGATAGTGCTGTTTTTGATTAAATTAATGTAAGCTTGCCGATTGATAAGGGCCATGACTTTACGGGCGCCTAAACGTTTGGCCAAGGTTGCAGACATAATATTAATTTCATCATCGTCTGTCATTGCACAAAATACGTCGACATTACCAATGTTTTCATCAAATAATAAAGTTTCATCAACCGCGTTACCGTGTAATACAATAGTATTTTGCAAGGATTCAGCAAGTTTGCGACAGCGATGTTTATCACGACTAATGATTTTAACATGGTAGCGATGTTCTAAGGCTTGCGCTAAACCAAGACCAGTATTACCACCGCCTGCAATCATAATATTGCGAGAAGGGGTGATGCTACCACGTAGTTCACTGATCACTTCACGGACATTATTTTTATCGGCAATAAAAAATACTTCATCATCTACTTCAATAATCGTATCTGGTTCTGGAGTAATGGTATTGCTTTGACGCGTAATGGCGACAATTTTTGTTTCAACGGAAGGCATATGGATGCCGAGATTTTTTAAAGGTTGTCCGATTAAAGGCGCATGCTCTTTTGCTTTCACCATCACCAGTTCAATTTTTCCTTGAGCAAAATCTAATACTTGTAACGCACTCGGATATTCCACCAAGCGGGTCACATAATTGATCACTAAATTCTCAGGATTAATTAAAATATCCACGGGAATGCCTTTGGCACTAAATAATTGTGGATAGCGAAGATATTCACTGTTACGAATTCTGGCAATTTTGCGCGGCGTTTTAAATAATTGATGAGAGATTTCACAGGCGAGCATATTGACTTCATCACTGCCGGTAACAGCAATCAGCATATCTGCATCTTGAGCGCCGGCTTTTTCTAATACTTCAGGAGACGCCGCATTACCCACTATGGTACATAAATCAAATTTTTCAGTAATATAAGCCAATTGATTAGCGCTGCTATCCACCAATGTAATTTCATTGTGTTCAAGCAATAATTGTTCAGCCAGCGTACGCCCAACCCGGCCCGCGCCTAAGATAATAATTTTCATAATGGCTAGATTATAACAGTTAAACGAATTGATTGCCCGCTTGTAATTGTGGGTGGTGTGCGTTGAGTAGATCTGCCGTGGACATGCGGCGTTTTCCGGGTAATTGTAGTTCTGTGATTCTTAATATTCCCTTTCCGGTCGCTATATCTAAACCTTCGCGGTTTGCGTTTAATATTAAACCTGGGGTTTGCTCGGTTTTATTATCAATAATATGTGCTTTAAAAATGCGTAGCGTTAGATCGCAGCAATGGGTGTAGGCTATGGGGGATGGGTAATAGGCGCGAATTAAGCGATCTATTTTTGCAGCGCTTTGTTGCCAATCAATTTGGGCTTGATGTTTTTCTATTAAGTGTGCATAAGTTTTTTGCTTTGGATCTTGGCGTTTAGGATGAATGTTTTGTTTCTCAATTTTATCTAAAGTCGTTAATAATAAATTTTGGGCAATGGGAATAAGACGATTAAATAAATTTTCACTGGTGTCATGTGGGTGTATGTCGCATTCCGCGCTAAATAAAATGGGTCCCGTATCTAAACCTTTTTTCATTTGAATAATGGAAATGCCAGTTTTTTTATCGCCTGCTAATATCGCTTGCTGTACGGGGGAGGCGCCGCGCCATCTCGGTAATAAAGAAAAATGGATATTAATACAACCATATTTTGGGATGGCTAAAATTTCGGGCGGTAGTATTAAACCGTAAGCTACGACAATTAATAAATCTGGGGCTAAGTTTTTAAGAAGTTGTACTTGTTCGGGGGTGTTTAGGGTTTGCGGCTGAAATATTGGAAGGCCATGTTCGATGCCCAAAGTTTTTACTGGGCTTGCTGTTAAATGTCTGCCACGACCTGCCGGTCTATCTGGTTGGGTAAAAACGTGGCTGACGGCGCATTTAGACTTAAGCAGATGTGATAATATTTGTTCAGATACTTCTGGGGTGCCGGCAAAAATGATGTTTAACATAGAAAACTACCCCATTTTAGAAAAAAGTAATGACAAATACCCCAAAGCTTAGGTAGCATACACCGATGTTCCATTACCTAGCAGAAACTGATTTAAAACATTATCTCGCGATTTGCCATATCCCGCAAATGGGAAGCAAGCGCCTTGCCCGTTTATTCAAGCATTTCAATTCATTTGATGAAATTTTAGGCAGTGATCTCAATACTTTAAGACAGCTGGGCTTGTCTGAAAGTTTAGCTTTAAATATTTTAAAACCGGATTATGCACTCGCTGAACAAGACTTGGCTTGGTTAAATCAATCTCCTGAACGTGGTATTTTGACTTTATTAGATGCTGAATATCCAAGACGATTGAAGGAGATCTCTGCAAATCCATTGCTTTTATATACTTTTGGGCGCCAAGATTTATTAAATAATGCGCAAATTGCTATTGTGGGTAGTCGTAATCCCAGCGCCAGTGGTTTAATGAATACTCAAGTATTGACTACACAATTATCAGAAGCTGGTTTTGTGATTACCAGTGGCCTCGCTTTAGGAATAGATGCCAAAGCACATCAAGCCGCCCTTGCCGCACACGGCGCAACTATTGCGGTATTAGGTACGGGTTTAAATCAAATTTATCCAAGACGTCATGATAAATTAGCAAGACAAATCAGTGAAAATGGTTTATTAGTGAGTGAGTTTCCAGTGAACACGCCACCCAGGGCCGAAAATTTTCCAAGACGTAATCGTATTATCAGTGGTTTAAGTTTAGGGGTATTGGTTATGGAAGCTGCTCTTAAAAGTGGATCCTTAATCACAGCGCGCTATGCTATTGAACAGAACAGGGAAGTTTTTGCTGTTCCTGGTGCCATACATAATCCATTAGCGCGCGGCTGTCATGCGCTGATTCGTCAGGGAGCAAAATTAGTGGAAAATGTGACGGATATCACTGAAGAGTTTTCTGGTTTTACCCAAAGAGTCATGCCTACACCTGAATTATCTACATTATCTATAGTAGAGCAGCAGGTATTGAATTTAGTCAATCAAGCGTTACCCTTTGATTATCTAGTAGAACAATCAAAATTAAGCGCTCAAGAATTAACCGTCATTATCACACAATTAGAAGTCCAAGGACTTATTCAAGCAGGAGCAATTTATGAAACCCAATGTGCTTGATATGTTAATCGATTTTTTTGCAGATTTTGATCAAGCAGAACCTCTGCCTTTTGATGCTTATACCCTTGAGAAATTAGAAAAAATGGGTTTTAACCAAGAAATGATAGAAGATGCTTATGCCTGGTTTCATGAATCACAAGATGATGAGTATATGGAAGAGGTGAATGAGCCGAGTTCGCTTGCGGTACGTATTTATACGCCACAAGAAACAGCGGTTTTATCTACGACTTGCAGAAGCCTGTTACTCAAGTTAGAACAAGCCGGTGTATTGACAATGACGACCCGTGAGATCATTATTAACCAAATGTTGCAGCTTGATATTGCACAAATGGATATTGAACAACTCAAATGGCTGAGCATTATTGCGTTATCGGATCATTTAGATGATGCAACTATCACAAGGCTTTTGGATTATTTATTATTGCAGGAAGATACAAAAGCAAAGTTAGAAATCAATTAGAGCATAATAATGGCAAAAAATTTAGTTGTTGTTGAATCACCCGCAAAAGCACGTACGCTGAAAAAATATCTTGGCAAAGATTATGAAGTCATTGCCTCCTATGGCCATGTCCGTGATTTAGTACCCAAAGAAGGTGCGGTTGATCCCGACCACCAATTTGCCATGAAGTACCAAATAGTTGAAAAAAATAATAAACACATTGATACATTTATTAAAGCATTGAAACAAGCCGATGCACTTTATCTTGCAACGGATCCTGATCGCGAAGGCGAAGCCATTTCGTGGCATTTAAAAGAATTAGCAATTGAGCGCAAAGTTCTGGGTGATAAACCCGTTTATCGCGTTGCGTTTCATGAGATCACCAAAAAAGCTATTTTACATGCGATGGAAGAGCCACGTGAATTATCCATAGATTTAATTCATGCCCAACAAGCAAGACGCGCTTTAGATTTTTTAGTGGGTTTTAAACTCTCACCGTTACTGTGGAAAAAAATTCGTCGCGGTTTATCAGCAGGACGTGTGCAAAGTCCAGCATTGCGTTTGATTGTTGAACGTCAAGAAGAAATTGATAAATTTATCCCACAAGAATATTGGACCATTGAAGCCAATTGCGAAAAAGAAAGCCAACATTTTCCTGCAAAATTAATAGAGCTTAATAGTGAAAAACTCAAGCAATTTACTATCAATAATGAAAAAGATGCATTTAATGCCAAAGATACTTTATTAAACGAAGCAAATGGTGTTTTAACCGTAAAATCTGTTGAGAAAAAACAACGTAAGCGTCATCCTGCGCCACCTTTTATTACCTCAACTTTGCAACAAGAAGCGGCGCGTAAATTGGGTTTTGCTGCGCAAAGAACCATGCGTGTGGCACAACAACTTTATGAAGGTATTGATGTTGGTGATGGCGTCGTCGGTTTGATCAGTTATATGCGTACCGATTCTGTGAATTTGGCTAATGAAGCGATTGAAGAAATTCGCGCATTTATTGCACAAAAATACGGCAAACATAATGTCCCTGATGAAATTAAAATTTATAAAACCAAATCGAAAAATGCACAAGAAGCACACGAGGCCATTCGTCCTACCTCTGTGAATCATGTGCCTGAAGACATCAAATCATTTTTAAGCGATGAACAATTTAAATTATATCGCTTGATTTGGCAAAGAACTGTAGCTTGTCAAATGATTCATGCCACTATTAATGCAGTTGCAATTGATCTCGCCTGCGGCAAACATATATTCCGCGCGAATGGTTCTACTATTGCAGACCCTGGTTTTATTGCGGTTTATCAAGAGGGCATCGACGATGAAAAGAAAAATGATGATGAAGGTCGTTTATTACCCGAAATGAATGAGGGTGAATCAATTACTTTATTAGGCATTGAGGGCAAACAACATTTTACTGAACCGCCACCACCTTTTACTGAAGCGAGCCTCATTAAATCATTAGAAGAATTTGGTATTGGTCGGCCATCCACTTATGCCAGCATTATTCAAACGCTGCAACAACGTGAGTATGCGACTTTAGATAAAAAGCGTTTTCAGCCCACAGATGTCGGACGTGTGGTCAATAAATTTCTTACGCAATATTTTACTGATTATGTCGATTATACCTTTACTGCAAATCTTGAAGATCAATTAGATGCGGTTGCACGCGGTGAAACACAGTGGTTACCGGTTTTGGAAAATTTTTGGCAACCCTTTATTAAATTGATTCATACCACGGAAGAAACGGTTCAGCGCAGTGATGTTACTCAAGAAAAATTAGATGAAAAATGTCCTAAATGTGGTAAAGATTTAAGTATACGTTTAGGCAAACACGGTCGTTTTATTGGGTGTACCGCTTATCCAGAATGTGATTACACGCGTAATATGGGTGATGATAGTGCACAGCCTCAAGCTGAAATTGTTGCAGATCGTAAATGCCCAGAATGCGGAAGTGATTTACAGATTCGTGTGGGTAAATATGGCAAATTTATTGGTTGTAGTAATTATCCAAAATGTAAACACATTGAACCCTTAGAAAAGCCAGAAGACAGTGGTGTCCAATGTCCAGATTGCTCCAAAGGCACTATGCTAAAACGCAAATCCAAACGCGGCAAAATTTTCTATTCTTGTTCTTTATACCCTAAATGTTCGTACGCAGTCTGGGATCTCCCTCTAGATGAACCCTGCCCTAAATGCGGCTTCTTAATGCTCACCCAAAAAACCACCCAAAAACGCGGCACAGAAAAAGTCTGCCCGCAGAAGAATTGTGGTTATGTGGAAAAGGTTGAGGAATAATTTATCTCCTCAGCCTTTTGACCCACGTTTGTAACGCATATAATTATTCAATAGTTCAACTGTTAACGAGAAGAACAGTGCAAAATAGACATAACCTCTCGGTATGTGTATTGACATGCCATCTGCGATTAATACCGCACCAATTAATAATAAGAACGTCAAGGCCAGCATTTTGATGGTGGGATATTTTTGAATAAAATAATGTAAATGTTCACTGGCGAGTAGCATGACAAGCACTGCAATAATAATGGCTATGGCCATAATGGTGAAATTATTGGTTAAACTCACTGCTGTTAAAATACTATCGAGTGAAAATACCATGTCGAATAACACAATCTGTGAGATGACGAGTGGAAATGTTGAATATTTTAAAGCGATGGCAGCGCGGCCGGCTTTATCGATTTCTTGATGAATTTCCCATAAACCTTTTATCACTAAAAATAAACCGCCTGAAAATAAAAAGAGATCGCGAAAAGAAACAGGATGATCAAAAATAAAAAATAATGGTTGTGTGAGTTGTGCGAGCCAAACTGCAGAAGCTAGTAATAATAAACGCGTAATCATAGCCAACAATAAACCTATGCGTCGTGCTATTTTTTGTTGCTTTTCAGGTAAGCGGGAACTTAATATGGATATAAATACCAGATTATCTACGCCCAGAATAATTTCCAGCATAATTAATGTAGATAAAGAAATAATAATATCAAACATCAGGGCCGGTTCCATGGCAAGTATCCTTGTTTAAAATAAATTAGCTGGGTTTACCCATTTTTCTTTCGAAGTATTGGTTTTCGTTTCATTCGGCGCTGTATCTGCAGTAAATATTTCAAATACAGCATCGGGATCATTACCGGAAGTTAAATTGCCAGTTTTACGATTGATGCGTACAAATACTACATCTTTGGGTTGTGCTAACACACTTTCTGGTTTATCCCGCAATGCTTCCCGCATAAAATCTACCCAGACAGGCAATGCGGTTTGCGCGCCGTATTCGCCTTTACCTAAAGTACGATTGCGTGAAAAACCAAACCATACACTGGCAACACGATCCGCATTATAACCCACAAACCAGGCATCACGATGATCATTAGTTGATCCTGTTTTTCCGGAGAGATCGCCTCGACCTATTTGTAATGCCCCGCGTCCTGTACCACGTTGTATCACGTCTTTTAATATATCGGTCATGATATAAGCAGTTTCAGGTGAAATCACCGGTTTAGGTTCTGCCACTTCATTTTTCATTAAAATATTGCCCTTTTCATCGCTCAAATAATCAAAAACATGCGCAGTCACTTTGTAACCGCCATTTGCAAATACACTGTATGCAGTAGTCATTTCAAGCGGTGTAGTATCCAATGTGCCTAAAGCCAGCGACAAACCGCGTGGCATGGTTTTAGGATCAAAACCAAAACGCGATGCATATTCAACGAGCGTATCAATCCCTATCGCATCTAATAATCTAATAGATACTAAATTTACGGATAACACTAAACCCATACGTAAACTGGTGGGACCAAAAAATTTTTCATCATCATTTTGTGGTCGCCATAAAGTGGTGGGAGTATCAGCAATCACAAGGGGTGCATCATTAATCATGCTGGTAGTTTTAAAACCATTATCGAGTGCTGCAGCATAAATAAAAGGTTTAAAACTAGAACCCGGTTGACGTTTTGCTTGCGTTGCAGCATTAAAATTATTTTCAAAAAAATCAAAGCCACCGGCTAAGGCAGTGATTGCCCCAGTTTTAGGATCCATTGCCACAATAGCGCCTTGTACTTCTGGAATTTGTGCTAAACGATAGGTGCCATCAGCCTTATTTTTTAATACATAAATAAGCGCGTCTTTTTTCAAAATATCTGTGGCCACTTTTGGATAGGCGCCCACGCGTCCCTGGCCTAAATCTTTGCGTGCCCAGGATAAACCATTCCAATTAATAGTAATGGTTTCTTCATCTGCAAGTATGGCGGTTGCTGAATCAGCAGTTACTTTGGTCACTAATGCAGGTTTTAATGGGCCTACATTTGATGCTTCTTTGAGTAGAGTTAAATCACCATTTAATCCAATAGGTCCACGATATCCGTGACGTTTGTCATAATTGAGTAAACCATTTTCCAGTGAATTGTTTGCTGCTAATTGTTCTTGGCTTTCTATAGTGGTGTAAGCTTTAAGACCTTCGATATAAATTTTATCGCCTAATTGTTTATATAATATTTGTCTGATTATTTCGGCGACATAAGGGGCATCAACTTCAACTTTAGGCCCGTGATAAGTTTCAGTCATAGGTGCATTAACGGCCGCATCATAAGCCGCTTTATCGATATAACCATATTCATACATTTTATTTAATACGTGCGTGCGTCTTACTTTAGCGCCAGTTGGATTGTTAATCGGATTTAAACGAGAAGGCGCTTGTGGAAGACCTGCAATCATCGCCATTTCAGGTAAGGTAAGCTGGTCTAAAGTTTTGCCGTAATACACTTGTGCAGCAGCAACCACGCCATAAGCGCGGCTACCCAAATAAATTTTATTTAAATACAATTCCAGAATTTGATCTTTAGTAAATTCACGCTCAATTTTAAGGGCGAGTAAAATCTCGTTAAATTTACGAATAAAGGTTTTTTCAGGTGATAAATAAAAATTACGCGCAACTTGCATGGTAATAGTACTACCGCCTTGACCGCGACCGCCGACTACTAATAAATGATGTGCAGCCCGCATCAAGCCAATAAAATCAACACCCGTATGTTGGTAAAAACGATGATCTTCAGTTGCCAAAACTGCATCTATTAATCCTTGTGGCACATCGGCTAATTTAACCGGACTACGCCGATATTCGCCAAATTGACTAATTAATTTACCGTCTTTGGTATAAACGCTCAAAGGAATCTGTAATTTAGCTTCAGTTAGCTCTTCAACATTAGGCAATGAGGCATTTAAATAAATGGCCCCAAAGGTCAATGTCAACGCAAATAATACGGCGGCAGTAAATAGGATTTTTATAAAGTTAAACATCTTGTAATAATAACATGTCTATAAATCTTGTATAGGCTCTAGCACTCTAGGCATGAGAGTGCTAAAATAAAATACTCAGTCATTTATGAGGGTATACGCAATGCTAAAAGAACTACAACTCATTGATTTTCAAGCACAAGCTTTACAAATCCCCATGCTCAGTGAATCTGATGAACGCGCTTTAGCGCATCGTTGGTTTTATGAGCAAGATTTAAATGCGGCCAAACAATTAGTTTTATCCCATTTACGTTTCGTAGTGCGCATTGCCCGTAATTACAAAGGCTATGGTTTGCCGCAAGATGATTTAATCCAGGAAGGCAATATTGGACTAATGAAAGCGGTCAAACGCTTTGATCCCAATTTGGGGGTGAGGCTGGCCACATTTGCAATCCATTGGATCAAATCAGAAATCCACAATTTTGTGCTGCGCAATTGGCGCTTAGTACGCATCGCCACCACCAAAGCGCAACGCAAATTATTTTTTAATTTACGTCGCCTGAAAAAAGGTTTTACCAGTTTAACCAGCAGTGAAATAAAAACAATAGCCACAGAATTAAAAGTAAAACCAAACGAGGTCAAAGAAATGGAACTGCGCCTACAAGCGCAAGATGTTTTTTTAGATATCACGCCAGAAGAAGGCCATGAATCTCGTTATACATTACCAACGCCCGCTGATGCAGGCATGGTCTATCAAAATCCCGAACAACTTTATATTGAACATGTTGAACAAACCGCAACTACAAACCAATTACAACAAGCCCTGTCAAAATTACCCGAACGCACCCGCGACATTATTTTATCCCGATATTTATCAGAAGAAAAAATGTCATTACATGATTTAGCACAAAAATATAATATTTCTGCGGAACGCGTAAGACAGATTGAAGTGATGGGTTTTGAACTGTTACGTCAATGTTATGTTTAAAATAATTTTTGTTCTAAAGCATACCGTCATTCCCGCGTAGGCGGGGATGACGCGAAGAAGTGGTTACAAAGGGGGGTGGCAAATTGCCCCCCCCCCTTTTGTTAATTAACTAAAAATATAGGTATTCAGCTTAAGAATTTAACCATTCTTGAATAATCTGCGTTGATAATGCGGGTTGCTCTAGGGTTAGAAAATGCCCTGCATTGGGTAACACATGGAGTGTTGAGGTTTTTAATTGTGCAGCCATCTTTTCGTGATATTCAGGTTTAGCGCGTTTATCGAGTGCGCCACTTAGAATTAATACTGGATGGTGTTGATGTGCACTTGCAATCAAATGCCAAGGTTTTGATAACATATGGGCTTGTTCGATGTAATGAATTTTCCCTGTTTCTAAAAGCATTTGCGATAATATTGCATAAAGTGGATCGCTGGGTTCTTTATGTGGAAAATATTTTTGATAGGCAAGCTTGATAAATTCATCCATTTCCATCGAGGGTAAATCTTTTTCAATTTGCGTTAATTCGTTTATTAAGGTGGTGGATGGACCTTCATAGGGTAACGAGATATGTATGTGTCCTTTAATGCGATGAGGCGCTTGTTGACTGATGTCTAATGCAATTGCTGCACCTAATGAAAATCCTAAAATGTAAAATTGTGAAGGCGTGTTGTTTAAAACATGATCAATGATTTCTTTAATGGTTTTATAGTTGCGTAAGTCTATGCAGACACATTCATAATGCGCAGATAATTCTTGTATTTGTGCCTCAAAAACACGCGGTGTGCATCCATGGCCTGGGATAAAAATAATAGTGTCCATTATGCTTATCTTATTGCCAAGCCAATAAGCCGCCGGCTAAATTTTTCACATCATTAAATCCATGTGCTTTTAGCATTTGCCCAGCAATATCACTGCGTTTACCGGAGCGGCAGATCGTAACTATAGGTTTATTTTTTGGAATTTCATTTAATCGCTGCAGTAATTCGGCTAAGGGAATCAAATGGCCTTTGATATTAAATGCAGCGAATTCATGAGGCTCTCTGACATCTAATAAAAAAATGTCTTCACCGGCTTGCAATTTTTTCTGCAAAGTTGCGACAGAGATTTCTTCAATCATGATGCCAAACGTGCCGTCAAATTAATTTTAACGCTGGCAAGTGCTTTAGAAACCGGACAATTGCTTTTGACTTCATTGGCTATCGTTGCAAATTGGGTATCATCAATACCAGGTACTTTTGCTGTCACATCAAGCGAAATTTCAGTAATCGCAAAACCGCCCTCTACAGTATCTAAACGTACATTTGCTGTTGTATTAACAGCTTCAGCAACAAAGCCAGATTTTTCCAGCGTGGCCGCAAGTGCCATAGAATAACAACTGGCGTGAGCCGCAGCAATTAATTCTTCAGGATTAGTGCCCTGTTCACCAGCGCCAAATCGAGTTTCAAATGAATAAGGTGCAGACCATCTTGCATTCCCTACTTCAAGTTTTCCAGTACCTTCTTTTAAAGTCCCATTCCATTGCGCGCTTGCTTTTCTGATTACCATTTTGAACTCCAAAGTTGATTTAAATTAGATATGGTTTGATGATAGCATGAAAGCTTAGCTTTGACTCCAAAGCTCGCCTAACTTCGTAGGAATAAAATACGGTAAATATTGATTGATCAATGCTTGTGCTTTATCTTTTTTTCCCGCACGTAATAAACTGATAACAGCAGTTTGATAAAATACTTCGACTTGAGCATCACTGCCGCCAACGCATGCAACTATAGGTAAAATAGGATTTAAATGTGTACTAGCTTCCTGATAATGTCCTAAGGCATAAGCATGAATACCTTTGAACAACGGTATACAAATATTTAACCATATATTCTGATAAGACGGCTGCAATGTGTGTGCATAATGGGTGGCATCACTGATAATTTTTTGCGCCGATTCGGTATTGCCGGTACGTGAGAGGGCATAAATATAATGTGCATTATCAAAGCCAATATATTGTTGATAAACATGTGGCCCTAATTTTTTTGTCACTTGTTTTAATAAATCATCATGCGGCATATCAGCCATTTCCATGCGCCAGAGTAATGAAATGGCATCGATTTGTTCCAGTGATAATTCTGGGGTATTGCCCCATACGCCTGGTGAGAATTGCGATAATATCTTTTTCTCTTCAAGATTAGCTAAATAAAATAAAGTTAAATGCCAAGTCAGATGGCCAGCGAGCGGAGGTAGAATTCCCCCCCAACTAGGTTTATATTTTTCAAAAAGATCAATGCCGTGATTAATTTCGCTTTTTGCCATGAGTGCATGCCCAACAGTGTGATGCGCCCAAGGTGTGATGGGCTCAATGGCTAAAGCATCGTAAGCGATAGCTAAAGATTGATCATACTGCTGCGTTAATTCCAGTGCAAATGAATGTGTGGCTAAAAAACCAGGTTCGTTTTTATTATGAAGATACATAGGTGCGGTGATATGCAAGAAGCGATCTGCATAAAACGATTGACCTGCGCAATAAAATATCCATTCGGCAAATTTAGCTGCAACACAATCACGCGGCCACTGCTCAGTAATTTTTTTATAAGCGACAATGGCAGTGTCGTAATCTTTTGCATACCAAGCACACGCAGCCTGATAATGTAATTTTTCGCGATTATTGCTTACATTGAGTAATGCTTCAGCAGCTTTTAAATAAGGTAATGTTTTGGCCGAATCTACATCATCGTGCGAATATAAAAATATTATTCCGCTGTGGCAATTCAATAATAAACTATCAGGATGCGCGTTAACTGCATCTAATATTTTTCCAGCAGTTTGACCATTTAATAATAACTGTGTTGAAAAATGATCAAGCGCATCGATAACCGCATGTTGGGTTGTTGATACAGATAATCCAAAACGATCTTTCATATCGATTCTCTTTTCACCAGCATGATCATTTGTCCTGCAATAATAAATGACGCACAGACTGCTAGCAACATAATCATATTCATAAAGTTATGTTCACGTACCATCATGAAAATTTGATCACTAGATACGTTGGTGCCGAATAAACCTAAAACCACAGTCAATAATAATGTGGCGTAGCGAATATTAGGCAAGACCATTAAAATACCGAGTACTCCAATAATTGTGCGTTGCACCTGGCAATAAGGACATGTAGGCACAAAGTGTGCTAACTCCAGTCCCCAGGTAAATACAGCAATAAAAATAGCAATAACGCCTAATGGGCGTATGTAGGGCATGATATTTTTCATAATGTATAAACTCCTGTAAAAACATTTTCAGCATTGCCTTTCAAAATCACTGGTTTTTCACCGCCTGCCCAGCTGACGGTTAATTCACCACCGGGTAAATTAATCTTCACTGTATCATTAATTAAATTTAAATGGCGTAAATAAGCCATAGTTGCGCTTGCAGCTGATCCACATGCGAGGGTTTCACCAACGCCGCGTTCAAAAACGCGTAACTTTACATGTTCTTTAGAAATAATTTCGTAAAAACTGACATTCACGCCTTCTGGAAATAATGGATTTTGCTGATTATAACCTATGCCAATATTAGCAACATCTGCTTGTGCAATATTAGGGACTTGTATAATCAAGTGGGGATTACCGATAGATAATACGCCCATATTTAATTGTTTACTTTTTTCCTGATCAAAAACAGGCACACCGATTTCAACGCTAATATTTTCAGCATGACTCATATCCACATGGGTTAAATGATCAGCTGTTGCAAGCGTGATTTTATTTTTGCTTGATAAACCCTCTTCTTTAATAAATAAACCGACACACCGCGCGCCATTACCACATTGTTTAGCGCTGCTGCCGTCATTATTATAAATCGTGTATTCAAAATCAGCTTGCGGATTATCTGACATTCCGATAATTAAAACTTGATCGCAGCCAATGCCATAATGTCTATCGGCTAATTTTTTGATTCGTTCTGGCGTTGCCTTAAATGTTTGGGTGATGGTTTCAATCACGACAAAATCATTGCCTAAGGCTTGCATTTTATTAAAGTAAATGTTCATGTTTAAATAAATCGCTATAAGTTTCTCGGTCACGGACAACGCGCGCACTGTCGCCTTTGACAGCGATTTCAGCAGCGCGAGGTCTACTGTTGTAATTTGAACTCATGCTAAAACCATAAGCGCCAGCACTCATGATAGCAATTAAATCTTGATCTTTAATTTTAAGTGCGCGTTGTTTGGCAATGAAATCACCGGTTTCACACACAGGTCCTACTACATCATAGATATCTTCATCGATATCTTGATGTTCAATCACGGGTAATAAGTGATGCCAGGCATCATATAAACTAGGTCTGATTAAATCATTCATTGCGGCATCGACTATCGCGAATTTTTTTTCAAAACCTTGTTTAATATATTCAACATGAGTGAGTAAAATGCCGGTATTGGCAACGAGCGCGCGTCCTGGTTCTAAAATGAGTTTGATATCGCGCCCTTTTAATTGTTGCACGATGGCCGCACAATAAGTACTGATATCTGGCGGTATTTCATCCTGATAACGCACACCTAAGCCGCCACCTAAATTTAAATGCGCAATGTCAATGCCGGATTTTTTTAATTGATCAATTAAATCTAAGACTTGATCGAGCGCTTGTAAAAAAGGCTCAATCGCAGTAATTTGCGAGCCAATATGGCAATCAATGCCATGGATTTTAATATGTGATAAAGATTGCGCATGTTGATACATTTTGATCGCATTATCAATATCGACGCCAAATTTATGAATTTTTAACCCTGTAGAAATATACGGATGAGTTTTGGCATCCACATCTGGATTAACACGAATAGAAATCGAAGCGGGTTTATTTAAGCGTTTAGCAATGGCTTGAATTTTATCAAGCTCTGGCGCAGATTCCACATTAAAGCAAGCAATACCGATATCTAACGCATTACGAATATCAAGTTCACCTTTACCCACACCTGAGAATACAATTTTCCGCACATCGCCACCTGCGGCAAGGACGCGATGCAATTCGCCTAAAGATACAATATCAAACCCCGAACCTTGTTTTGCCAAACAATTAAGCAAGGCAATATTGCTATTGGCCTTAACGGCATAACATATCAAATGGGGTTGGTTTTGTAGTGCATGCGTAAATGCTTGATAATTATCAAGCAATGCTGATAATGAATACACATAAGTGGGCGTACCCCATTGTTGCGCAATATGGGCGAGTGGCACATTTTCTACATATAATTGGCGATCGCGGTAATGAAAACTAGACTTCATTCACTTTCTTCCTCGTGTTGCTCATTGGGTAGATAAAGGGGGCCTGATTGGCCGCAGGCACATAATAAGCAAGATAGGATAATACTCATAATTTTATACATAATGTTTGTTATACTATAACAATCTCAACCATAGCGCTAGATGGGCACCTCTTAAACATGAAGCCATTATTATACATTTTGCCAATAGGCATAGCCATCTTATTATTAGGTAGCTGTTCCAGTTCCCACGAGGAAGAAATCAATGCCCGTCCCGTGCAATATACAGTTGTACAGAGTGCTGCCACTGAACAATTTCGGACTTTTTCAGGAAAAGTAGAAGCGGGATATGAAGCGATTTTAAGTTTTAAAGTCGCAGGTACATTGGCAGAAAGACCTGTGAATGTGGGCGATGAGGTGGAAAAGGGCCAATTATTAGCAAGTCTTGATAATCGTGATTATCAAATTGCCGTGCAACAAGCACAAGCCGCACTGGATTTAGCAGAAGCACAATACCGTAATGGACAAGCAGATTATGAACGTAAAAAAAGTTTATATGAAAATCGCAATGCTTCAAAAAATGATTTAGATGCTGCGCGCGCGACTTCTGAATCACGCAAAGCCCAAGTAGAATCTGCACAAGCGCAATTAGAAGGCGCGCGATTGCAACTGAGTTACACAGAAATTAAATCTCCTGATCAATGTCACATTGCTGCAGTTTTTTTTGAAACCAATGAAAATATTGGACAAGGTCAACCTGTAGTTGAAGTCAATTGTGGTAATTGTCCACAAGTGACGGTTTCAGTATCTGAAACTATTATTAATCAAATTAAATCTAAAGATATTGTCAATGTGCGTGTGCAAGCATTTAAAGATCAAATATTCTCAGGTGTCGTGAAAGAGGTCGGTGTGGCAACAGGAGTCCGCACAGCCACTTATCCTGTTCGGGTAGAACTTTCTGAAAATTGTGGGCAAACAACATTACGTTCAGGTATGGCCGCTGATGTTGAATTTAATTTTAAAGTTGAACAAAATCCAGATGCACATCATATTATTGTGCCACCGGTTGCTGTAGGTGAAGATAAAGACGGCACCTTTGTTTTTGTGCTGGTACAAGATGAGAAACATCCGGGGTTTTGGCGTGCAACACGTCGCAATGTTTTGGTGGGTGATTTAACACGTGTGGGCTTGGTGATTACTCAAGGTTTAACACCCGGTGAATATGTTGCCACCGCAGGCGTGAAACAATTAACGGATCAGGAAATGGTAACGTTATTGAAGGAGTAATGGTTTGGATATTACACGCTTTGCCATAGAAAAAGATCGCATTACCTTTACTCTACTTTTAGTCTTATTATTTGCTGGTATTTCCGCTTATTTATCCATGCCACGCAGTGAAGATCCTGGTTATATCGTACGTGTGGCCATGGTGCAAACTTTTTTTCCTGGGGCAAGTCCTGATCGTATTGAATTATTAGTGACTGATAAATTAGAAAAATCCATTCAACAAATTCCAGAAGTTGATTTTGTAAAAAGCACTTCGCGCGATGGTTTATCAGTGATCTATGTCACGATAAAAGATCAATATAAAAACATGCGTCCTATTTGGGATAACGTACGTCGCAAAGTAGAGGATGCAAAACGTGACTTACCAGAAGGCGTCATTGGTCCTTTTGTGAATGATGAATTCGGTGATGTGTTTGGCACAATTTATACATTAACTGGCGATGGCTTTACGTATCATCAATTAAAAGAAATTGCCAAACAAATACAAAATGAATTATTACTTGCCGATCAGGTGGCAAAAGTAGATATTGTCGGTGCGCAAGATGAATGGGTAGTATTGGAATATGATAATGCCCGTTTAGCAGAAATGAAAATTTCGCCAAAAATGATCATCAAAATGTTGCAAGAGCGCAATATTATTTTACCTGGCGGGGATATTCGCACTCAATATGAAAAAATTGTGATTGAACCCACAGGTAATTTTGAATCAGTAGATGACATTGGTCGCAGTGTGGTGCAATTACCAGACTCATCACAAGTCGTACGTCTAGAAGATATTGTGACCATTAAACGCATGTATGTAGATCCGCCCAAAGAAATCATGCATGCGAATGGAACGCCATCACTTGCATTAGCCATTTCCTTGCGTAGTGGCGGGAATATTGTTGAACTGGGTAAAGAAGTTGAAACCGTCATACAGCGCGCACTTAAAACCTATCCTATAGGTATCAATATTGAGCAATTCATGTTTGCGCCGGATATTGTGAACGACAAAATTAATAATTTTCTAAGCAATTTGTATCAAGCGATTTTTATTGTAGCACTTGTGATGCTAATAGCCCTTGGATTTCGCACCGGGTTAATTGTGGCTACCTTAATTCCCACTACGATGTTGATAACGTTTTACATCATGTCCTTATGGGGCGTATGGCTTGAGCAAGTATCGCTTGCGTCGCTCATTATTGCTTTAGGTATTTTGGTGGATAATGCGATTGTGATGGCAGAATCAGTCATGGTGCAAATGCGGCAAGGAAAGTCTGCAAAAGATGCTGCAATTGCTGCAGGAAAAGAATTACGTGTGCCATTATTAACATCATCACTGACAACGATCGCGGCTTTCTTACCCATTATTTTGGCAGAATCACCTACGAGTGAAAATGTGGCGAGTCTTTTTAAAGTGATCACGGTGACTTTATTAGTATCATGGATTATTGCGCTTACATTAATACCCTTACTGTGTGTTAACTTTATGCGTGTTGAACAATCGGAAGAAAATTTTAATTCTAAGTTTTATCGAAAATATCGTGACTGTTTATTATTCGTGTTACAACGTCCTTGGAAAACAATGTTAGTAATGGGCGCAGTTTTCTTTTTAGCCATATTTAGTTTTCGTTTTATTCCCAGTATATTTTTCCCATCCAATGAGCGGCCGACTTTTACGGTGGAATTAAAATTGCCACAAGGTGCGCCGATTGAGCGCACGATGGAAGTTGTAGATGGTATGGAGCAATTTATTGCAGAACAAACAGGTGTTGTTGATTTTGTCACTTATATTGGCGATGGTGGACCAAAATTTGTCTTGCCGTATGCACCAGAACCTCCCAATCTTGCTTATGCGATTATGGTCATTAATGGTGAGACTTTAAAAAATAATGTGAATGTTTTAATGCCGGCAATTGAAAAATTTATTATTCAGCATTATCCGGATGTTGCCCCTACGTTGCGACCATTGACTTATGGTCCTGACGCATGGCCACCTGTTGCTGTTAGAATTTCAGGGCGTGATACGGATGAATTATTTGCCATTGCCTCAAGCGTAAAAGCTCATATTGCAACTATTCCAGGAACAAAATTAGTGACAGACGATTGGGGTGCGCGTAGCAAAAAAATCGTTTTAAATATTGATGAAGCAAGAGCACAATTAGCGGGTGTCACACATGAAGATATTGCTATTTCCATGCAAGCTTATTTAACGGGAATCGAAGCGAGTGACTATCGTGAAGGTGATGAACTCATTCCCATTATGATTCGTTCAACACAGCCAGGTTTAATTAGCAATGATATTGCAGGTATTAATGTGTACTCGCAAGCCACTGGACAATCTGTGCCTTTAACACAAGTGGCAACACCAGAATTACTTTGGCAGCCTGGCAATATTGAAAGACGCAATCGCTTGCGTACAGTGACTGTTGAAGCATTAATAGAGCCGGGTGTGACTGCAAAAGAAATTACCGCAGAAATTCGCCCATTTATGATCGCTGCAGCTAAAACATGGCCGTTTGGATTTTCTTGGGAATTTGGTGGTGAAGAAGAAACAGCAGTAAAATCACAAGCTGCGATTATGGCAAAATTACCGATTGCTGGCTTATTAATTGTATTTATTTTGATTGCCCAGTTTAATTCGATTACCCAACCATTAATTATTTTATGTACTATTCCGTTATCTATTATTGGTGTGGTAATAGGTTTGTTAATCACAAGAGCGCCTTTTGATTTTATGACATTATTAGGTGTGATTTCACTTGCGGGTATTATTATTAATAATGCGATCGTATTGCTAGATAGAATTCGGATTGAAATAGAAGAAAACGCCCTGCCCGCCGCGCAGGCGATCATTGAAGCTGCGCAACAACGTTTGCGACCCATTTTGTTAACCAGTGCAACTACAGTTGCGGGCATGATACCGCTTTGGATTGGTGGTGGTTTAATGTGGCGCTCAATGGCCATTGCGATTATTTTTGGTATATCAGTTGCGACGATTTTAACATTAGGTGTAGTGCCAGTATTATATAGTTTATTTTTTAAAGTGAAATATAATCGATAATCAGCGGCGCGTGATCTGAAAATTTTTGATCTTTATAAATACTCACTTGTTTGATTTTATCGCGTAAACACGGCGTAATGACTTGATAATCAATTCGCCATCCCACATTTTTGGCATAAGCTTGACCGCGATTAGACCACCAAGTGTATTGTTCTGCTTCTTGGTTCACTACTCGAAATGCATCCACAAAACCCACTTCATTAAATACCGTATCAAGCCAAGCACGTTCTTCGGGTAAAAACCCAGAATTTTTTTGATTGCCTTTCCAATTTTTTATGTCCACATTTTTATGGGCAATATTAACATCGCCACAAATGATATGACTTTTTTTATCAGCCGCAATATTTTTTAAATGTTGCAAATAAAAATCGAGTACTTGATATTTTATACCTTGACGTTCATCACCACTTGAACCGGAAGGTAAATACAAAGACGTAACGCTAAAATTTTCAAAATCAACTTGCACATATCGACCTTCATTGTCGATAATATCAAAACCAATTTTCGTATGGATTTTTTGAGGCTTTTGTTTGCAATATATGGCTACGCCACTATAACCTTTCTTTTGCGCATCACAAAAAAATGCATGATAACCTTCAGGAAAGAAAATCGGGTCAATGAGATCGGTTATTTGCGCTTTAGTTTCTTGCAAGCAAACCACATCGGCATTTTGCTGGGCCAGCCATTCAAAAAAACCTTTTTTGGCACCGCTGCGAATGCCATTGATATTAAGGGTAATAATACGCATTTGAATTCCTTAAATTTGAGTAGTATAGTAATGGCATTTTATAGGAAAAGACTATGCAAGCCTACCAAAAGACATTTATTGATTTTGCCAGAGGGCGCGAAGTATTACAATTTGGCGATTTTACCTTAAAATCAGGTCGTCAAAGTCCATATTTTTTTAATATGGGATTATTTTTTAATAGCGGCGCGATGCTGCAGCGCATAGGCGAATTCTATGTTGAGGCTATTAAAAATGCTCATCTAGAATTTGACCAATTATATGGTCCTGCTTATAAGGGCATTCCTTTAGTGAGTAGTACTGCGATTGCGTTTCAGCAACTTCTAAAAAAAGATATTCCCTTTAGTTTTAATCGTAAAGAAGCCAAAGATCACGGTGAAGGTGGCACGATTGTGGGTGCGAAGCTTAACGGTCGGGTGTTAATTATTGACGATGTAATGACTGCAGGGACGGCAGTGCGAGAAGCTATTGGCCTAGTACAACAAGCGGGTGCAATAGTTGCGGGTATAGTCGTTGCTTTAGATAGGCAAGAAAAAGGTGCGGGTGAATTATCGGCTGTACAAGAGATTGCTCAGCAATATCAAATACCGGTTATTAGTATCATTAATTTAGAAAATTTAATTGAATATATGCAGGCTGCAGATCAGCTTGATCCTCATTTTCTTGCCCGCCTTATCGCTTATCGTGAAACTTTTGCGAGCAAATGAAATACTAATATTGCGGAACCAAATCCGGCTAATCCCACAGTAAAAATAGCACTAAAAAAAATAATACCGCCAATGGGGGCAGTTGTAATGTCAACTAGACATAAAAAAGCTGCAATTAGAGTTAAGCCTTTTAAGACTGTAAAGCTAATGGCTGCGAGTTGCTTCATGCTTTTGCTCTTGTTCATAGTGAGTATCATTTTAAGTATCCTTTTGTAAGCCATTTCTTAGGTTCCTAAGATGATTAGACCAGTAATTGCTTAAGATTATATTAAAATGTAACAAGAAAAAAGCCCCCCACTTTGAGCAGGTGAGATGGTTATATGTCACACAAGTGTTTGAAAAATAATAAATTATTTTTATAAAAATGTGAATTTTAGGTGACAGGTCAAGGATCAGATTTTAGCTATGGGCTTGTAAGAAAACGCCCATAGCTATTAGGAGTTTACATATTAATCACACCACACACCATACGCGCTCCGCCGCCACCTAAAGGATGAGGGTGATCACTATAATTATCTCCACCTACATGTATCATTAATGCGGTATGGTTAATTTCACTTAATGTTTTGATGCGAGGGGCTAACACTGGGGTTTGTGCTGTGCCTTTATCATCAACATAAAGCGCAGGTAAATCGCCTAAGTGTCCCGTGCCATAGGGACCTTGATGCTCACCTGTATGTTTGGGATCAAAATGTCCACCGGCAGCTTCTAAAGGCGTGCAATTTGCATTTTCATGGATATGAAAACCATGCAAACCAGCGGATAAATTTTTTAAATCTGGGCTAAACAATAAACCATAAGGCGTTTCACTAATGGTAATGGTTCCAACCATTTCTGTGCTGCCTTGGTCAGTTGTCATAGACATAGGCACTTCAATGCTGTGATGTTCAGTTTGTGCCTGACACGCGGTTAGTAATAAACCCGTTATTACAATAAAAATATTTTTCATAAGTACACCTTAGGGTAGAGTAATCAAATCAGTTAATGGGCAGAATTCTTTATTTATAGAATAAGGCACGACACCTAACAAGGGTGCGGGAATGCGTTGTTGTAATGTTGCAATATTTTCAGCAAAAGCATCTTGAGTTTTTTCTTGGGTTTGATTGGCAATAAAACCGGCTAAAGGTAGTTGTTTACTTAAAATATTTTCAACTGTTAATAAAGCATGATTGATACAGCCTAAACGCATATTGACCACAAGAATCACAGGCATATTAAATTGTATGGCCAAGTCAGCCATTGTTTCATGATCATTAATTGGAACTAGGAAGCCGCCAGCACCTTCAACAAATAAATAGTCAACAGCATGCTGCAAAGCGTCAAGACATGCTGAATAAATAGTTGCAGCGTTTAATTTTTTTTGTTCACGGGAGGCTGCAATATGCGGGCTTAAGGGTTCATTTAAATAAACAGGATTAATGGTTTCATAGGGTAACATGATGCTATTTTCTTGCTGTAAAAATATAGCATCATCAGAACCCGCAGATATAGGTTTAATCGCTAAAGCGGTTTGATGCATATTTTTTACTTTTGCTAATAATAAGCGGGTAATAAATGTTTTTCCCACATCTGTATCTGTGCCAGTAATGAAAAACTTTTTCATGTAATCGCTCCGACAGGAATATAAATCGGATCGCGTGAGGTTTTAAATTTAATCGGATTAAAACAAGGTTTAATGGCGTGCCCATAAATGACTTCATAAGTAGCCGGATATAAACCTTGCGGATTACGAAATTGTTCATACGCTTGATACATGCGTTGTAGTTTCTGTTTAGCCATCAAAGACTTTTGTTGTTTGCCAAGCACTGTATGCGCGCCTGTATATTTTAAATCCTTTAATAGGGTTTTGATGTCTTTATAGGTTAATGTTAAATCTTGGCGATCAATAATAGGGTCAACAAAACGTGCATTAATTAATAAATCACCAATATCATGCATGTCTTTAAATGTGTTGACATGCGCGTATTGATCAACGCTTTGCCAGCTCGCGCGCAATTCTTTTAAGGTGTCAGGTCCTAAGCTTGAAAAAAATAATGCACCACCTGGTTTTAACACTCGAAAAAATTCATAGAAGGTCATTAATAAATCGGGACACCACTGCAGGGTTAAATTTGAAAATATTAAATCGACGGAAGCATCTTGGAAGGGGAGAGCTTGTGCATCTGCACAGATATAATGTTGCCTTGAAAACCAACCCTTTTTATCATGGGCAATTTTAAGCATGTTCATGGCCAAATCCACACCAATAATATCTACGCCGCGGTATTGTTTTTGCAACATCCGCGTTCCATACCCTGTACTACAACCCACATCTAAAATGATTTGGGGTTTCATTTTTATAAAAGTTAAATTTTCGAGCAAGCGACGATGAACTTCTTTTTGTAAAATTGCATGTTCATCGTAAGTGTCTGCGGCCCGATTAAAGCCATCAGCAATTTTCTGTTTTTCTTTATTGAGTAATAATGGATTCATTTATAAAATTCTCAATAACGGTTAAGCATTCTTGTGTATGAGATAATAATAGTGCATGTTCTGCATCTTTAATTGTGACATTTTGCGCATAGGGTGACAAGTGATTTAATTTTTCAATAATACTAATGGGTACCAGTCGGTCATTTTGCGCAAAAATATTCAGTTGTGGCCCCATGAGCTCACACATCAGTGAGCGTAAATCATCATGCTCCAGCAAATCTAGATCACGCAGGATAACTTCCTGAGTTAATGATTCAGCATGTTTATTATCAATCTCGTGACCTTGTAAAAGTAAAAATCTCATTAAGGCCTTATTGGGTTGTCGGATAAATAAACTCTTTAGCATATGAAATGCGCCATAATTAACCCCACAAGTCCAGTCATCACTTTTAATAAATTTTGGATTAGACGCAAGCGTAATAATGCCCAAAGTTTGTAGAGAATAGGTTTTTGCAAGGTATTTTGCAATCATGCCACCTAGCGAAAAACCAATCCAAATAAAATTTTCTTTAGCATTTATTTGTGAGAATACACCCTGCGCAACCTCTGATAAAGAATTCGCTTTAATATTAGCATGCTCACTATAGCCGGGTAAATTAACGAGATGCACGGTATAGTCCTGCGCTAATTTTTCCGCCAAAGGTTTCCAAATGGTTTTATTAAAAATAAATCCGTGAATAAAGACCAGATGAATATTTTTTTTATTCATAAGATGTTAATTCCAGTAATAAACGATCAATATCAGCAAATTGATGCGCTGCAGTTAAAGTAATACGCAGGCGTGGACTTTCTTTTGGCACAGTTGGCGGCCTTATGGCGCTCACCATAATATTTTTTTCTGATAAGTCTTGTGTTGTTTGCAGTAAATAATTGATATCTGAAAATACTATCGCTTGAATGGGTGTGCTGGAAGGTAAAATATTCAGTTCTAATTCTCGTGCACGTTTTTGGAAGTAATTAATTAATTGCTTTAAGTGTGCGCGGGCATCAGTTGCTTGTTCGGCAAGATCAATCGCTTTTATACTGGCTGTTGCTAAATGACTAGGCAAAGTGGTACTGAACATATAAGGGCGCGCAAATTGCAAAATCGCTTCCATCATGACTTCATTGCCTGCTACAAAAGCACCCAGTGTGCCCAACCCTTTTGTTAGGGATCCAATGATGAGTGGAGTTTCATGCGTTAAATTCCAGTGAGCAACGGCGCCTTGACCTTTGGGTCCTAAAATACCGGTGCCATGCACATCATCAATGATTAAAGTGGCGTTATATTTTTTTGCTGTGTGCATTAAATGATTTAAATCAGCCAAATGGCCTTGCATGCTAAATACACTGCTGGTAATAATAAAACGCAATGGTTTTTTATTCTTTTGTAATATGGATTCTAAGCGTTCATGATCATCATCTGCATACCGCTGCCAAGTAGCTTTGCTTAATTGAAGTGCATCAAATACACTGGCATGACATTGTTTATCAACAGCAACAAAATCATCGGGTCCAATCAATGCAGTAATTGCGCCTAAGACTGCAAGATAACCTGAAGTAAAAATAAGTGCGCGTGGATAATTAAGCCACGATTCAAGTCTTTGTTCTAAAGCTTGATGTGCGGATGTGTAATAAGTTACGGGGGAACCTGATGAATCCAAAGATTTTGGTGCCAAATAATTATTTGAAGTAAAATTTAGTGCATTATGTGTTGTATGTAATCGACGTTTGCGTGTTAAGGCAAGTTTATCGTGCTGCTGTAAACGCTGTTGTAACTGCAACAGCAGATCAGGCGACATCTTCAGTTTCCTTGGCCATAGATGTTTTAAAGCCTAAACGTTTTAATAATAATTGATCTTTATCTTGTTCGGGTAATGGCGTTGTCAATAAAGTCTCACCATAAAATATAGAATTAGCGCCGGCTAAAAAACATAGGGCTTGTAATTCATCACTCATATCATTGCGTCCTGCAGAAAGACGTATACGCGCGCGCGGCATAATAATGCGGGCAACGGCAATGGTACGGACAAAATCAAAGGGATCTATACTTTTATTATTGGCAAGCGGCGTGCCGGGAATGGGTACTAATTTATTAATCGGTACGCTTTCAGGATAAGGATCTAAATTGGCTAATTCTAATAATAATTTTAAGCGATCTGTGACACTTTCACCTAAATTCAAAATGCCACCACAACATACTTTCATGCCTGCTTGTTGCACTTTTCTCAAAGTATCTAGACGGTCATCATAAGTATGAGTGCTGATAATTTCTGGATAATATTCGCGTGAAGTATCTAGATTATGATTGTAATAATCAAGACCCGCTTCTTTTAATTGTTGTGCTTGTGCTTCTGTCAGCATGCCGGCAGTCAAACACGTTTCAAGGCCTAAGTCTTTAACACTACGCACCATGTCTAAAACTTTCGGAAAATCTTTATCTGGAGGAGATTTCCATGCACCACCCATGCAAAAGCGATGGGAGCCATTGTCGCGGGCTTGTTGCGCGCGTTTAATTACGGTATCGTTATCAAGTAATGTTTGTTTTTCTACAGCAGTTTTATAATGGCCACTCTGGCTACAATATTTACAATCTTCTGAACAGCGACCGGTTTTAATACTGAGCAGTGTTGAAAGTTGAATATCATGATTGGGAAATTGAGTTTGATGCACTTGTTGTGCTTGAAAAAGTAAAGTGCTAAAAGGTTGATGGTATAAAGATTCGAGACTTTCAATTGTCCACAAAGTTGCAGTGTTCATACAGTTTTTTCCTAAGCCGTGTGCTCGGCAGTCTAAGAGGTTTTAGTGAGTATGTCAAATTTATGCAGGCTAAATTATAAACAATTGTTCAATATTTGCCCAAAACCGATCTGCTTGTTATGTCATCAATCCTTGCCGCAATTTGGCCGGATTTGCACTGATTGTTTGTCACAATTACCCTGGATAGAAGATCAATCATCGTCATCAGGATGCGATAAGCTTTGGGTAGCCTTAGATTATCTATCACCTGTTGATCAGCTGATTCTAGGGGGTAAATTTTCCGCGCGACTGGCCAATTTAAGTTTGTTGGCAGAATTGTTTATTCAATACTGGCATACGCAGAAAATTGAATTACCTGAGGTGATTATTCCAGTACCTTTGCATGCACAGCGTTTGCGAGAACGTGGCTATAATCAAGCTTTGGAATTGGCAAAAATAATTGGGCGCAGCTTGCAAGTACCCGTGGATTTTTCTAGCGTTATGCGCAGTAAAGCAACCCAGGCACAAGCGAGTTTGCCAGCACGTTTACGCGTTAAAAATATTCGCCACGCTTTTGAATTGACACGGCCTATAGCTTATTCTAGAGTGGCTTTGCTTGACGATGTGTTTACTACTGGGAATACTGTGCGTGAATTAAGTCAATTATTACGCACTGCGAATGTCGCGAATGTCGATGTGTACTGTATTGCCCGCACATTGCATCTATAATGGATATATGATGAAAACTATTGTGATATTAGGTGGAACAGGTTTTGTCGGCCAGCATTTATGTAGATCCTTGGTCAAACAAGGATACACCGTTAGGGTATTAAGCCGCAATCCAGAAAAATTCAAAGCCATGACGGTTTTGCCGACGCTATTTATCAAAAAAGTAGATGTCTATCAACAAAGCGAATTAAACGCTGCGTGTAAAAACGCGGATGTTGTGATTAATTTGATTGGTATTTTAAATGAAGAAGGTTTGCATAATGGTTCAGGGTTTCGCAAAGCACATGTAATGGTTGCGCAAAAAGTAATTCAAGCGTGTATGCATAATCAAGTTCCACGGTTATTACATATGAGCGCGCTCAATGCGGATTCGACCAAAGGCAGTAGTCATTATTTACGCACTAAAGGTGAAGCTGAAAGTTATGCGCATAAACATGCGATGAATAATATTTATGTTACTAGTTTTCGGCCATCAGTTATTTTTGGCCCCAATGATTCTTTTCTAAATCGTTTTGCACATTTACTGGATATAGCACCCGGATTATTATTATTGCCCGCATCAGATTCATTATATGCCCCTGTTTATGTGGGTGATGTAGTGACTGCGATGATAAGCTCAATTGATAATGCAAAAACCTACGGTGGGCGTTATAATTTATGTGGACCCAAGGTCTATACGTTGAAACAATTAGTGACTTATGTGGCGCATTTGAAGCAATCCCATTGTAAAATTATTGGTCTTACTCCAAGCCTATCTAAAATAATGGCCACGGTGATGGAGTTTTTACCGGGCAAACCTTTTTCACGTGATAATTATTTAAGTACCCGTTTGCCAAGTGTCTGCGATGCTGTATTTCCTGAAGTGTTCAAAATCACACCGACTTCGCTTGAGAGTATAGCGCCCACGTATATAAGGTAATTCTCATCGTGAAAATTTATTTAGTAGGCGGCGCAGTACGTGACGAATTATTGGGTCTTGATGTAACAGAACGTGATTATGTGGTGGTCGGTAGTACGCCTGAAGCAATGTTAGCACAACATTTTAAACCTGTAGGTAAAGATTTTCCTGTTTTTTTACATCCTAAAACTAAAGCTGAATATGCGCTTGCACGCACAGAACGTAAAACAAGCGCAGGTTATACAGGATTTACTTTTCATGCCGCGCCTGATGTCACATTAGAACAAGATTTAGCACGTCGGGATTTAACCATTAATGCTATGGCAGAAGATGAGGCGGGCAATATTATTGACCCCTATCATGGTCAAGAGGATTTAAATCAAAGAATTTTACGCCATGTATCGCCTGCATTTGTAGAAGATCCTGTGCGCATATTACGATTAGCAAGATTTGCTGCACGCTTTCATTATTTAAATTTTACCATTGCGTCTGAAACGATGGACTTAATGAAAACCATGGTCACTAACGGTGAAGTCAATGCCTTAGTCGCAGAGCGTGTTTGGCAAGAATGGCAACGCGCATTAACAGAAAAAGATCCGGAAATATTTATTCAAGTATTGCATGAGTGCGGCGCTTTAAAAATATTAGTCCCAGAATTAGACCGCTTATTCGGCACGCCGCAGTCTAAAGAAACCCATCCTGAAATTGACACAGGCATACATACCCTTTTGGTATTAAAGCAAGCAGCATTATTAACAACAGATCCAGTGACAAGATTTGCAGCCTCTATGCATGATGTGGGTAAAGGCATCACTCCAGAAGAATATTTACCCAAACATCCCATGCACGAAGAAAATGGCGCACCATTAGTCGAACAAATCTGTGATCGCTTACGCATTCCACGAATCTATCGCGATTTAGCCGTATTAGTTACACGCCATCATGGTTTGGCATACAAAATTATTGAACAAGACAGAAAAGATCCTGAAGATATTTTAAATTTATTTGAATATTTAGATCTATTCCGCCGCCCCGAGCGCCTGCAACAATTTAGACTTGCTTGTTTAGCCGACATCCGCGGCAGACCAGGTTATGAACACAAACCTGACAGAAGCGAATTTTTAATAACACTTTTCGAAGCCGCCAAAAACGTCCGCGCCCATGATTTAGGCCTGACACATTTATCAGGTGAAGAAATCAAAGAAGCTGTGCGAGAAGCACGTGTGATCGCTATTGCAAATATGTTATTGCAGCATGATTTAATTTGAGTGCTGTGTAGGTCACTTCAGTCTTTAAGCCTATGTAATATAAAGCATTATTCTGTAATATAGAATATATTTGACTTAGGCTTAATATTCAATGATAATTAAGCCTATGGACTATATAAACAGAAAAATATTACCGCGCATTGAGGCCGCTTTAGCGCGTGGCAAAAGCATACTTTTTTTAGGACCACGCCAAACGGGTAAAACCACACTGATTAAGCAAAAAATTTCAGTAGATGCTTACTTTTCATTGCTAGATCCACGGGTGCGCGTGCGTTATGAGAAGGATCCTTTGCTGCTTGCTAAAGAGTTAGATCTGGTCATTGAAAAGACGGGTAAAAAACCGCTTATTTTTATTGATGAAATTCAAAAAATCCCTCAATTAATGGATTTGATCCAGTTGTTAATTGATGCTGATAAAGCACAATTTATTTTAACAGGTTCAAGTGCGCGTAAATTAAAACATGGTGCACAAATAAATTTACTACCAGGACGCGTAGTGATTATTTATATGGATTCTTTATCATGGCAAGAATGTAAAAATAATACCGATCTGGATGATATATTGATTTATGGATCGTTACCTAATGTAATAATGACAAAGGGTAGTCAAAATAAAAATGATGATCTCTATGCTTATACTTCCATTTATTTAGAAGAAGAAGTGCGCGCAGAAGCGTTGGTTAGAAATATAGGTGGTTTTGCACGCTTTTTGGAGTTGGCAGCGAGTGAATCAGGCAGTGTGATTAATGCAAGTAAATTATCCCAATTTATAGGTGTTGCCCAATCAACTATTGCTGATTATTATCAAATTTTAGAAGATTGCTTAATTACCTTTCGTATCGATCCCATTATTAAAACAAAATCAAAGCGTCGCTTAATTAAAGCACCCAAATATTTATTTTTTGATTTAGGTGTGCGAAGAGCTTGTGCTAATGAAGGCCCTACACTTTCGCTTAAAACATTGGGCGATTTATTTGAACAATTTGTAGGCTTAGAGTTAATTCGTTACGTGCACATGGATAAACCGCATGCAAAAGTACATTATTGGAAAGATGCCAGTGGTCCTGAAGTAGATTTCGTTTTAGAGAATGAACAAATATATATACCGATAGAAGTCAAATGGTCAGAAAATCCAAATCTACATGATGCTAAACATCTCATCAAATTTCTTGAAGACTATCCGAATGCACCACATGCTTATATTATTTGCAGAACACCACATGCGTATGCTATTCATGAGAAAATCACAGCGCTCCCTTGGCAGGAAATTATTTCACTGTTTGAGAAAATTTAAAAAATAATAATCCGCCTATGGCCATCAACACAATTATCACTGACATACTGACAACACCCATAAATAAAAGTGAAGCAAGTATACTCGTACTCACAAATGCAATAAATGCTTGCACACTGCCGGCAAGACCTGCGGCGGTGCCGGCGAGTGCTGGTAAATAATTGAGCGCTAAGCTCATGCCGCGGGGATATAAAATACCATTTAATAAGGCCATTACACTAAACGGTATAATAATTTGTAGCGCATGATGTAAAGGGAAGATAACCGTTGCGCAAAATAAAATGGCTGCAAACAATACGAAGGCATATAAGCAATAAGTCATTATTTTAAGACCGAAATAATCGACCACTTTTTTACTGATAAATCCGCCTATCATAAATGCTATCGTTTGGGGAATATAAGATAAACCGATATACATCGCGTTATAACCCATTTGTTTTAAAATAAACGGCGATGCGGTGAGGTAACAAAAATATGCACCCGACGTTAAACCCAAAGTACAGACATAACCCATATAAATGGGTGAGCGTAATAAAGTGAGGTATTTGATTTTAATATCTTGCCAGTGAAAATTACCCTTAGTTTGCGATGTCTTCTTGATGGTTTCCTTGATAAAAAATATAACGCAGAAAAATAAAATTAAACCGATTAATCCCAGCGTGATAAAAATCATTTGCCAAGATGATAAAGTAATAATAACGCCGCCGATGGTCGGCGCAAGTGCAGGTGATAATGCAAGCATGGGAAACACTATGGCAAAAATTTGATGGGTTTTGTCAGTATCAAATTTATCAATCACCATGGCTTGCCAAATCACCATGCTGGCGCACGCACCGAGGGCTTGTATGAATCGCCATATAATAAAAGTGACAATATGGGTACTGTAAATACAGGCAATACTGGCGATGACAAATAAACTTAAACCAAAAATTAAAGTCATCTTACGCCCAAAATGATCGGATAATGTGCCATATAGAAGCTGTCCAATCGTAATCCCAAACAGATAAATACTAAATGACAGCCCAACGGCAGCTTTGCTGCTTGAAAAGTAAGTTTCAAGGCTAGGTAGGCTCGGTAAGTACATATCCGCACCAAAATAACCCAAGGTGCCAAGACCAGATAATAAAATAATATAGAAAATCATATTTTGTTGTTCGCCTTAATTGACGGTATCGAGGCAGTTGTGTAGTATGAACTTTTTTAGGTTCGACTGCCACAATTCTAGTTAAACATATAGCATAGGAGTTTCCCCCATGTCTTCACCAGCAATGAAAATGATTAAAGAACACCAAGTATCCTTTGTAGATTTCCGTTTTGTGGATAGTGTGGGTAAAGAACATCATACGGCCGTATCTGCCAAAATCGTGGATGAAGATTTTATTAAGGGCGGAAAAATGTTTGATGGCTCGAGTATCGCTGGCTGGCGGGAAATTAATCATTCCGACATGATGCTGACGATTGATGAGTCTACTGCGGTTATGGATCCATTTACTGAAGAACCGACAATGATATTACGTTGTAATGTGGTTGATCCTGACAATTTACAACCTTACAGCCGTTGCCCACGGTCTACAGCCCAACGTGCAGAAGAATACTTAACTTCAACCGGCTTAGCGGATACTTGTTATTTTGGTCCAGAACCTGAATTTTTTATTTTTGATGATGTGAAATCTTCAATCAATATTAATGGTTGTTCTTATCGAGTAGATTCAGACGAAGGTGCTTGGAACTCAGATAAAACTTATGAAGAAGGCAATACTGGCCATCGTCCTGGTGTAAAAGGTGGATATTTCCCTGTGCCACCGGTTGATTCCTCACATGATTTGCGCAGTGCCATGTGTTTAATTTTAGAAAAAATGGGCATGATTGTAGAAAATCATCACCATGAAGTGGCAACGGCTAACCAAAATGAAATTACTACAGCGTGTAGAACATTAACGCATAAAGCCGATGAAATGTTAATGTTTAAATATGTGATTCATAATGTCGCCCATGCTTACGGTAAAACCGCAACTTTTATGCCGAAACCATTATTGGGTGATAACGGTAGTGGTATGCACGTGCATCAATCACTGGCTAAAAATGGTAAAAATTTATTTGCGGGTAATGCCTATGCGCACTTATCAGAAATGGCTCTGTTTTATATTGGCGGGATTATGAAACACGCGCGTGCGATTAATGCTTTTACCAATGCCACTACTAATAGTTATAAACGTTTAGTACCCGGTTACGAAGCACCGGTAATGCTTGCATATTCAGCACATAATCGTTCGGCTTCTATTCGTGTGCCTTATACCAATTCTGAAAAAGCACGTCGTATTGAAGTACGTTTTCCAGATTGTGCCAGCAATCCTTATTTTGGATTTGCTGCAATGTTGATGGCAGGTCTTGATGGGATCCAAAATAAAATTCATCCAGGGGAAGCTAATGATCAAAATTTATATGCATTACCCAAAGAAGAAGCACTGCGTATTCCTACTGTTTGTTCTTCATTAGAACAAGCGCTAGAAGAACTTCATAAAGATCGTGCTTTCTTAAAAGCAGGCAATGTATTTAGTGATGATTTAATTGACGCTTATATCGAACTCAAAATGATTGAAGTGGACAGATTCCGCATGGCACCACATCCGATTGAATTCGACATGTACTACAGTTTGTAAAAATACGCCGGCGGGGGGATTTTGAATGTTCCATATAATTCTGTACCAACCCGAAATCCCCCCAAATACCGGCAATATCATCCGTTTATGCGCCAATACCGGCTGTCATTTACATCTCATTAAACCCTTAGGTTTTACTTTAGAAGATAAACAACTACGCCGCGCAGGCCTAGATTACCAAGAATGGGCCAGCGTAACCCAACATGATGATTTATTATTTTTTGAAAATAAAAATGTTTATGCAGTGACGACTAAAGCCAAAACAAATTATACTGATCATCAATATCTACAAGATGATGCATTTTTATTCGGCCCAGAAACAAGAGGTCTACCATCAGAAATCTTAAATACATTTGCTGAAAATAAAAAAATTAGAATTCCCATGCTGCCACATTCCCGTAGTCTCAATCTATCCAATGCTGCTGCTGTTATATTATATGAGGCTTGGCGCCAGCAGAAGTTTGGGTAGATAGATTTTTTTGTTCATTAGATGATGTAGATGTCCATGAAGGCAGTAGTGAACTATCGTAGTGATTAATTTGTACTAAAAAATGATTAAATCTATCTTGTAAACCCTGGTACTTACCCTCAAAAATAAAATGCCGGCTCATGGTCGCGATAAATTGTAAAACATGTTCATTCTGGGTGGGGATAGCGAAAATTAATGCATCGATTAAGTCTTTCATTAAGGGTGGTCTTGTTTTGGCATAAATAAAAGCCATTTTAATTATTTTAAATGCTAATGCAGCATCATCAGGGTTTCGTGAACTCATCATGTGAACCAAGACATTTTTAAATTGCTGGGCTTTTTCTAGATTTTTTATGCAAGCATCAAGCGTTGGGATATCATCTTTACGCTCATTCAAAAATTTTACAAACATTTCAATGGGTTTGCTCATGTGATTTGCGTCTTTCGCATTTTCGGATATTTATTGGGTGCCGTATTTTGATTTGTGCTCAAAGGTGGACATGATGAAAAATCGATCAGTTGGTAAGATCTTGTTTTTAATTTCGAAACGACAGCAGTGTTGGAGTTAATGTTTGATGTCAGTGTAGATGTTGTTAAATCAGGACGACGATGATTAATTATTCCTAAAAAACTGGTAGTAAATGCTTTGCTTAATAGTGGGGTTTTTAAAATTTCATGACAAGTTTCCAGGGTCTTTGCAAAATAATTTGCTGGAAAGACGACGATTTTATCTGCTAAATTCTCTCCTAAATAATGCAACATATAATCATATTTATCTCTAAATTTTTTATTTTCATTTGTAATGGCACATAGACTAAAAACTTGTATAGCGTTCAGTATAAAATCAAGGGTGTTTTCATTAAAATAGTCTGGGCTTAAGAGAGTATTTGTATTATTACACATAAAATTATAGATAACTTCAGGGAAACTACAGGTTAATGCGTTCAAATTTTTTAAAACAAATTCATTATCTTCAGGAACGTTGCTGGGAAAAAATGCCATTAATTCACTGACGTCATCATGAGTAAACTGATTGCCATTTTTCTCTATTTTATCAATAAAATCTTGTAGTTTCTGGGATAGCATTATTCTTCACCTTTAATATGTTTTCACATATTATAAGTTTGTTTTCTTAAAAAAACATTAAGCTAGAAATGCTCTATGGCCGGTGCCCGCTCAAGCAAGGTTTTAACCGCAAGTTTGGCATCTTGACCGTGATAAAGAATTTGGTAAATTTGCTCGGTAATGGGCATACTGATGTTTAAGCGTTGTGCTAATTGATAGACTAATTGTGTGGTTTTTTCGCCTTCGACCACTTGGCCTATGGTTTGTTTAATTTCACTGATATTTTGGCCTTTGCCAATCGCTACACCAAATCTGCGATTACGAGACTGATTTTCGCTGCAGGTTAAAATTAAATCGCCAATGCCAGATAGTCCCATCAATGTAGATGCTTGTGCGCCCATGGCATTTCCTAAACGTAAAATTTCTGCAAAACCGCGGGTCATTAATGCTGCCCGAGTATTAGCGCCAAAACCTAGACCATCAGCAATACCTACAGCAATGGCCAGGACATTTTTACAAGCACCACCTAATTGTGCGCCTATCATGTCATGACTGGTGTAAATGCGAAAATAATCAGTATGTAATTCTGTTTGCCAAAAAAGGGCAGAATCATCTTCACTTGCAGCAGTAATGGCGGTCGGTTGTTTTTGGGCGACTTCACTTGCAAAAGAGGGACCCGATAATACGCACAATTTTGCCTGATTACCCAATAATTTTTTTGCAGCCACCGATAACAATTCGCAATTTTCCGTTAAACCTTTTGTACCCCAAGCGATGGGTAAATGTTTCGCATCATAAACTATTATTTTTTTGATGACATCGATAAAGGCGTGACTCGGTACCACAATTAAAATAGCTGAGCAATTTTTTAAAGCGTCCTGCATATTTTCATGAATGGTAATTAAAGCGGGTAATTTAACATCAGGTAAATATTTATCAATGCGAATGGTTTGGCCCCACAAATGTACGGGAATACCATTATCTGCGAGCACCAATGCTAAAGCACATCCCCAGGAACCTGCGCCTAATACTGCAATGGGAGATGTGCTTTTGCTTGTCATGATTAAACAATAATTTCTTTTTGATCACTGGCTTCTTTAAGCTTTTTTACTTGTTGCGCGTACAGTGCATCAAAATTAATGGGCGATAAATATAAGGCGGGAAAGCCACCGTGTGCGGCGAGGCTTGAAATCACTTCGCGTGCATAGGGATATAAAATATTGGGACAAAAACTGCCCAGCATTTGGTGAAGTTGGGCTTTGTCAAAATCTTTTAAGGTAAATAAACCGGCTTGCATCACTTCAATTAAAAAAGCGACATTGTCTTTGTGTTGGACAGTGACAGTGATTTTTAAACCGACTTCATACAAAGGATCTTTAATCGCTTTGGCATTGGTATTAATTTCCATTTTAACTTCCGGAGTCCATTGCTCAGTAAATAGTTCTGGTGTTTTTGGAGATTCAAATGAAATATCTTTAGTGTAAATACGTTGAATTGAAAATTCAGGTTTTGCTTGTTCGCTCATGAGATGATTTCCTTATGTATTGAGTAGTTTTTCAAGTTCGCCCTTGGCTTCCAGCGCATACAGATCATCGCAGCCGCCAATAGATTTATCATTGATAAAAATTTGTGGAATAGTATGTCCCGCTCCGCGTTGTTGCATATTATCACGTTCACTCGGTTTAGCATCGACATCAATTAATGTGTAGTTGACTTGTTTTTCATCCAATAATTGTTTCGCACGTCGGCAATATGGACACCATGGTGCGAAATAAAGTTCCACTTTAGCCATGATTATTTGCCTTTTGTCAGTAATAAACCGCTACCTAGCCAATTATCAATACCGCCTGCGAGATAATAGACGTGTTTAAAGCCTTTTTTGCGTAATTCTCTGCCTAATGCGGGTGATTGATAACCCGATTGGCAAACCAGTAATATGGGTTTATCCATAGATAATTTTGTATCCGCACGGACTTGTGCGGGAAGCATGTGTTTTGCGCTAATGATATGGCCTTTTTTGTAAGCTAATTCATCACGCAAATCAAACACCTGCGCATCTTCTTTATTAATTAATAATGTGGCTTGATGAGGCGTTGCTTTTTGGGCGCCACTCATGCGGGCACGCATTTCTGAAAAGATGAGTAATAATAGTAAAATGACAAAGGCGGCAACAAGCGGCCAGTGGTTGGTCATAAATTCAAGTAATTGCATGGGTTTTGGTCTCTTTGCGATATCAGTAGAGGAAAATGATATCATACTTTATACTGGCAACACATAATATATCGCCCCCTTTATGAAAGGGGGCCGCCTGCAAGGCGGGGGGATTTTGCGATTTTTGCATATACGTTAAAGCTTGCAAAATCCCCCCGGCCTACGGCCGACCCCCTTTCATAAAGGGGGTGAATTCATTTATTTTTAAAAGATATGAGGATTTTCATGCGCGCAAAGCCTTTTTTATTATTGATTTTGGATGGCTGGGGACATCGTGAGGCCGCGAAAGACAATGCTATTACCTGTGCCAAAACGCCCGTTTGGGATCGCCTTTGGCAAACATATCCACATTTATTATTATCTGCAAGCAATGAAGATGTAGGTTTACCTTCAGGACAAATGGGTAACTCTGAAGTTGGCCATATGAATATAGGTGCAGGTCGTATTGTGTATCAAGATTTTACCCGAATTGAAAAGGCTATTAGAGACGGTGAATTTGCTCATAATCCTGCATTTAGTCAGCTATTTGAAAAATTGGTGAGTCAGCAAAAGACTCTTCATCTTATGGGTTTATTATCAGAAGGCGGTGTACACAGCCATGAACGTCATTTATATGCTTTATTAGAGGCCGCAAAAAATGCCGGCGTTAAATCAATTAAAGTACATGCCTTTTTAGATGGTCGTGATGTTCCGCCTAAAAGTGCGCGAAGCTCTATTGTCGCCTTAGAAGAAAAATTAAAAGAATTAGGTGTAGGTGAAATTGCCACTATTATGGGACGTTATTATGCCATGGATAGAGATTCACGTTGGGATCGGGTGCAACTCGCTTATGAAGCAATTGCAAATGCAAAAGGACTTCGCGCCAATTCTGCATTAGATGCATTAGAAACCGCGTATCAACAGAAAATTACAGATGAATTTGTTAAACCGATTATTGTGGATGAACATTATAAAGGCATTGCAAAGCAAGATGGAATTATTTTTGCTAATTTTCGTGCAGACAGAGCAAGGGAATTAAGCCATGCGTTTATTGATGCTGATTTTAAAGGATTTGCGCGCGAGATGATTCCTTTATCTTCTTTTGTAACCATGACACAATATGCTGGTGATATTAAAAGTGAGATTGCATTTGCGCCCGCTAATTTGTCTCCAGTCTTAGGTGAAGTTTGGGCCCAAAATGGCTTAACTCAATTGCGTTTGGCAGAAACTGAAAAATACGCGCATGTCACTTTTTTTATTAATGGCGGTGCTGAGGCACCCTTTCCTGGCGAGGAACGTATTTTAATTCCTTCACCCAAAGTCGCAACGTATGATCTAAAACCACAAATGAGTGCGATAGAAGTGACCGATGCTTTAGTGAATGCAATTATATCGCAAAAATTTGATGGTATTATTGTGAATTATGCAAATCCAGATATGGTGGGTCACACTGGAGATTTATCGGCTGCTATTCAAGCGGTAGAGACTATTGATGCGTGTTTAGGACGTATTACTGATGCTTTAAAGCAAGTGGGGGGTGAATGTATCATCACTGCTGATCATGGGAATGTTGAGCAAATGTTTGATGAGAAAACCAATCAAGCCCATACGGCACATACGTTAGATCTAGTGCCTTTTATTTATGTGGGTCATCCCGTTACGGTGCTACATGATAAAGGCATTTTAGCCGATATAGCTCCAACGATTTTATCTTTAATGGAATTGCCGATTCCAAAGCCAATGACAGGACGCGTGTTATTAAAATGAGATTATTTTTTATAGGGATATTATTTTTTTCATGCGCGGTCTTTGCAGATTCTTCTGCAGATTCGCAAACTAAACTACAAACTGTGGTTGATAAAATTAAAAATTTAACTACAGAATTGGTTGCCGATAAAAATCAACAACAAAAACTCCAAGATGAATTAAAAAAACTAGATTTAGAAATTTCCACATCGTCTAAAAGTTTGAAAAAAACTCAAAATCAACTTGCAAAAACCGAAGAAGTATTAGAAGCACTGACTGTAGAATATGAAGTGCGTCTAAAAGAATTGCAGGTGCAACAAGATGCGTTGCGAGAACAAATTCGCGGTGCTTTTTTATTAGGACAATTCGATGGATTGAAATTATTACTTAATCAATCCGATCCACATACTGTAGGTCGTTTATTGGTTTATTTTGATTATTTTAATGCGGCACGCAGTCAAATTGCCACGCAAATTCAAATTGATACAGACAGCTTGGCGCAAACACGAGCGCAGCAATTATTACAACAAGAAAAATTAAATGTGCTAGAAATGGAGCAAGCTGCTGTTTATGCTGAACTTACTCAACAAAAAAGATCCCAAAGTGCTTTAGTTGAGGAATTGCTTACCGATATTAAAGAAAAAAATCAGACTTTAGAAAGTTTAGAAGCCGATAAACAAGCGCTAGAAGCCGTGCTTGCCAGTCTTAAAAAACAAAGTGGTTCGACTTTTACGGGTAATGCTAATAAACCAATTAAAACGCATCAAGGTCGACTTTCATGGCCGGTGCAAGGCAAAGTGCTGCATCGTTTTGGGGAAAGCAATGTCGGTAATAATACTTGGCAAGGTATATTAATTGCAGCGCCTGAAGGAGAGGACGTGCGTTCTATATATAAAGGGCGCGTGGTTTATGCAGATTGGTTACGAGGTTTTGGTTTGATTACTATTGTAGATCACGGCGATGGTTATATGAGCTTATATGCCCATAATCAAAGTTTATATAAGAATGCAGGTGATTGGGTAGATGTCAATGAATCTATAGCTCAGGTCGGAAAAAGCGGCCCAGTTGCAAATCCTGGGTTATACTTCGAAATACGCTTTAATGGCGAGGTGCAAAATCCAATGACTTGGCTTGCGCCGCCCATGTCGAAATCTTAGGGGTTTTTTATGCTAGCATCGAAACATTTTTTACGGTTGAGCTCTATTATAGTTTTGAGCTATTTATTTATGGCACAAGCGCTAGCCGATGAACAATTACCGGTAGAAGAGCTCAGAAAATTTACTTATGTTATCGAGGAAATTCGCCAATATTATGTCGAACCTGTTTCCGATGCGGAATTAATTGATTATGCGATTAGCGGCATGTTGTCAGGTCTAGATCCTCATTCTGCTTATTTAGATAAAGAAGATTTTAACGACTTGCGCGCCAGTACTGCCGGAAAATTTGGCGGCCTAGGTTTAGAAGTGACGATGGTAGATGGTTTTGTAAAAGTCATTAGTCCAATAGATAATACCCCAGCGGCACGTGCCGGTATTGAAGCAGGCGATACTATTGTAAAAATCGATAATAGCTTAGTCAAAGGTTTAACCTTACGTGAAGCTGTTGATTTAATGCGTGGCGATAAAGGATCAAGGGTAAAGTTAACCATCGTGCGTGAAGGTGCTTCATTACCCATCGTCAAAGATCTGACACGTGATATCATTAAAGTTGAAAGTGTTCGCTATGAAATGTTAGAACCTCATTATGCTTATCTGCGGGTCAGCCACTTCCAAGATCAAACTATAAAAGATGTATTAAAAGCCATTGAAGAAATTAAACTCGCCTCTAACAATCAATTATACGGTGTAGTACTAGATTTACGTAATAATCCTGGCGGTGTCTTAGATTCAGCCGTATCCGTTTCCAATGTATTTTTAGACAGCAGAACATTAGATTATGACAGAGTCATAGTATCTACCAGAGGTCGCGCACCTGAAAGTGAAATGAAAGAAAAAGCCAATGGCCGTGATTTACTAGAAGGCGTACCCATCGTAGTATTGGTCAATGGCGGTTCAGCGTCCGCATCAGAAATTGTAGCCGGCGCATTACAAGATCATAAACGCGCAGTCATTATGGGCGAGAAAAGTTTTGGCAAAGGTTCTGTGCAAACAGTATTACCCATTGGTAATGATGGCGCTGTAAAATTAACCACAGCGTTATATTACACACCTGCAGGACATTCCATCCAAGCAGAAGGTATAGTTCCCGATGTTATTTTAGAAGACATCAAAGCCACAAAAATTAAAGAAGAAGTCATTTATGAAGAAACAAGAGAAGCCCATTTGACTAATCATTTAGATAATGCAAATGTGCAAGAGATCGATGAAATCCAAGTGGTAACGGATAATGATGAAGATAAAAACGAAAACAGCGAAGAGCTCATTGATTACCCATTACACGAAGCAGTTAATGTGTTGAAGGGGATGCATGTGTTGAGGGATTGAAATGGCTTCGCTTAATCCAAAAGATTTTAATAAAATAATTTATGAATGGAATCAAACCAAAGCTCCCTTTCCAGATAAAACAATTCAACAATTATTTGAAGAACAAGTATTAAAAACACCTGATAATATTGCAGTAGTTTTTGGCAATATTCAATTAACCTATCAACAACTCAACCAAAAAGCCAATCAATTAGCCCACTATTTAAGACAAACTTATCAGATTAAAGGTGATGATTTGATTGCGCTTTGTTTAGATAGAAGTGAAAAAATGCTGATTGCAATATTAGGCGTGCTTAAATCTGGCGCGGCATATGTGCCGATTGCACCGAGTTATCCGCAGGATAGAATTGATTATATGCTTTCTGATACTAAAGCTAAAGTTTTAATTACAAATGCAATCTATCAGAAAAGATTTGCTAAAAATAAATCGTTAACAATAGATGATCAGAAGACTGAAAAATCATTAAAAGATTATAAAAATACTAATCCAATCAAAAATAATAATCCTGACAATATTGCTTATGTAATTTACACTTCAGGCACAACCGGCACTCCCAAAGGGGTTATGATTGAGCATAAAAGTCTGGTTAATGAAATCACCTTTCAGTTATCTAATTTTAAGTTCAAGAATCCACGATCATTATTGACTGCAGAGTATGTATTTGATGTGTCTGTGGAGCATATTTTCATTAGTTTACTTTTGGGTTCACAGCTACATATAGTTGCTAAAGAATATTTACTTAATATTCCATTTATAGAATCTTATATTATAAAAAATAAAATTAATTGGTTAGATACTACTCCATCTTATGTATCAAATCTAAGTAAAGAAGTGCTATCTAAAATTAATCTCCTTTTTTTAGGTGGAGAACAATATCTGAAGCATTTAGATACACCTGGCACAGTGTTGAATTGTTATGGACCGACTGAGACTTGCATCGGCTCAACTATTACAGCGGTAAAAGCTAATCAATTAATTCATATAGGGCGTCCACTTGCTAATACCAAAATATACATTCTTAATTCACATTTAAATCCTGTACCTATAGGTGAACAAGGTGAATTGTTTATAGGTGGAATTGGGCTTGCAAGAGGATATTTAAATCAACCAGAGTTAACTGCACAAAAGTTTATTGCCAACCCATTTGAGCCCAATGAACGTATGTATAAAACAGGTGATTTAGCCTATTATTTACCGGATGGTAATATTGAATTTATAGGAAGAGTAGATTTACAAATTAAAATTAGAGGTTATAGAGTTGAGCTAGGAGAAATAGAAACAACACTTGCAGGTTATCCCGGTGTTAAGCAGGCGGCAATCGGAGTTCAAGAGCAGCAAAATAAGTGTCTAGTAGGTTACTATGTATCAGATCAAGAATTAGATAATGAGTCACTAAAAAAATATTTATCCAAATCATTACCAGAATACATGGTTCCCGTAGCTTTCATGAAACTTGAAAAATTGCCATTAACTATAAATGGCAAGTTAGACCGCAAAGCGTTACCTGTAGTTGAATTTTCTCATATAGATACATATGTTGCGCCATGCTCCAAAATTGAAATAAAATTAGTAAAAATATGGTCAGAAGTTTTGGGAATTAATAAAGACAAAATTGGTATCAATGATGATTTTTATGGATTGGGAGGAAATAGTATTACAGCAATTAAGCTCTTGAATCAGCTGAAGAGTTCAGGGGTTAATTTAAGTATGCGGGATATCTTGACTCATACAAACATTAGTAGAATAGCTTCTTTATTAGGAAATAAATCTGAAAATTTTGTAATAAAAAAACATGTATTTGCAAATGAAGCACAACAAGAGCTTTCTTTTGCCCAAGAACGATTGTGGTTTATAGAGTCTTATGAACAGGGAAGTGGTGCATATAATATCCCTATAATACTAAAAATATCTGGACTTGATAAAACTAAACTGACTAAAAGCATTTTAAAAATTGTTGAACGTCATGAGATTTTAAGAACTCTTATTTTAGATCATGATGGAAAACCTTATCAAAAAGTATGTACTTTAGAAGAAAAAGAATTACCGATCACAACTATAAAGGTAGAGAAAAAATCGGATCTTGACCAATTGTTATCAAAAGATATAAATCATGTCTATAATTTATCTAATGAATATCCAATACAAGTTTCTTATTATGAAGTAAAAGAAACGCAAGAACTCTATTTAAGTATAGTCATTCATCATATTGCATTTGACGGATGGTCGAATGACATATTTTTAGAAGAATTATCAAAGTATTATAGCTCAAATACAAATTTGCCAGAATTGTATATTCAATATAAAGATTTTGCAATATGGCAAAAAAAATATTTGTCAGGAGAAGTATTATCTAGACAGTTAGCGTATTGGAAAGACCAATTAACAGGCTTTGAATTGTTAAATATGCCTATAGATAAAATACGTCCTAAAATTATAGACTACAAGGGTGGACGCGTTTCATTTAACCTAGGTAAACGAACATCATCACAACTGCGAAGATTAGCTAAAGATTTAAAAGTAAGCTTATACAGCGTATTGTTAAGTGGGTATTATTTATTTTTAAGATCTTACTCAAATCAAAATGATATCGTTATTGGCACGCCTGTTGCCAACAGACATTATTCTGGTATTGAAAATTTAATTGGTTTTTTCGTTAATACCTTGGTATTAAGATCTAATATTGATCCAACTGAATATCTCATTTCATATATACAAGCGGTCGGAAAAAATGTCCAAGAGGCACAATTATATCAAGATTTACCTTTTGAGAAATTAGTTGCTGCATTATCTTTAGAAAAAGATACAAGTAGAAATCCAGTTTTTCAAAATGTTTTTGGAGTTCAAAATTTTGGAAATGATTATTTGCCAGGAGTGGAGGAGTATAAATTAGAGGATAATATTGCTAGATTTGATATTACTACAATGATTGACGATAGCACAGAAAATCTTTATGCTCAGATGGAATATGCGGCCAGTTTGTATGATCTTAATACCATTAAAAAATTTATAAATACCTTTAAATTTATCTTAAAACAATTATCTCAGCTCAATACGAATTCAACCATCAAAATAAATCAGTTAAATTATTTGGATATTAAGGATTATCATAAAATAGTTTTAGATTGGAATAATACTTTTAAAAACTTTCCAATAAATAAAACTATTCATCAGATTTTTGAAGATCAGGTAAAAAAGACGCCTAATAATATAGCAATAGTGTGTCAAGATACTACTTTGACCTACAAACAGCTGAATCATAAAGCCAATCAATTTGCTCATTATTTAAGAGATCAATATAAAATTCAAGGAGATGATTTATGTGCGTTGTGTTTAGATAAAAATGAGACAATGATTATAGCTATTTTAGGCGTGCTTAAAGCTGGGGCTGCTTACGTGCCAATGGATCCTGGTTACCCTGCTGATAGAATAAAATATATGCTATCAGATATGAAAGCAAAGGTATTAATAACCAATAAAAATAATATACTCAACGTGGATGGGCAATCGATTGAAAAATTATTATTGAATAGAAGTACTTTAAATCCATCTAAGATTGTCACACCCAATAATTTAGCATACGTTATATATACATCCGGGACCACAGGAAAACCTAAAGGAGTAATGGTAAATCATGTAGGGGTTGTTTCTCTTGTAAAAGGTATAACATATGTGGATATTTCAGAATCTGATTGTATTTTACAATTAGCAGATACGGTTTTTGATGCAGCTACATTTGAAATATGGGGAGCAATTCTCAATGGCGCTAAACTTTATATTCCTTCAGAAACATTAGGTTTGGTCGCGGATATTTCTTTATTTAGGAAAACAATTGAATCAAATGCTATCTCTATATTATGGTTAACAAAAACCTTATTTGACGAATTATATCTCCAAAATAATGAATTGTTTCGTTCTCTCAAATATTTGTTGGTGGGCGGCGAAGCATTAAATTATAAAATAATTAATGAACTTGTAAACTCCAAAAATAGGCCAAAACATTTTATTAATGGTTATGGTCCTACAGAAAATACAACTTTTAGTTGTACGATGGAAGTAGATGCTAATGCGTTGAAAGCTAGAAATTCCGTTCCCATTGGTAAGCCTATTAATAATCGATCTGCATATATTTTAGATTCCAGTTTAAAGCCAAGTCCATTAGGAGGCATAGGAGAACTATATGTAGGTGGTGCTGGTATTTCAAGGGGTTACTTAAATAATCCTGAATTAACTGCACAAAAATTTGTACCTAATCCATTTCAAGAAAACACTAAATTATATAAAACAGGAGATCTAGTTCGTTATTTGCTGGATGGAAATATAGAATATATAGGCAGAGTTGATTTTCAAGTAAAAATCAGAGGATTCAGAATAGAACTAGAAGAAATAGAGACAAGAATTTTAAATTATTCAGGTATTCGGCAAACAGTTGTATTGGTACAAGGTTCACAAGACAAATACTTAGTAGGTTATTATGTCGCAGAAAATCAACTAGATAAAGATGCATTAACTAAATATTTATCTAATTATTTTCCGAATTATATGATGCCAGCGGCATTAGTACAGTTAGATAAGTTCCCTCTGACTATTAATGGAAAATTAGATCGCAAGGCATTACCTATTCCAGAGTTCACAAATGATGAAACATATGTGGCTCCGAATACAGAGATTGAAAAGAAATTAGTGAAAATTTGGTCTGCTGTATTGAGCATTGATGAAGGTAAATTAAGTATTAATGATGATTTTTTTAAATTGGGTGGAGATAGTATTAAAAGCATTCAATTAGTAAGTCGTTTACGACAACATTTAGGATTGCATGTTAATATTAAAGATATTTTCAATTATAAAACCATCGATAATTTGTATAAAAATATTATTGCCTCCCAATTATTGAATACTAAAAAGGCACACATAATACGAGAAGAAGGAGTTTTGAATGGGGATTTAAAATTCCTACCTATCCAAAAATGGTTTTTTGATCATATTATGCATGGAGAATTCAATAAGCCTGGACATTGGAATCAATCATTTTTAATTAAAACAAAAGAATTAAATTGTGAATTATTGAAATCTAGTTTAGTTAAATTGGTAGAATATCATGATGCACTGAGAATTAATTATAAAAAAACTAAAAAATTAGGAATTGTACAGTTTTATAATGTAAAAATAAATGTACCAAAATTACATATTTTAGATTTAAATACTTTGGAAAATTCAAAAGATTTAGATGTAATATTAACAGGTTGGCAAAGCCATTTTGAGTTAATGGGGGATGAACCACTTTATAGCTTTGGCTATATAAATGGTTACAAAGATGGAAGTGCTAGAATATTTATTGCTGCACATCATCTCATTATCGATTCGGTCAGCTGGAGAATATTATCAGCTGATCTGATGGAAATTTATTCTCACTTAGAGTCGGAGACTTCAAATAATGTTGAGACGATATTAGGTTATAAAGGCACAAGTTATCGCCAATGGATAAATGTTGTTAATGAGTATCCGCAGAAGCACACAGCAGAAAATAAATATTGGAAACAGATGATTCAAGAAGTAAATAAATATAATAAGCATCTTACAAATTTAATAGAAAATAAAAATGTAGATAAAAATATTATAATCGAATTAGATAAAAACTATACTCGTAAACTATTATCTGATAGCCATATAGCATTTAACACCGAAATCAACGATTTATTATTAACTGCTTTTAATTTATCTTTAGTTGAACTGACAGGTTGCTCTATCAATTATATTACTTTAGAAGGACATGGTCGTGAGGCTATCGTGAATGATATTGATATCAATCATACTGTAGGTTGGTTTACAACGATGTTTCCAATTTGCTTGACTGCACATGGAGACTTATCAAAATCTATTATTGCAACTAAAGAACATTTAAGATTATTGCCCAATAAAGGTATAGGATTTGGTGCATTATATGGTTATAGTAAATTACCTTGTATTGTTTTTAATTATCTTGGGCAGTTTGAAAATATAACTTCTGAATCCAGTGGAATCGCTGTTTCATTAGAAAATAAAGATTCAAATATCATCGAAGCAAATGGATATATCAGTGATGGTAAATTAATTTTTGATATAAGTGCCAAGTTAAGTCAAGACAATTTAAGTAAATTTTCCAATATTTTTTTAGAAAGGTTAAGGGAGATAATTCATTATACTGTAAATTTACAGCGTAGCTATTTAACCGTCAGTGATATAGATAATATTATTTCTCCAGAATATTTAGATATACTTCAAAATAACACAGAAGTAAGTAATATATTCTTAGCAAATAATTTGCAACAAGGATTTATTTATCATGCTATAAATCAAGGGAAAGAAGATACCGCATATCGTATACAAATGATATATCGCTATCATAATGAATTGAATCCAGATTTATATAAAAAATCTTGGGAATATGCAATTGCTAAATTTCCAGGATTAAGACTTAGATTTTCCTGGGAAGACGAACTGGTTCAAGTGATAGATAAAAGTCAAAAACTTAACTGGCATTACATCGATATTTCAAGTTTTAATATGAATGAACAAGAGACAAAGATAAGAGAATTAATGGCCGCCGATAGACAAGAAAATTACCAATTAGATCAAGGTGGATTATTGAGAATTTATTTAATTAAACAATCCTTGTCTTTGTATACCAGCATCATCAGTAATCATCATATTATATTAGATGGATGGAGTGTGCCTATATTATTAGATTATGTTCATCAAACTTATTTAAATTTAAAAAATAACATGAGTATTACACAGTCTGAAGATACATGCTATTTACAGATCCAGAAATATCTTCAAAACACATATGATTCCACATATTGGCTAGATTCTGTAAACCAAATTGAAGATCATACCGATTTAGGTGGGCTTATAAAACCACTAAAACACAAAGTAAATTTAAAAACTTATACCTATATTTTAGATAGGAAAAAGAAAGAAATAAATATATCGGGAATTTTGTATAAAAATATTAAATCATTTGCTAAATCACATGGCTTCACCATAAATGCGATACTACAATACTGCTGGCATAGTATTTTAAGTATTTATGGTAATAGTAAAACAACTATAGTAGGTACAACAATATCCGGACGTAATCTGCCGATTGATAATATAGAGCAGTCTGTTGGATTATATATTAATACGTTGCCACTCATCGTCAATCATGAAGAAGCAAAAACAATCTTTGAAATGATATCATCAATTCAAATTTCACTCAATGAAATGAGCGCCCATGGAAATATGAACTTAGCAAAATTGCAAAAAGATGGACAAAGGTTATTTGAAAGCTTATTAGTATTCGAAAATTATCCAGATCAAAATGCTAAAATGAATGGATTAAATGTTAACTTTGAGACAATTGTTGAAGATATAGATTATCCATTATGTTTAACAGCCATGGAGAATAAAGAGAAAATTATTTTGGAAATTGAATATGCTGGAGAATTATTTTCAAAAAATACTATAAAAGATTTACTTGACACTATAAATTTAATTATCAAACAAGTAATTGAAAACCCTAAGCAATTACACGTCAATATAAATTATTTGTTACCTAAGTATTATAAGAAAATAATATACGACTGGAATGAGACTGATAAAAAGTATCCTAAAAATAAAACTATTCATCAATTATTTGAAGAGCAGGTCAAAAAAACCCCTAATAATATAGCTGTAGTCTATGGAGATGTTAAATTAACCTATCAAGAACTTAACCATAAAGCCAATCAATTGGCACACCACCTAAGAAAAACTTATAAAATTAAGGGTGATGATCCCGTAGCACTTTGTTTGGATAGAAGTGATAAGATGTTAATTGCAATATTAGGAGTTTTGAAATCTGGAGGCGCATATGTTCCAATGGATCCTGAGTATCCAGATGATAGAGTAAAATATATATTATCGGATATAAAAACAAAAGCTACTATTACAAATAAAAACAATGTATTGTCAATAAATGATAAATCTATTGAGAAATTACTATTAAAGCAAAGCATTTCCAATCCTGAACTTAATATAAGTTCAAAAAATCTAGCCTATATAATATATACTTCTGGGACTACAGGTAAACCTAAAGGTGTTATGATCGAACATCAAAGTGTGGTTAATGAAATCAAGTTCCAAAATGACAGTTTAAATTTTAAAAATCAAAAAACTTTACTTACCGCAAATTATGTTTTTGATGCAGCTGTAGAGCAAATATTTATGAATTTGTTATCTGGTTCAACATTGCATTTAGTCAATAAAGAAACTTTACTAGATATGAACTTATTAGATTCTTATATCAATAAAGCTAAAATTACCTGTTTAAATACAACTCCATCTTATATTTCAAATTTAAGTAAAGATGCTTTATCAAAAATAAAAGTGATTATATTGGGTGGTGAGCAATATTTACATCCAATAGATACGTCAGCTTTAGTTTTAAATAGTTACGGGCCTACTGAGACGACCATTGTTTCTACAACCACACTACTTAAACCTAATGAGCCTATTCACATCGGTTGCCCTATTGCCAATACCAAAGTATATGTGTTAGACGCGCAATTACATCCAGTTCCTATTGGAGCTATAGGTGAGTTATATATAGGTGGTGCTGGTTTAGCCAGAGGATATCTCAATAATCCTGAATTAACCGCACAAAAATTTATAAATAATCCATTTGAAGAAAATTCACGGATATATAAAACTGGTGATTTAGTGCGCTATTTACCAGATGGCAATATTGAATATATCGGCAGAAGCGATTTTCAGGTAAAAATCAGAGGTTTTAGAATTGAGCTTGGAGAAGTGGAGTCAGTGCTAGCTCATTTCCCAAATATTAAGCAAACAGTAGTATTAGCATGCGGGGGCGAAAATAAATATTTAGTAGGTTATTATGTTGCTGATCAAGAGATCGATAAAAATGATTTAAATCAATATTTATCAGAACATTTACCTGAATATATGATACCCGCCATATTCATGAAAATTGATAAATTGCCCTTGACGATTAATGGTAAAATCGATCGCAGGGCATTGCCTGATACAGAGTTTACTAGTACAGATAAATATATTGCGCCACGTAGCGAAATTGAAAAGCAATTAGTAAAAATTTGGTCAGAAGTATTGGATGTGAAAGAAGAAAATCTAGGTATAAACGATGACTTTTTCAAATTGGGCGGTAATAGTATTTTATCTATAAAATTACTATCTAAAATTAACCATAGTTTCAATTCACAATTAAAAATATCCGATCTTTTTGTTTCCAAAACCATCAACCAATTAAAAAACAAGGTGGCTTTAACAAGAACATACGAACCAACGGTGAAGTTAAATAATACCACCGGGAAACCAAATTTATTTATGATACATCCTGGTCATGCGGGTTGTGAAGTTTATCATGATTTAGCTGAAAGATTATCTGATAAATTTAGTTGTTTTGGAGTTGATTCTTATAATTTATATCATACCAAAAAAATAAATAAATTAACGGATTTAGCAAAATATTATTTGCAATCGATAAAACGCATTATGGAAGAAACTAAGCAAGATAATTATTATATTTTGGGCTGGTCCCTGGGTGGAGTGATCGCTTTGGAAGTGGCCGCTCTTTTAGAATCGGAAGGAATAACTAATATTAAAATATATTTATTAGATTCAGTCTACCATTATACAGTTGATGATCCTGAAGAAGATAATGCCTTGAAAAAACATTTATTAGCTCAAGGTTTTAGTCAAGAATATGTAGACAATATATTGACTGTGAGTGAAGTCGATGAAATGCTAAATAAACAGACAATTTCATGTAAGCTTCATAATACAAAAATTGTTTTATATAAAGCTTTATTAAGGGATGATACTTATGATGCTTATGAAGCAATTAAGAGTGCGGATCAAGATGTTATCAATAATATTAAATATAATAATATCGATCAGGCTGTCGCTAATCTTACTCAACTATCTGTGATTCAGTTAGAACAAGCGCATCACAGTAATATACTTGGGCAAATTATAAACTTTGATTTTTAATGCGTATGCAACCAACGTAACACCAATATCGATGACATCCCTGAGAAAAATATCATAATAGCAATAGGCATCATCGTTCCATTAAAGAAAATCCCTGATAGTGCAATAAGCGCTAACATCGCTAATAAGCCAACACTAGCACCGAGGGCTGCTGCGATACCTTTTATTTCAGGATAAATATTGATAAAATCCCCAGAAAATATGCCAGAATTGACAGCTAATCCACCTGTAAATATTGACATCGCTAATGTAATCAGTATTGCGCTATCTCCGGCCCATATTGCTACGCATAAAAATAATATGGAACCCGCTACAGTAATTTGTGTTCCTAAAATGCGTGCTCGATTTAATCCTAGGACAGCGATAATTTTGCCTGCTGAAAAACTAATGATTGCAAAAACTAATAAAATAAATCCTTGATAATAACCAAATTGTTCTTTGTCTACTTTTAAATGATCAATAAAAATTAAGGATAAATTGGCGATGTATGTAAAGTAGGCAGCAGATACGGCTACACATAAATATAAATTGGCCATGGCTTTGGGTGTTGTGAGGATTTTTTTGTAGCTGCTTAAAATTGTAGGTGGATGCAGAATGACACGCTTTTCTTTATGGAGTGATTCACGCACAAAAATCAATGCTGCTAAAAAAGTAATAATGGATAACACGGCTACAAATATAAAATTAGCATGCCAGGAAAATGTTAAATATAAATAATTGCCAATAATGGGTGCAAATGACATAACGAAGGTGATAATGCTGCCATAAATACCTAAAATTTTTGCAGCTTTTTCTCGGTTGTAGTTATCATGAATAATGGTCTCAGGTACGACAAAGGCAACACTACTGCCTAAGCCTTGAATAAAGCGCCAAAATAATAGCGTATCTAGGTTGTTGGTTAACGTGCAGGCTATGCTACTGACAGTAAATAAAAACATACCCCCTAATAATATGGGTCTGCGACCGTATGCATCTGCGAGTGGGCCATAGAAGAAACACGCTATGCATAAACCAACAAAATTCATCGTGATCAACATTTGAATTTTTTGTTCACTGGTCGCAAAATAATCTTTAAGTGCAGGGAAACTAGGCAGGAAAATATCGGTTTCAATTGCGGAAGTAATGATGACCAATATAACGACAGCCATGGACATAAAAGCTTGAGAAAAGATACGTGTACTCATGAAAAGTTCCTTTTAACATGTAACCAGTATAATACAGCCCAAGAAGATATGCCGGCAAAAAAGGTAATCCATGCAATTGGCAGCATAGTACCATCAAAGAAATATGCAGAAAGACCTAAAAATATTAACGTGATAATAAGTCCTATACTCCGGCCTAGGGCGGCTGCCACACCCTTTATTTCAGGATAGACATTGACATAATCGCCTGAAAAAATGCCTAAATTAAGCGCTAATCCGCCGGTAAATAAGGTCATACTTGTGGTAATAAATAATGGACTATTAGGGAACCATAGGGCAATAACTAAAAATAATATTGCGCCTATGACAGTAATACTCATGCCCAGAATACGAGTAAAATGCATACCTAATCGGTTGATGATATGAATTGAAAAAAGACTCATGGTGGCAAAAACTAACAAAATAACGCCTTGATAGTAGCCATAATTAATTTTGCTGACGCCTAAATGATTAATGAAAATCAACGATAAATTGGTGATATAAGTCACATAAGCACCGACAATAGCGCAGCATAAATATAAATAGGCCATGGCTGTGGGGTTAGTTAATAATTTTTTATAGTTCCTCATGATGGTGGGTGCGTGCATCAAAATGCGCTTTTCTTTATGCAGTGATTCACGCAAAAATATGATTGAAGATAACAAAGTAAATGTGGCTAATATGGCAATAAAAATAAAATTAGCACGCCATGAGTAAGTGAGATATAAATAATTACCGATAATGGGTGCAAAGGCTAATACAAAAGTGATAATACTGCCATAAATACCCAGTATTTTAACCGCTTCTTCACGGTCATACTTATCGTGAATCATGGTTTTTGGCACAATAAACGTTACACTAGCGCCCAAGCCTTGTATAAAGCGCCAAAATAACATCACTTCTAAACTATTCGCCAAAGTGCAGGCGATGCTACTTAAAGTAAATAATAACATACCGATTAATAAAACAGGCCTGCGACCATAAGCATCTGCAAGTGGTCCATAAAAAAATGAAGCTATACAAAGACCGATAAAATTAACGCTGATGAGTAATTGGATTTTACTTTCTGTGGTAGCAAAATATTCTTTTAATGCAGGAAAGCTAGGCAGGAAAATATCAGTCTCAACAGCAGTGCTGATAATGATCAATAAGATCACACCCATAGACATAAAAGTTTTGGAAAAAACGTGTATATTCATTAAAAGAAGTGTAGGGCCTAATTGATTTTTAGCAAAGACTCAGGCTATGATTAGTACTTTAAAAAAGGAGAAAACAGATGGGACATATACAAGCCGTAGGCGATGATGATTTTACATCTATGGTCTTAGAAGCTGACATACCGGTTTTAGTAGATTTTTGGGCACCTTGGTGCGGTCCTTGTAAAGCCATTGCACCGGCATTAGAGGCCATAGCTGCACAATATTCTGATAAAATTCAAGTGGTTAAGATTAATGTTGATGATCATACGCAGACGCCAAGTCAATACGGTGTCAGAGGCATTCCTACTTTAATGTTATTTAAAGGCGGCGAAGTGTTGGCGACCCAAGTTGGGGCTGTGACCCAGGCGCAACTCACCTCATTTATTGACGCGCATGTTAAAGATTAGTAAAAATCTATATTGATTTTCGGATAAAGAAGTGTTACTCTTACACTCATACCTTCGGGTATAAATGTTTGACCGCACTTTTTTATCTAAAGTTTAACCACCAAAACAATTATTCATTAACAACAACATCCTATCAGGAAATCTCATACAACTATGAACTTAACAGAACTGAAAAAAAAACCAGCCGCTGAGCTGATGCAGCTTGCTGCGGAAGAAGGCGTTGAAAATTTTGCTCGCACCCGTAAACAAGACCTTATATTTAATATTTTAAAAAGTCACGCCAAGAAAGAAAATATTTCGGGTGATGGCGTGTTGGAAATTCTCCAAGACGGCTTTGGCTTTTTACGCTCTGCTGATAGTTCTTATCTTGCAGGTCCAGATGATATTTATGTATCTCCTAGTCAAATTAGACGCTTTAATTTGCGCACGGGCGATACTGTTTCTGGTTTGATTCGCCCACCTAAAGAAGGTGAGCGTTATTTTGCTTTGTTGAAAGTAGATGAAATTAATTACGAACCGCCAGAAAATTGTCGCGACAAAATTTTATTTGAAAATCTCACGCCTTTATTTCCAAGCGATCGTATGCGTATGGAACAAGGCAATGGTTCAACAGAAGATCTGACAGCCCGTGTAATAGATTTAGCAGCGCCCATAGGTAAAGGTCAACGTGGTTTGATAGTATCACCACCGAAAGCTGGTAAAACAATGATGCTGCAAAATATGGCACATTCGATTGCGCAAAATTATCCTGAATGTAAATTAATTGTATTATTAATTGATGAACGTCCAGAAGAAGTGACAGAAATGGCGCGATCTGTTCGTGGAGAAGTTATTGCCAGTACATTTGATGAACCTGCAACCCGTCACGTACAAGTGGCTGAAATGGTCATGGAAAAAGCCAAACGTCTAGTTGAACATAAACATGATGTTATTATTTTACTAGATTCGATCACACGTTTAGCCCGTGCATATAACACTGTCATTCCTGCATCAGGAAAAGTATTAACAGGTGGTGTGGATGCAAACGCGCTGCAAAGACCCAAACGCTTTTTTGGTGCGGCACGTAATATTGAAGAAGGCGGCAGTTTATCGATTATCGCTACTTGCTTAGTAGACACCGGTTCCAAAATGGACGAAGTGATTTACGAAGAATTTAAAGGCACCGGTAATATGGAATTGCATTTAGATCGTCGTATCGCTGAAAAACGTGTTTATCCAGCAATCAATATTAATCGTTCAGGCACTCGTCGTGAAGAGTTATTAACAAAACCTGATGAGCTGCAAAAATTATGGATTCTGCGTAAGATTCTTCATCCGATGGATGAAATTGCTGCGATGGAATTTTTGATTGAACGCTTGAAAACGACGAAGACGAACGAAGATTTCTTTGATGCTATGAAGCGTTAATTAATATTTTATTAATAATAAATATTTTGTTTATTTTTTGTACATATGATAAGTTGTGAGTGTAATTTATTTCACTCACAACACTTAGAGAAATTATCATGCCAAAAAATCAAACAAAAAATCGTAAAAAAACGCATAACTATAATCCTTATAGTGCTATTAACAATCCTGGACCCAAAACGACTGCGTGGTCAAATGCTCAATCGGGTATTAAAATAAACCCTGTTGTTAAATTTGCCAGTGCTATCAGCGTGTTATTATCCAATTTGCCTATAGTTAAATCGCTACCCGTTAATCAATATCAAGAAGCTATTTATCTTGTCAATTCATCATTGACCAATATTGCATCCAATTGGACAAAAACCAATAATACAGCTTATTGTGAGCCGACTAGAGATAAAGATATAGAGACTGAATGTTTTGCTTACATGAATACAAATTTGGACAATATTGCGCAAGCGGCCGCTGATGTGTGTTGGAAATTAACCGCAGATTCTGACAACGTTGAGCCAAATGGTGCTGATATGTATAAGTGTGTTAAAGATGTGATCGATGATTATTTTCCAAAATTAATAGATGAATATGGTTTTAGCGCACAAGAGTTGGTGGACCTTTGTAAATTCGATTTTGAAATCAAACTGGATGGCTATGGACTGAGCTCAGGCTGGGTTGATAAAGTGCAAATTTACACACAAGTAGCTGGGCAAAATATTACTGATGCTTTATGTAAAAAATTTGAAGATGATTTAAAAAGTCATGTAAAGGATACTTGCGACCCACAAAAAGATTATAGCGAATTAATACTCGCAGCTACAATTATTGGCGGCATTCTTGGTGGTTGTTGTGCGTTAAACATGATTGCAGTGATATCCAAGCATGGTTATGTTAAATGCCAGCAATGGTCAAAAAATCGTAACAATGGGGATCAACAAGAACAACAGCAAAAGCTTTTAGTTTAAATACTGCAAAAATACGGAACTAGCTTTTTCATAAATAATTGTGCAAGATAGCCTATTAGTTATGAGAGTTATTATGTCATCTACCTATATAGTTCATAAATTTGGCGGTAGTAGTGTTAAGGACGCAGTGCGACTGAATGCTATTACCCCATTAATAACAGGCGATCATCCTATTGTTGTGGTGTCCGCCATGGATAAAACCACTAATGCTTTGCAATTTGCTTTAGACGCGGCAAAAGATAAACAAGCTATAGACAGCATTATCGATCCTATTTTTAATGCCCATAAAACAGTCATTGATACTTTACTGACAGGGGATGCACAAACGCATCTTCTAGATTTGTTAACTCATGATATTCATAATATAAAAAATATTTTATCTACAGTTGCTGTTGTTGCCTCTTATTCAGAACAAATACGTGATTTAGTCTTAAGCTATGGCGAATTGTGGTCCGCACAAATATTAACAGCTTATCTTGCCCAAACAAAAAAAGCAGTTTTTGTTGATGCGCTGGATGTCATTCACACTTACATCCATCAAGATACTTTGGCGATTGATTGGGCTCAAAGTGAAACACAATTACAATCTTATTTAACAGAAAATCCTGATGCCATTATGGTGATTCCAGGTTTTACCGCGCGTGATGAAAATGGTAAGCGTACTATTTTAGGACGTAATGGCAGCGATTATTCTGCTGCGATTATTGCAAAATTAGTACATGCAAGAGAATTAATTATTTGGACTGATGTTGATGGTGTTTACAGCGCTGATCCAAAACGCGTGCCTTCTGCTTTTGTTTTAGATGAATTATCTTATGAAGAAGCTTTAGAGCTTGCCTATTTTGGTGCGGGTGTATTGCATCCAAAAGCAATTGCTCCTGCAATTGAAGATCAAATCCCCATCTTAATTCGCAACAGCTATAACGTTGATGCCAAAGGCACAATGATACATCAATCGATCAAGCCATCAAATTTACCTATCCGCGGCATTAGTAGTATTGAAAATATTGCGTTAATAAATATTGAAGGCGCAGGCATGATAGGTGTTTCAGGATTTGCTGCGAAACTATTTGGTATTTTGCAAGCCAAACATATTTCCATTATTTTAATTACCCAAGCGAGCAGTGAACATTCTATTTGCTTTGCCATTCCTGCAGTGCAATCACAAGAGGCTTTGAATGTATTAAACGAGCAATTAAAATTTGAAATAAAAGAAAAAATTATTGAGCGTATCAGCTGCGATGAACATTGCAGTATTTTAGCTGTAGTCGGTGAAGGAATGATTGGAACGCGCGGCATACTCGCAAAACTTACGCAAAGTTTATTTAATGCCCATGTTAATATTCGTGCAATTGCACAAGGATCTAGTGAACGCAATATTTCTTTGGTCGTTGCGAGTCAAGAAATTAATCGTGCGATGCGCGCTGTGCATGGTGGATTTTATTTATCCAATAAAGCTATTTCAATAGGCGTGATTGGCAGCGGACTGGTCGGCAGTAGTTTATTAAAACAAATTGAACACACGCGAAAAAATTTAGCTGAAAATGATGGTATTAATCTTTATGTGCGTGGCATTGCTAATTCAAAGCAAATGCGTTTATCTGATGGCATTCTGGAACCCACCGATTTAGATAAATTTTCAGATTATATTATCGCTGAAGATATTCCGCATGCCGTCATTATTGATTGTACGGCGAGTGATCAAATTGCAGCACGTTATTTAGATTGGATGAAAAAAGGTGCACATATTATTACGCCGAATAAACGCGCAGGCTCTGGTGATTTTAACTATTATCAGGAACTCAAAGCTAACGCTAAAAATTTAGGCCGACATTTTTTATATGAAACTACAGTATGCGCAGGTTTACCTGTTATTAAAACTTTACAAGATTTAATTCAAACGGGCGATGATGTTTATAGCATTGAAGGTACGGTTTCTGGCACATTAGGCTATATTTTTCATGAGCTATCACTTGGACAACCGTTTTCAAGTGTGGTGAAACAAGCAAAAGCATTAGGCTATACAGAACCTGATCCGCGTGATGATTTATCCGGCATGGATGTTGCGCGTAAAATGGTAGTGCTCGCGCGTGAATTAGGATTTTCTACAACACTTGCTGATGTTACTGTGGAAAATTTAATTCCTGAAGCGTTACGTGAATGTTCTGTAGATGAATTTATGACACGCTTACCCGAGTTTGACCATTTAATGCAAACGCGTGTGGAAGCTGCAACCAAAGCCAACGAAAAATTTGTTTATGTAGGTTCAATTGAAGCAAATGGCACAGTGCGAGTGGCAATGAAATCTTATCCTTTAGATCATCCATTTGCACGTTTATCGGGCGCCGATAATATGTTATGTTTTAGAACTAAACGTTATGATAAACAGCCCTTGATTATTCAAGGTCCAGGCGCAGGCGCGGAAGTGACTGCAGCAGGTATTTTTGCGGATGTATTAAGATTGGTATCGATCATATGACAACATTATTAAATAATTTAACAACAATCAGCGCCTTTGCGCCAGCCACTTGTGCTAACGTCGCTGTCGGTTTTGATTTACTAGGTTTTGCCATTGAAAATGTGGGTGATATTGTTACGCTCACGCGCCGAGATGATAATCAAATTATTATTGATAAAATAGATTCTGCAGATGAGTTACCGTTAGATCCTGACAAAAATACAGCTTCAGCAGTGGTGAATTTTTTCTGCCAAGATTTAAATATAGAAACCGGATTTTCTATTCACATTAAAAAAGGTTTAGCCTTAGGCTGCGGTATGGGTGGTTCAGCTGCATCTAGCGTTGCTGCATTAGTAGCCGTTAATGCATTTTTAGAAAAACCTTTAACCAATCCACAATTAATTAAATATGCATTACATGGCGAGAAAGTTGCCGTTGGCACTGCGCACAGTGATAATGTGATTCCTTGTTTATACGGCGGCATCACTTTAACGCAATCGCTTAATCCGATTAGAATTTTAGAATTACCCGTGCCTGATATTTATGTGGTCATTGTCCATCCGCATATGCGTTTAGATACCAAAGCATCAAGAGCCGTATTATCTAAAGAAATTTTATTGCTGGATCATATTAAGCAGTCAGCTTATTTAGCGGGATTTATTTCAGCGTTATATACTAAAGATTTAATATTATTACAAGAATCTTTGCATGATTGTATTATTGAACCTAAACGTGCGCGTTTAATTCCGGGATTTGCAGCCGTTAAAAATGCTGCACTTGAAAACGGTGCATTAGGTGCATCGATTTCAGGTTCAGGTCCAAGTGTATTTGCATTTGCGCCTAATCAAGAAAGGGCAATAGATATTGCAAACGCGATGCAATCGGCTTTTGCAGATTTTAATTTAGCAAGCGATCAGTACGTATCGCTAATTAGCAAACAAGGCGCTCAAGTTCTATGAAATATTTAAGCACCCGTGGTCATGATTTAATTGATTTTGCAACAGCTATACAAAGTGGTCTTGCACCGGATGGTGGACTTTATGTGCCGCAAACATTCCCAAAAATAAAATTAGAAAATCTGCCTTATGCAGAACTCGTCACCGCGCTTATAAAACCATTTGTAAAAGACAGTCCGCTTGAACAACAAATAGCGGATATTTGTGAAAAAGCATTTAATTTTCCAGTACCATTAACACAGTTAAATGATAATACGCAATTGCTTGAATTATTTCACGGGCCTACCGTAGCATTTAAAGATTTTGGCGCACGTTTTCTCGCAGAATGCATGAATCGTTTAGCTACAAAAAAAATGACGCTGATGATTGCAACAAGTGGTGATACCGGTTCTGCAGTTGCGAGTGCGTTTCATGGTAAAGAAAATATTCAAGTCGTTATTTTATACCCAGAAGGTAAAATATCCGAAAGACAAGCGCATCAAATTAATTGTTGGGGCGATAATATTTTATCACTAGCTGTGCAAGGCACTTTTGATGATTGCCAGCGTTTAGTCAAATCTGCTTTTACCAATGCCAATTGGCAAGCGTATACACATTTAAGCACAGCCAATAGTATTAATATTGGCAGATTGCTACCGCAAATGGGTTATTATGCATATAGCAGTTTGCAGTATTTTCAACAATACGGCGTGGGCGCAAGATTTATTGTGCCAAGTGGTAATTTAGGCAATATTACAGCCGCGTTTTGGGCAAAACAAATTGGTTGCCCTATTACTGAAATTGTTGCAGCGACCAATGCCAATGCTATTGTGCCTGATTATATTCGCACCGGAAATTTTGAGCCCAAACGCAGTGTTGAGACTTTAGCAAATGCGATGGATGTCGGCAATCCAAGTAATTTTGAACGTTTAAAATATTTATTTCAAACTCATGAATCATTCGCAGAAAATATGCCAGCCTATGCGGTCACTGATGCACAAATTACAGATACCATTAAAGAGACTTATCAAAAATATCAAAAAATAATTTGCCCGCACACGGCAACCGCATGTTATGTCAGAAATCAATTATCAGATAAACCCTGGATAGTCGTCGCCACAGCAGATGCCAGCAAATTTGAAGAAACTATCGAGCCGATGTTAAATATCGAAATTCCCGTTCCACCTGCTTTGCAATTACTACTTAAAAAGCCCAGTCATTTTATTTCTGTTGTTGCAGATGAAGAAGTTATCTTTAATACAGTTAAGAAATATTTTTCCTAAAAACCATCACTTTAAATAACTCCCCCATCTCAGCAGGAGAAGTTAAGGTATTGATTTGTTGGGACATGGCCATATCAGGTGTGTGTGCAAGTTCGATTAAACCATTTTCTAGTAGAAACCTTGCTTGATTAGCGAAATATTCCACTTCAAATCCTGCGGCAATTCCAGCTTTAGCGAGCGCAGTAAAATCTACATGGGCAGTGATATCTTGTAAACCTGGATATAAAAATGGATCTGTGTGTGAATGGTGACGATAATGACACATTAAAGTGCCTTCTGTGCGATGTGGATGATAATAAGTATTGTCATCAAAACCATAATCGATAAACACGATTAAACCTTGTTGCAGCGCATTACTTAAGCCATTTAAAAATCCGTTTAAATTTATATTTATTTCTGATAGATAATCAGTTTTATTTTCAATGGGTAAAATATCAACTTGTTCTTTAAATGCTGTGTCTGCATGTTTATCTTTTAAAATAAAATGCTGCTGTTCTACACTGACGCCGGCTTCAAATAATTCATTATTGTTATAATGAAATAAATGAACAGGCATAGCATCTAACACTTCATTGGCTAAAATAATGCCCACAAAATTTTCAGGCAATGTATCTAGCCATTGAATTTTAGAATATAAATGTGGAATAACCTGTTTTAAAAAAAATTGCTGACGCTGTCGCAAATCAGCGCTCACTTCTAAAATAAAATAATGTTCGGGCACACCATTATTTTCTTCTAAAAATAATAAAATATCTTTAGCCATCACACCCGTGCCTGCGCCCAGTTCTAAAATATTTGCATGCGGTAAATGATTCATGCAAAAATGTGCTAAACATTGAGAAAATAATTTTGATATCATAGGTGCTGTGACAAAATCTCCTTCACGTCCTAATTTATGCGCGCCCGCCGTATAATAACCCAAACCTGGTTCATATAAAGCCATCTGCATATAATCTGCAAAAGAAATCCAATTATTATTTTGCTGTATGCGCTCAATTATTGTTTGTGTTAATTGCGCACTATGCGCCCCTGCTTCAGCGCTCGGGATAGGTAAATTAATCAAAGGTGCGTTCAATGATGACACCCACAGTTTTAGCATGAGGAATCGCACCTGGTTTTTCGAGCGATAATTTTAATTGTTTAATCATCGGATATTCTTGATGAATAAACTGCGCTAATTTTTCGGCCAAGGTTTCAATCAAATCATATTTTGCAACCCGTGCAAAAGCGATTAATTGCTCTGATAAAAGCGCATAATTGTGAGTAGACTCGATGGAGTCGGTTAGGCTAATGGTTTTGCAATCAATCCCCATTTCAAGACTGACTATCACCGTTTGCAGAATTTGCTTTTCCCAAGTTAGACAGCCAATTGTGGTATGAAGCAGCAAGCTTTGTATGTATAATTTATCCATATTGCCTATATTAACATAATAGGTTTTTAATAAGGAACATGGGGCTATGGCTGACTACGCAATTTGGATGTTTATTGCCTATTTATTAGGCTCGATTTCAAGCGCAATCATTGTCTGTAAATTATTCAATTTACCCGATCCGCGCACAGAGGGTTCTGGAAACCCGGGCGCCACCAATGTTGCTAGAATAGCGGGTAAAAAATTAGCTGCCCTAGTATTATTAGGGGATGCTTTAAAAGGCTTTATTCCCACGGTGATGGTTCATTATTTGTTCCAATTACCCATGTTAACGGGTTTAACAGCACTCGCCGCTTTTATCGGGCATATTTACCCGGTATTTTTTAAATTTAAAGGCGGGAAAGGCGTGGCAACCGCCATGGGTGGATTATGGGGTTTATCTTGGATGTTTGGTGCCTGTTTTAGCGCAATTTGGCTATTAACCTGGGCATATGGCCGAGTTTCATCTTTGTCAGCTCTGCTCGCCATGTTTGTCACCACGATCTGGGTGTTTTTTTCAGAAGGCTTTATGATGAGTTTGCCGATTATTATCATGTGCGCGATTTTATTTTGGCGGCATAAAGAAAATATTAAACGCTTACGTGGCGGTACTGAGACGAAAATTTAATGCGGGTATTAGGTATTGAAACATCTTGCGATGAAACTGGCATTGCTATTTATGATGGCGAACAAGGTTTATTGGCGCAGCAATTATACAGTCAAGTGGAACTGCATGCTGAATATGGCGGAGTTGTGCCAGAATTAGCCTCGCGCGATCATGTGCGAAAATTATTGCCATTAGTTGAACAAACATTTAAACAAGCCAATATCGATAAATCTTCAATCACCGGCATTGCTTATACCGCAGGTCCAGGATTAGCCGGTGCATTATTAGTTGGCGCATGTTTTGCGCGCAGTCTTGCGTATGCATGGAATATTCCTGCAATAGGTGTGCATCATTTAGAAGGACATTTACTCTCACCATTATTAGAAACGCCAAGTCCAGAATTTCCGTTTTTAGCTTTATTAGTGTCAGGCGGACATACATTATTAGCCGATATAAAAAATATTGGTGATTATAAAATATTGGGCGAATCTTTAGATGATGCGGCGGGCGAAGCATTCGATAAAACTGCAAAAATTATGGGCTTAGAATATCCGGGCGGTCCTCGTTTAGCAAAATTAGCGGAATTAGGCGATGCTAAAAAGTATCGTTTTCCAAGACCGATGTTAGATAGACCGGGTTTAGATTTTAGTTTCAGTGGTTTAAAAACTCATGTGTTACATACTTGGCAAGCAAGCAGCCAAGATCCAGAAACCCAAAAAAATATTGCCGCCAGTTTTCAGCAAGCAGTTGTTGATGTTTTAGTTGCAAAAAGTTTACGCGCAATTGAACAAACACAGGCAACTTCTTTAGTGGTTGCCGGCGGCGTCGGTGCCAATTTATCTTTGCGACAACAATTAACTGAGCGTGCTGCAGCTGTGGGATGCAAAGTATTTTTCCCAAGAATAGAATTTTGCACAGATAATGGTGCGATGATAGCGTTTGCAGGTTATCAGCGTTTAAAAGTCGGACAACACGAACCTTTGGCCATTCAAATTCACAGTCGTTGGCCGCTGGAAGAATTAAATTTATAGTAAATCGCGAGCCGCAAGTTGTTGCATAAAATCAGGCAATTTCCATAGTAAATAAAGTGGCACAGAAAATAAATTATCATTCCTGGATAAAGGGGCGGAAGATATTTTCAACCCTAAACGCGCATTTTTTTCTTTTAAGAACAAATGTAAAGATTTTAATCTTCCACTTTTACCTGCTTTGACTTCAATAGGAATAATATGCTGTTTATAGGTATATAAATAATCTATTTCTGCTTGTGCACTCATGACATCTCTATCCCAGTAATACAAATCACATGTTTCATAACGTGGTGCATAAGCCTGTAATTCTTGGCCTACAAATTGCTCTACCAATTGTCCTTGATTGATTAACATAATATCTTTGCTCATAAAAAGATCTGCGCTTACACCAAGGGAATGTTGCATTAGACCAATGTCAATAAACAATAATTTAAACTTACGATCATTTTTACCGACCGCAAGCGGCAGCCCACTGGCATGACAAGCGTGAACGGGATAAGCAAGTCCAGCATCATATAAAGCTTGTAATATGGGTTTTAGCTCTCTTGATTTTGCTTCAATGTCTAAGCGTGAATATTTGAAATGCTGCGCAACTAAACCGGGTAGTTGATTAAAAACATTTTGTAAAAGTGATAAATTAATTTTTTCGCCATATTTGCCAAAATCACTGCGATAATTGTTTAATAAGCTGCCTTGTAATTTTTCTATTCTGATGAAATCTTTTGTTTTTAAGTATCTATTGATAATTGCTGGCATGCCACCTAATAATAAATAGTTTTGTACACTGTGCATTAATTTGTCATGTATTGCTGTAGGAATGTTGCTATCAATATTAATCTGTTGCAAATAATCGATGTTATCAACAGGTTCAGTTGCTTGTAAAAATTCGAAAAATGACAAAGGTTTAATATACAATGATTCTACACGTCCAACTGGCATGCGAAAGTCTGGTTTATTCAATGTAAATTCTAATAATGATCCAGCAGCGATCACATGCAACTGCGGCATTTTTTCTTTGAAATAACGTAGCGCGAGAATCGCTTGTGGACAGTCTTGAATCTCATCTAAAAATAAAAGGGTTTTATTAGGCGTAATTTTTGTTTGTGCTATAAAGTTAATTGCTGTAATGATATCAATGGGATCAAGTGAGTTAAAACAATCTTTAAACTTTGGTTCAAGCTCAAAGTTAATTTCAAGCCAATTATCTTTAAAATACTTTTCGGCAAAGTGATATATCAGAGTGGTTTTACCCACTTGTCGCGCGCCCCGAATGAGTAAGGGCATACGAGGCTCTTCATTTAACCAGTCGATTAAATCTATTTCAGCGGTTCTATGCATAAACTAACCTGTTAAATTGTACATTACTTGGAGATAATTATAGGTTATTTTATACAATTTTGCATAAAATAACAAGGTATATATAACTGGTATTTATGAAGACACGCATAAAAACCATTGCTATAAGCATTTGAAAAATATATATATTTTTGATTAATGCAGATAAATAAAACATGTTTTTAGGTGATTATGCATGAAAATAAAACATGTTATTGCCTGTCAGTGTAAATGACTGTCATCAGCTTCCGAAAGTAAAGGTATATAACTCAAGCCCAGGCTCTGTGACTGTCAATTCCAAAACCCCCGCTTGCGGCGCAGGTAATTCAAGTAATGTATATAAAGTATCATCATTCACTTGAACAGTATTTTGCAACACGCCATCTAAGCGCACTTCCACTGCAATCGGTTTGCCCGCATGTTGTCCCATCACCGCAAATACTTTTGCAGCATGAAAATGAATTTTAATTTTAGCATTGGCTTGACTCGCAGAAATTTTCTCGGGCAATACTGTCCAATTACCTTCAAGCGCCCATGTATTTGCTGGCAAAGTATTGGGATAAGTATATTGCGCGGCTGTATTATGTTGCAGATTTTCAAAACGCACAAAACTATCGGCTCTTGTATAACCTAAATAAGTCTCTGGAGTTTGCATCAATGATGCGGTTGCAGGATCAGCATGCATGGGCACATGTTCATTCATGCCTAATAAAAAGCGAATATTATTTTCCGTAACACCATAATCACCTTCACCAAATTTTTCATAAACCACATTACCATTTTTATCAATTAAATAATGCGCAGGCCAAAAACTGTTATGATAATTATTCCAAGTGGCAAAACGATTATCGAGCGCAACCGGATAAAGTATTTTATCTTTTGTCACCGCCGCTTGTACATTGTTAAGATCACGTTCAAAATCAAATTCCGGACTATGCACGCCAATAATCACAAAATCTTCATGATGATATTTTTCATACCAACTGTTTAAATAAGGCAAAGTGCGAATGCAGTTAATACAAGAGTAAGCCCAAAAGTCGATTAATACGACTTTACCTTTTAAAGATTCTATGGTTAAGGGATCAGAATTAATCCATGCACTAATGCCAGAAATTTCAGGCGCAGGATAAGGTCTATGAATGGGATTCAGTAAAGGCGCAGCAGGCGTATATTGTGTATGCGTATCAATTGAAGTCGCGCGAGAGCCAAAAGGTGAAGACATGCTATTACTATAAATCATATAGCACACGGTAATAATCACAATCAAACCTAATACTTTGCGCAATAGTACCGAATGGGTTTTAAAAATATTTAAGCGCTTTAATATATTTCTGCCCGCAAAAGCAATGATTAACATCGGCACCGCCGCGCCAATACCAAAAGCAAGCACTGTCAAAAAACTATCCCAAGTAGTGGTTTGCACCACACTTTGCACAATCACAGCCGCTAATATCGGCCCAGCACACGGCGTCCAAATAAGGCCAATTAAACTGCCCAATGCCAGCCCACTGAAAAAGCCATCATTTTTATTCAAAGCCGGAATGTTTGCACCAATAGTTGCAAGCCCACCCGTCAAGCGCGCAAACCGCTCAGTTAAAAAACCCGACAACATCACAAAACCGAGCAGTAATAACAAAAACAAAGACACATCCCGCAAAATATTTAAATCAATCCCGAGCCACGCAACTAATTTATGCGCAAACAAAGTAAACACCGCAAAAGTCGCCACAAAACCAATAATAATTCCAACCGGATGCTTACGACTCCCCGCGAGCGATCCAGATAAAACAATAGGCAATATAGGCAATATACAAGGCGAAATAATCAGCGCAAAACCTTCCAAAAAGGCGAGGCCGATATTGATCCAAGTCACAGTCATACGAGTCCCTTAGTTGGCTAGAATAGGTGTCTTTATATTCTAGACTAAATTGCCGCGATGAAAGCCGTGTAATCATCTAACTCATTCACGTTTTATGTTTAGTTAAAAATTCATTCATGATAAAATCATTTTATATAAGCCATAGAAACATTCAGTTGGCCAAATTTTTGGCAATATGGTAGGTTACTTAATAGAGGCATTATAAAAATTATATAAGTTTGAGGTTGTACAAAATGGGAAAATTTAAAGAAGAAATTATTGCATTAAACGCGACAGCTAGCAATATGAGTGAAGAAGCATTTAATCAAAAAGTTTTAGCATCCGTAGCAGCTCATTTAGCAGAAGCTACACAACAAGAAGAATCTTATTATACACATTTAGCAAAGTTTGAGTTGGTTGTAATGCCTAAAATTTTGGTAACATCTACACTGATTTCTTCTCTCTTTGGTAGTGATGTAGACCCATTACTAGAAGTGCGAGAAAAAAATGCTTTAGTACCAGTGAAATTATTAGAATCTCTTTCGGTATGCGTCCAAGAAATCAAAGGAAAAATGGAAAAGCAAGCTGTTTCATTAGAAAAAATGGCTTTTGAGTATGAAGAGATGATTGCTGAAAACAAACAAGATGACTCATCATCAAAAATTAAAGAAGAACATAAATTATCGACGGAAGCGCTAAGTACTCTTGCAAAAAGTGCTGAAGCTATTAGAGAAAATGCAAAACAAACACGCAACCAAGCTGTTTTATACGATACTTATAAAGGGGAACTAGAGTCCTTTTTTACAAGCCCTTCTAATGTATTATCAAAAGAAGCCTCAATATTATTAGGTCAATTAAGACGTTATGTCTCAGCAACAGATGGCTTGCCCAAATCATTTGCCGATTGGAATACGATGACAGTAAAAGCTTTATCATCACCAAAATCAAATGCAACTGTAATGGCGAGTATAACCTCATTATTAACTGCTATTAACTCATATCAAGCAGCAACAGAAAAAATGATGCGCGATAGAATGGTTGAACGAACCACTGTAAATGATTTTCAACAGATGCTAGCACATATTGCACAAAAAGCAGCAAATATTAATGATAAAGCATCATCGACACAAGAGCAATTATCAAAAGCTCAAAATGATGTCGCATTAGCAGGAACTAGGTTAAAACAATTAGAAAGAAAATTACAAGAAGAGCAAGAAAATACTAAGAAAAGAGAGCAAGAAAATGCGCATGGAAATCTAACTGTTAACTTAACCCAAGTAACCAGCGGATTTGGTACTCAAAATGGTAACGGTTCAATGTTATCTTTTGTAACGTGGAGATCAAAAAAAGTAACAAAAGGTCAGCTTGAAAGCAGCTCAATAACAGATGGGCAAAACATGATAAAATATGCAGGATGGACTCAATCAAAAGTAGCATTAGTGCAAAACTTACGACTTCAATATAATTTAGAACTTTATAATGAGAGCATTGGTAAAGGAACGAGGGTAGCAACGCTTGCAACAAATGGTCACACACGGCGTGATTTTATTGGCAAAGGAGAAACAATGTCTGCAAAAATGTTTTCATTCATTGAAGCCTTAGCTGATGAAACCGCAACTCCCTTAGCTGTGGCACAGGAGTTAAATGCTTATTATGCAGGTCTTGAAGTGGCAAAAAATCTGGCGAGCATTGAAGATACTTTATTGCATGATATTGAGAAACAAGATAAAGCACCAGGATTTACAGTTAATAATAAAACAGCGAAAGATACTGTAAAAATGATCTATTACAAAATATCAATGTTATTTAATATGTGGAGTGATGATGATGATGTTTCCATGCTGCCATATAATATGAAAAAAGCAGAAAAATATGGACAAATGGCATTGCAAATGGAAAAGGATTACCCATTCTTAGAGAAAAACAGGAACGAAAAATTAGTAGAACTTAGAGCGGCAAATAAGTAGCAGTAATCAATAAATAAACTAAATAAAAAAGAGAGGTCAACATGGCGAAATTTATTTTTCTTGATCAGTTATCAACAGAAGCATTGACTTGGTTAAAAGGATTAAGACCTGTAGTAGATGATGCAGATTTATCTGAAAGTGTTTTAAGAAATAAAATTGGGATATTTCTCAGAGAAAATAAAACAGATGCCACAGTAAAAGAATACCTCTTAGAGTTATCAGTTTTGTCTTTGTCTATCGCTCAATCTATCATAGTGTGGCTTCCCCATATAAAAAATAATAGTGGTGCAGCTATTTTTAAAGATGAACAGGAATTTACTAATTTATTGTTAGATAAATTTGCTAAAACAGAAATGCTTAAGAAAGCGAAAACGGAGCTAGAGTTGATTACAAATGGATTTGCTTTAATTCAACGAGCTGAAACTTCACAAACAACGAAATCTGAAAATCATCAATTGTTAGAAAAAGCAAAGCTTGAGGCTTCTGAAGAATTTACTAATGTGTTTGCAGGAAACTCAACAATGCGTACGCAGGGTTATCAAGCTGCAAATACATGGATAAAATCAATATCCAGTAAACCATTAAGCACATTTTCACTTTTATGGAGTAAATGGTTAGCACTTTTTTCAGATGAAATCACAACAGCAAAACGCATTATTAATGCTAAAGTAGATAGTTTAATTGATATCAATAGCACAGATATTATTAACGATAACGTTGCGCAATTGGTGGTGCATGCTAAAAATCATACAGACATTTTAGAGGCTTTAATAAATCGCCAAAACTCTAGAAGTTTTTTCTCACTTGATGATTATGATGAAAAATATCTTACTGCGCATCAATGGTTTGATCTACTATTGGTTTATAAAGATGATCCAATATATAGAGAAAAAATTTGCGATATTTTGTTAAAGCCGCGAGGTTTGTTTTCTTTTAGCGAAAAAACTTCTTTAGCATATACAGATTTAAAGAAATATTTTAATGCTATAAACAATGCTGGATTTCGTTCATTAGGTTTATTAAATGATATTTTTAATACGAAGAATTTGAAACAACAAGCTCCAGAGCAAGTTCAACAATTACTAAAAGAACGACAATTGGATCGACAGAAGATTCAACAATTGGAAGAAAGACTTGGACAGCAAGCTTCTCAACATAATGCAACGCCTAAAAGGAAAAAACTATTTACCAATGTTACGCACGGTACACCTGCAGGCTTAGTACGTCAAGATCGTGACGATAACAACGACGGTGATGACCTTGATGATAATTATGAAGCAAATGGAAATGGTTCAAATGAAAATAATGAACGGATTAAAAGTTTTGTAGAAGAAGCTTCTGAGGATGGTGATGAAAAACTGGATGTATTTACAGAGGAAGACTTAACAAAAGTACATGGTGGTAGATATGTGAAATATCCTCAAGAAGAAGCATCTTCTAAAAATCAAAAATTTGCAGAGAAACATGGTGAATATATAATATTTCAAACCAAAAGCGATCATGAGCAACAATCTTCTGTAAAAAATACAGCAAACGACCAAGCTGCCTTAACAAATTTATTTGATGCACTTTCTCCAACTAAAGAGGCTTGGACAACAGGAAATGGAATCCGTGATGCTTGGAGATTGCATGTGAATGATTTGTATAAAGTGAAAAAAGATGATGGCAATACTGCAAGCTCTAGCGCATCAAGTGTTGTTAATGCGCCGACAAGAGAAGATTTCGCAGCAGAAATAACTCCTAAAACAGAATTTACTTTAAAAGCAAAACTGTAAAATTTGCGCGGCATTCATTCTGGCCCCGCGAGCAAGTCGCGGGGTGTTGAGTTGACGATCACTTGATGAGAAATTTATTTTTCGTAATGATACCGTACTGAAATGATATGTAACACATTTTCTTTTGTGACTTGATATACAAGTCTATGTTCTTGATTAATTCTGCGTGAATAATAGCCCTTTAATTGATATTTCAATGGTTCGGGTTTACCCAAACCTGTTATCATGTTGTTGCCAGTTTAGGTAATCATCCCAGGCGATATTCGTGAAAGCAATTTCCATGTTTACTCTAGATCCTTTAATTGTTTTATAGACTGCGCTAAGTGTTCGGCATTGGCTTTTTCGCCTAATAAATAGGCGGTTTCTTTTAGAGATTCATATTCAGATAAGGAAATTAATGCCATATCATGGCCGTGTGGGCGTTTGATGATGATGGGTTCTTTGCTGGCTATGGAGCGTTCAAGTATTTGTTTCATGTCTCGTTTTAACTCTGTTGCGGTGATGATTTGCATATGAGACTCCTAAAAAGATATTTATATAGATATTATAATAGATATCTTTTTAAATATAAAGTTTAAGGTTTGCGCTTTAATGCTTTTTAATGTGATTGTAAATCATTTATATAATTAATATCATAAGTCCTGATTATTTTCAAAATTCATATATTACTCAAATAAATCATCAGTATCGAAAATCAACTCACATTTGATCCATAAATGTTTTTTATATGATGTTTATATCAAATAATAGTTAATAATATATGACAAATCAACACTTTTCTGAGATGATATCGAGTTCAGAGGACTCTAGAAATTTGCGAAACAGGCTGTTTCGCAATTGCCTTTGAAGAAATTTGAGAAAGGCTTATGTCCAAGATGGATCTTCACGACCGGACTTTTACTTATTGTATGACGGACCTGCGCGCGGCGCGGCAGTTTTTTGTGCAGTATTTGCCTAAAGATATTTTGAATCTTATTGATTTGACAACTTTGACTTTGCAAAAAGATATTCATGTGGATGTGAAATTGCGGAAGTCGGTGACGGACATGGTTTATAGTGTGCGCATGGGCGAGAGCTTGGCTTATTTGTATTTGTTGATTGATCATAAAAGTGAAGCTGAACGTTTAATGCCTTTACAAATTATGCGTTACGCTTTGGCGATTATGCATGATCATGCGCGGCAATATAAAACAGAAGAATTACCATTGGTGTACCCATTGGTGTTTTATCATGGAAAAATTTCGCCGTATCCTTATGCGCGTAAATTAGATGAATTATTTGTTAAAGAATATCAAGTAATAGGTAGGCAATATTTATTAGAGCCGATTAACGTAATTGATTTGGGGCAGATTGAAGATGAGGATTTCAGAGAATATACGTTTTCTGGATTGATGTCATTTGTGATGAAGCACAGGCGATCTCAAGATATTGCCTTGCGATTAAAAACAATGCAGGATGCACTTGAAGAGTTATTGGCGCTTGGTGAAAAAGACCTTTTTGGGGTATTATTAGGGTATATATTCCACACGGCAGGTACCCAGCAGTATGATAAAATCTTAGAGGTTTTACAGACTATGAATGATAAAGTTGGAGGTGTAAGCATGACTATTGCGCAGATGTTAAGGAAGGAAGGTCGCCAAGAAAGTAAGCTTTTAATAGCTCAGCGTATGTTAGAAGAAGGTATAGATGCGGCTTTAGTTGCGCGCGTCACAGGTTTATCTATTGAAGAAATCAAAAATATTCAAACGAATCATTAACCAAAATTTAAAAAATCTTTTATTTTCATATGGTTGCAATTTTTGAGCCATAGAAAAAGCTTCTATAACTCATGCGTATTTGTTTGCTTTTCTCAAGAAAAGTCAGTAATATCCAAACCTTGGTGTATAATTAATCTTTTTAACAACTTATGGTGGTGATTTCGATGGCTGTAGTCATCAAGAAGGAAATGGAATCTTTTGAGCAATTCGTTAGACGTTTTCGTCGCGAAAGTGATAAAGAAGGTCGTGCTGCTAAAGCGCGTCGTCGGGCTAATGGTTTTGAGAAACCTTCAGAAGCGCGTAAGCGTGAAAAGGCTGCTGCTGTTAAGCGGCATCACAAAAAATTAGGCCGAGAAAATAAACAAATGCGTGAATTTCACGATAATCGTTAATTGGAGCAGGTCATGAGCGAGTCTAGCTTAAAACAACGTTTGCAGGATGATATGAAAGCAGCGTTAAAAGCAGGCGACAAACAACGCTTAGGGACCATACGTTTGATTATTTCTGCGATTAAACAACGTGAAATAGATGAACGTATTTCTTTAGACGATGCGGCAGTATTAGCGGTCTTAGATAAGGCCGCTAAACAACGTCGCGAATCTATTACCCATTATCAAGCGGCTAATCGTGACGATTTAGTCGCGCAAGAACAATCTGAACTTGTTATTATTCAAAGTTACTTACCTGAACCTTTAGATACAGCTGCGCTTGCCAATTTAGTTAAAGAAGCGGTTAAGGCAAGTAATGCTACCTCTATTAAAGACATGGGCAATGTCATGGCTATATTAAGACCAGAGGTTCAAGGCCGGGTCGATATGGCTGTATTAAGTGCTACAGTTAAAGACATACTCAGTCATTAATTCGCATACTATGTCGTACCAAACTATTCCGCAACATTTTATCGATGATTTAATCGCTCGCACGGATATTGTTGAGCTGATTGAAGCCCGCGTGCCCTTAAAATCGGCTGGCCATAATTTAAAAGGCCTTTGTCCTTTTCATCAAGAAAAATCATCCTCATTTACCGTAAGTCAAACCAAGCAGTTTTATTATTGCTTTGGCTGTCACGCCAGCGGCAATGCCATTGGTTTTTTAATGGCTTATGATCGTTTTTCATTTATTGAAGCCGTAGAATATTTAGCCAAACAACAAGGCGTAAGTTTACCTAAAGAATATAGTAGCAATACTACTTATGAAAAATCTAATGTTGATCATTATGATTTATTAAAAGAAGTCATGCAGTTTTATTGCCAACAATTAAAACATCATCCACAAAAAGAACGGGTGGTTCAATATTTAAAAGACCGAGGTCTAACTGGAGAAATATGCAAACAGTTTGCCATCGGCTACTCTCCTTCTGAATGGGATTCATTATTAAAAAAATTTAATCCTAAGCGCAGTGAATTACTTGCAACTGGCATGCTTATTGAAAAAAATAATTCTCATTATGATAGGTTTCGTGATCGCATTATGTTTCCCATTCGCGATAAGCGCGGGCGGGTATTAGGTTTTGGTGGACGCATTTTAGATAAAGGTGAACCTAAGTATTTGAATTCACCAGAAACTGCTCTTTTTCATAAAGGTAGTGAGCTTTATGGTTTGTATGAAGCCATGCAAGCAAAGCGCCAATTTGATTATATGGTTGTAGTTGAAGGTTATATGGATGTAGTGGCACTCGCCCAATATGGTATTACCACAACGGTTGCGACGATGGGCACTGCATTGACACCCAAACAATTGACACGTTTATTTCGTTTAACACCGGAAGTGATATTATGTTTTGATGGTGATGATGCTGGGCGAGATGCCGCATGGCGTGCATTAGAAACCAGTTTGCCTTTACTTTCAGATGAATATTCATTAAAGTTTATTTTCTTACCGAATAGGTATGATCCAGATAGTTTTGTACGTGAATTAGGCAAGGATGCATTTTTACAACTGATAAAAAAAGCGACACCTTTTTCTGAAGTTTTTATTAAACATTTGTTGGCCCAAGTCGATACTAGTTATGTGAGTGGTCAAGCACGGTTAGTGAGTTTAGCATCACCCTTATTGGCGCAATTACCTCAAGGGGTATTACGCGAAATGCTTATAGAGCAGTTGATGCCATATACGCGCTTAAATCGAGCAAGGCTCTTAGAAGCTATTTTTCCTGGACAAGTAAACACAAGAAAAATAGCCAGGGCTCCTGCAAAAACAGGAGGCTTATCGCCTGTTGATAGAGCACTGTGTTTATTATTGCAACGTACAGAAGTAGTCGGGTTAGTGAATAAGATAGAAGAATTACAGGTTTTGCCTTATGCGAATACGGGATTATTGATTGAACTGGTGCACTTATTGCAAGCGCAACCCAGTTTAAGTATCGGGGCTCTTTTGGCACATTGGCCAGAAGCCGTGCAGCAAGAGTTAGCAGCACTTGCAGCAAAACCTTTGTTGCTGACTGAAGATGATGCGATAGTGCGGGAATTTACGGATATTGTAAATAAATTACACCAGGAAGTGACACAAGTTCAGTTAGGTCATCTCTTAGCTAAGATTAGAAGAGACGATTTATCCGAGCTAAATCCTGCCGATCGCAGCAAAATTCATGAATTATTAAGAAAAGATGAAGAAGTATAAAAATAATTGAAATAATGTTGAATCTTTTTGGTTTTTAGGGGTCATAGAATATGCGACCTCAAAATGTAAGCCAAGGCTTACAGCACTTACGGATGAAGGCGGGTATTCGTTAAGGACTTTTTCTACAAGATTTTAGGATTTATTATAAAATGAGCAATCACAGAAAACAGCAATTAGAACTCAAACAATTGATAGACCGTGGTACGGAGCAAGGCTACCTGACCCTGGATCAAGTCAAAGATAATTTGCCCATTACTATCGACCCTGAACGTGTTGAAGACATCGTGGCAAGGCTCAAAGAAATGGGAATTCCAGTCTATGAAGAATCACCTGATGAAGAAGTGCTGTTATTTGCTGAAAAAACAGAAGAAGTGGTGGATGATGAAGCTGCTGCCGTGCTCGCCATGGATGCTGAATTAGGTCATATTACTGATCCAGTGCGTATGTATATGCGTGAAATGGGTACAGTTGAATTATTAACCCGCCAAGGTGAAATTGTTATTGCTAAACGTATTGAAGAAAGCTTGCGCGAAGTTATGGCGGCTTTTGCAACTTACCCTGCCTTGATTCAAGACTTTTTAGATGAACGTGCAAATTTAGAAAGTGGGGAATTACGTTTTTCTGATTTATTAATTGGATTTTTTGATGCCGATGATAGTGGTGAAGAAATTGAAGCCATTGTCGCCGCAGAACCTGTGATCGAAGAAGAAGTAATTCCTGAAGAAGATGAAGAAGAAGGCGGCGAAGGTGAAGCCGGTGATACAGGCCCTGATCCTGAAGTCGTGCGCGCACGCTTTGATGCTTTGGAAAGTGCTTATTTAGCATTTATGAAAGAAAGTAAAAAAGCTAAACCCAATGAGAAAAAACTTCAAACTTTGCAAGATACTTTATCCCATGAGTTTACCAGGTTTCGGTTAACGCCACGTCAATTTGATAAATTGACCAAACGGGTACGCAGTATGGTCAGCCAAGTGCGTACGGCAGAGCGCGTTATTATGAAAGCCTGTGTGAAAGATGCAAAAATGCCACGTGAAGTATTTATCGCTTCTTTTCCAGGGCATGAAGTGGATTTAGAATGGCTGGATAAAGAAGCGAAAAAACGTAGTGCTTATTCTGAAAGCGTAAAATTGCATCGTGATGTTGTCTTACAAGCACAACGTGATATGCAAACTTTAGAACAAGACACGCACTTATCGATTAATGAAATTAAAGAACTCAATCGCCAAATTTCGATAGGTGAAGCAAAAGCGAGACGCGCCAAGAAAGAAATGGTGGAAGCCAACTTACGTTTAGTGATTTCAATTGCGAAAAAATACACTAATCGTGGTTTGCAATTCTTAGATTTAATTCAAGAAGGCAATATCGGTTTGATGAAAGCCGTAGATAAATTTGAATACCGTCGTGGTTACAAGTTTTCTACTTATGCCACTTGGTGGATACGTCAAGCGATTACCCGCTCGATTGCCGATCAAGCCAGGACTATTCGTATTCCCGTACATATGATTGAAACCATTAATAAACTTAATCGTATTTCAAGACAAATGCTGCAGGAAAATGGTTATGAACCCACACCTGAAGAATTGGCTGAACGTATGGAATTGCCTGAAGATAAAATTCGTAAAATTCTAAAAATCGCTAAAGAACCGATTTCCATGGAAACTCCCATTGGTGATGAAGATTCTTATTTAGGTGATTTTATTGAAGATACTACAGTGTTGTCTCCAATCGATGCCGCAACAACCCGTGGTTTACAAGAAGCTACAACTGCAGTATTAGGTACTTTAACTCAACGTGAAGCTAGAGTTTTACGTATGCGCTTTGGTATAGAAATGAATACTGATCACACTTTGGAAGAAGTAGGCAAACAATTTGACGTTACTCGCGAACGGATTAGACAAATCGAAGCTAAAGCCCTCAGAAAACTACGTCATCCTTCCAGATCTGAACAATTACGCAGTTTCTTAGAAGACGAGGATTGATTGTAGCCACTAGGTTTTGTTATCATTCCTTTTCCGGGCCCATAGCTCAGTTGGTTAGAGCAGAGGACTCATAATCCTTTGGTCCTAGGTTCAAGTCCTAGTGGGCCCATTTAATAAATCTAATTGATAAATAATTCCAACACCTTTTATCCATATTGGTATAGATCATTTTCTATTCATGCTGCCGCCACGAAAAACTTTTTAGCGCAAAATCTAAGCCTGATTATTGATTTTATCCAAAAAAATTCAAATCCAAGCGCATTTACACTTGTTTAATATAATCTAAACTCAAGTAAATAAACCAACCTTCTGGAGTCATATTATGTTTAAACATCACGATGTAAATACTTTCGTTAAGCCTTTAGCCTGGTTTAGTATTTTTGTGTGTGTGGTCACTTGGATATTAGATATTGCCGGTCTTGTCTATCCTTGCCCTTATTGCCAAGTGCAAAGGACTGCGATTGGTTTGGTTGGGGTTATTTTATTATTGCCATGGAAAAATCTAATCACCGATTATGCAACTTTAGTATTAGCATTATTTGGTGCGCATGTGGCGGCTACACAGATGTTTAATAATTTTCACAAAAGTAAATATAATGAAGAATTTCTTTACTTATCTACCTGTGCATTTTTACTGTTAACCGCGCAGTTATTAATTACTTTTAAACGTAAATAGTTTATTTCACACGCTTGATGGACTCAATTACAACCGGTGTCACGGGCACATCTTGATGTCCATCTTGACTGTGAGTTCTTTCCTTTGCGATTTTATCAACTACTTCCATACCAGAAGTGACATGACCAAAAACCGCATAACCAGGGGACGAGGCATGATAATCTAGAGCCGTATTATCATTTAAATTAATAAAAAATTGTGAAGTCGCAGAATTAGGATCGTTAGTACGTGCCATCGCAATCGTGCCGCGAGTATTTTTTAACCCATTATTGGCTTCATTTTGAATAGGCGCATCGGTTGGTTTTTGACGGAATGCTTTAGTAAAACCACCGCCTTGAATCATAAACCCTGGAATCACGCGATGAAACAAGGTGTTATCATAATATCCCTTATCCGCATACATTAAAAAATTCTTCGTACTGATAGGCGCTTTTTGCTCATCCAATTCAACAATAATCGAACCTTGATTAGTTTTAATTTCAACAGAAGTATTCGCCGCCATCAAATGGCCAGACAATAATAACCCGCTTAACAATAATACGAATGTGGTAAATTTTCTCATGATGTTAATCCTTAGTTAATAATCCGATGACTATAGCATTTATTTGTGGATATTTAAATGGGAGGTATACTTAGTACAATTTACCAATATATTTAACTTAACGGGGACATTATGATGCGTTCAACCAAAATAAAGCTCGCTATCGTTTTAGGCTTAACCAGCGCTGCGGCTTTGGGTTTGGTCATGGTGAGTTCCTCAGTTGAGGCTGAAGCAGAAACGATAAAATTAACCATGATTGCTGATGAAACTTTTGCAGCTAGTAATAGTACATTACAATTAAAAGAAAATGGTGTGACTGTGACTAATTTTTCTACTGGGGAAAGTACTTATACGCGCACGGTGGGTAAAGGTTATACCCTTAATATCAAAGCGGCTACCCCTATTTACTGTAAATTTGTTTCAGGAGATATGACAGGAGATAAGGCCATCGATGGTCATACTCCTGAAATAACTAAAGTATATTTAACGATGGAAGGTAGTTTGTGTAATATGGATACCGTACCGTTTGGTGGAAAAAATCAAATTAATTTGAATGTATATGCCAAAACGGGCGGTGCTACTACTCAATTGATAGTCCATGAATTTGAAAATAACGTCGCACAGCCAAATCCTGAATCATACGCGGTTTCAGAATCTTGGGAAGCTGGAAAGCCTTATACGCATCCGAATGGTTCAAATATCAATTCATTAAAACTTACCGTTAAAGCGTCTAAAGGTGGTTCTAGCACTTATGATTTTAATTGTGCATTTAAATCTGGCACTCAAGAGATAAAAAATTACAAACCTTTAAATGTCACAATAGATGCAGCAGCAGAGAAATGTACACTCACCCAGTCTGAAACAGAAATTATTCTTACTGATCTTGTGAATAGCCCTAATGGATATACCAATGGCAGCCAATTGGATTTTTATTTCGATATCAAAGCTACAAATGAATGTTGGAGCGGAAGAACACAATTGGTGATTGATGATTTAGCAGATGGCTCTGGAGGCTACAAATATTCTGTTGCGCGCAAAGGCGGCGAATGCGATATTGCGCCTTTGTATGTTAATATCGTGCATTATCCCATTACTGCGCCATGTCGGTATGATAGAAATGTTTATACCGATGAAAACCTTCAGGTCAGCTCTGAGACACAACAGATCAATTTAACAGGTTCTGCATTATCAAACAGTGTGATCTGTGATATGAAAATTGTTGAATAAGGTTAAAATCTAAACACTAGATTCCCGGATAGTAAAGTGCTATCAGCACTATGGGCTGATCCCGTTATCGCACTGTATTCAGCAGAAATACCAAAGTGTTCATAAAACATATATTCCAAAGCGGCGCCGTAGACGGGTAAAAATTCATTATGATCTATTGATTCGGTTACTGTTCTGTCATAAGAAATGTCAAAGTCATCGGGCGGGTTAGAAGTATCTGCTTCAATTTGAATGCTGGTGTCAACGGTACGCATATTGTAAGCTATGCCACCTTTTAACAATAAAGCCAGGCGATTATCATCGGTAAATGGCAAACGTAACACAGCGGATATATCAACGGCTTGAGTTTTAAATTTGTCTGTAGCGGTTTCATAAACGAAAAAACAGTTTGGATCAGTGGAACCATTAATGAAGCATCCTTCGCTGGGTGGGCTAGTGCCGCCACTGCCAGTATCATGCGTACCATCTTTTTCAATTTCTTCTAAAGTATTCTCAATAGTTTCAAATAAACGGTAACCGATTTCTAAGCCGAAAGTGGCGTTGAATTGAAAAATAGCATCACCAATTTGGGTGGGCTCTCCTTCAAAAATATCCCATAAATAACCTAAAGCTGCGCGTCCACCTAATACACCTTTACTAGCATCGCTATATTGTGCAGACTCATTGAAGTTGCTCAGTACGGCTTCATTTAATTCATCATTAACCACAATATCGTTATAAAGGGGCACGTAATCTAAATCAAAGCTTTCTAAGTTTTGATAATCAACGTCAGCGCCACCTATGCCTAGGGTGATATAGAATCCAGATCCTAGGGCAGCAAAAGCGGTGGGAGTTGCGCATAAACTCAGCAAACAGCTAGATATATACTTATTCATGTGATCCTTCACTTCTTTAAGGGGTATAAGCTACTCTATATACTAGTATAAGGGCTTAAAAGCAACAACCTCTGAACACAATTGGTAGGAGGTCATAGCAAAATGCTCTATAATGAGTTAATTAACAAGTTTGGGGATTGAAGAACATGAGAAAACATAAATTTTTAATTATAGGGCTCGGTCTATTAATGACTGCTCTAGTAGCATTTGTTGCGGTAGCCGATAATGAATTATTAATAGATATAAAAGCGATAGAGACCGGGAACCCTGAATCTCAAACTGTTCATTTACAATTCCTTTATAAAAATGACAAAGGAAGTTGGGTAGTGGAGGGAAATATTCCTGCTGCTACAGTAGGGGAGTTGACTTACGAACGTGATTATCAAGGTCCTCATCGCATAGAGATTAACAAAGCGAATTGGTTTTGTAAAAATAGTAATGGCGGTGGTTTAGACATTGGTGATTATTCAAAGGTTGTGATTGATGAGATCAATGTGCCGGCTTATAAGTGCACCTTCACGCTTCCAGTATTTACGCTGTCGATGAATTTTAATGTCTACGGACTTGAAAGTGGAACGCAGACTACATTTTATGTTCATCAGTTTGATAAAAATGGAACTGAAATTGGTGTAGCAACAGATTATCTTATTGGAAATACTTGGGACACCGTAAAATCACAAGACATGTTAATTGACTATGCACATAGTGAAATTTGGCAAAATGGAACAGCTTGTCGATTTATTGCAGGAGAAAATCCAGCGAATCCAACCCAAATCCCTACTAGTATGTCAATGGTTTATGTTACCTATAATACTGTGGCAGAAAATGGTTGTGTATTATCACTTGAAGCGCCTGTAAAACCCGATATTTTCATTTTAGATATATTTGCGGCAACTGCTGGTTTGACTGAAAGTGATGGGGCAAAATTACATGTGCTTGAACTTAAATCTGCAAATCGTTCATCAGGATTTTTGGATACTCCATATGATATCTGGAAGGCTAATTCAGCATTTACTCAAACGATGAATAATGAATATCCGGATCATACCGAAATGGATGTTTCTGTTGGTGGTATTGCTTATCCATGTAAATTTGAGGATGGCACAACTGATATTGCAAAAGAGTTAGATAAAATTTACGTAGACTTTGACTATGATGCAAATCCACCTAAATGTTTATTAACATTGCAACCTAATGGTATTACCCTGGATATTAATGTCAGTGGGCTTGAATTTGATCCGCTGTATCCACTGTCAGATGATCCAAAGCTTCAGTATACTGTCATTGGCGCAGAGGGTTCAGGTCATTTTACTTATACAAAAGCATTAATATGCAGTGATAAAGTGACACCTGCTGTTGATGGAATTTGTAAGGAAACTGTTCATTGGGTAGGCGCAACTATACCCTCAGGTATTAAATTGACATGGCATCGCATAAAGAATTTTGATGAGCCTAATACCGCAATCTGTTTTTATAATGGTAGCGCAAACATACCTTACTTAGACATTGGGGAGCTTATTATTTATGGATCTGATCCTGGTTGGTCATCTATTGAATGCCATGTAGAATAATAATAAGTTGAATTTTAGGATACATCTCTTGCATGAAAAAATCATGCAAGAGTTTGTTTAGTGTAAACAAACACCTGTCCCACCACTGGTTTATTTTCTTGCATTCTTAACGTATGCGTTGCTTCAGCCAATAAATGCCAATGCTGCGCATTTGTTAATCCATTAATATAATGTGTATTGTGCGCAAAACGTGCATTATTATGTAATAAATAATCTTGATTTTCTACTAACTCAATTGAAAATAAGATTAAACCTTGGGGATTGAGCACGCGCGTGCAGGCGGTAAATATTTTTTCTAAATCACCAAAATAGTTTAAGACATCTGATGCAATAATTAAATCAAATTTCTTATCAGTGGTTTGTAAATATTCTAAAATATCACTTTCAATTAAATCATCATAAATCTCTCTTTTTTTAGCAAGTGCTAACATATCTTTGGCTAAATCAATACCAATAAATATTGCATTTAAATCATGGAAATATTTTCCAATTAATCCTGTGCCGCAGCCTAAATCTAAAATATTAGGATTTTTTGGCAGCTGCTCGATAAATGGATTTAATAAAGTGCGTAGTTGCTGTGGGGTTTTATATTGTAAAGTCTGTTCCATATGCTCATCATACGTATCTGCATAATGATTAAATAATTCTTGCACAAAGGTTTTGGGTGCCTGAGCAGGAATATTATGTTGTTCAAAAGCATTTAATAAAAACGCAATACTTTCATTGTCAGGATCTAACACTTGCGCCTTTTTTAAATAAAAAATGGCGAGTTTATAATGATGTTGCATTTTATATAAGATTGCCAAATTATAATTAGCAGCAAAATGATCATCTTGCCTATCTAAAGTGCCTTGCATTTCTATAATCGCGCGCTCAATATCGCCTTGTTGCATGGCAATCACGCCGCGATGATAATGGGCCTCGATTAAAGTAGGATCTAATGATATTGCAGTTTCTAATAATGTTTTAGCTGTCGTTAGATCTTTTTGATGTAATTTTAATAAGGCAAAATTAAGATGGCCATTGGCATGCTGCGGTGCATATTGGAATAATATTTGAAATTGTTCAGTCGCTAACGCATCTTGATGTTGCTGCATCAGCGTACATGCCAGTAAATGTCGCGCGTCGATATAATCAGGCTGTAAATCTACTGCAATGTTTAATTGTGAAATCGCATCCAAAGGCTGTTGTAAAAATAATAATAATTGCGCCATTTGAAAATGCCCCTGGGGATATTCTGGCGCTAGTTTAAGCACGTGCTCAAAATGCAAGCGTGCTTTATCTGTGTCTCCTATCTTAACCGCAAGTAAGGCCAGATTATAATGCGAAGGCACATGCGAAGGCTCTCGCTGCAAAATTTTTTCATACAAAAGGATAGCATCATGAAATTGTTCATCTTGCGTAAGCTGGCGCGCGGTTTGGAAGTCTTCTTGTAACATAGGGGAATTCTACATTATTTGAGCTTGCAGGCAATAAAAAACCCGGACTAGCCGGGTTTTTTTACTTTAGAACTATTTTAACTTCCAAGTTTAGGAGGAGGATTAAATGAATTACTGTGGCCTTGTGTTAGCGCTTCTTTTGCTAAGTGCGCACGTTCAGTTGTCATTGTATCAACAGCTTGAGTAATTTCTGCCTTTGTTAACTGTACATTTTCCGGTACACGTGAAGGAGCTTTTGGGTTATCAAGTATTCTGGTGGCTTCTTGTCTTGCGTAGAAAGCTCTTTCAATATTAGCTTCTTCAGCTTTAAGTGTTGCATAACGATGAACGGGTTTGCCTGTTGCAGAAATATTTACATTATTTTTGCCGGCTTGCTCAAAAAATTGTTTTTGTAGGCCTAAAAAGACACTTAATGTAGAGCCCATAGCATCAATAGCAGTTTGGCTGCTTAAAGCTGCATTTTTGGGTAAATTATTAGTCGCCATTTCAAACCTCAAAATTTAGTTATCGGACCTATAACTTGAATATACCAACTTCTTATAGGTCTGTCAAGGGTAAATATATTTATTATTATCAATAAAAACAATAACTTAGTATTATTTTAGATCCCTATTTATTATATCGGCAGCTATCGTGATATTATTAGGCCTATTTTAGGAGGAGTTCGGTCATGAAACTTCGTATTGCGACGCGTAATAGTCAATTAGCCCTTTGGCAGACGGATTTTGTGATTGCCAAACTGCAACAGGCACATCCTGATCTTGTCTGTGAAAAAATTGAGCTTTTGACGCAAGGGGATAAAGATTTATCGACATCTCTTGCCAAAATTGGTGGTAAGGGTTTGTTTTTAAAAGAATTGGAACAAGCTCTATTGCAAGGGGATGCTGATATTGCTGTGCATTCTTTAAAAGACGTGCCGGCGCAATTGACGCCTGGACTAGAGCTTATTACTTTTTTAGCGCGGGAGAATCCTAGTGATGTTTTATTATCACGAGATCATATACCGCTTATGCAATTACCTAAAGGCGCGATTGTTGGGACTTCTAGTTTACGCAGGCAATGTCAATTAAAAGCGCTGCGTCCGGATTTGGAATTTCAATGGCTGCGCGGTAATGTGCCTACACGGGTAAAGAAATTAGTAAATGGTGAATATGATGCCATTATTTTAGCTTATGCAGGTTTAAAACGTTTAAATTTGGTTGATAATATCAGTGAAACTTTAACTTTATGTTTACCTGCAGTGGGACAAGGTGTGATTGTGATTCAAAGCAGAAGCGGTGATGAAGCTATGCAAAAAATGTGTATGGCGCTTGATGATATCGACACCCGTATTTGTATTACTGCTGAGCGTGCGATGCATGCTTATCTAGGTGGGTCTTGTCAGACACCTATTGCGGGATTAGCCACACTTTATGAAGATAATGTTTTATTAAAAGGTTTGGTCGGCGCGCCTGATGGTAGTTTAATTATCAGTGAACACATGAAAGGCGCAAAAAAAGATGCTGCACAATTAGGCGAACAATTGGCGCAGCAGTTAATCGATAAAGGCGCGGATCAAATTTTAAATGCATGCACATAAATTCAGCGTTTTAGTGACGCGGCCTCGCACTCTTGCGAAACCTTTAATCACTGCTTTAGAACATATAGGCGCGCAGGTTTATTATTATCCGAGTTTAAATATTAAATTTTTAAGCGATGATAGAATCGTACAAGATACTATTTTGCATTTGCATGATTATACCTGGCATCTTTTTGCAAGCAGACACGCCGTTCAAACCATCATGCCGCAAGTAGTAAAGACCTGGTCTATGCTAGATTTAAGTCAATTACATTGGGCCGCGGTCGGTCCTGGTACTGCGCAAGAGTTAGCGCACTTTATCAAAGCAGATATTGTTTATCCGAAAACAAGTTTAGGCGCAAAAGCATTATTGACAGTGCTTGAAGATAAAATCAAGACCGGCGATACTGTATTAGAATGGTGTGGCGATAAGCCAACAAGTGTTTGGCCCGGCGCTAAACAAGTGATGTGTTATCAGCGAGAAAAGAATACGACATCCGCATCGGAGTTTAATCAGGTTGATTATGTGATTATCACGAGTGGTACCAGTATGGAATGCTTAGATATTCAAGCATTCGTACACAGTACATTAATTGTGATAAGCGAGCGATTGGTTATGCTGGCAAAAACCTTGGGATTTAAAGGCAAGATTATTTTAGCTAAAGGCGCTGATGAGGCGTCTATTATTAACGCAATAAAGGGTGATTTGATATGAAAGCAATTAAATGGATATTTCCCATAGTCATTATTATCATAGGATTTATTTTATGGCGCGTGTATTTGCAAATGCCGCAAACGCAAATGCCAGTATCAGTCGCACCATCAGCTGAGCAAATAGCCATTGATCAACTGACAAACCGCGTGGATCAACTACAAGCGCAATTGCATCATGCAACTGAAGTTTATACTTTGCCAGAGATTAAATATTATTTGAATATTGCCCATGTGCAATTATTTATTTTATATGATGTTAAAACCAGCTTAAACATCATGCGTTTTGTGCAAACACGCTTAAAGACAGCCAATGCACCGTCTGCATTACAAGAAGCGCTTGCTGCTGATATTGCGGATTTAGAATCAGCGCCAACACCGCATTTAGAATATACCAATCAAAAAATTATGGAAGTACAGCAGCAAATCATGACGTTGCCTTTGCGACCGCGGCAAGAAATAAAACCGCCGGTTGAGTCTACGGTAAATACCGAATCAACATGGCAAAAAATGCTCAGTAACACTTGGGGTGAATTAAAAAGTTTAATTCGAATTCAGCCACGTAATACCTCGATTGATTATGTATTGTTTGATGAAACGATTTTAAGAGAAACTGTAAAAGTTGAATTACAACGCACAAGTATTGGCGCAGTATTAGGACAAACTGATTTGTATCAAGCAAGCCTACAACAAGCGATTTTAGCCTTGCAACAATTTTTTAAACAAGATGATGCTAATGTGCAACAAGCACTCAATACTTTAGAGGCTTTAACTGGACAAGCGGTTGTCGCGGATATTCCCAATGCCTCCCGCGCATTTACATGGTTGCAAACCCAAGAGCAATCTGGAGCGTTATAATGAAAAAACTATTGATTGTATTATTTGTATTAATTATCAGCGTCTGGGCTGCACTGAAAATAAAAGCAGATCCTGGCTATTTAATGATAGTGTATCGTGATTCTGTTATTGATATGCCATTGTGGTTAGGCCTGCTTATTTTTATTTTTACATTTTTTGTCATCACATTATTGTGGCGTTTTATTAAGGAAATTTATTTTACGCCTAAACATTTAGTCGAATGGTATAAGAAGAAAAGTTTTGAAAGAGTAAGAAGACGCACAGTGCGTGGATTTTTAGCCCTAACGGAAGGTCGTTGGAAAGCAGCAGAACAACTCCTCAGTAAAAATATTGATAAACGTCATACGGCGCTTTTGAATTGTTTAGGTGCCGCAATTGCTGCACAACAACAGGGTAAAGAATTAGAGCGTGATGAATATTTACGGTTAGCACACACTTATCATAGTCATGCGCAAATTGCGATTGGTTTAACGCAAGCGCGTATGCAGCAAATGCACGGACAATATGAACAATGTTTAGCATCATTGCGACGCTTATTATTAATGGCGCCGGATCATGAAAATGTTTTGGTCTTATTGAAGACAGTATTAATTGAATTAAAAGCCTGGCAAGAATTATTAGATTTATTACCTAATTTAGAAAATCATAAATTAGTCACACCTGATGAATTATTTCGTTTAACTCAGCAAGCTTATGTTGCCTTATTAATTAAGGCCAAAGTTACAGGGGGTGATGCGCCCGCAATGCTCTGGCAAGAAATACCGAAGAAATGGTCATTAGATGCTGAATTATTATTACAATATGTGCCGTACCTGATTTCGCATGGCGAACATGAACAAGCAGAAAACTTATTAAGGCAAAGTATTAAGCAGCATTATGATGCGCGTTTAGTACGTTATTATGGTTTAGTTGCACCCATGGATAAAGACAAACAATTAAAAACGGCACAACAGTGGCTGAAAAATTATCCTGAAGATCCTGTGTTACTGATGACGGTTGGACGTTTATTGTATCAACATGAAATTTGGGGATTAGCTAAAGAATATTTGCAAAAAAGTTTGGCCATCGCTCCAAATCCAGAAACCTATTTATTATTGGGTGATTTATTTGCAAAAATGCAATCGACCATTCAAAGTCAGGAATATTATCAGGAAGGTTTACAATTAGCCTGTCAAAGGAGTGGTGAATGAAACCAGTCGCAGTTATTTTATCCGGTTGTGGCGCGGCATTTGGGATTGAACGTTTAGTGGAACAGGTATTAGCTTTGCGAAGTTAATTGTTGATATTTCTCTAACAGCTGTTGTGGGCTTTCTGTATATTCAGGATCCACAATAATACATTCCACCGGACAAACTTCCTGACATTGTGGTTCACCAAAATGGCCTACACATTCTGTGCATTTATTAGGGTCGATTTCATAAATTGTTTGCCCCATGTAAATAGCATCATTGGGACATTCCGGCTCGCAGATATCACAGTTAATACATTGGGTCGTGATTTTTAAGGCCATAATTTTTTAAGGGTATTAGCAACAATGGGATGAACAAATGGGGAAATATCGCCTTTTAAGCGAGTGATTTCTCGTACTAGGCTTGAAGATATAAAATCATATTGTGGATTAGGGGTCAAAAATAGGGTTTGAATTTCGGGGGCGAGTTGTGCATTCATATGGGCGAGCTGTAATTCATGTTCAAAATCAGAGGCAGTGCGTAAACTACGGATAATAACCTGCGCTTGCTCCCTGCGTGTAAAGTCAATGAGTAAGCCTTTAAAGCCTAGTACGCGTACTTGTGGCAAATGGGCAGTACTTGCCGTGACAAGTTCAATACGTTGTTCCAACGATAATAAGGGATTTTTCCCAGGATTTTCAGCCACCGCAATAATCACAGTTTCGAATAATTGGCAGGCGCGTTCTACTAAATCGCTGTGTCCGCGGGTTATCGGGTCAAAGGTGCCTGGAAAGATACCGGTTTTCATGCCCACAGTATACATTAATGGGAATTGTTGTAAACTTATGTTAATATGACCTATTGTATTGCTTAAGCTTAGAGGTGATTTATGTTCTACGGCTTGTTAGATTTACCCTGGTGGGGTTTTATTGTTGCGGCATTGATTTTGACGCATATTACTACAGCCTGTATCACCATTTTTCTGCATCGCGCTCAAGCGCATAGAGCCCTAGATTTACACCCTATAGTCAGTCATTTTTGTCGTGTTTGGCTTTGGGCAACCACAAGTTTAGTGACCAAACGTTGGGTAGCTGTTCATCGTAAACACCATGCCTATTGTGAAACTGCACAAGATCCCCATAGTCCTCATGTTTATGGTTTAAAACAAGTATTTTGGTTTGGCGCTGAATTATATGGCGTTGAAAGTAAGAATAAAGAAACCCTAGAACGCTTTGGCACCGGTACACCCGATGATTGGTTGGAACGTAATGTTTATACCCCTCATGATTTTGCCGGCATTATTTCTTTATTTATAATTTATGTGATTTTATTTGGCGTGCCAGGCATTGCCATTTGGGCGTTTCAAATGATGTGGTCGCCGATAGCGGCGGCAGGCGTTGTCAATGGTTTAGGTCATTTTTGGGGTTATCGTAATTTTGAATGTAAAGATGCTTCAACCAATGTATCGCCGATAGGGATTTTATTATGCGGTGAAGAGTTGCATAATAATCATCACACTTATGGCACTTCAGCGAAATTATCAGTGCGTTGGTTTGAGTTTGATATTGGCTGGATGTACATTACAATATTATCTTATTTTAAACTGGCTAAACCCAAACGCGTTCCTCCTACACCTCATTTTGCGAGTAAAGATCATATCGATCTAGACACGGTCAAAGCTATATTCTTAAACCGTTTTGAAGTGATGGCACATTATGCAAAAGATGTGATTACGCCCGTATTTTCACAAGAACGTAATCTCAGTCGTAAGATTAAAAAATTATTGATTCGTGAACAAAGTTTAGTGGATGATCATGCCCAGCAGCATTTAGCAGAAGCTTTAAAACATAGTCAAACTTTGCAAGTGGTTTATGATTTTCGCAATCGTTTCCAAGCCATTTGGGAACACACTACTGCAAGCCAAAAAGAGTTGTTAGACGCGCTACAAGCGTGGTGTGTCGAGGCAGAAGCAACAGGTATTGAAGCCCTGAAAAACTTTTCGCAATCGCTGCAGCGTTATACGATTAATGCGTAACTAATGAATAAACAATACTCACTGCAATCGTAACCAATGCGAGTGTAATCAAAGACGGTGCCATGCCGATAATAAATCTTTTTTTCACTTTTGGATATTCTTTCTTTTCCATGATGTGTCCTTATTTGTTTAGCTGTTCTACACCGGATGATTTTGCAATCAATAAATGATCCGCGCCACGGTGCGCAAATAAACCGTTGGTGACCACCCCTGGAATTTGATTAATTTGTGCTTCTAGGGCATGTGGATCTAAAATTTCAAGATTATAGACATCGATAATTTGATTGCCATAATCACTGACAAAACCTTCGCGATACATGGGATTGCCGCCCAGCTTCATCATTTCACGTGCAACCAGACTGCGTGCTATGGGTAGGACTTCAATGGGAAGCGGAAAAGTACCCAATACCGGGACTAATTTGGCTTCATCAATCATACAAATAAATTTATCAGCGATATGCGCAACAATTTTTTCACCGGTTAATGCACCGCCGCCACCTTTGATTAAACTCAAATGTTCTGTAGCTTCATCGGCGCCATCGATATAAATAGGAATGCGATCAATACTATTGACCTCCATGACTTCAATCCCGGCTTGTATTAATTTTTTCTTAGTGGCGAGTGAACTTGCCACAGCGGCTTTAATGCGATAATCTTTTTTTGCGAGCGCATCAATGAAGTAATTAACTGTAGAACCGGTGCCCACTCCAATAATCATATCAGGCTCGATAAATTTGAGTGCAGCAAGCGCGGCGTTTTGTTTTAAGGTTTCTTTATCGCTCATGATAAGATCCTGACATTTAATACGCCTTCAATCGCATGAATATTTTTTAATAATTCATTTGGAATGGGTGCATCTACATCAATCATGGTGCAAGCAAGATTATCGCGAGATTTATTAATCATGTCGATAATATTAAGTTGCGAATTTGCCAGTTGATTGGAAATTTGCGCCACCATATTCGGTACATTTAAATTGGCAATTGCTATACGATGCGCACCACGTTTGGCCATTTCCACATCTGGAAAATTAACAGCGTTAATAATATGGCCGTATTCAAGATATTCACAAATTTGCTCAGCAGCCATCACTGCACAATTATCTTCTGCCTCAACAGTTGAAGCGCCTAAATGCGGCAGTGCAATAGCCTTTTTATGTTGTTGTAAACCAGGAGTTGGGAAATCAGACACATAATAACGTAATTGATTGTTATCAAGTGCCGCAATAACCGCGGTTTCATCAACAATTTCTTGCCGAGAAAAATTAAGTAATACACTCTGCGGCTTTACATTTTCAAATAATGCGGCATTGAATAAATTTTTAGTTTCAGGCACAAGAGGTACGTGAATCGTAATAAATTCAGCTGTCTCTAATAATTCCCGTAGATTATTGGCATGTTTTACACTGGATGATAAATCCCAAGCGCGCTTAACGGTAATATGTGGATCAAAAGCAATGACTTTCATGCCAATTGCGCGTGCTGTATTCGCTACTTTTACGCCAATTGCACCTAAGCCAACAACACCTAAAGTGCGGCCTTTTAATTCCACACCTTTAAATTTACTTTTATTTTTTTCGACTTGTGTATTAAATTCTGTCTTATCACCGCTTAATGTTTGTGTATATGCAGCAGCATCACAAATATGACGTGCAGCTAATAATAAACCGGCAAGGGTTAATTCTTTAACAGCATTAGCATTGGCGCCGGGTGTATTTAATACAGGAATGCCACGCTCAGATAATTTTGCCACAGGCACATTATTAACACCGGCGCCCGCACGTGCGACGACTTTAACACTAGAGGCCACTTCTTCGGGTGCAAGTACGTGTGAGCGTAATAAAATGGCATCAGGTGCTTGCGCATTTGGGTCCACGATATAACCCGCATCTGAAAATACCGCTAATCCTAAAGGGGAAATAGTGTTATAGGTTTTAATAATAAATTTTGACATGTTTTAATCCTTCATAGGTCCTGAAAATTGATAGGCACTTACGACTTCGCCTTTGATAAAGTGTTGCTGAATAATGAGTTCTAACACTTCAGGGGTACACGAATGATACCAAATTCCTTCTGGATAGACCACAGCAATCGGGCCTTGTATACACACTCGCAAGCAATTAACCTTGCTCCGATAAACCCCGCCCAAATCCGTGAGTTTGAGTTCATCCAAACGCTTTTTTAAATATTCCCAAGATTCAAGCCCTTGGGCTTTATTACAACATTGGGGCTTAGTTTGGTCGGCACATAGGAAAATATGATATTTGATATCGGGGATGTGTAAATGGTCTTTAATGGCGTCTAGGGGGTTCATGGGGTTAAAGTATAAAGTAATCTCGTTAACCTGTCACCTTATGCTGGTTTGTGTTATTCTTGTGACAGATTTACATCTGGAGTAAAATGATGTACGAATATCAAAAACAAAATATCGTTATCGTGGGTGCTGGGATGGCTGGGCTACTCAATGCCATTGCGTTAAGAAAAGCCTTACCTATGGCTAAAATTTCTATTTATGAAAAAGCATCAGAATTAAAAGGTCTAGGCGGGGCGCTGATGTTGTGGCCAACGGGCATTAAACGATTACGCGATTTAGGCTTATCTAATATTGTCGATGAGCTCGATGTAAAGATCAATTACACCACTATGTATGATGATGAGAACAAATTATTATATAAAGGTGATTTGAATAAATTTTATGAAAAAACGGGTGATGCCATTATCACCGTTGAAAGAGCCAAGTTGCAAGCGCTGCTGTTGAAAGCCGCACAAGAAAGAAACATTGATATTCATTTAAATCATACTTATGTAGATGTTTTTGAGAGTTCGGGTACGGGTACAACTGTTACATTTACGGATAATGCTAAAGGTAAAAATATCCAAGTTAATGCTGATCTAGTCATTGCTGCAGATGGTGCAAATTCAGCTATTCGGAAAGAAAAAATCGAAAAAGACGCAACATTAGAATATACAGGCTTGTGTGTATGGATTGGTATTTTAGATAAAGGAACTGTTGATTTCCCGCTAGATCAGACTTATTTCCAGCCATGGCATAATGCTGGTGTATGGATTTGCCCTTTGAATGATGGCCGACAAGGTTTTTATGCTTATTATCGGATGGAAGAAAAAGATTTTAAACCAGTAGAGCAAGGCAAAAAATTAGCGCAACTGAAAGAATTATATAACGATAAGTTGAATGAACAATCGCCATTTAATGCAAAAATATTAAATGCACCTGAAAATGAGCACACTTATGCGGGACCTACCTATGAAGTAAAAGGTCTTACTACTTGGATTAGCGCAGGTGGACGCATTCTATTAACAGGTGATGCGGCCCATGCTACTTCACCCACACATGGATATAACACCAGTTCAGCTGCTGATGATGCGTACGTGTTGATGGAATCTATCAAACATCATCAAGGCAATATCCTCGCTGCAGTTAAAGATTATGAAAGAGTCAGAAAACCTGTTGCCGAGAAATTTTTGGCTCAAGAAGCAAATGATAGAAATGTTGTGTTCACGGGTGATAAAACATTTGCCATGCAGCGTAACCAAGTAATAAAAACATTAGATCCAAACGATCCTTTTTCAGAATGGCGCGTATTAATTTTAGATAACAGTATGGAAAAACAACTCGCAGAGTTAAAGCAGCCTACTGTTGTGAATAATAATAATTTGATGAAAAACAAAAAATAATTTATAAGGCCTTATCGCCAATATCTTTGCGATAAAAACAACTGGGCCAAGCAATGAGCTTTGCTTGTTCATAAGCGAGTTGTTTTGCCAGCGATAATGTTTCGCCAAGTGCGGTGACGCATAGAACACGGCCACCATTTGTTAATACTTCATTATTTTTATAAACAGTTCCTGCATGAAAGACTTTAGCATTTGGTAAAGTGTGATCTAAACCAGTGATGACTTCACCGGTTTTAGGTTGTTCTGGATAATCTCTTGAAGCTAATACTACACCTAATGCAGACCGCTCATCCCACTTTGCTTCAACTTCATTCAGTTTTCCTGCAATTGCTGCAAAACATAATTCTACTAAATCAGATTGCAGGCGCATTAAAATGGGCTGTGTTTCAGGATCGCCTAAACGGCAATTAAATTCTAAAACATAGGGCACGCCTTTAGGAGAAACCATTAATCCTGCGTATAAAAACCCCGTATAAGCATTGCCTTCACTGGCCATGCCTTTAAGCGTAGGATAAATAACTGATTCCATAATGGTATTATATAATGATTCATTTACAAGAGGTGCAGGTGAATATGCGCCCATTCCGCCGGTATTGGGGCCTTTATCACCATCATCGCGGGCTTTGTGATCTTGCGATGTTGCAAAAGGTAATACATTTTTGCCATCACACATGACGATAAAACTACATTCTTCGCCTTGTAAAAAAGACTCAATAATGATCTTTGCGCTGGCGTCCCCAAAACGTTTTTCATTTAACATTTCATTTATGGTTTGAATCGCGACGATTTTATTTTCGGCGATGACTACGCCTTTACCTGCAGCCAAACCATCTGCTTTAATGACTATCGGAAAATCTTGTGTGCTGACATAATCAATGGCAGCCATTGCATCCGTGAAAGTTTCATATTGCGCTGATGGAATCTGATGACGTTTTAAAAAATCTTTAGCAAATGTTTTTGAAGACTCCAGTTGCGCCATTTTTTGTGTAGGGCCAAAACAGGGTAATTTAGCGTGTTGAAAAGCATCGACAATACCTGCAGCAAGAGGCGCTTCTGGGCCGACTATCGTTAATGCAATTTGATTATTTTTTGCAAATGTCATTAATGCAGGAATGTCTGTACTCGCAATTTCTATGTTTTCAACTTTAGCTTCAAGACGCGTGCCGGCATTGCCAGGGGCTACAAATATTTTAGCAATGCGATTATTTTGGGCAATATGCCAAGCCATTGCATGTTCGCGTCCACCATTGCCAATAATTAAAATATTCATAAAACCTCAATGTTTAAAATGTCTTATACCGGTAAAAATCATGGCCATATTTAAATCATTGGCGGCATTAATCACTTCTTGATCGCGTAACGATCCGCCAGGTTGAATAATTGCTGCAACACCTGCTTTTGCTGCAGCCTCTATGCTATCTGAAAAGGGAAAAAATGCATCAGATGCAAGTACACATTGATTTAGCGAAAGGCCAGCTTGTTTTGCCTTGAGAATGCCAATTTCACAACTCATAATACGACTGGTTTGACCTGCACCTACACCACAAGTTTGACCATTTTTGGCATATACAATGGCATTAGATTTTACAAAACGCACGACTTGCCAAGCAAATGTTAAATCTGTTAATTGATCTGCATTAGGTTTTTTGTTTGTTACGATTTTCCAATTATTTGTATCGATCATTTGATTGTCTTGCTCTTGTACCAATAAACCACCGCTAATGCTGCGATAAGATAAACGATCTATATTTTTATCAGATAGATAGGTTAATGCCCGTACATTAGGTTTATGCTTTAAAATTTCAAGCGCAGCTTCGTCAAATTTTGGCGCCAAAATCACTTCGACAAATTGCGTATCAATGATAGTTTGCGCAGTTTTTGCATCAAGTGTTTGATTAAAAGCAATAATGCCACCAAATGCCGAGGTGGGATCAGCTTGATAGGCACGTTGATATGCAGTCAATAAATCATTTGCAATGGCAACACCACAAGGATTGGTATGTTTTACAATCACACAAGTGGGCATTTGCGTAAATGCTGTTACACATTCCATAGCTGCATCGGCATCGAGTAAATTATTATAAGATAAAGGTTTACCTTGATGCTGAATGCTAGCCGCAAGCCCAGTTTTGTGAATACCTTGCTGATAAAATGTTGCCGCTTGATGGGGATTTTCACCGTAGCGTAATGATAATTGCTCAGTAAGCGCTAAAGTTCGTTTAGTCGGTAATAAAACTTCTGCAGTATGTTCAGCTAAATAATCATTTATTAAAGTATCGTAATAGGCAGTATGTGCAAATACTTTTTGTGCAAGTATAAGTCGGTGCTGTTCTGTTAAATGATGTTGTGATAAGTGCTCAATGATCAGTTGATAATCTTCGGGATCTATCACAACAGCTACTTCTTGATAATTTTTTGCAGCGCCGCGCAACATGCTGGGGCCGCCAATATCAATTTGTTCTATCGCTTCATGAAATGTACAATCGGGTTTAGCGATGGTGTTGGCAAATGGGTATAAATTGACTATGACTAAGTCAATAAATGGAATGTCTAATTCAGTTAATGTATTTTTATCGATTGCACGCCTTGCCAAAATACCTGCATGAATTTTAGGATGCAAGGTTTTGACGCGTCCGTCTAAAATTTCTGGAAAGCCGGTATAATCTCCTACATCTACCACTGGAATGTTTGCATCACGCAAAGCTTGTGCAGTGCCGCCAGTGGAGAGTATTTCAACCTGATGGTTTGCTAATTGTTGTGCAAGCGCAATAATGCCGGTTTTATCGGAAACGCTGATTAAAGCCCGTTTTATAGTAAATGACATGATTTTAAATAACTGCTTGTTGGTAAAATGGGATATTTTACCTGAGGTTGCCGGAATTGTCATCCCTCGCTTGGCTCAGGATGACATAGGAATTTACATCAAATCGTATTGTTCTAATTTTTTGCGTAAAGTGCCGCGGCTTAAGCCTAAAATTTTTGCAGCCAGTGATTGATTACCACCGGTGATTCTCATTAAAGTTTGAAACAGAGGTTCTTCAACTTCACTCAATACCATTTCATATAGATCATTAATCTGTTGACCATCTAGGTGAGTGAAATATTTTTCTACTGCTGTTTTAACGCTATCGCGTAGTGGAGGAACGTAGTGTGCATCAACAACATTTTGTTGCACTGAATTATTTAAAAATGTAGTTGCCATATCGATTAGTCCTTTATCTATGTTGATTCCTGCTCATTTCTTATAATGAAAACATCATACCTGTTTTGAACTATCGATGACAAGTCTTTTTAGCAAAAATTTATTATTTTTTCATAGTACCGTGTAATAACAACCATTCTTCTTGTTGATCTACTAGGTTTAAGTGAAAATCTTCTTCATATGTGATGAAAATTTGTTCAACTTGTGATGCTAAAATGCCTGATAATAAAATTTCTCCTTGTGGTTTTATTAAAGTTGTAAAAATCTTATGCAATTTCAACAATGGCACCATAAAGATATTGGCCAATAATTGGTCAACTTGAATCTGCGTGAGTTTCTCGGGTAAGTCAATAGTTATTTTATCATCATGAATATGATTTAATTGCGCATTATTGTGTGTTGCAATCAATGCTTGTGGATCAATATCAACTGCATAAGCGTGTTTTGCCCCTAATATACAGGCACTTAATGCTAATATGCCTGAACCACACCCATAATCCATCACGGTATTATGGATAGGTGGATGTTTAATTAAATATTTTAATATCATTTGTGTGGTGGGATGCTCACCCGTGCCAAAGGCAAGACCTGGGTTAAGATGTAGAACTTTTGCATCAACGATATTGACTTTATGCCAACTAGGGCAGATCCAAAAATAAGGTGTGATGGCAATGGGTTTAAAGTCAATTAAATTTTTCTCTACCCAGTTTTCATCTTCAACATGACTTTGACCTATCGGTATCATACCTAGCTGGTTTTGTAAGGTGTTTTTGATAGTTTCAATATCAGCTTGTTCTGGAAAAAGAGCCGTCACTATGACTTGATCCCATAAAGGATGAGCTTGCGGCGCGGGTTCATAAATAGGGTTATCAAAAGCATCAACCCAGGTTACACCAAGAGCACCTAATGATTCGAGTTGTTCAGATAAAATTTCAACACCCGAGGCATCGCTCGTTAATTCCAGCTGAATATAACTCATTTGTGTAGGGCAAGCTTTTTTTCAAGATAATGAATATTGGTGCCGCCTTGTACGAAGCTGGCATCATGCAACAAATCTTGGTGCAATGCAATATTAGTTTTTATGCCTTGAATCACAATTTCATTTAAAGCATTACGCATTCTGGCTATGGCAATGTCACGAGTTTCACCATAAGTAATCAGCTTACCTATGAGAGAATCGTAATTAGGCGGAACGTGATAACCAGAATAAATATGTGAATCAAAACGTATGCCTAAACCACCCGGCGGATGGAATAACTCAATTTTCCCGGGGCTTGGTAAAAATGTTTTCGCATCTTCAGCATTAATACGGCATTCAATGGCATGACCTTTAAAATGCACTTGTTCTTGAGTGATGCTCAAAGGTTTTCCGGCGGCAATTTCAATTTGTAAGCGTACGAGATCAATACCGGTAATCATTTCAGTGACTGGATGTTCTACTTGGATACGGGTATTCATTTCAATAAAATAAAATTGACCGTCTTCATATAAAAATTCAAAGGTGCCTACGCCACGATAATTCATATCTAAACAGGCTTGCACGCAACGACTACCAATTGCTTTACGTTGTTCAGGAGTTAAACCGGGGGCCGGTGCTTCTTCTAATACTTTTTGATGGCGACGTTGCATAGAACAATCACGTTCACCTAAATGAATCGCATGTCCTTGACCATCACTAGCGACTTGAATTTCAATGTGACGTGGATTTTGTAAAAACTTTTCCATATAGACCATGCTGTTATTAAAAGCCGCTTGTGCTTCTTGACGGGTCATGGCAATAGCATGAATTAATGCAGCAGGACTATGAACTACACGCATTCCGCGGCCGCCACCACCACCGGATGCTTTAATAATGACCGGGTAACCAATTTTTTCGGCCAACTCTAAATTTCTTTCATTATCATTGCCAAGCGATCCATCAGATCCAGGCACGCAAGGTACACCGGATTTTTTCATCGCGGCAATGGCGCTGACTTTATCACCCATCAAGCGAATATTATCGGCTTTAGGACCAATGAAAATAAAACCACTGGCTTCAACACGTTCTGCAAAATCGGCATTTTCAGCCAAAAATCCATAACCTGGATGAATAGCGGTGGCATCAGTGACTTCTGCTGCGCTAATCAGGGCGGGTATATTTAAATAACTTTGTCCCGCAGCGGGCGGACCAATACACACAGATTCACCTGCAAGTTTTACATGCATCAGATCTTTATCAGCGGTGGAATATACTGCGACGGTTTCAATGCCAAGTTCATGGCAGGCGCGCAAAATACGTAATGCAATTTCGCCTCGATTGGCGATCAAGACTTTATCTAACATAATGTTTATCTGCTATTCAATAATAAATAAGGGTTGATGGTATTCGACCGGTTCAGCATTTTCGACCAATATAGCACTTACGGTGCCGGATTTGTCAGCTTCAATTTGGTTGAACATTTTCATGGCTTCAATGATACATAACACATCACCGACTTTAACACTGTGGCCTACTTCTACAAAAGCCTTTGCATCTGGAGAAGAGGAGCGGTAAAATGTGCCTACCATAGGTGATTTAACTGTGTGACCTGAAATTTTCTTCTCTACAGGTGCTTCATGGTGAGTTGTTTGTGATGCGGCTGTGACCACTGGCGCTGCAGCATAAACAGTAGGTGCAATAGTAGAGGCACGACTAATGCGCACAGATTCTTCACCCTCGCGGATCTCAAGTTCTGTACATTGCGACTCTTCTAGTAATTCAATTAACTTTTTAACTTTACGAATATCCATGGTTTTCAGCCTTTTTCAGAAGTTGACGTTATTTTACGTCTTTTTGCAGAAGATTACTAGTGTGAGTAGCAAAATCATTGGCATTAATCTCACCAACAATCTGCAGTTCAGGCTGTATCTTGCCATCTTTGCTAAAAAATAAAATAGCAGGGGGGCCATAGACTTCATAATATTGCATCAGGGCTTTGTCATCGGCATCATTTGCCGTCACATCGGCTTTTAAGAAGCGAAAGTGTTTAAGTAATACTTGCACCTGAGGATCTGGAAATACCGTTTGTTCCATTTTCACGCAGGAAACACACCAGTCGGCATAAAAATCTAAAATCACCGGTTGCTTTATCAGGCTCGCTTCTTGGATTTGTGTGTGCACATCTTCTATGGTTTTCACCGCAATATAATCAAAGGTGGGTTTGCTAGCCGCGGGGGTAATGCGCATGATTAAGCTGGCCGCTAAGCCAATTAATAACACTGCAAATAAAATTTTAATCCCACGCAGCCATCGCCCTTGTTTGGGCAATATATGCATACCAAATACCGATAATAAAATCAGCGGCACGCCCATGCCAAGTCCTAACAAAAATAATGCACTGCCGCCTAATATCACATTTCCCGATTCGGCAATATAAATCAGGGCGCCAATAAGTGGAGGTGTCACACAAGGTGAAACAACCAGCGCAGATAATATGCCCATGCTGGCAACACCAATCACTGTGCCACCTTTTTGTTTGCGGCTTAAATGATCAAGTTTATTGCTGATAAATGACGGTAGTTGTAAAGAATAATCAAACAATAACACAATCGCTAAAATAATTAATATCGCCGCGCTAAAAATAAGTACTGCAGGATGTTGTAAACTGCTTTGTAAATTGGCACCTAATAATGCCGCAATAACGCCTGCAATCGCAAAGGTCAGCGACATCGCGATAATATAAATAAAGCTTAATTCAAATGCCTTTGCTCGGTTTAAATGTTTTTGTCCTAAAATAATACTCGATAAAATGGGCAGCATGGGCAATACACAAGGTGTTAATGCGAGTAAAATACCTAAACCAAAAAATATGATTAACGCTAGAACAAAGTGTTTATCGGCTAAAATTTGGCTCACCTTTATATGCTCACCATTCGTTTGTGCAGCGTCAAATTCCAAGGATAAAATAGTTTCCATAGGCGGATAACACACGCCAATAGGCGCGCACCCGCGATAACCTACAGTAATTTCACTTTGAACAGGATGTTTTAAAACAGGAATAGTAATGAGTGTATTCGTTTCAAACACAGTTTGCGTACCAAAAAATTCATCAGTTTTAATAACCCCTTCCGGGAAAATAGGCTCGCCTAAAGATAAATCCTTGGGAGCAGTAAAACTAAATTGGTCTTGATACAAATAATACCCCGGCGCAATCTGCGCACTGATGGTGATTTCATTGGGCTTAGTATCTAAAACAGTTAAGACAAACGCCTCTTCAGGTGGAAGTAATTTAGGTTTTTGTAAAAGATTATCAAAAGGAGAAGCTAGCGCGTAAAGCGGTAGTAAGATGAATAATAAAAATAAATAAGGGACGCGATTTTGCATAATCTATTGTATGCATTTTTTGAGGGGCAAGCAAATAGATTTAAAGCAAAGGATTATATATGCCAGGGGTTAGTTGGTCTGTGGTGTATATTATACTCAGTTGCCTCATGAGTACTGCTGCTAGAACTACTGTTAGTATTGTTATTGTTATTGTTATTGTTATTGTTATTTGAGCTACTATTGCTGCTTGAACTTGAACTTGAACTTGTATTAGTGTTAGTGCTGCTTGGAGCATTGCTACTTGAGCTTGCATTACCATTTGCTAGGGCTAAGCTATTGACCACAGGTGCTCCTGTGGCACTATTAGCGCCCACAACAACAGGAGGGGCCTGCTTGTTTTTATCATCTTTATTCGCACCTTCATCACCCGCTTTTTTAACAACATCCAGTACACTCATTACATGTCTATTTGCTGTATCACTTTTGTATTCTTTCTTATGAGAATCCCAAACAGTATTTATAAGCGATGCGCTTTCAGTATTTGTACCTGTTTTTGCCATTTTATAGAATTCAAATCTATTTGCTACCTCTTCAGGGGAGGCCCCTATGTTTTCTGGGCGTTGGGTAAACTCCGCAAGTTCTTTTTGGTTTTTTTGTTGGACTGCCACAGATTTTTCAGCATATATTTTTTGCTCGTTTGCTGCTTCATTTTGTATTGGATTTTTCTTACTTCTAGGGTCTTCAAATTTTATTTTAATACCCAACTCTTGACAGCGAGCAGTTAATAAATTGCAATATTCAGCATAGACCTCATAGTCATAATCGGGGATACTGGTCATCACTAAGATGCCACCAGGGACTTCAATAATGCCGGCTTGAATAAACTTATCTATGAAAGCATTTACTTGTAGGATTCTATCTTCTTTAGTTACATTTCCGATACCGCCACCCACGGTTACGCCAGTTGCTTTGCCTTTTTCATCAACGACGAGCGCAAGATAAGCATCAGTGGAACCAATTCTAGCGGCTATAACTTGATGGCCATGATCATCAATAAACTCATCATGTGTAGCTTTGCTATATAAAATCATCCCTGTGCGAGCCACAGCCTTGGCACCCACCCACCCTAAATAAAAGACAATCGGAGCAGCAAGTGCGAATGAGGCAGGGGGGGCAAGAAGGGATGCCGTAAGAACCATACCTGTAACATAATTTGCTGAAAATAAAGTGGCCGTGACTCCTGCGGCACCCACAAATTTTTTATTAACTCCACCTTTAAGACTTGCCTTAGTGGTATCAGAAAAGAAGTTTTTATATTTTACTTCTAAATGTTCATTTGCTTTTTTATCTTCTGCTTTTAACGCTTCTTTTGATGCTTTGATAATTCTATCAGCTGCTTCGACTTGAGTTTTAATGTGTTCTTCAGCTTTATTAAGGATTTTATTTTCTGCATCAGTTGGTGCAGGTGCTGTTGCTCTTCTTTGTTGAATCTCAAGAAGTTGCTTATTTAATTTTGTTTTTTCATCAGTTAATTTTTTCTGTAATTCTTCAGCATCTTTTTCAGCGCCTTTGCGTAAGTCATAAATTTTTTGGTAACTGGGTGTTAGACTAAGATCAGCAAAAGAAGGTGTTTCATTTTTATAGCTGCCTTCAAGATGCCAGTCTGTAATTTTATCAAGTGCTTCGACATGTTTCGCGGTTTGTTCTTGTTCAAGTTTTAAAATTTCATCGTCTGAGCTTTCAAGCGCTGTTAAGATATCTATGGTTGCTTTATCGGCGCCAATATTTGTCAGTCCTTCTAATGCAGCTTTTTTATTAGCACGTGCATCAGCTAAAAGTTTTGTTTCAGCATCAACTAATGCTGTTTCTGCAGCTATTAATTCAGCTTCTGCTACAGCTAACTTTTTCGCACTAAAAGAAATATATTTCTTCGTTGCAGGCAACCATGTAGATGGGGAAAATTTATTCGCTGGGGCATGGCTGCGGATTTCTTTTAGCTTATTCACTTCATCACGGGCTTTTTCATATCTAGATAGTTGAAAAGAAAAAAGACGATGGCGCACGCTATGCCATCTAGATACATCTTGATGACTGTATTTCGCGCGGACAATAGCTTTTGCATTATCATATTCTGTGAGTCTATCCCCATAAGCTTTAAAAGCGGTATTGAGATCACTGGGAGCAGTTGCAGTATATGGTGCAGCTTTAATTTTGGTTAAGGCAGTATCTGGGTAATATGCTTTGGATGGCTGCGTTGGAGCTTTATTGGTTGCAGCCGCTTTTCTTTGTGCTCTTAATGCATCTTTCTTTTTCTTAGCTTCGACGGCAGCTTGGTGAGTTCTTGCAACCCCAGCATCCTGGTGAGGATTGCTTATAATTTCATTTTTCTTTTGATCATCAGCAGGCATTTTCTTACCTCATATTACTTAGGTCTACTACTTACTATTTCATTGTACCTAGATTCCCTTAAGAACGCAATAGTTTAAGTTATTGAAATATAAAACATTATAAACCATAAACTGTAACCAAGCCAGTGGTAGGCGGTAGGTCAGGGGAATCTTTTTAAACTAGGCCTTGACAATGGTTTAATCGGCCCCATATCATTGGCACTCAGAGTTTGAGAGTGCTAATTCAACAACTTAAATCCTAATGGAGAGACAATATGGCAGAAGCAAACATTCGCCCACTGCACGATCGCGTGTTGGTGCGACGTCTTGAAGAGAATGAAAGAACAGCTGGCGGGATTTATATTCCTGATAACGCTAAAGAGAAACCTAGTCGTGGCCAAATTATTGCCATTGGTAAAGGTAAGCTATTGGAAAATGGCGATATTCGTCCTTTAGATGTGAAAGTCGGTGATACTGTGTTATTTGGCAAATATGCTGGCACAGAAGTTCGAGTCGCAGAACAAGATTACTTGGTGATGCGTGAAGACGACATCATGGGCGTCATTGAAGGTTAATTAATTAAACAATAACATAGAAAGGTGAATACATATGGCTTCAAAAGAAATTCGTTTTGCTGAAGATGCACGTTCACGTATGGTGAACGGCATGAATATTTTGGCTAATGCGGTAAAAGTAACGCTAGGTCCTAAAGGTCGTAATGTGGTGTTGGAACGCTCTTTTGGCGCACCGACCATTACTAAAGACGGTGTGTCTGTTGCAAAAGAAATCGAGCTAAAAGATAGATTTGAAAACATGGGCGCGCAAATGGTGAAAGAAGTCGCTTCTCATACTTCTGATGAAGCAGGTGATGGCACAACTACCGCAACGGTATTAGCACAAAGTATTTTACTTGAAGGCATTAAAGCTGTGGCAGCGGGTGCAAATCCTATGGATTTGAAACGTGGTATTGATAAAGCAGTGGTTAAAGCAGTAGAAGCTTTAAAAGGCTTATCACAACCTTGTAAAGATGATAAAGCCATCGCCCAAGTCGGTACGATTTCTGCAAACTCTGATTCTGTTATTGGCCAAATCATTGCAGATGCGATGTCTAAAGTCGGTAAAGAAGGCGTTATCACAGTTGAAGATGGTTCAGGTTTTGAAAATGAATTGGACATCGTTGAAGGTATGCAATTTGATCGTGGTTATTTATCACCTTATTTTGTCACCAATCAACAAAGCATGACGTGTGAATTAGAACATCCTTATATTTTATTAGTGGATAAAAAGATTTCTAATATTCGTGAAATGTTACCTGTTCTTGAAGGCGTTGCAAAATCAGGCAAACCTTTATTGATTATTGCTGAAGATGTCGAAGGCGAAGCTTTAGCTACATTGGTTGTTAACTCTATCCGTGGCGTTGTAAAAGTTTGCGCAGTCAAAGCACCTGGCTTTGGCGATCGTCGTAAAGCAATGTTACAAGATATCGCAGTATTAACAGGCGCAACCGTCATTGCTGAAGAAGTAGGCTTAAGCTTAGAAAATGCAACGATTGATAATTTAGGTTCTGCTAAACGCATCGTGATTACTAAAGACAACACGACTATCATTGATGGCGCTGGCAGTCCTGGTGATATCGAAGCACGTGTGAAACAAGTACGCGCACAAATCGAAGATACTTCTTCTGATTATGATCGCGAAAAATTGCAAGAACGTGTTGCGAAATTAGCCGGCGGTGTTGCAGTCATTAAAGTCGGTGCTGCTACTGAAGTTGAAATGAAAGAGAAAAAAGCGCGTGTTGAAGATGCGTTGCATGCAACTCGTGCAGCTGTTGAAGAAGGCGTAGTCCCTGGTGGTGGTGTAGCTTTAATTCGTGCATTACAAACGATTAAAGATCTTAAAGGTGATAATGATGATCAAACAATGGGTATTAATTTAGCCCTACGTGCGATGCAATCTCCTTTACGTCAAATCGTGACTAATGCCGGCGAAGAAGCTTCTGTAGTTGTAAACCGTGTGTTGCAAGAAAAAGGCAGCTTTGGTTATAACGCAGCAACTGGTGAATTTGGTGACATGTTACAAATGGGTATCTTAGATCCGACTAAAGTAGTACGTACTGCATTACAAAATGCAGCATCTATTGCAGGTCTTATGATCACAACAGAAGCCATGATTGCTGAATTACCAAAAGCTGATAATGCAGCTGGCGGTGGTGATATGGGCGGCATGGGTGGTATGGGCGGAATGGGAGGCATGGGCGGCATGATGTAATCATGTTTTCCTAGGTTTTTTCCTAAAAAAGGGGGGTATTTTATCCCCCTTTATAATTTTGCTTTAAAAGTAATTTTGGTAGTTGGTTCAGGTAGGTTTGCCCAATTTATAGCGCGTTTTATAATCGCTTTAAATGGATCATCATCCTTCATCTTGTGAAGATTAGCCCCTAATATGTTTAATTGGTTATCGCTCATATTTTGATCTTTTAAAGGCTGCGTCCATTTTTTAACATGAGCATCATTTAAATCAGGAATAAAAGTGGTTTTATCTAGCACGCCTGTATGTACTAAAAACTTTAAATATAACCAGTAGCTTGCATAAGCCTGTTTGTTTTTGCGAGGATTGTCATTAAATAATCCAACCATATTGTGCCCAGCATTTTGTGATATAGCCAGGTAGGAGGTATCTTTGGACTCTGGTTTAAATTCTCGTGGGAAGGTGACGGCCATAAATCCCGGATCTATAATTTTAGGATTTGCATAAGTCACTAGGCAAGTTTTCACAGAAGGGGGTAGAGTTTTAGATTCAGTTGCAGCATTAGGACCATCAATCCAGCCTCTTACTGGATCTAGTAAATACGCATGGACTTTTAGCTCAGGGTGCAGTTTATATAACGCTGCAATCACTTCTACTACCGCAGATCCACGACTAAAGCTGCTGCAGACTAAAGAGAGTTCTTCAATCTTAGCGCCACTCTTAATCCTGGATTGTATCCATGCGTTGATATCTTGAATAACGGCCATCGCATTTTTTGTCCCACCCGTACCAAACACTAAATTCGTTACACCATCAACATGACGATAATTGATATTGTTGTAATATAAGCCCACCGTCATCGGATCAAACATATTCCCTTGGCTAATCTGAGTGCCAGGATAATGCACTACATAAGTATTTTTATCATTCTGATCCTGACTTACTTGCTCAGGCAGCTTATCAATCGAAACGTGGCGATAAAAAATGGGCTCAAATATGCCGCTCCAGTAGGGGTTTATTGTTGCTAAATAGTTTTTCATTTCTTGAAGGTTTTCTTGGCTATTTAATAAATTCAATTTTTCTAAAATAACACGCGGGTCCTCCTTCTCAGGATTATTTCCAGAATAAGGCTGGTGCGAATCAAGCAGCTCCTGCCAGTTTTCAAGCTTAAAAATATCTTTTTTATCGATGTTTTTAGCCTTTTGTGAATGAAGGACTAGTTTTTTGGTATTAGACGTTGAGTTTTTTGGCATCGTTTACCTCTAAGGATTTAACCTGCTGAGCGCCATAATAAGTGGGTCCTGCAATTAAAAATGTTTTTACTAGAGGGCCCCAAATTTGTCCGCCGGGTAATGACGGGACTTTGATGGTTATAAAATCTTTAAGTCCCACGCATAAATTTTCAAAATTAGGACAACCATGGCCAATTTTGCTCCTCATATTCGCGGGGAGAAAAGATAACATTAAGAACACCCCAAAGAAGAACAGTGTACGCTCACCTGCGTTTAGTTTTTGCGCTGATGTTTTGTCAGGGTTAGCTGTATTTGCTAGTAAGAACATATAACTAGCCATAAAAAAGAAAGGTACCAGCTTGTTCAAGATCTGCGCATTATATACATTGCCAAATCGATTACCTCTTCCCTGCGTGAATGCTAATATTTGTGGCCCAGACAATGAAAATAGGAGCACTGCAGCAAGGCATAACTGGGCCCACTGTGTATTAGTCATGGCGGCCAACCCACTTTGGCTTGTGGCTGCGAGTGTAGATATTATTGCTGCTTGTTCTTGTTCTTGTTCTGGTTCTTGTTCTGGTTCTTGATATCTTTGATTACTGCTAAGATTATCAGTCTGAGAATGAGATGATATGCTAGAGTTACTGTTTGTAGAGGCAGGCTCGCTATAGAACGTGCTAACAACAAGAAAATAAAGGTACAATAAAAAAGCCCACATAAAATTTAACCTATATAATTTAGTTAGATAAAAATAGTTATCTTGTAATATACCTTATGGTCATTAAGAGAATATTAAGAAGGCTGGCTATTAAACGCAGGACTAGATTTCTGAGGGAATTGTGCTGCATAATGTTAAGTTTTAAGGAGTCAACAACATGGGATTACCCCCTTTTTCAGGAATCGTTTGGTTAAACGGCAAATATTTACCGATTGAAGAAGCTAATGTTAATGTCATGACCCATAGCCTGCATTATGGTTTTGGGGTGTTTGAGGGGGTGAGGGCTTATGAGACGGCGTCAGGTCCTGCGATTTTTCGCCTGCAAGCGCATACGGATCGCTTGTTTCGCTCAGCGCATATGCTCCAGATGAAACTTCCCTATACAAAAGAAGAACTTAATGAAGTTCAGCAAGAATTATTACGTAAGAATAAATTGAATTCGGCCTATATTCGTCCTTTATGTTTTGCAGGCCCAGAGTCTTTAGGTTTACGTCTTACCAAAGATACGACGATTAATGTCATGGTAGCCGCTTGGACTTGGGGTGCTTATATGGGCAAGGCATCATTAGAATCAGGGATTCATTTATGTGTGTCTTCTTTTAGCCGTCATTTTGCTAATAGTACTTTGAATAAAGCTAAAGCCTGCGGTAATTATATTAATTCTATTTTGGCGACCCAAGAAGCGGTGGCGAATGGTTATGATGAAGTATTAATGTTAGACACCCAGGGTTTTGTGGCGGAGGCGAGTTCCTCTAATTTCTTTATGGTCATTAATGGTGAATTAATAACACCGCCTACAGATGCATGTTTACAAGGGATAACCCGTGATACTGTTATACAAATGGCCCGTGATTTTGGGATTCGTGTCATTGAAAGACGTATTACCCGTGATGAAGTATATGTTGCCGATGAGGCATTTTTAACCGGAACTGCTGTAGAAATGACGCCTATTTGTTCCGTTGATAAACGCACCCTAGGCGAAGGCAAACCTGGACCCATTACTTTAAAATTGCAAGAAGCATTTTTTGCTGCAGTTTCAGGTAAAGGCAGTGCTTACCCAGAATGGTTAACTTTGGTATAATGAAATTATGTCAGAAAAACCATTAATAGAAGCCAATGCGGCGCACAATTATAAAGTCAAAGATAGTGATCTGCCTTTGTGTTGTCCTATGCCGAATATGACTTTATGGAACAGTCATCCCAGGGTTTATTTACCGATTGAAGAAACCGGTCAAGCGGATTGTCCTTATTGCAGCGCACATTTTGAATTAATACCATGAGCACACCTAAAAAAATATTAATCATAGGCCCAAGTTGGATAGGCGATATGATTATGGCGCAAACGCTTTTTAAATTATTAAAACAGCGCGAAGATTGTATTGTTGACGTGCTTGCACCTGCGCATAGCGCGGCAGTGGTAACGCGTATGCCAGAAATTAGACAACTGATTCCTCTGCCTTTAGGTCATGGTGAATTGGGTTTGTTAAAACGTTATCAATTGGGTAAACAATTGCGTAATGAACATTACGATCAAGCGATTGTTATGCCGCGTTCTTTTAAATCAGCGTTGATTCCTTTTTTTGCAAAAATCCCAGTGCGTACTGGCTGGTTGGGTGAATGTCGTTTTGGATTACTAAATGATGCACGAAGAATGAATAAAGAGGCGTTGCCTTTATGCGTACAACGTTTTGCTGCGCACGCGTTTGCAAAAAATGAACCTTTGCCTAAAGATTTGCCTTGGCCAGAATTAACACAATCGCCACAGTCATTAGCGGCAACATTAAGTGAGCATCCGGTGAAAATTGCTCAAAATCAGCCTATTTTAGCACTTTGTCCTGGCGCTGCATTTGGAGAAGCTAAACGTTGGCCCGCGGAACATTATGCGGCAGTGGCTATCGATAAATTAAAAGACGGTTGGGCGGTATGGTTATTTGGATCCAAAGCCGAAATGCCGCAAGCGCAAGCGATTCAAGATTTGTGTGACAATCAATGTGTAGATTTTGCAGGAAAATTACAACTGACTGAAACTATGGATTTAATGTCTTGTACTACAGCAGTCGTTGCCAATGATTCAGGATTAATGCATATTGCTGCGGCATTGAATCGTCCTTTAGTGGTGGTTTATGGTTCAACCAGCCCTAAATTTACACCACCTTTATCTACACAAGTTAAAATGGTCTCACTCGGTTTATCCTGTAGTCCCTGTTTTAAACGTGAATGTCCACTGACGCATTTAAATTGTTTAAAACAACTCACGCCGAATCTAGTATTAAAAAGTCTAATGGAATTAAATGTGTGATGGTACGTTCACTTTATTCACTATTTTTAATGGCACTCATGCCATTCATTGTGCTGCGACTTTTTTGGCGATCTCTTAAAGCGCCTGATTATCGTAAGCGTATATTCGAGCGTTTTGCGTGTTATGCGCGCAGCTATCAGCAAAAAGGTATTTGCTTACATGCAGTTTCAGTAGGTGAATTAATGGCAGCAAGACCCTTGATTGCACAAATTCAAAAAACATATCCTCATATTCCTTTAACGATTACCACTACAACACCCACGGCCTCTAAACAAGTTGAAATTATTTTTGGCAATACGGTGCAACATGTTTATTTACCGTATGATTTTCCGGGTGCAGTGAAACGATTTCTGAATGCGTTTCAACCGCGATTGTTTGTGATCATGGAAACGGAAATTTGGCCTAATCTTTTTTACACTTTAAACGCAAAGCAGATTCCTTTAGTGATGGCCAATGCTAGACTTGCAGAAAAATCAGTGCAAGGTTATAAAAAATTCAAATTTTTATTTGAAAAAGTTTTACATAATGTCAATTGCATAGCGGCGCAATCGGAAATGGATGTAGCGCATTTTAAGCAGTTAGGTGCGCAGCCATCACAGCTTTTTGTGATGGGTAATTTAAAATATGATGTGTCTGTGCCACAGTCGCAAGTTGCAAAAGCAAAAACAATACGGGCAAGTTTTTCTCAACAAAAAGTATGGATTGCCAGTAGCACGCATGCAGCAGAAGAAGACTTGGTTCTTGATGCGGCTATAAAAATAAAGCAGGAGCAGCCTGATACCTTATGTATTATCGCGCCAAGACATCCTGAGCGGTTTAATGCGCTCGCATCTAGCTGTTTATCGCGGGGTTTAAAAATCGCACGTCATAGTCAAGGGCAGACAGTACAACCCGATACGGATATTTTACTGGGTGATACCTTAGGGGAATTATTTTATTTTTATGAACTTGCGGATGTGGCACTCGTCTGTGGTAGTTTTGCTAAAATAGGTGGCCATAATATTTTAGAACCCGCCAGTTTAGGATTACCAATTATTGTGGGTCCGCAGATGTTTCACTTTAAGGCCATACTCTCTGAATTTATGCGATTTGATGCCGTTATTCAAATAGATGATAGTGAAGATTTAGCAGCGACTGTTTTAGGTTTATTGAACTCACCACTGCGAAGAGAACAAATGGGTTTACGTGCGCAGGATATCGTATTAGCCAATCAAGGTGCGGTGTTAAAAATCTTCCAAGTCTTGCAGCCATTCATTGATTTGGATTAAATCCATAACTTCCAGAACTCCAGTCGCTTGTTTGAGCGCAAGTATGCTTAAAACATAATGATATTTTGCATTCGCAAGATTTTGCTTTTGTTGATAGAGCAGTGAAATACTGTCTAAGACATCAACCGAGGTTTTAATGCCGACTTCATAGGAAGCTTCATTAGCATCTAATGCACTTTCTGCAGAAATAACCGCTTGTTGAAGTGCTTTGACTTGGCTAATTGCAGTTTCAATCGCGCGAAATGCTGAACGGGTTTGATTAATGGTATTACGACGTTGTTCTTCAAAGGCATCACGTGTGCTTTGATATTGATATTCTGCTTGCCTGACTTGTGAAATGATTTGCCCGCCAGAAAATATATTTAAATTCGATTCTACTGCAACAGCCCAACCATTAGAGCTGCCTTCGTGTGGATCAAATACTTGGCCATTGAGGCTTGTACCGTATTCACCGACCACTTCTAAATTTGGATAAAGTAGGGAGCGTTCAGTGCTAATGGTTTCCTCTGCGGCTTGCATGGCAAATCGTGAAGCGGCTAATGTGGGATTATCATATTCGGCTTGTTCTACCCATGCATTCATATCATAGGGTTCCGGTTGATGCAGAGGTACAGTCGGTTTTAAAGGTGCTAATTCATCAACAGGTAAACCTGTGATAACTTGCAGTGCTTCTTTGGCATTGGCTAAATTATTGATAGCCGCAATTTCATTTGCAACTTGCGCATCATATTGAGCTTGGAAATCATAGACATCAGTGATGGCAACCAGTCCCACATCAAAACGTTGATCTACTTGATTGAGTTGACTTGCCAGTGCTTCTTTTTGCGCCGTTGCAAATGTCAGCGTATCTTCTGCGGACAAAACATTAAAATAGGCATTGGCAACACGTGTGATTAAGTTTTGTTCATTGGCAAGAAAAGTGGCATCTGCTTCTTCTGACAGACGACGTGCTTCTCTAATAAGGCTCCACGTTGTAAAATTAATCAAATTTTGAGTGGCACTTGCGATATAACCATGTGTTCTTGCAATTCCGGCACCGCTATTAATGTCTTCAGGAACACTACCAGGGAAAATAAACGCATTCTGACTTTCGCTATAAAATTGAACACTGGCTTGTGGTAATAATTGTGATGCAGCAATCGGCACACCTTGTTTAGTGGCCAGTTGATTGGCTATCGCTTGCTGCAAGACCGGATCATTTTCCAGCGCTTGCACATAAGTTACTAATAGATCTTGTTCTTCGGCATATGCTAAAGATGATCCGCTTAATAAGCCTAAAGATAAAATCAGTGCGCGTACGTTCATCAAAAATCAAATTCCTTAAGATGATTGGACTGTTCCATCATGGGAACTACAGTTTCATATAATACCGTTTCTTGCCAAACTTCGATAGTCGGATGATTGATTATTAAAGCTTTCATAATCGGTGCCCGACCTAATATGGCGAAAATGCGGCCATTTAAATTCAATATGTGTTTATAAGTTTCAGGTAATTTAGGTAAACCGCCGGTAATGACGATAACATCAAACATGCCGTGTTGTTCAAAGCCAAGACTCGCGTCCGCTGTTATCAATTTTACATTTTCGATCTGGTGTTTAGCCAAATTATGTTGAGCTTCTGCTTGCATCAAAGCATTAATATCCACGCTGACGACTTCGTGTGCAAATTGTGCCAGCAGGGCAGTTAAATAGCCTGTGCCCGTACAAATTTCTAATACACGTTCATTCGGCTGAATGTTTAACGCTTGTAAAATGCGTCCTTGTTCTTTAGGCGCCAGCATGGTTTGTTCACCATACAAGGGGATTGCAGCATCTGCATAAGCTAAATTTTTATAAAGTTCTGGAACAAAATCCTCACGGGGTAATTGTTCCATCGCATCTAGCACATGCGGGTTGAATACATCCCAAGTCCGCACTTGGCTCGCAACCATAGTATGTCGCGCACTAGCAAAGTCCATAGTTATTCTCTTTTTTATATCGTAGTTTTCGAGTACCTAGCATAAGAGTTTTTTGTATTTAAGACAAGGGTGGGGTATCATAATAATCCTAAAAAGAGGTAAGTATGTCAGACAAAACATTACTATTCGATCAAGTTGCGGAACTGAATCAATCAGTGACGGAGCCTTTTCCACAGTCCAAGAAAATTTACGTAGAAGGTAAAAGTCCAGATATTCGCGTGGGAATGAGGGAAATTACCTTAACGCCGATTAAAACTAAACAAGGTTTTCAGACACCCGAGCCTTTTGTCGTTTACGATACTGCGGGGCCTTATACTGATCCAAATATTAAACTTGATTTACAAAAAGGCTTACCGAATGTGCGTAGTGCCTGGATTGAAGCACGTAATGATACTGAAGTGTTAGATCAGATTTCTTCTGAATATGGGCGCTATCGCATGCAAGATGCGCACGTTTCACATATTCGTTTTCCTCAAAATATTAAACCACGTAAAGCATTACCCGGTCGTAATGTCACGCAATTATATTATGCGCGTCAGGGCATTATTACGCCTGAAATGGAATTCATTGCTATCCGCGAAAATGTAGCACCTGAATTTGTGCGTGATGAAGTGGCCAGAGGTCGCGCGATTATTCCTTGCAATATTAATCATCCAGAATTAGAACCCATGATTATTGGTCGTAATTTTTTAGTGAAAATTAATGCCAATATTGGTAATTCTGCGGTTACGTCTTCTATCGCTGAAGAAGTAGAAAAATTAGTGTGGTCGGTGCGTTGGGGCGCTGATAATGTCATGGATTTATCAACCGGTAAATATATCCATGAAACCCGCGAGTGGATTATTCGTAATTCTCCCGTGCCGATTGGTACGGTGCCGATTTATCAAGCGCTAGAAAAAGTAGATGGTAAAGCGCAAGAGCTGACCTGGGAAATGTATCGCGATACTTTAATTGAACAAGCCGAACAAGGCGTGAGTTATTTCACTATTCATGCGGGTGTATTACATGAACATGCTTTACTCACTAAAAATCGTGTGACCGGCATAGTTTCACGCGGTGGCGCAATTATGGCCGCTTGGTGTATTGCCCATAAAAAACAAAACTTTTTATACACGCACTTTGAAGAAATTTGTGAAATCATGAAAGCCTATGATGTGTCATTTTCATTAGGCGATGGTCTGCGTCCCGGTTCTATCCATGATGCCAATGATGCTGCACAATTTGCAGAGTTAAAAACTTTGGGTGAACTTACCAAAATTGCTTGGAAACATGATGTGCAAACCATGATTGAAGGTCCAGGCCATGTGCCCATGCATTTAATTAAAGAAAATATGGACAAGCAATTAGAATATTGTCATGAAGCGCCTTTTTATACGCTAGGCCCATTAACCACTGATATCGCACCCGGTTACGATCATATTACTTCAGCGATTGGCGCTGCAATGATAGGTTGGTTTGGTTGTGCCATGTTATGTTACGTGACGCCAAAAGAACATTTAGGTTTACCCAATCGCGAAGATGTACGTGCAGGTATTATTGCCTATAAAATCGCAGCCCACGCCGCAGATTTAGCCAAAGGCCATAAAGGCGCACAAGATAGAGACGATGCCCTTTCAAAAGCGCGTTATGAATTTCGTTGGCATGATCAATTTAATTTAAGTCTAGATCCATTCCGCGCTAAAGAATATCACGACGAAACATTACCTAAAGAAGCCGCAAAAGAAGCGCATTTTTGCTCAATGTGCGGACCGAAATTCTGTCCTATGGAATTAACGGCAGATATTCGGGAAGAGGCAGAGGCTTAAGTTTTAGAGGCATTAAATTTTTCGGCATCCTGTCCAATTTGTTTTAATGCCCCTGGGTAATCAAAGCGATCGGTGATGACTTCTATTAATTTTAATTGTTTGGGATATTCTGATAATTCTTGCAAAGCTTGCTCTAATTCTGTTTCTGATATAACACGTTTTGTCCAAGCGTTTTCACCAAATATATGTGGCAGCTTTGCATAATCCCACATATTAATATCGTTGTAACTCATTTTCGGACCATGTATCGCGCGTTCAATCGAATAACCATCATTATTAATTAAAAATATAATCGGATTTAATTTTAAATACATCATGGTTGAGACTTCTTGTGCTGTGCATTGAAATGCGCCGTCTCCTACAAACATAATTATTCTGCGCGTTGGTGCCGCGATTAATGCGCCTAATCCTGCGGGCACGCTAAAACCAATTGAACTCCATAAAGGTTGACTGATCATCGTCGTCGCATTAGGTAAATGGCGGGGTAATAAACCAAAAATAGTGGTTCCCATATCAGTGACTACAATATCACCTGTTTGCAGAAAGTTTTCCATCAGTTGCCAAAAACGATTTTGAGATATTACAGTGGCGCTAGTTTCTTTTGCAAGCAAAGGAGATGATACCGTATTGGAGTTAGCGTGATGCGCATGCACTTTATTAATGAGCGCAGGAATAACAGCGTTAAAATATACGTGTTCATATAAGGCTTGGTGAATTTTGACAGTATCACTGTGAATCTCAATGCTGACGTTAGGATCAACTTTAGAAGTAAAGCCACCACTATTAAAATCACACATAATGATATCAAACGAAAGTATACAATCAGATTGCTCAACTTTTTGTTGGACGCCAGGACTACTATAGACACCGTTATATATACCTATAAATTGTGGGTGTGATTCATCAATTAAACCTTTGGACATATTCAAAGTTGCAAAATCAATTTTAGTTTTGTCTAATAATTGCAAAATAAATTCACGCATAGGATGCCTAAACGCGCAGATATCAATGAGTATTATCGGCCTTTGCGCTTGATTGAGCAGCGCAGCGATTTTGTCAGATAATTCCTCAACAGCATTCATATCCGATTCTGGATAAGATAAATCCAGTTTTTTACTTGGCTTTTGCACCGGCATTTGTATTAAATCAGAAGGTAATAAAATATAAACCGGTCTTTTTTTAATCCAACATTCACGTAAAACTCTATCAATATGTTCAGTAGGATTTTCTTTAGTAAGCAAAGCTTGCGCGCTAGTGATTTCAGTAAACATTTTTGCAAACATATCAAACTGACCATTTGCAAAAGTATGATGCATCAAAGCCCCAGATTGTTGCATAGTTGACGAGGGTGCACACACAATACTGACAACAGGCACATGTTCCGCATAAGATCCCGCAAGGCCATTCATAGCACTCAATTCACCCACACCAAAAGTCGTGACTAATGCCCCAGCCCCTTTAATACGCGCATAACCATCTGCAGCATAAGCAGCATTAAGCTCATTACAATTCCCCACCCAGGTTAAATCCTGATCATTCACAACCTCATCTAAAAACACCAAATTATAATCCCCAGGCACGCCAAAGATATGGGATATACCGAGCTCTTTTAAGCGAGATAATAAATATTGCCCCAAGGAAATGGAGTTGTGCATCTTAGGTTCCAAATCTTAAAAAGAAAGAGTATAGCATTGATATATACTCAGATTTGTTATACAATAATATAACTATTTTAAGAGATTATGCACATGACCTTATTAACCATAAGACAATCAGGCGGGGCTAATATTGTCAGTATTCCTAAAAGTATCCTAAAAATGCTAGGGTTACATCCGGGATCCCCCTTGGATTTATCCGTAGAAGATCATCGAATTGTGCTTACGCCCATTTCCCAAGAAACCTCTCTAGAGTCACTATTACAAGGCAGTCCTAAAGAACGTTTGGCATTGACGGAAGAAGATAGGGAGTGGGTAAATGAAAAAGCTGCAGGAAAAGAAGAGATATAATGGACTATATACCCGATCAAGGCGATATTATTTGGTTAAATTTTGATCCCAGTAGTGGCAAAGAAATTGTTAAACGTCGACCTGCTTTTGTGATTTCTCGCAAAGCATTTAGTGAGCACACAGCTTTGGCAATAGTTGCGCCCATTACCAGTACAGTAAGAGGTATCAAGCTAGAAGTGGTGTTGCCAGGGCATTTGATTACTCAAGGTTCTGTTTTAGTGCACCAATTAAAATCTTTAGATTTCCATCATAGACAAGCAGAATTCATTGAAAAAGTTCCCGCAAACATTGCGCAGCAAGTAAGTTCGATTGCGCAAGTGCTTATTCGTTAGGCATAATTATCATGCGCATTAACGCACACGCTTGTTGCATCACATGCACATTATGAATACAGGCGAGTTGATAATACAGGGCGCCTTGTTGTTTGAATAAAAAATGTAAATAGGCTTTAGTAAATTGCTGGCAGGTTCTGCAGCTGCAATCTTCCATGATTGGGGTTTCATCTTTTGCATACATTGATTTTTTAATGAGTAGACGATCGCTGTTGTTCTGGCCATCAAATTTTAACCAACCATTTTCTTGAATAAATTTGCCTGCATATAATGCGCCGTGTCTTGCGTTGCGGGTTGGTGCTACGCAATCAAAAATATCAATACCATTGGCAACAACGTCAATTAAATCTTGTGGACCTAGGCCAACTCCCATGGTGTAACGGGTTTTATGTTCGGGTAATATTGGGCGGATCCATTCGATAATTTCTGCAGTTTTTTGTCTGTCAAAACCTATGATTTCTCCGCCTATGGCAATGCCATCGGTATTGGCGTTTACAACAAATTCTGCACTTTTTTCGCGTAAATCTCGAAAGCTGCCGCCTTGGATAATGCCAAATAACGCTTGCGGATAATCATATGCTGAATGGGGAGAAGTATCATGTACTGCTTTTGATTCTAATAACCAACGATGGGTTCTATCCATGGCTTTTATGGCTGCATCAATGCCGCCGGCTTCAGGTGTGCATTCATCAAAGGCCATGATAATATCTGCACCGATGATTTTTTGTGCTTCTATTGAAGTTTGAGGCGTTAAATGAATAATTTTACCGTTGATAGGATGTTTAAAATGTGCGCCATTTTCATCAATGGTACAAATTTTTTTATTTTGTGACAGACTAAATACTTGAAAGCCACCGCTGTCAGTAAGCATCGGGCCCTGCCAATTCATGAATTTATGCATGCCGCCCGCGGCGTAAATAATGTCCATGCCGGGATTAACCAACATATGATAAGTATTTCCACCTAAAATAATTTGACTGCCAGTTTCAATTAAATCGCGTGGCGTCATGTGATTGACAAATGCACGGGTCGCAACTGGCATAAATGCAGGGGTTTCAAAACTGCCATGTGCAGTAGTGACTTTTGTCACGCGTGCATGATTGACAGTTGATTTTGCAATGACTTCGGTTTTAAAACGTTCCAATACCTTGTCCCATTTTGATGGTCATATTATTTTTTAAATGATCTTGCCATTTCATACGGTTGTTAGCAAATAAAGTTATGACAGTGGAACCCGTCAGGAAATATCCCATTTCATCGCCCCTTGCTAAATGAATGGCTTTATCATAGATTTTTGTTGTAATGGTTTTATTCTGATTCGGTGTAACAATGCCATCCCAAGCAACAGCCATACTGCCCACAAAAATTGCGCCTACCATAATCACCGCCATGGGACCTACTTTGGTATCAAATATACAAATCACTCGTTCATTACGCGCAAAAAGATTACTCACATCATTCACGGTATCAGTATTCACAGAAAATAATTTTCCTGGCACATGGATCATTTGTTTGAGTGTTCCAGTCATCGGCATATGAACACGATGATAATCAGAAGGTCCTAAATAAATCGTTGCATAATGACCATTGTTAAATGTTTGCGCGAGAGTTGCATCGCCGGCCAATAAATCTTGTAACGAAAACAAATGGCCTTTGGCTTGGATCAGTTCTTCATCTTTGGCAATGCCGATTTGTGCAATAGTGCCATCAGCAGGCGAGGCGACAGCTTCTGGTAATCCCACTATTGGCCTTGCGCCTTTTTTTAAGGTACGAGTAAAAAAAGCATTAAAACTGGGATAAGATTCAAGATGGGGATTCGCCACTTCATCCATATTCACGTTATAATGTTTAATAAATTTCCGAATCAGTCTGTTTTTGATAGAAACGTTTTGTGAATCAAGCAGTTTGCCAGCTAGACGCGATACCAAGTGTTGTGGCATACAATATTGAATAAATGTAGTTAACTTCATAATTTCCGTAGTAAAATAAAAATTGTAACATAATCATAAGGCTTTATGCTATACCTCTAAATAGTTTAAAAAGACTTAAGGACACACAATGACCATTAAAGATCGGAATTTAATCTGGGTAGATTTAGAAATGACTGGGCTTGAGCCCCAAAAAGAAGTGATTTTAGAAATCGCCACACTGGTCACTGATAGTGAACTAAATATTATTGCCGAAGGACCTAATTTAATTATTCACCAAAGCGATGAAGTTTTAGCGGGAATGAATGAATGGTGTGTCAAACAGCACAACAAAACCGGTTTAGTAGATGCTGTGAAAAAAAGTACGGTCACGGTGGAACAAGCGCAGCAGCAAACCTTAGATTTTTTAAAAATGCACGTTAATCCCCAGAAATCGCCGATGTGTGGCAATAGCATTTGCACCGATAGACAATTTTTAAAAAAATATATGCCGACTGTAGAAGCTTATTTTCACTATCGTCATATTGATGTCAGCACTTTAAAAGAACTGGCTAAACGCTGGGCAAAACATATTGCGGTTGAGAAAAAAAGCAGTACTCATCGTGCGCTTGATGATATTCATGAATCTTTGAATGAATTAAAACATTATCGAAGTGAATTATTAAAATGAAAGTTCTAGATCCGCGGGAAAAAAATGCAAATAAAGGTGATTTTGGCACGGTACTCATTATGGGTGGCGCACCTGGAATGGCGGGCGCGCCTTTAATGGCAGCACAAAGTGCACTTCGCACAGGTGCTGGGAAAGTGATTATTGCAACTGATCCCTCTCATGCGGCATGTTTAATTACGAGTTTCCCGAATATCATGTGTTATGGTGTACGCGATGCGCGTGAATTACCAACGTTATTAAAATTATCGACACATATTGTCGTAGGCCCAGGTTTAGGACAAACTGCATGGTCACATGCATTATTAACAGCAGTTTTATCGCAACATTTACCTATGGTGGTCGATGCAGATGCCTTAAATATATTAGCAAAACAGTCGATTACCCGTGAACATTGGATCTTAACACCACATGTAGGTGAAGCGGCACGTTTACTGGATTGTAGTGTTGATGATATTAATGCTGATCGTGAAAGCGCAATTATTGCCTTACAAAAAAAATACGGTGGCGTGATTGTATTAAAAGGCGCGGGCACATTAATCACGGATAAAAATCATCAACCGGTTACATGCCATGCAGGCAATCCTGGCATGGCAAGTGCTGGCATGGGAGATGTTTTAAGTGGTGTGATTGCAGCATTAATGGCACAAGGATTATCTTTATTTGAGGCCGCAGAATTAGGCGTTAATATTCATGCAAAAGCCGGAGATTTAGCAGCAATCGACGGCATGCGCGGCATGATCGCAACTGATTTATTACCGTTCATTAGGCAATTAGTCAATGGATAAACTATTAGAAAATGAACAACAGACTTTAGAACTGGGTGATGCGATTGCACGCCATAGTAACCAACTGCATATTATTTATTTAAATGGTTTATTAGGTGCGGGGAAAACAACTTTAACTCGCGGTATCTTACAAGGTTTAGGTTATACACAAACCGTGAAAAGTCCAACTTATACATTAGTTGAAACTTATGTATTAGATACCCGCACGGTGCATCATTTTGATTTATATCGTATGAATGATATTCATGAGCTTGAAGAACTAGGTTTTAGAGATTATTTAACAGATGATGCGCTGTGTATCATCGAATGGCCTGAACGTGCTGCAGTATTACCCGAGGCTGATTTGATTTGTGATTTAAAAATTATTGGCAGTCAGCGCAAAATAATTTTGAGCTCGAATACACCTGCAGGTGATGAAGTGATTGCGCATTTAAACAGGAAGTAACAACGTGAGATTATTTGTATTTATTATCAGTTTGTTTTCACTTGCTGTACAAGCAGCCGAAATTGAAAATATTCGTATTTGGCCTGAGCCTAGCAAAGTACGTGTGGTGCTGGATTTAAGTGCGGGCACGGAATTTAAACAGTTTATTCTGGAAAACCCCGATCGTTTGGTCATTGATATTCCCAAGGGAAAATTTTCAGCCGACATGAGTAAACTGAATTGGCCTACGCCCATTACATCTATGCGTCATGCGCAATATGATAAAAATACTTTACGCTTGGTATTTGATTTAAAAAATAAAGTGACACCACAAGTATTTACACTTGCAGCAAATGGTCCATATGGCGATCGATTGGTTATTGATTTAATGAATGCGAGTAGTATTAAGAGTGGTGCAACACCAACGCCTGTCGTTCAAAAATCAGAACCTCGTATTCCTTCAATCCCTGCAAAAAAAGCCTTTATTGTCGCAATTGATGCAGGACATGGGGGTGAAGATCCAGGTGCGATAGGACCCAGTGGCACACATGAAAAAAATATTGTATTAGCGATTTCAAAAAAATTAGCAGAGTTAATTCGTAAAGAACCTGGCATGCAACCCGTGTTAGTGCGTGATGCCGATTATTTTATCCCGCTAAGACAACGCAGTAATATTGCACGTAAACATCAAGCTGATTTATTTATTTCCATTCATGCCGATGCATTTCATGATGCACGTGCTAATGGTGCATCGGTATACACTTTATCGCAAAGTGGTGCGAGCAGTGAAGCTGCACACTGGCTTGCTGAAAAAGAAAATCAATCTGATCTTATAGGTGGCGTAAGTTTAGATGATAAAGATCAAGTGCTGGCCTCTGTGTTATTAGACTTATCACAAACTGCGAGTACCAAAGCGAGCCAAATTATGGGCAGTGCGGTGTTACAACAATTAGGCGGTATGACAAGGTTACATTCTAAACAAGTGCAACACGCAGGTTTTGCCGTATTAAAATCCCCCGATATCCCATCCATTTTGGTGGAAACCGGATTTATTTCGAATCATGATAATGAAAAGAATTTACGCAATAGTGCCTATCAAGAAAAAATTGCTAAAGCGATTTTGGTAGGCATCAAGCAATATATGCGTAGTAGCAATCAATACAATGATTTACCCACATTACAAATGGCGGCAACAAGTCATACGATACAACGCGGCGAAACACTTTCTGATATTGCAGCACGTTATAGCATCAGCGTTGCCTCGATTAGAAGCGCGAATAAATTATCTAATGATAGTATTCGTATTGGACAAGTGTTACAAATTCCACCTAAATAAAGTTGTATGATGTCAGAATTACCACGCATTCAAATTTTACCCAACTTTCTTGCCAATCAAATTGCCGCAGGCGAAGTGATTGAAAGGCCTGCTTCTGTTATCAAAGAATTATTAGAAAATAGTTTAGACGCCGGGGCTACAAAAATTAATATTGAAGTGACGCAAGGTGGCATGGATGGCATTTTAGTGCAAGATAATGGTGTGGGTGTTCATCCAGAAGATATGTTACTCACTTTAAGTCCACATGCTACGAGCAAAGTTAAAACCAGTGAAGATTTAGAAAAAATTATGACTTTAGGTTTTCGCGGTGAAGCACTGGCCAGTATGAGCTCTGTGAGTGAATTAACCTTAACATCCATGCAAAAACATAATCCCCATGCATGGCAAGTCAAAGCAAAGGGACGTGAAGGTGCAGCACAAATACAACCCGCCGCGCATCCTATAGGCACCAGTGTTGAAGTTAAACATTTATTTTATAACACACCCGCAAGACGAAAATTTTTACGCAGCGTCCGTACTGAATGGCAATACAGTGAAGAAATTATTCAAAGAGTTTTACTAAGTCGCTTTGATGTAGATTTTACGATTAGCCATAACGGTAAACAAATTGCACGCTACCCCATACAGGCTAAAGAAGATCGCATAGCCAAAGTATTAAGCCCAGGATTTATTGAAGCAGCACATGTCATTGATGCCAGTATCACACATTTACATTTAAGCGGATTTGTAGCACCTAGCGATTTCACCCGTAGTAGTTATGACTGGCAACATTTTTATATCAATGGTCGCATGGTGAAAGATAAACTCATTCAACACGCTATGCGTCAAGCATTTGGTGAAAGCTTATATCCAGGCCGTTATGCAACATATGTTTTATATTTAAACATTGATCCTACTTATGTGGATGTCAATGTGCATCCCACCAAACATGAAGTACGTTTTCATAACGCCCGGTGGGTACATGATTTTATCGTGAAAAGCATACAAGATGCCTTGCAGACACCCACAACCCAAATCATTAAAAATGTTTCATACATTGCACCTTTAGTGCAAACAAAAAATATTGTAAGAACATCCGGTGAATTTCTAACAGTACTCAATCAACAGCTTATCATTAGCAAAACAGAGCAAGGTTTAGGAATAGTTGATTTACATGCCTATTATGCACATCAAGCCGCACAAATTTTATCGCAAGATAATATCACAAGACAGCCACTTTTAACTGCACAAATATTTAAAGTATCAAAAGCACAAGCTGCTTTTATTTTACAACAACAAGATAAATTACAAGATATCGGTTTTTTAATTGATCAACTGGGCGAGCAACAATTTGTATTACGCGAAATTCCAGCGATATTATCCCGCGCAGACATTTTAGAATTATGGGAAAAATTATTACAAAGCGATCCTAATGAATGGATTAAAACATTATCTTGTTACGCCATCCCTGCCGCGGGCCTCATTTTATCGCGAGTTGAAATAGAACAAATTTTAGATGCTATCGATACTTTACCCGCGGATGCGCGTTGTCCACATGGCTTAAAAGTGTGGCAGATGTGGTCTTTGGATGAGATGCGAATAAAAAATATTTGACAAGCCCGCATCCATAAAGTTATAATATGACCATATATTATGACTATGGTTAAATTTTATGAACATTTTAAACGAACATACTATTGCCGCTGGAGAGTTTAAAGCTAAGTGCTTAAAAGTGATTGATACTGTCCATGATTCGGGCGAGCCTTATGTCATTACCAAGCATGGGGTACCCTTTGCCAAACTTATTCCTTATGCAGAGGATAATCTTTCCAGAAAACAATATTATGGTTGTTTGAGCGATACAATGAGTGTGCAAGGTGATATTATTGCACCTATTGATGAGCCATGGAATGCGCAGGAAAATGAATAAAGAAGCAGGTTTATTATTAGATACCCATACCTTAATTTGGTTTGTTTCAGGGTGCGAAAAATTAAATCCCAAAGGGTTGCAGGCGATTGAATCTGCGATAAAACAAAGAACAGTTTATTTAAGTGCCATTTCTTTTTGGGAAATAGCGATGTTGGCTAAAAAACAGCGCATTATATTAAATGAACCTATTTTGTCTTGGCTTAAAAAAGCGATAAAAATATTAGGCTTGCGTATCCTCGAAATAAGTCCTGAAGTTGCCGTAGAAAGCATTGATTTACCCGGTGAAAGTCATGGCGATCCCGCAGATAGAATGATCATCGCTACAGCACGTTTATATGAATTAAAACTGGTCACACGTGATGCTAAAATTTTAGAGTATGCGCGAGCGAAATATTTACAAATAATTGAAATATAATGTTGCCCATATGAAATCTCCTACCCTCATTTTCCTCATGGGCCCCACGGCTTGTGGGAAGTCTGCGCTTGCTATGGATATGGCTAGGCGTTTGCCGTTTGAAATCGTGAGTGTTGATTCTGCTTTGATTTATAAGGGTATGGATATTGGGACTGCAAAACCTACGCAAGCAGAGCGTGATGAAATTCCGCATCATTTGATTGATATTTGCGATCCTAAAACGCCTTATAGTGTTGCGGATTTTTGTTTAGATGCAAAGCATATTATTGATGATATTATTTCGCGTGATAAAATTCCGTTGCTCGTGGGCGGCACCATGATGTATTTTAATGCTTTGAAAAATGGTTTATCTTGCTTGCCTGCTAGTTCCCCTATTATTCGATTAGGATTAGAACAACAATTGCATAGCGAAGGCTTGTTGGCTTTATATCAAAAATTATTAACTGTGGATCCTATCATTGCAAAAAAATTACATGAACATGACACGCAAAGAATATTACGCGCATTGGAAGTGTATGAATTAACCGGCACACCGTTGAGTGAATGGCAAAAAAATTCCGATAAAAAAGCATTGAATTATGATATTCGTTCATTCGCGGTGATGCCACCGGAACGAGAAACATTGCATCAAAATATACACGCGCGTTTTGATTTGATGATGTCGCAAGGATTTATGGAAGAAGCGCAGCATTTATTTAACCGCGGCGATTTATCAGAAGACTTGCCATCGATGCGTTGCGTGGGTTATCGTCAAGCTTGGCATTATCTATCGGGTGAGGGTGATCTTTTGCATATGCGTGAAGGCATTTTAGCGGCAACGCGTCAGCTCGCGAAACGTCAAGTCACATGGTTACGTAAATGGGCAGATTTGTCATGGTTTGTACCGGGTGCAGTAGAGTCTGTACTTAGTAATTGCAATCTTTAAGAAACACATATAAAATCGTTTTCTTCATGAATAAGGAAAATAAAAAATGTCGAAAAGCCAATTATTACAAGACCCCTTTTTAAATGCTTTACGCAAAGAACGCGTACCTGTTGCAATATATTTGGTAAATGGAATTAAATTACAAGGTCAAGTTGAGTCTTTTGACCAATTCGTTATCTTATTAAAAAACACAGTGAGCCAAATGGTTTACAAGCATGCGATTTCAACTATTGTTCCTGCACGTAATGTTAAAATGCCTGCTGGTTTGTCTATGGATGATGTTGAAGAAGATACGTCTGGTCCTGGGAATATTTAGTGTCTGAGCGTGCGCTACTCATTCATGTTGACTTTACTAAAGACAGTGATAATGAAGATTTAGCAGAATTTCAAGCGCTGGCAGATGCTGCTGGCGCACTTACGCTAAATGTGATCACTGTGCGTAGGGATCGCATCGATGCACGTTATTTAATTGGCAAAGGCAAAGTTGAAGAACTTGCTCAAATTGTGGCTGAACAAACCGCTGATTTAGTCATTTTTAACCACAGTTTATCTCCTTCACAAGAACGTAATCTTGAACGTGTATTAAAATGTCGGGTGATTGATCGCACCGGCTTGATTCTGGATATTTTTGCACAACGCGCCCAAAGTTTTGAAGGCAAATTACAAGTTGAGTTGGCGCAACTTAATCATTTAGCAACACGTTTGATTCGCACTTGGACACACTTAGAGCGGCAAAAAGGTGGTATCGGTTTGCGTGGTCCGGGTGAATCACAACTTGAAACTGACCGACGTTTAATTCGGCAACGGATTAAAATGCTGCAAGGTCGTTTAGCAAAAATTAAAGCACAACGCAGTGCCAGTCGTAAAAGTCGCAGAAAAAGCGCATTACCCACAGTTTCTTTGGTGGGTTATACCAACGCCGGTAAATCAACTTTATTTAATTTATTAACACATGATGAAGTCTATGTGGCCGATAAATTATTTGCGACATTAGATCCCACTTTACGGCGCATTCAAATTCCAGGCGTCGGTGATGTGATTTTGGTAGATACCGTCGGTTTTGTGCAAAATTTACCTCACCAATTGATAGAGGCTTTTTCAGCAACCTTAGAAGAATCACGTGATGCTGATTTATTATTGCATGTGATTGATGCCACTGATCCTCGCAGGGATGAAAAAATTGTTCATGTGAATGATGTGCTTAAACAAATTCATGCGGATCAAGTTTTACAACTACAGGTCTTTAACAAAATTGATGCATTACCCGAAGGTCAAGTATTATCAGCAGGGGAAGTGGCTATATCTGCTAAAACTGGACAAGGTCTAGTGACCTTGGAGCAGGCTATCGCACGCGCTTTGTCTTCAGAATTGATTAAGTGTCGATTATTACTTGCTCAAGACATGGGTGGTATTCGTGCGCAGTTGTATCAAAGTCAGGCCATCTTACAAGAACAAATTGATGACAGCGGTGGCTGGTTGTTGACCATTCAATTACATAGAGATGTTTTGCGGCATATTTTGCATAAAGCAGGAATTGCATTTGAAGACGTGCAGGTAATCAGGTAGAATAAATTTTTTTTCAAGGGGTAATAATAATATGGCCTGGAATGAACCCGGTAGTGACAAAAATAAAGATCCTTGGTCAAGCGGTAATCGTCAAAATGATCAACAGCCGCCAGATTTAGATGAAGTTCTGCGTAAAATGCAGGAAAAATTGAATAGTATATTCGGAGGCCGTGGAGGTAATAACCCACGTCGCAATAATGTTTCAGATATAAGACCGCCCTCAGCGACACGTTTTGGTGTGGGTTTAGTGCTAGCTGTATTATTGGCTATTTATGTATTAAGCGGTATTTATATTGTTAAACCTGCAGAACGCGCTGTAGTATTTCAATTTGGTCGTTTTGTGAAAGAAGTAGGGCCAGGGCCACATTGGTTGCCTTTATTCATTCGTTCAAAAGAAGTTGTGAATGTTGAGCAGATTATGGATTCAACCCATAGTAGCCGTATGTTGACCAGCGATGAAAATATCATCGTCGTGCAATTGGCAGTACAATATAAAGTCGACAATTTGCCTAATTATTTATTTAATGTCATTGATCCCAATCGTAGTTTGAAAGAAGCGACCGATAGTGCGATTCGTCAAGTTGTTGGTCAATCTACATTGGATGATGTGTTGACTGAACGTCGTTCAGAAATTCGTGATGAAATGCGTAAACAAATCGAAGAAACTTTAGCGATTTATCAATCGGGTTTATTAATTACTGATGTGAATTTGCAACCTGCACGTCCACCTGAAGAAGTCAAAGAAGCATTTGATGATGCGATTAAAGCGCAAGAAGATGAAGAGCGTCTCATCAATTTAGCGAATGCTTATCGTCGTCGTGTATTACCGACTGCTGAAGGACAAGTACAGAGAATATTAGCAGATGCGCGTGCTTATGAAGCAGAAGTGAAATTACGTGCAGCAGCAGATATCGAACGTTTCAATCGTTTATTACCACAGTATAAAAAAGCGCCTGAAGTGACACGTGAACGTTTATACCTTGATACCATGGAAAGTATTTTAGGTCGAATCAGTAAAATTGTGGTGGATAGTAGTAACGGTCAACAAGTGATGTATTTGCCGTTGGATCAATTAATGAAAAAATCCACAGAAGGCGCGGCATCTGTGAATGTGATCGTTGAGGAACCTGCTGTGAGTGTACCGCAAAGCAGTCAACAAAATGCCGAAAATGCGCGAGCGCGTTCACGGGAGAGGAGATAAGCTATGAATTTTAAACCTAATGTATGGATAGTCATTGCCGTTGTTGTCTTCTTCCTTTTCTTGAGTGCTTATACCATTAAAGAAACAGAACGTGGTTTAGTATTAACCCTGGGTCGAATTGTCGAAGACAATGGTGTGGCTAAAGTGATGCAACCCGGTTTGCACTTTAAATGGCCTTTTATCAGTAGCGTGGTTGAATTTGATAATCGCATTCAGACTTTGGATATTGAAGATTCTCGGATAGTGACCAGTGAGAAAAAAGATGTGATCGTGAGTTCTTTTGTAAAATGGCGGATTCAAGATTTTCCTCATTTTTATAAAGCAACGAGTGGCATATTTGCACGCGCTGATAGCTTGTTGGAACAAAAGGTAAATGATGGTTTGCGTGCACAATTTGGTCGCAGCACGATTAGCGAAGTGGTTTCTGAAAATCGTGATGAGATCATGAAAAGTTTGAGCAGCGAAATTAATGACAGCGCTCAATCATTGGGAATAGAAGTCATCGACGTGCGCATCAAACGTATCGATTTGCCGGATGAAGTCAGTGTATCTGTATTTGAAAGAATGCGTGCAGAAAGACAACAAGTCGCTGCAGAACATCGCGCCGATGGTGAAAAAGTGTCTGAAACTATTCGTGCGCAAGCCGATGAACAAGTACAAATCATGTTGGCCACCGCGGAAAATGAAGCGCGGATTATTCGTGGTAATGCGGATGCAACGGTTGCTGGACTTTATGGGACATCCTATGGACAGGATCCAGAGTTTTATGCATTTTATCGTAGTTTAAATGCTTATCAAAATGCATTTATTGATAAAAATGATGTATTTGTGTTATCGCCTGATAGTGAATTCTTTAAATATTTTAATGCTGCAAAATAAATGAATAAAAATATTGTTGTATTGGGTAGCCAATGGGGCGATGAAGGCAAAGGCAAGATTGTTGATTTGCTGACGATGGAGGCGCGCGCGGTCGTGCGTTTTCAAGGCGGTCATAATGCCGGTCATACTTTGGTGATTGATGGTGAAACCACAGCCTTAAGTTTAATTCCCTCAGGTATTTTGCATGACAATGTTGAATGTTTTATTGCCAACGGTGTTGTAGTTGCGCCTCGAGTTTTATTAGATGAAATTGCAATGCTTGCAAAAAAAGGTGTCAATGTTGCAGGACGTCTGCATGTCAGTTTAGCTTGTCCAATTATTTTACCGAGT
>JABDAR010000001.1:65431-194171 GCA_013289085.1 Gammaproteobacteria bacterium | reverse complement strand
TTCACTGGCCGGATGATGATCGTAATAACTTGCAGGTAATTTCAATAAATGTTGAAACAGTTGTTGGCGAACATCAAACACCACTTTCCGTGCCAACCAATTTAACGTGTAATGGGATAAAAAACTCATCACGCCTCTACCGAACAAAAATAGACTCAACATAATGGGAATGAGAGCAATCACTTTAGCATCACGATTGACAAAACCATCATCAAGCAAAGGTTGAATTAATCGGACCAACCCTGCATCAATGGCCGAATATAAAGCGCTAGAGACAATGGCCACAATAAAAATATACCAATACTTTTTGACATAACCGAGCAAACGTTTATAGATGGGCCAGCTATTCGCCGTTGAATATTGGGGTTGTTTGAATATTTTAAGCATGGGCTATTCTATCATAGCTTCACGAAGAGATCCCAACCTGATTTTGGGACGAATCGCTGCCCATACTTTTCTTGATAACTCTTTAATTTTTCATAGATTTTTTCATAACCCTGATCTTTGGCGTATTGCATAGGACCTCCTCGAAAAGGCGCAAAACCGATGCCAAATATTAATCCGGCATCAATTTCATCTGTACTCTCCACAATACCTTCGCCTAGACAAGCCACGCATTCATTAATCATTGGTAATAAAATACGTTCTATCACAATTTCACTGCTAATCGATAAGTCAGTTCCGGTATGCATTTTGACAGGTTTACCATTTTTATAAGTATAAAATCCTTCGCCGGTTTTTTTACCCAAATAACCATGAGCGATTTTATCAAGTAAAACTTTGGGCGCAGTAGCCCCTAAATTTGTGACCGCAGCTAAACAAATATCAAGCCCAACTAAATCAATCAAAATACCAGGTCCCATTATCATACCAAAATCAGTCACAATTTTATCAAGTTGTTCAATAGGCATTCCTTCTTCAATCAAGCGCGCACTTTCCAATAAATATGGTGCAACTGAACGATTGACTAAAAAGCCTGGACAATCTTTTACTTTTATCGGTAATTTACCAATTTGATGCGCAAACGATAGAGCCTTGTTACGGATATCTTCTGGTAGCGTATCGGTATGGACAACTTCCACCAATTGCATTTTCGCAACAGGATTAAAAAAATGAATCCCCACAATAGGATAAGGAAATTCTGCTAATGAAATGCTTGAGGTATTGCTCGCGACGATCGCATTAGGTTTCATTTTATTTTTAATATCATTAAAAACAGCTTGTTTTACGGCTAGATCTTCAAACACAGCTTCAATGATCAAGTCTGCATGTGCGATGCCATCACCATTGACATCAGGTATAAGATTATCTGCAGCATGCGCCATCACGCGACTTAATGCTTGCGCGTTTTTATCCTGCAAACTCACCGTTAAACCTTTTTGCATACACCATAGGGCAATATCACCGCCCATAGTACCCGCCCCTATCACATGCACATGCTTAATTTTTTCCTCAACTTTTTTACCTGAAGCTTTTAATTGTTCTTGTAATAAAAAAAGCCGGATTAAGTTTTTTGCTGTAGAACCTGCCAGTAAATGCATAAAACTATCTACTTCCGCAACATAAGCTTCTTTGCCTTTTGCACCATACTTTTGCCAATTATCGATAATCTGAAAAGGTGCAGGATAATGTGCAGGATTTGCTTTTTTTAACACTTGTTGACGAACAAAAAATGCGACGCATTTTCTCACTAAAGCAATATCTGCAAGTCTATGCCCCAAGTGCTTTGACCGTTTAAAACCATTTAATGCAATATACCTTGCGGCATTTAATCTTTGTCTTTTGGGGATGACCGCATCCACTAAGCCTATTTTTTTGGCAAAATACGCTTTTATCATGCCGCCCGTTAACATCATATTCAAAGCTTTTAATGGATGAATGGTCTGAGGCAAACGCACAGATCCACCCCAGGCAGGCTGTATACCTAAACGTACTTCAGGTAAAGCGAATAAAGCATTATCTTCCGCAATGCGATAACGGCACGCTAATGCGAGCTCTAAACCACCCCCTAAACAAAAACCATGAATAAGTGCGATGGTAGGAAAAGGTAAATCTGCTAATTTTTGCATGACCGCTTGACCAGAGATCACATGAGATTTAATTTGATCCAAATCGGTACTGTCTGCAAACTCATGTATATCTGCGCCCATGCAAAACGATGCTTCTTTATTTGATAAAATCACTAAAGCTTTCGGATTTTTATTTTTTAACTCATCTAGAATTTGATCTAATTCTTTTACCGCGGCACTATGGAGTATATTGACTTTATTATGTTCATTGTCAAAATGTAACCAGGCAATATTATCTATATCTGTGTTAAGTTGCCAATTCATTTTTTTTCCTTAACGATTCATGTTTTCAATTAACATTGCGCCGCCCTGCCCGCCACCAATACATAAACTGGCTATACCATAGCGCGCATTTTCACGCTTTAGAATATTTGCTAAATGCAATACTACGCGCGCACCACTTGCAGCTATGGGATGTCCTAGCGCAATCGCGCCGCCATCAATATTAACCGTATCAGGATTAATTGCGCCAAATACATCTTGTAAACCCAATGCTTGTGTACAATATTCTTTATCTTGCCAAGCGGCATAACAGGCTAACATTTGTGCAGCAAACGCTTCATTAATTTCATAGTAATTAATATCATCCAATTTCATTTTATTACGCATCAACAGCGGCGTGATGGCATGTACAGGACCTAGTCCCATAATTTCTGGTGGTAATGCAGCCCATTGTGTATCTACAATGCGGGCCAGCACAGGTAATTGATATTTTTTAACAGCTTTTTCGCTCGCTAAAATCAGCACCGCTGCACCATCTGTAATTTGTGAGCTATTACCTGCAGTCACATTACCATAAGGTTTATCAAAAAAAGGCTTTAATTTAGCCAGTTTTTCCATAGTACTATCAGGACGTACACCATCATCCTTATCGTAACATTGACCTTTATCATCATATAATGGGACGATTTCAGATAATAAATGATGTGTTTGTGCATAAGCACTACGCTCATGACTTCGGAGTGCAAACGCATCCATTTCTTGACGGGTAATATTAAAACGATAGGCTAAATTTTCAGCCGTCTGTCCCATAGATAAGCCAACGTAGGGATCAGTTAAACCTTTAAGTAAGCCAAACGTAGGTGATAAAAATCGTAAACGAAAATGAGTGATTACTTTTAATTTGTCTGTCAATGTTTTGGCACTGTTAAAATCACCTAACCAATTCGCCATACTATGAGGAAATAATATAGGAGATCGACTCATATCATCCGTGCCACCCGCTAATATTAATTCATGCCGATTCAGCTGAATCAATTGCGCAGCAGAGTCTAAAGCCTGTAAACCTGATGCACAATTACGTTGCACACTAAAAGCCGGTACATCTTTTGCGCCAAGACGTAGTCCAACTACCCTTGCAATATTAGGCTCGCCTGCATTGACGACTGTTGATCCTAAAATCACTTCATCTAATTGATTGACATCAAAATTTTGTCGCAATAATAAATTACGTGCGCACGCTACGGCTAAATCAGAACTACTGAATGGACCTACATGTGTGCGTGCTTTTAAAAACGGCGTTCGAGCACCATCGACGATATAGACTGCTCTATGATCCGACATTATGAATCCTTAACGGTTGAATAGTTTAATTGTATCTTACTTGTACTATTATTCCATAATGATGAAAAAATACTTATATGTCTTAATACTTGCATTTACCTTGGTCGCCTGTAAAGAGCAGCCCAAAGCACCTGCACCGAGTGTCACCACCGAACACGCTCATTTTAGTAATGTGGTTAAAACGTCTACTTATGCAGGAACCGTGACGACGGTTGAAACCATTGATCTCTTGCCACGTATTCAAGGGTATTTAAAAGAACGTCGATTTGAACAAGGACAATTGGTAAAAGAAGGCGATGTGTTATTCGTCATTGAACCTGATCAATATCAAGCCACGGTTTTGCAAAAACAAGCCGATTTATCTGCCGCCGAAGCCACCCTTGCAGAACGCACCTTAAACGTTGAACGCTTTCGCACATTATATGAAAAACGCGTCGTTGCAAAAGCTAATCTAGATCAGGCTGAATCTGATTATTTAAATGCAGGGGCAAATGTAAAAGCCGCTAAAGCCGCTTTAAGCAATGCAGAGTTAGATTTAAGTTACACAAAAATTAGTGCGCCGCTTACAGGTCGGATTGGTGTCACCACTTTTAGCCCCGGCGATTATCTTTCAGCCAATACTTCAACGTTAGCGACCATCGTGCAGCTTGATCCCATTCGCGTGGTATTTTCTATTCCGGAACAACAATGGCTTAATATTGAAACGCAGCAAAGTCGCACCCCTGAGAATTTAAATGAATTTTTAACACCACGTATTCAATTAAGTGACGGCACTATTTACCAAGGTAATGGCTTTATCGCCTTTGTAGATAATCACATTGATAGCAATACGGGTGCGCTTGCGGTTTATGCCACCTTTGATAACCCCAATGCGATATTATTGCCTGGACAATATGTAAATGTCCTCATCGAACAAGGGACAGCAAGACAAGCCTTAATGGTCCCAAGTGCGGCAATATTATTTGATAAGAAAGGCCATTATCTATTATGTGTGAACAAAGATAATGTCGTTGAACAATGTTATGTGAAAACCGGTATTGTTCAAGAAGATCAAACTGAGATTACCGAAGGTTTAACCACGGATGATGTATTCATTGTTGACGGTCTACAAAAAGCAGCACCTGGCATAACCGTGATACCTAAACCCAAACAAACGGTGTGATATGAATCTATCAGAATTTTTTATTCACAGGCCGCGTTTTGCGATAGTGATTTCTGCTCTATTTATTTTAGCGGGTCTGATTGCCCTAAAATTTATTCCCGCAGAACAATTTCCAGATATCACTCCGCCACAAGTACAAGTCAGTGCCAGTTATCCAGGCGCGAGCGCCGATGTGATTGAATCAACGGTTGCCATGCCGATTGAAGAACAAGTCAATGGCGTAGATGATATGTTATATATGTCCTCGACCAGCGATAATAATGGTTCATATATATTAACTGTTACTTTTGCAGTCGGCACAAATCCAGATATTGCGACCATTAATGTGCAAAACCGTTTGCAACTCGCAGAACCTCGCTTACCTGATCTAGTACGCCGAATTGGTATTAGTGTCACAAAGCAATCCGCTGCATTTTTAACCGTTATTAGTATTGTTTCGCCAGAACAAACGCGCACCCCACTTTACTTAAGTAACTATGCCAGTATTCATGTGATCGATGCTTTAAAACGTGTTCATGGTGTGGGTAATGCCTCCATATTTGGACCACTCGATTATGCACTGCGTATTTGGCTAAATCCTGAGCGCATGACCACGATGGGCATTACCACCACCGATGTGATTAATGCACTTAATGATCAAAACATTCAAGCCTCTATCGGCCAAATTGGTGGCCCTCCCTATACTAAAGATAATGCTTACCAATATACCTTGCAGGCCCGTGGCCGCCTAAAAACACCGGAAGAATTTGAACAAATTGTTATAAAAACAGGTGTTGATAATAGTATTACTAAACTTAAAGACATTGCGATTGTAGAACTCGGCTCACAAAGTTATAGCTCTTATGGCGAACTTAATGGCGTGGCTTCTGCCAATATTGGGGTTTATCTAGCGCCTGGCGCTAATGCCTTGCAAGTGGTCCAAGATATCGATCGCGTCATGAAAGAATTAAAACAACAATTTCCAGAAGGCGTTGATTATAAAGTGCCTTATGACACCACTTTATTTGTAAAGCTTACCATTGAAGAAGTCATCATGACTTTGACCCTGACGTTTTTTATTGTAGTATTGGTCACTTATGTATTCTTAGGGGATTGGCGAGCAACCCTCATTCCAACACTGGCCATTCCCGTATCACTCATCGGTGTTTTTTCTTTCTTATTGGCCCTGGGTTATTCGGTCAATACCATCACTTTATTTGCCTTGGTACTAGCCATTGGCTTAGTTGTAGATGATGCGATAGTTGTAGTTGAAAACGTCTCACGTTTGTTAAATGAGTCTGATATGACAGCCAAGCAAGCGGCGATTCAATCTATGAAAGAAATTACGGGTCCTATTATTGCCACCACCTTGGTATTATTAGCAGTCTTTGTGCCTGTAGCCTTTTTCCCTGGGATTCAAGGACAATTGTATCGACAGTTTGCAGTCACGATTTCAGGCACAGTATTGATCTCAGGGATAGTCGCTTTAACTTTAAGTCCCGCCTTATGTGCGATTATTTTACGCAAAGAAAAACCGCCCATTAAAATAATTAAATTCTTTCAAGATAAACTCTTCAAAATTAGAGAGCGTTATGTCAATGGTGTTGATTATTTATTACAACGTAAAAAAATAGTGGGTATAGGTATATTACTGAGTTTTATTTTATTTGCATTCATTTATCCACGATTACCCAGCGGCTTTTTACCCACTGAAGATACCGGTGTCATTTTTGTGCATGCACAACTGCCCGATGCCGCCTCGCTATCAAGAACTAAAAATGTGATCAACGACATTGAAGCCATTCTTAAAAAAACACCGGGCGTAGCTGATATTTTCAACGTCAATGGTTTTGATATTTTAAATAATACGAATTCTTCTAATGCTGGCCTAGTCATTGCTGTGCTGAAAGATTTACACGACCGCCCCAAAGAAGCTAAAGATTTTTTTGCACTCTTAAATAATTTACGTGCTGAGCTCAATACTATTCCTTCTGCAAATATTTTTGCTTTTACGCTACCTGCCATTTCTGGTCTTGGGATGACTAATGGTTTTGATTTTTGGTTACAAGATACCGTTGGGAAAACACCCGAAGATCTAGACAAAGTCACACGATCCATGCTGGTCGCTGCCAATCAAAACCCGCACTTAACGTCCGTATTTAGCAGTTACAATACCAATACGCCGCAATTTTTTGTCGACATTAATGTCGATAAAGCCAAAATCATGAAAGTGAATTTATCTGATATTTACGACACTTTACAAGCGCAATTTGGATCATTTTATATTAATGATTTTAATTATGCTGGACGCGTATTCCAAGTCATTATGCAAGCGCAAGAACCTTTTAGGCAACATATTGATGAAATCGCACATTTATTTGTACGCAGTCAAGAAGGTCAAATGGTAGGCCTTGGTACGTTAGTCACCATTAAAGAAATATTAGGACCGCAAACTATTTCTCGATATAATCTTTTCAGAGCAGCGCTTATCAATGGTGAAGCAGCAAAAGGATATAGTTCGGGTGATGCCATTAACGCTATGGCAACTGTGGCTCAAAACACTTTACCGCAAGGATATTCATATGCATGGTCAGCGCTGTCTTATCAAGAAGTCGCTAATCAATCTTCAGGCAGTATAGTATTTATCATCGCCATTATTTTCGCTTATTTATTTTTAGTCGCTAATTATGAAAGTTTTGGCCTGCCACTCGCCGTATTATTATCGGTTGGTATTGCGATGTTAGGCGCAACCTTAGGCATTGCCCTTGGCCCTATTGATAATAATATTTATGCGCAAATTGGTTTAGTATTACTGATTGCGCTTGCCAGCAAAAATGCTATTTTAATCGTTGAATATGCAAATCAATTGCATAAACAAGGAAAAGACTTGTACGCAGCCTCTAAAGAAGCAGCACATTTGCGCTTTCGCGCAGTAGTCATGACTGCGTTTTCCTTTATTTTTGGCGTATTACCCCTGGTATTTGCAAGTGGCGCCGGGGCAATCAGTCGTCAATCTATTGGCATTACAGTGTTTTCGGGTATGCTTGCCGCGACTATTATTGGAATTTTGTGTATTCCCATTTTATTTTGTATGATTCAACAATTATCTGAACGTTTATTTAAAAAACGCTAATACCATGCTATCCTATAGTTTCACCAGTTGGCAAGATGAATAGAGGACATTATGCACACAGAAGAAATTTTAAAACCCGTGATTGGACAATGGTATTATGATCGCACCAATGATAGAGAATTTGAAATTCTCAGTATCGATAAAGAAGAAGGTGTGATTGAATTACAATACCTTGAAGGTGAGAAAGAAGAAGTTGAGTTAGAATCCTGGGAAGACCTGAATCTAGCAAAAATTGCTGAGCCTGCAGATTGGGTTGATCCAGATGCAGATGAAAAAGATGATTTTGAAGATCTCGACGATCTGGAAGAAGATGAAGATGAAGACGATTGGGATTCTGATGAGGACGATGATTGGGGCAATTAAAGCATCCCTCTTGTGCATACTCATATTAGGAAGTTTACCTGTGTTTGCACAAGATCTAGATACCTTGCGCAAAAACTTTCGCTATGCAGAAGAAGCCATTAAAAATGGTAATTTAACGACTTATTACAAGTTAAAACCCAGTCTTGAAGAATACGTCCTCTACCCTTACTTACAATATGCAGAAATCACTCGCATGATGAATAATCGTCTACCGAGTGATTATGTGGAAAATTTTATCCAAACTTATCCTGACTCTTCCCTTGCGCAGCGCTTACAAACCAATTACCTACAAACACTCGCCAAACAGCAGCAATGGGCCTTATACCAGCAGTTTTATAAACCTAGCGATAATGTCGCCCTGCAATGCTATAACGTCTGGGCAGAATATAAAACCACACAACAAACCATTGCCTTAAAAAATGCAACTCCACTGTGGTTATCCGCTTATTCACGACCTGATGAATGCAATGCCTTATTTGCTGCCTGGCAAAAAAGTACTTACTTTGATAATGAAGTGGCCTGGCAGCGCGCACAATTAGCCATGGATGCCAATCAGCCTAAATTAGTGACTTATTTAAAAAAGTTTTTAAATGCCCAACAATTAGCACAAATTGACGCTTGGTTTGCAATGAAAGCAAATTATGCAAAAGCAATAAACTTGGCCACCTCGCATGATCCCAAGGCTATTGAAGCACTTAATGCCTTACCCAAAGCACAAATGGATGCACCCATCTATGAATGGCGCGTGCGTTATGCATTAAGACAACAAGATTGGTCTAATGTAGTGAAATATATTGCTGACATGCCAGCGGACCTGCAACAACAACCGGCTTGGCGTTATTGGCAAGCGCGCGCATTGCTTGCGCAAAATCAAACTGAAACAGGCAATGAAATTTTAAGCAAGGTTGCACTGGAGCGAAATTATTATGGCATGCTTGCAAGTGAATTAATGAATATGCCTCATCCGCTCAATAATAAACCTTATTCGATAGACACCAAAACTAAAAATTTTGTTAGTCATGATCCCGGCATTAAACGCGCTATTGAATTATATGCCTTAAAACGTACAACAGATGCAAGACGCGAATGGAATACCAGTATCGCAACATTTAATGAAGAACAACTACTAGCCGCAGCAAAACTTGCGCGTACTATGGAATGGTATGACCGAGGAGTTTTAACGGCAACTGCTGCACAAAATCGTGACGATTTAGATGTGCGTTTTCCGCTTGCTTATGAAAAAACCATGCGCGCGCAAGCACAAAAAAATAATATTGATTTAGCCTGGGCCTATGCCATTAGTCGTCAAGAAAGCGCATTTATTCCCGATGCACAATCCCCTGCCAATGCCATGGGTTTAATGCAATTACTGCCATCAACCGCACAAATTGTGGCCAAAAGCATGGGGCAAACCTTTAATAAAAACCAGCTCATTATCCCTGAAAAGAATATTGCTTATGGCACCCGTTATTTAAAAGATATGCTCACTAAATTCAATCAAAATAGACAACTCGCAAGCGCTGCTTATAACGCAGGCGCATCACGCGTGTATCGTTGGATGCCTGACTCTCCATTACCCACTGATATTTGGGTAGAAACCATCCCTTTTAAAGAAACCCGCGGTTATGTGCAAAATGTGTCTTCATTTTGGGTAATTTATAATCATCAACTAGGCAGAACGGATAAACGTTTGAATCATTTCAAAATCAATATTTCTTAATAAAATCTTAACGAAAAGCTGTTAAAATAATATAATATACCTCAGCAACATTTATAAGCTCTTGAAAAGATAACGAATATGGCATTCCCCAAAAATGAATTATCAAGAATTATCGTTAACAACCCCGGAGGTGGGGATTGTGGCTTTTATGCATTTTTTATAGGCGCTCTGCCGATTCTTAAAGCGGGTATAAATGGGTCAGAAAATGAAAAACTTATTTGGGAAGAGTTTCAAAATAAAATTCAGGCTACCCCAGACAATGTTTTGACTCAAAACGAAAAGCTTGAATTTATTAATAATATTAAATCTGTAGATTTGGCACAAATTAATGATTTACCAAATAGAGAATTTTTAAAACAAGCGAATAAATTTTTACGTGAGGCATTAGTTCATTCATTAAAAACAGAGTTATTAAAATATCGAATAAACGTAAAAAATAATCCAAGAACTCGCGAACCCCGGGTGGTTGCCAATATCACAGAACTTGAGTTCCACCATATCAACCCAGAATCTGATATTTTAGCGCCTGGTGGTGAATTTGAAAAATCAGTTGAAAAATTTTTATTAAATTATAGAACAAAACGTGAGCAATCGATTCTTAATATTAAAACACAATTAAACAACCATAAAGCCACCCAAAAACAACGAAGTACTATTCTGTTTAAACTTTTTAATGTGGTAGATTTTTCTGATGAAATTGCAACCGAATCAAAATTCCAACAATGGCTAAGATCTAGTAATAAATCTCTAAATCAAGCTCAAATAAATGAAGCGATGAAATATTTTAAAGAATATCATGATTCATCGGTTCTGTATGCATCAAAAAGGACAGCAGCACTGAAGGCATATGGTAAGTACGGGGATAAAGATGTTTCGTTAACTAAAACCGGCAGGATCAAATATTTTGAACATTCAAAAAATGAAAAACCAGATGATTGCACTGCAAGCTTTACCGTAGAGGAACGTGCATTTATAAATGACTATGCACTTAAACAGTGTCACTTAAGAATTTTAAATTCGGAGAGAAATAAAGCAATAGAATCAGGTTTTGACGATGGTTTTATCGAAAAAACTGCAAAAGACCTAGAAGATGGAAATTTTACCCACATCCCAGATATAGAAAATATAAACTTTGATCCTTATTTTAAATATAAACAACAAGAAACAACTTGGGCCATAGGTGATGATTTAATACGATTAGGTGAAATTTTTGGTATTAAAATTTATGCTGATGAAAAAACAATAATTAATGTCATCAATAATGAACCCTACATGGTTGTTCGTAATCAAAGTAATGTGCACTGGGTAACATGCATCGAAAAAGAATTGCCTAAATTAACTGTACAAGAAATTATTAATGAATTTAAAAACTATGCCGAAGGCGATCTTTTCATAAATCAACTGCTTTTCCCTTTTTTGAGCCGCAAACATGTCGCGCTTGCAAATGAAATTAAAAATGCATTAACTAATGATATGGCTGTAGAAAGAGCATTGCATGTAATAGTTGAAAAAATATGCATATATCAATCTGAACAAGGGAAAAACTTTGATTCTAAAAGTTTATTTGCTTTTACCGTTAATAATATTTTCACTAGCTATGGAACAAATATAAATAAGGAATTGAAAAAACTCAAGAAACAACAAGTTGACATTGCCACGATGATCGCAAGCCCTGCTCCGATTGAAAATAATAATTCTGCACAGGTGAGTGAACAGTCTGTCACACAGTTTCTCCTATTAACAGGTTATAATTATTTATGTTATTTAACCGCAGGGATTGCCGAACCCGTGATTGATTATTTTACTGGCAACAGTAATAAAGAAAAAGATCTACAAAGCCAGAAAGAAAAAGATCTGCAAAACCAAAAAGAAACCGCGCTATCGACTATTATGAAATCATCGTCATACGATGAGCTTCTTGATAATATAAAAAATGCAAAGAATAATCCAATATTTAAGAATAAAAAAGCATCTTTTGAAGATTTAGAAATGAAAATGAATAGCCTATTCATGTTAGCCAATATTGATAACACAGACCCTATAGCTATCAAAAATGTAACTAAAGAATATATAATAAATTGTCTTGATCCAAACAATCCAACAGAAATTAAAGTATTAACTGCAACCTATAAACAAAATGTTGCAAACATTCTTGTTTCACTGAAACCTGAAACGCGAGTCGCTTGGGCAGCTTTTATAGCAGGTATTATTGGTTGGGCATTTGGTTGTGTGTTTGGTAATGCTCGCGATTATGAGTACTCAGCATCATCATTGTTAGAAAGTTTTGTAATAAAATGCCGTGAAGACAGCAATCAAAAGATAAACGGTCCACTTATTGACGCACTTATAGATGACTTTGAGGACAATGCTGATGACATTGCTACATCTGTCGCTGCAATACGGCCATCAGCATAATCAACTAGCAATACCCTCTACTTCCGTGAAATCTCGCAAATCTTTTCTAAAATAGTTCCACATAAATGCGAATTATGGGTTTTGGCAGCAATGTCACCTAATGACAACACGCCTACTAAGCGTTTTTTATCATTAAGCACAGCCAAGCGGTGCACTTGCAAGCGTTCCATGCTTTCTGCAGCGACTTCAATATCGTCATTTTCAAAGCAGTATACTATTTTGGGTGTCATAATACTTTTAACCAAAATTTTAGCAGGGTCATGTTTTTTAGCGACGCAACGGGTGGCTATATCTCTATCGGTTATGGCGCCGAGCAAACGATCTTCTAACTTGTCACCAATGGGCAGAAAGCCTATATCTCTTTTCAGCATCTCTTCAGCGGCCATCTGTACGCTGGTATCAGGTGAAATATAGTCTGGTCTTTTATTCATTAATTGCTTAACTTTCATATGGTTACCCTCCTGCTTATAATTATGTTTGGTAACTTAATTATAGCCTATTCACTAATGATTTCCACACCCGCTGGCGCCTTGAAGGTGAAATAACCGGCAGGAAAATTAGGGTTGGTTTTGATTTGCGAAAAAGTAATATTGGTGCGCTGGCCTAGATTGTCATAAATTTGCATACTTTGAATAGTATTATGATCAAAATTTAAAATCACTTTATCAACGAGTCCTTCTTTATCCAAAGATTTTAATTCATACCAATCGCCAGGTTTATTAGCATCAAATTTTGTGACATTAAAAAATTGCTGAATCGATTCTACTTTTCCAGCAAGTAATAACGCGGGGGTTTCATCCAGACGTTGATTCACGGGTTGAATAATGACTTGTTCTAAATCTTTATCATAGATCCAAAGTTTTTGACCGTCAGAAATCAACAATTGTTGATCAGGTTTATTAATTTGCCAGCGAAATTTTCCCGGACGTTGCAATGCCATTTCACCTTGAGTGATTTGATTGCCAAATTGTGAACTTTGCGTCGATTGCACAAAATTGGCTTCAAAACTTTGCGTGCTGGATAATTGTTTATCGAGGGCTTGCACAGCTGTATCTGCATAAACAAAACTGCTGAACAATAAAGCTATACTACCAAAAATTATTTTATACATTTTTTAACCTTGTTTTGCTAATACTTCTCGACCGCCATTTGATTGCACTGCGGAGACTAAACCTTCTGCTTCCATTTGTTCAACCAAACGTGCTGCACGATTATAACCGATACGTAAACGTCTTTGTATCGATGAAATCGAAGCTTTACGACTTTCTATCACGATTTGCACCGCTTGATCATACAACGAATCTTTGCCATTATCTTCATCATCTAATTCGATGCCGGCAGAAAAAGTATTGTACGCGGAATCAGATTGGCCGGATAAAATATCATCTTGATATTCAGGCGTGCCGCGATTTTTCCAATCATTGGCAACCGCATGAACTTCTTGATCGCTACAAAAAGCACCATGCACACGTACGGGTAATCCTGCGCCTACTGGCAAATACAACATATCACCGCGGCCTAATAATTGTTCTGCACCTTGTTGATCTAAAATAGTTCTGGAATCAATACGTGATGCCACTTGGAATGCAATACGCGCGGGCACGTTGGCTTTAATTAAGCCGGTGATCACATCTACTGACGGTCTTTGTGTCGCTAAAATTAAATGAATTCCTGCAGCACGGGCTTTTTGTGCAATACGCGCAATTAATTCTTCAACTTTTTTACCGACCACCATAATCATGTCAGCAAATTCATCGACTACAACGACAATATACGGTAAATGACCTAATTCCGGCGCTTCCATTTCATTTTCAGGCGGCCAAAGTGGATCTAAAATCGGTGATTTATTTTTAATCGCATCCATCACTTTGCGATTATAACCGGTTAAATTACGTACCCCTAATGACGCCATTAATCGATAACGTCTTTCCATTTCGGCCACACACCAACGCAAAGCATTCGCCGCTTCTTTCATATCGGTCACAACAGGTGTTAATAAATGTGGAATGCCATCGTAAACAGACAGTTCTAACATTTTCGGATCGATCATGATAAAACGCACTTCTTCAGGACCGGCTTTAAATAACATGCTCAGTAACATCGCATTTAAACCTACGGATTTACCTGCACCTGTTGTTCCTGCCACCAGTAAATGCGGCATTTTTGCTAAATCAACCACAACCGGATGACCCGCAATATCTTTGCCTAAGGCTAAACTTAAAGGCGATTCACATTTTTCATACACTTGCGAACTTAAAACATCGCTTAATGATACGGTTTGTCTGTGAATATTCGGTAATTCTAAACCTACGACTGATTTACCCGGAATAATTTCCACCACACGCACACTGACCATGGATAATGATCGCGCAATATCTCGAGCAAGGCCCGTAATTTTGCTCGCTTTAATGCCAGGCGCTAATTCTAATTCAAAACGCGTAATCACAGGACCTGGATGCACGGCAACAACATTGGCAAGCACACCAAAGTCAGCCAAAGTTTCTTCCACTTGTTTTGATAATACTTCCAACATTTGTGGCGAATAGGTTTCATGGGTTTCTTCGGGTGGCGCATCTAATAAGGATAAAGACGGCAATAAACTATCACTATCAAACAAAGGTATTTGTTGCTGAGGACGCTTTGCTTGTTTTTTAATCACAACGGGTGCATTTATCACCATAGGCATTTTAGGCACGACCACTGAACTAGGGGTAACATTAAAACGGGGTTCAATTGGATTTTCGGCAATAATCTTAGGCTTGACGGTTTCCTGTACCCACTTATCAGCACGATAATCACGGTAACGTTGTATTAAATTTTGTACTGCTGTTTTGAGTTGATGATAGGCACGTGTTCCTAGAATCAATAAACGTTGTCCTAAAGCATCGATTAAACCCAACCAAGATAAACCCGTTGCAAAAGTGACACATGCTAAAAATATAGCTGATAACAGTAATGTGGCGCCATTGGGATTAAAGGCTTGTACTAAATAAGTGGCAAACATTTGGCCTAACACCCCACCTGTGCCTTGAGGTAATACTGTTGAAATATTCGGTAAATATAAATCAGCCAGTGCGCAGCCTGCGAGTAAAGTCCCTAAAAGACCCATGCCACGAAACAATAACAAATGTGCCCGCGGCTCATCCATAGTTTGTCGTTGTTTAAACACTGCATAAGCCCAAGCGGCAATCATAATAGGGAATAAATAAGCAACATAACCAATCAGGTAAAAAAACACATCCGAAAACCAAGCGCCCGTATATCCGCCTAAATTGGCAATATCCGCTGTGCTCCCCGTTCTAGACCAACCCGGATCGGTGTCATGATAAGTAAACAGAGATAAAAATAAAAACAGTGCGGCGGCCGCCAATAAAATAACGGAACCTTCGCGTAGGCGATAGTGCATTTGCAACAACCAATTGGGTTTGGTTAAACTCTTCCGTTTAGCTTGAGCCATGTGACATCCTTATATCAAGTAATTATATATGAAATATTCTGGAATCGCTTGAATTTCAATTGTATAATGCGAACTCATGGAGGATATATGGAACATTTACATACACGGCTTATTATTCTAGGTTCAGGTCCTGCAGGTTACACAGCAGCAGTTTATGCTGCTCGCGGTTGTTTAGAACCGGTATTAATTGCAGGCATCATCCCTGGTGGACAACTCACTACTACGACTGAAGTCGATAATTGGCCAGGAGATGTTGAAGGACTTCAGGGTCCTGATTTAATGGATAGAATGAAACGTCATGCAGAACGTTTCGACACCCATATTATTAATGATCATATTCAACGCGTTGATTTACAACAACGCCCTTTTCGCTTATTTGGCGATACAACAGAATATACTTGTGATGCCTTAATTATCGCAACCGGTGCTTCTGCTAAATATTTAGGCCTACCTTCCGAGCAAGCCTTTATGGGCAAAGGTGTCTCAGCGTGCGCCACTTGTGATGGCTTTTTTTACCGTAATAAAGAAGTGGTCGTTGTCGGCGGCGGCAATACCGCAGTTGAAGAAGCCCTGTATTTAGCCAATATTTGCAAAAAAGTCACCATTATTCATCGCAGGGATCAATTCCGCTGCGAAAAAATCATGGCCAATAAACTTATAGAAAGAGCAAAAACAGGCAATGTGGAAATTCTCTGGCACAGTGTTTTAGAAGAAGTTTTAGGGGACAATACGGGCGTCACCGGCGTTAAAATTCGTAATATCAATACCGCACAAGTAACTGAATTAAATGTCCCTGGTGTATTTATTGCCATTGGTCATACCCCCAATACCCAGATTTTTACAGATCAATTAGACCTTAATAACGGCTATATCATTGTAAACAGTGGTTTAAATGGCAATGCCACCCAAACCAGTATCGAAGGCGTATTTGCAGCCGGTGATGTGACGGATCAAATTTACCGTCAAGCCGTTACTTCCGCCGGGATGGGATGTATGGCTGCCCTAGATGCGGAAAAATATTTAGAGTATACTGACAAAAAACTTTAGGAAGAATCTATGTCACGTGAAGATCATATAGAAATGGACGGCAAAGTCGTTGATAGCTTGCCCAATACCATGTTTCGGGTTGAATTGGAAAATGGACATATCATTACTGCCCATATCTCTGGCCGTATGCGGAAAAATTATATCCGTATTCTAAAAGGCGATGATGTCGTCCTGCAAATGACGCCTTACGATCTGACTAAAGGTCGCATCGTATTTCGCGGTAATCTCAAAACTCGCAATAAGCAAGATGATCCGGATTGATTTAAGTTTCTGCCCTCACCCTTTCCCTCTCCCACACTAGAATGCACAACTTTGTCGAATTATTGCAACGTGGGAGAGGGGACTAATAACATAAATTAGTTTTTACTATTGAGATATTTGAAGACTAATAACATAAATTAGTTTTTACTATTGAGAATTACGAGAGCGTCCCCTCTCCCACTTTGCTATGTTTCTACAAAGACCAATAACTAGTGTGGGAGAGGGAAAGGGTGAGGGCAATCTCTTATTCCGCATCCGCAAATACTTCTGCTTTTGTATAAGCAAAATTGAGCAGCCCTTCACCGCAAGTGATTTTCACATAACCACCTTGTGCTAATTGGCCGAACAATATTTCCTGTGCAAGTGGCATTTTCACTTCGGTTTGAATCAAACGAGCCATGGGCCTCGCACCCATTTTTGGATCGTAACCTTTTTCCACCAAATATTGTCTAGCGCTTTCATCAACTTCCAAGTTCACACCTTTATCATCTAATTGTGCTTGTAATTCCACTAAAAACTTATCGACGACTTGATAAATGACTGATTGTGGCAAAGCTTGGAACTGCACGATGCTGTCTAAACGATTTCTAAATTCCGGTGGGAAAGCCCGTTCAATTTCACGCATACTGTCTGAATCATGCACTTGCTCAGTAAAGCCCATCGAGCGACGAGAAATTAATTCTGCACCTGCATTGGTGGTCATGACAATAATCACATGACGAAAATCACTTTTACGACCATTATTATCCGTCAAAGTACCATGATCCATCACTTGTAATAATAAATTAAATACATCAGGATGTGCTTTTTCAATTTCATCTAATAACAATACACAATGTGGATGTTTATTAATTTGTTCCGTCAATAAACCACCTTGATCAAAACCCACATAACCAGGAGGTGCGCCGATTAAACGCGATATTGTATGCCGTTCCATATATTCTGACATGTCTAAACGAATTAATTCTATACCCAATAATTTCGCAAGTTGCCTTGTCACTTCAGTTTTACCAACGCCAGTTGGGCCAGCAAATAAAAATGAACCGACGGGTTTACGCAGATCACCTAAACCTGCACGCGACATTTTAATGGTTGCTGATAATTGTTCAATCGCTTTATCTTGACCAAACACTAACATTTTTAAATCACGTTCTAAATGGCCCATCATTTCGCGATCAGTACTTGAAACTGTTTTTGCCGGCACGCGCGCAATTTTAGCGACAATATCTTCAATCTCACGTACACCAATGGTTTTTTTACGTTTCGAAGGCGGTAATAAACGTTGATAAGCACCTGCTTCATCGACGATATCAATGGCCTTATCCGGTAAAAAGCGATCATGAATATAACGTGCGCCTAATTCGGCTGCAGAACGTAGCGCACGCGGAGAATATTTGACCGAGTGATGCGCTTCAAAATAAGTTTTTAAACCTTTAAGAATGAGTACAGTTTGATCAACTGTGGGTTCCACCACATCAATTTTTTGAAAACGTCTTGCAAGTGCACTGTCTTTTTCAAAAATACCACGAAATTCTTGATAAGTAGTGGCACCAATACAACGCAATTCACCTGAAGCTAACAACGGTTTGATTAAATTAGACGCATCCATTACGCCACCGCTCGCGGCTCCCGCACCAATAATGGTATGAATTTCATCAATAAATAAAATCGAACCTTTTTCTTTTGCGAGTTGATGCAACACCGCTTTTAAGCGTTTTTCAAAATCACCACGATATTTTGTTCCCGCTAATAATGCCCCTAAATCTAAAGAATACACCGTGCTATGCGCTAAAATATCAGGCACTTTTTTATCAACAATTAATTTTGCTAAACCTTCAGCAATAGCGGTTTTACCCACGCCCGCCTCACCTACTAATAAAGGATTATTTTTGCGACGACGGCATAAAATTTGAATCGTACGCATCACTTCTTCTTCTCGGCCAATCAAGGGATCAATACGACCTAAACGCGCTTTGGCATTAAGATTAACGGCATAACTCTCAAGTGGCGACATATTTTGTCCACCCAAAGCACCCCCTTCATCACCACCGCCCTCTTCTTCATTCGGTTGCTGAATATCTTCTTCAGATTGTAATTTAGAAATACCATGCGCAATATAATTAATCACATCAAGACGTGTAATATTTTCTTTTTTCAGAAAATAAACAGCCTGACTTTCTTGTTCACTAAAAATAGCGGCTAATACATTAGCGCCGGTCACTTCTGATTTACCTGAAGATTGCACATGAAATACTGCACGCTGCAATACGCGTTGAAAACCTAAGGTCGGTTGCGTTTCACGTTCCGTATCGGATAAATCAATGAGTGGTGTTGTTTCATCAATGAAATTAACCAAATCAATACGTAATCGTTCAATATCAGATCCACAGGCCCGCAAAACGCTGACGGCTGCTGAATTATCTAATAATGATAATAATAAATGTTCAACCGTCATAAATTCATGACGTTTGCTCCGCGCTTCTTTAAACGCTAAATTGAGCGTAAATTCAAGCTCTTTACTTAACATGCAACCTCCAAATCTTTTTAATTATCTATCGCTTCCATATCACATAACAACGGGTACTCATGTGCCCTGGCATAATCACTGACTAATGCCACTTTAGTTTCAGCAACATCATAAGTAAAAACGCCGCAAATGCCTTTACCATTATTATGAATTTGAAACATGACTTGCGTCGCACGTTCATGACCCAAACCAAAAAAATGTTCCAACACGTTGACTACAAAATCCATGGGCGTAAAATCATCATTCAGCAATATAACTTGATACATAGCCGGCTTTTTAAGTTGCGGTTTTGCTTCTTCAAGTAACTGAACTGGACCGCCATGATCGTGCTGCAAATCGCTCATCCGTTTTTTTACCTTATATAATTGTAGCTAAGATTATTAAAAGCAAAAGCTCCCCCCGTGTCAATCAAAACCGTCAATCAAAACTTGATTCCGGTTAAATCTGGTGTATCATAATCAGTGTTAGCCTTTTATTAAGGCTGGGATGTTTAGTATTATTTCTCAACAAAAGGGACTTTAAATATGGCTATCGGCACAGTGAAGTGGTTTAACAATGCCAAAGGTTATGGTTTTATCGCTCCGGCAGAAAATGAAAATGAAGATGTATTCGCTCACTTTTCCGCTATTGTGATGGAAGGTTATAAAAGCCTTAAAGCAGGTCAACGTGTAATGTTTGACATACATCAAGGCCCTAAAGGTTTACACGCAATTGATATTCGCCCAACCGAAACCGAAACGGCCGAGTCAAATTAAATCTTAATTTGCCCCCTTTATGAAAGGGGGCCGACGCTTCGGCGGGGGGATTTTGCGAGCTTACGCTTTATATCATAAATCAAAAAATCCCCCCGCCTTTACAGGCGGCCCCCTTTCATAAAGGGGGCGAAAACTACATGTGACTTATCATTGCGCGTCCAAACTCGGAGCATTTAACTTCTTTTGCACCTGACATAAGACGCGCAAAATCATAAGTGACCGTTTTTGCTTGTATGGTTTTTTGCATACTTTCAATAATTAACTCAGCGGCTGCAACCCATCCCATATGTCGCAACATCATTTCTGCAGATAAAATCAATGATCCTGGATTCACTTTATCTTGGCCTGCATATTTAGGCGCTGTACCATGTGTTGCTTCAAACACAGCTGCTTTATCACCAATATTCGCCCCGGGTGCAATACCAATCCCACCCACCATAGCTGCGAGTGCATCAGAAATATAATCACCGTTTAAATTCAAAGTCGCAATCACACTGTATTCTTCGGGACGCAATAAAATTTGTTGTAAAAATGCATCAGCAATCACATCTTTAATAATGATAGTTTTGCCCGTGTTAGGATTTTTAATAGTGCACCAAGGACCACCGTCTAATAATTCACCGTTAAACTCATCCAGCGCGACTTGATAACCCCAATTTTTAAACGCGCCTTCCGTAAATTTCATAATATTACCTTTGTGCACCAAGGTAACTGACGGCGAATCATTGTCAATGGCATATTGAATGGCGCTTTTCACTAAACGCGTTGTGCCCTCTTTGGACACCGGTTTGATACCAATGCCGCAATGGTCTGGAAAACGAATTTTGGTCACATTCATTTTGGTTTGTAAAAATTCAATCACTTCTTTAGCTTCTGCAGAATCAGCCTCCCATTCAATCCCCGCATAAATATCTTCAGAATTCTCACGAAAAATCACCATATTGGTTTTTTCAGGATGTTTAACAGGGCTTGGCACCCCTTCAAAATAACGCACAGGACGCAAACATACGTACAAATCCAACTCCTGACGAATCGCCACATTTAATGAACGTATGCCACCACCAACAGGAGTAGTCAATGGGCCTTTAATAGAAACTACATAATCGGTCATGGCCTGCAATGTTTCGGAAGGCAGCCAATTATCTTGCCCAAATTTTTGCGTCGCTTTTTCGCCCGCATAAATTTCCAGCCAATGAATCTGTTTCTCGCCCGCATAAGCTTTAGCCACAGCAGCATCAACAACAGCGCGCATCACCGGTGTAATATCCACACCAATGCCATCTCCTTCAATAAACGGAATAATCGGCTGATGAGGCACGTGTAATTGTCCGTCTACTAAAGTAATTTTTTGGCCTGTTGTCATTTGTGTTGCTCCATATATGTGTTAGCATCATTATATTTAATCCACTATACTAATCAAAGCTTTATTTTCAAGGATAACATTTAGAAGGAACTATTATGCGCTTGCACCATTTTTTAATTAGCAGCACAGCACTCTTACTTATGTCTCATAATGCATTTGCACGTTGCAACTGTCCTGATGATGATGACTATGAAGACAGCAGTTATGACTATCTGCTTGAAGGTGACTTTCAATTGTCATTACTCTTAGGTATTGCCACCTTGAATCAAGATGATGGTAGTATCAAAGTTGCACCTGATGAAGTAGATGTCCTTACTCAAAGCAATGGCAATGACTGGGATACTTGGACCGGACAATTCGGTGTCGGTTATGTCATGCCCTTATATTGGGGTGAAGATGCCGAAGAATCTAAAATGGAATCTGGCATTGCTTGGTTTGATACTATCACTCCACAAATTAATGTTTACGTTATTGGTGAAAGCGATATGGAAGGTGATGTTCTGCGTTTTGGTCACGAAGATGATAAAGATGCGACTTATTCTTCCGATTTCAGTAGCACGCGCTTGATGTTTGATGTCGCCTTTGATGTGTTAACCATTCGTGATTTTTCTTTTTACGGTTTAGCTGGATTAGGCATTGCTTGGAATACTACTAATTTGGATTGGATCCCTAATCCTGGCGTTCCTATACCCGGTTTTAGTCTATCTGACACTAATAGTAGCGGCTTTGCCTATGAATTTGGTGTGGGTGTAGATTATGAAGTCTTAGGTGACTTAGATATTTCACTGCAATATTTATACACTGCTTTTGACGATATAAATATTCAAGGCGCTGACGATTTCCCCTTTGAAGTCAGCGATACAGAACTTGATGTAAACGCTCAATCACTATTACTCGGTGTCCGCTTAACAATTTAAAGGAAAAATAATGAACATGTACACAAAAAAAATTACTTTAACCAGTCTATTATTTTGTTTTGCTTCAATGGCAAACGCATCATGGGAGCCTGATGTCACGCTTAAACTTGTCTCTAACATTGCCAATATTAATTGTGGCGGCGCGTCCACCAATGCACTATTTACTGTAACCAATTTAGAAGAAAATAATCCTATTCTTATCTACCCTGCGGACATTATTAACAAAGATAGTTTTCCTGATGCTCTAGTCTCTGTACAACCTTTCGATGCGCCTGGAAGTCTGACCACTTGTCCACTAGATGGGCATACTAAATTGTCCGGGAATCCTCCACATAATACCTGTAATATTAATCTCATCATTACACCTGCGAGCTGCACCAATGGTCCAATTATCGGAGTCATTGACAGAATTTTAGAAGTCGGTGTAAGTACACTACAAGTAATAGCCACTGCAAAATTTTCTTTTGAATATACAACATTAGGTGGAGGGGATTCTTTTGCAATATTAGGTGCTGAAGTAGCTAACAAAGGTTCAGTTTCAAACGTGGTGGGCAGTATTGGTCATACCGATGGCAGTACCCCCATTTCCGGGCCATTTAGCGTTACTAATGGTCAATTATATACATCAGCAACCGACCTAAACGTCATCAATGCCAATAATGGATTTCTTGCAGCGTATACTCAATTTATAGCGAATAAAGCAAACTGCCGTATACATACTGATATTAGCCCTCCTACAGAATTACAAGCTTCTTATTATTGCTTAACCAGCGATTCAGGGCTTAATGAAGTGAGTGTAGACGGTCCCATTGTTTTATCAGGTAATGGTGTTTTTGCATTCTTTGTAGATGATGGCAAGAATAATTGTTTCCCTTCTCCCGCATCATCAAGTGCACCTTGTAATTTGCACATAAAATCAGAAACAACATTTATTTACAAAAATGGTGCTACAAAGGATCGCGTTTATTGGATTACTGGACATGGCGCTAATATACAAGTCGAATCTGGTGCTGAGTTAGATGGCACAGTGCTTTCAGGCGGAAATATTACCACCTCACCAAATGGCCCAAGTCCTGCAAGTGTGATTGGTCACTTGTGGTCTTTAGAGGCTATTACTTTGTATGGTGATTCTGTGGCTATTTTTGAATAAATATTTGTTATGTAGTTGATTTACTTTAGGCTGCATCTATACTTTTTTAACGTAGTTGGAATAATATTAACAAGAATTGAGGATTATTAATTATGAAAAAGAAAAAATTTAACTATAAATTACTTGCACTTAGTTGCTTGTCAAGTTTATTAACTGGAGTTGCACAAGCGCAAGAAGTAGAAGTGCTCGATATTCCCATTAGCTTCTCTCCTGTTACAGATTTTATGGATGTTACTTGTGGTAGTGGTGCTAGACCTGTTGTGTATACTCTTGTAAACGCCGAAGCAAATACAATTAATTTAGATAATATTCATGTCATTACTTATACTGCCGATACAGCTACGGGTCTCATGACGGCTTTTGTAGTGGGCGGAACGGGTAACTGTATCCAGGCTAGCACTGCTGGTATAGGGTCAGGTTCTATCACAGGATATACAACAGGATCTGCAACATGCACGATCACGATGACAGTAACCCCACCGGCTTGTGGTGGAGCTGGACAAATATTACAAAAAACAATTGACCGCCAATTATTTATAGGGGTGGAAACACGTGAGCAATCAGAATTAACGGCTGAAATAGATGCCGAAGTTTCAGTCATTGGTTCAGGTGCAAGTTTTGCTTTATTAGCCGGTAGTACCCCAATGCCAACAATTGGCGTGGTTGCTAATACCGGTAGTGGTTCAGCACAAATCGATGGTAACATAGGTTCAAGTGGTGCTTCTAATCCACTCCAATTTTCTTTTATCTCTGATGGAACATTCTACAATAATCAACTTATAAGCCCAGATCCTATATACACAGCAGCATTATCGGATTTAGCATCAGCTTATACTCAATTAAATGGCATGACTGGTTGTATGCCTATTAATGGGCTGAACAACGAAAGTAGAGGACCTGGTTGCTATAGTTTAAGTCCCGCTAGTGGTGATACAGTCTTTGTTCAAGGTACGATTACATTAACTGGATTTGGAAATCAAAATTATTACTTTTTCGTTACCCCGGGAACTAATTTAGAGATTGATTCAAACACAGTATTCCAATATCAAAGTACAGGTACACCACTCTCTACAGCCGCTAATGTATTCTGGATTATGCAAGGAAATAGTGGAGTCGGAATGGGTGCTGGACAAGTGCTAATCAATGCGGGTGCACAGCTTGATGGCTCAGTTTTATCCGGTAGTACTTTTCTGTTGACACCTACAATTCCTGCAATTACCACAACATGTCCGGGCACAAGCCATGCTCAAGTCAATGGCACTCTTTGGAGCGCAGCTGCCTTCAGCACTAGTGCTCCTAATTCATCCATTCAATTATGCGGTGATACTGTAAGCGCCAATGAGTGATCATGTGTATATTCCCGTCACTGCTCTCACAGTGACGGGTTCTTCCTGTGGATAACTCTGTGAATATCTTGTCAAGATCTCTCAAACTTTCAAACAATACAATAAGTTATATCGAATAAGCCTAAAAACTAATAAATTTTTACATTATTTTTCAATAACTTATGAAAATATTAAGGTCTTTTAAAAAAATCGCTATTAATTTTTTTATTCCTGTCATAAAATAAACAGCTGTGAATAAGTCTGTGCATAGGCATGCATAAAAAGGGTTGGTGTCAAGAAAAATATTTTTATTTATTTTTCCTAAGATAATTTAACAAACTTACCTACTGCAAGCTGAGGAATCTGAAAACATTTTCGTTTTTATGAAAATAAGCCACAGATTATCCACAAAAAACCCCCAGAGTCATCACCTTGTCAACGGGGTCAAGACACGCTATCTTGTGTAGTGTGACTAAAAAAAACCTATATATTGTGCTTTTCCTGATTTGTGTTTCAAAAAATACCAAGGAGTAGTTTATGAGCGACATGATGTCCATAGCAGCAACATCCACCGATACAGTACTAAATAAGTCCAGATTAAATACTGCTGGATCCCAAATACCTGTGGGTGCAACTGAACCTGGCAAATTACATGTAATCCGTCGTAATGGCAAAATCACCCCATTTGATGCCCATAAAATTGCCATTGCTATGACTAAAGCATTTTTAGCCGTTGAAGGTGGTAATGCCGCAGCTTCTACGCGCGTGCATGAAACTGTAGAACGTTTATCACAAACCATGCAGAACACATTTAAGCGTCGCCTACCCGCAGGTGGCATGATTCATATTGAAGATATTCAAGATCAAGTAGAACTCACCTTAATGCGTGAAGGCCTACAAAAAGTAGCCCGTGAATATGTACTTTATCGTGAAGAACGTAAACGCCTGCGCGCGAGCCAAGAACAAGAACTCGCAAGTACCACTGAACTCAAAGTGACGCTTGCTAATGGCCAACAAGTACCTTTATCTCATTTACAACTGGATATCATCATTCAAGATGCGTGCAAAGATTTAATTGAAGTTGAACCACAACTTATTATCGATGAAACCAAACGCAATTTATTTGATGGCGTTCGCGTTGCGGATGTTCATAAAGCCGCCATTATGAGCGCCCGTACATTAATCGAAAAAGAACCCAATTATTCATACGCTTGTGCACGCTTGCTGCTGATCGATTTGTACGAAGAAGCCTTAGCATTTTTAAACGTTAATACCACCGTATCATTTGCCACGATGCAAACACTTTATGCACAAACCCTTCCTGATTTTATTGAACGTGGGATTAGTCTTGAATTGCTTGATGCACAATTAAGAACCTTTGATTTATATCAATTGTCACAAGCCTTAAAACCAGAACGTGATTTTCAATTTACTTATTTGGGCCTACAAACCCTTTATGATCGTTATTTTATCCATCATAAAGACGTCCGTTTTGAAATGCCACAAATCTTCTTTATGCGTGTCGCTATGGGTTTAGCCGTGGCTGAAAAAGACAAAAACGCACGTGCAATTGAGTTTTATGAATTATTATCCAGCTTTGATTACATGAGCTCAACGCCCACATTATTTAATGCCGGCACGCTGCGCCCACAATTATCCAGCTGTTATTTAACCACTATTCCTGATGATTTATCCGGGATTTATAATGCGATTCGTGATAATGCGTTATTGTCTAAATATGCTGGTGGTTTAGGTAATGATTGGACACCCGTGCGCGCCATGCATGCCCATATCAAAGGCACTAATGGTAAATCACAAGGTGTCGTACCCTTCTTGAAAGTCGCTAATGACACTGCAGTTGCTGTTAATCAAGGCGGAAAACGTAAAGGTGCTGTGTGTGCTTACCTTGAAACTTGGCATATGGACATTGAAGAATTTCTTGATCTTAGAAAAAATACTGGGGATGAACGTCGTCGTACCCATGATATGAATACTGCCAATTGGATTCCTGATTTATTCATGAAACGCGTACTCGAAGATAAACCTTGGACACTTTTTTCTCCTGATGAAGCGCCTGATTTACATGATTTATACGGCAGCGCTTTTGACGAACGTTATGCGCATTACGAAGCACAAGCGCAAATGGGTAAAATATTCAGCAAGCAAATTCCTGCGGTAAAACTGTGGCGTAAAATGTTAGGCATGTTATTTGAAACAGGACATCCATGGATCACATTTAAAGATCCTTGTAACTTACGCTCGCCACAACAACATGTGGGCGTGGTTCACAGTTCTAATTTATGTACAGAAATTACCCTGAATACTTCTGCGGATGAAATTGCCGTCTGTAATTTAGGTAGCGTGAATTTGGTCCAACATTTAACCGATGATGGCAAATTAGATCATGTTAAATTACAAAAAACTGTACGTACTGCCATGCGCATGTTGGATAATGTAATCGACATTAACTTTTATTCTGTACCACAAGCGCGTCGTTCTAACTTACGTCATCGTCCAGTGGGTTTAGGCACTATGGGTTTCCAAGATGCTTTGCATCAATTACGCGTAGCTTATACTTCTGAAGAAGCCGTACAATTTGCTGATACGACGATGGAAGCGATTAGTTATTATGCGATTGACGCATCCGTTGATTTAGCTGCTGAACGTGGCGCGTACGAAACTTTTGAAGGATCTTTATGGAGCAAAGGTATACTCCCTATCGATTCAATTCAAATTTTAAAACAATCTCGCGGTGAATTTTTAGATCAAGATACACGCTCAACCATGGATTGGAATACATTGCGCCAACGTGTGAAAAAAGTGGGTATGCGTAATTCTAATACGATGGCGATTGCACCGACTGCGACGATTTCTAATATTTGCGGTGTGGCACAATCTATCGAACCTACCTTCCAAAATTTATTTGTAAAATCGAATTTATCCGGTGAATTTACGGTGATCAATCCTTATTTAGTGCGCGATTTAAAAGCCTGCAATTTATGGGATGATGTGATGGTCAATGATTTGAAATATTTTAACGGTAGTATTCAAAAAATTGACAGAATTCCGAATGAATTAAAACAATTGTATGCAACCGCTTTTGAAATTGATGCCACATGGCTCATTAAAGCCGCTTCTCGCAGACAAAAATGGATCGATCAAGCACAATCACTTAATCTATACATGGGTCAACCTTCTGGTAAAAAAATGGATGAGCTTTATAAATTAGCATGGCGTTTAGGTCTTAAAACCACGTATTATTTACGCAGTTTGGGCGCAACCGATAGTGAAAAATCTACCGTTGCTCTAGGTGTTTTGAATGCAGTGCAAAGTACACAAACTGAGCCTAAAGCATGCTTAATTACTGATCCAGATTGTGAAGCATGTCAATAATATAAATTAAAGGAATAATAAAATGTCTGAACAACTCGCTACCATAACTGCCTCTGCACCAAAAGCTGTAATAGGCCTAGAAGCGCCGCAAATGTTTGCAGCGCCGATTCAAGTTGATGAAAAACGCATGATCAATTGTCGCGCGGATGTTAATCAATTAGAACCAATTAAATACGATTGGGCTTGGGGCAAATATAATGATGGTTGCGCCAATCACTGGATGCCTCAAGAAATCAATATGGCCGCTGATGTGGTCTTATGGAAAACACCGGATGGTTTATCTGAAGATGAACGCACTATTATTGAACGTAATCTTGGCTTTTTTTCCACTGCAGATTCATTAGTTGCTAATAATTTAGTGCTAGCGGTATATCGTCATATTACCAATCCAGAATGCCGCCAATATTTATTGCGTCAAGCATTTGAAGAAGCCGTTCATACGCATGCTTATCAATATGTCATTGAAAGTTTGGGTATCGATCAAGCGCGTGCATTTAATATGTACCGTGAAGTACCATCAGTTGCTGCAAAAGCCGCTTGGGCCATGCCTTATACAGAAAGTTTGGCAGACCCTAATTTCCATACCGGTACACCTGAAAATGATCAACGTTTATTACGTGATTTAATTGCGTTTTATGTGGTATTTGAAGGGATATTTTTCTATGTAGGATTTGTGCAAGTACTCTCCATGGGCCGTCGTAATAAAATGATCGGCACGAGTGAACAATTCCAATATATTCTGCGTGATGAATCCATGCATTTAAATTTTGGTATTGATGTCATTAATCAAATCAAAATTGAAAATCCACATGTATGGACACCTGAATTCCAACAAGAAGCGATTGATATTGTGAAACAAGGCGTAGAATTAGAATATCAATATGCGATAGATACCATGCCCCGCGGTATTTTAGGGCTGAATGCCAATATGTTCAGAGAATATCTAGAATTCATCGCCAACCGTCGCCTACTACAAATCGGTTTACCCGAACAATACAAAGGCGCCACCAATCCATTCCCATGGATGAGTGAAATGATTGATTTGAAAAAAGAGAAAAATTTCTTCGAAACGAGAGTCACTGAATATCAAACCGGTGGATCATTATCCTGGGATGATTAATCGGCTATGGGGTCAGGCTTGACATTTGACATTTTGAAACAAAATAATCAAATGTCAAGCCTGACCCCATTTCTTTATCTCATCATAGGAGGTTGAGGGTCAAAAGTATTATAGCTAGATCTCATCCTCCCAGAATTAATTGAATGTTGACTATCAATAGTATTATTAACTTCAGGCTTCTTCTTGTTTTCTAAACAAAGTGCAGCGCAACATAAAGCAGTCCCAAATACTGCGAGAGGACCTGCGCAAGATTCTACAAAAGCGCCCGTAATACAAAGTCCCAAGCCTCCTCCTAAGAAACATGCACGTGTCACACTATCTTTACAGGATGCCCATTCTTCTGGCGTAAATGTGGTGACCTCAATAAACTCATTAGTCTCTTCTACTTTTTGACATGCGCCCACTACGAACAAAATGGTTCCCAGTAATGCTAATGGGCAGGGTTCTGATAAAACTGCTGCACCAATACACAATCCACAACCTGATCCCATACAGATACAAGCCATTAATTTACATTTGCAAGCATCTACATCTTGTTTTCTTACCATTACTTTTTGCGGCATATTATGCTCCTTATTTAATAAAGACCTACATTATATCATCAACCTAACTTAACACAAGCTTTTTAATTATTCTTAAGAAAGTCTTTGCAATTTCTTATGATTCCTGCTAAGGTTAACCCAGTAACTTAGGCTGATGTCTCAAGTTACTTTGAGAGATTGACCATTGACAAAGTAAATTATATTATAAACAATCACATAGAGAGCACATTGATTATGAGAATCTTATTAGTTGAAGACGACGAATTACTAGGTGATGGCATTAAAAATGGCATGACTCAACAAGGATATACAGTTGACTGGTTGAAAGACGGCCATGTCGCTGAATTAGCCCTTTTAACCGAAACTTTCGATGCCGTCATCCTAGATTTAGGCCTACCCAAACGCTCTGGTTTAGAAGTCTTAAAAAGTATCCGTATGAAAGGTGTAGCCACCCCTGTGATTATATTAACCGCTCGTGAAAGTTTGGATGATAAAGTCTTAGGCCTTGATGCCGGTGCAGACGATTATGTCGCCAAACCCTTTGATTTAAAAGAACTCTATGCCCGTCTACGCGCACTACAACGCCGTGCAGCAGGACGTGCTGAACCATTAATTCATTATGGCAAGATCACGCTTGATCCCGCTTCACATTCTGTGTTCTTGGACAGTAAACGTATTAATATTTCGCCACGTGAATTTACCTTATTGTATAAATTATTGGAAAATGCCGGCCGCGTATTATCGCGCGAGCAATTATCACAATCTTTATACGGTTGGGATACAGAAATTGACAGTAATGCAGTTGAAGTACATGTCCATAATTTGCGTAAAAAATTGGGCGAAGACTTAATTCAAACCATCCGTGGTGTAGGATACATGATTGATCGGATAGTATAATGCCCTCCATTCGCCGCTTTTTATTGGTCAGCTTATTATCGACCATTACCTGTGTATTAACAGGAGCGGCGATTTATACTTATTATGATGTCACCAAAAAAATTAATAGTATTTTTGATGCGCAATTAATTGAAGCGGCGCATGTGATTCGTCATACTGTCGAACATTCGATTGCCCATCACATCGGCAATTTAGACGAAATATTTTCTCCAACCCAAACTTATTTACCCCCTAAATTATGGAATATTATTTACGGCGACGATTTACACCATTATGACACTCGTCGTGTATTTCAAATTTGGTCAGAAGATGGCGAATTACTCGCAAAAACTGAAAGCGCCCCATCCTTTCCGCTGGCAAAAGATAGCGAGGGTTTTACCAACTCGCAAATGGGTAAATATACCTGGCGCGTATACACATTAATTGATAAAGAACATCACCTACGTTTTCAAGTCGCTCAAAGAAACGATGTGCGCTCAAACTTGGTACAACATCTGGCCTTAGGCAATATTTTGCCGGATTTATTGATTTATCCTCTCACCATTTTTATTATATTTTTCAGCATCCGCGCAGCCTTCAAACCCTTAAAACGTACAGTTACTGAAGTAAAAAATCGCGCCCTAGAACATTTACAACCGATTAATACCATTGAGGTGCCAGTTGAAGTTAAACCTTTAATCGATGAAATCAATTTATTATTAGCCAGATTAGATGAAAGCTACGCACGTGAAAAACGTTTCACCGCCGATGCCGCCCATGAATTACGCACGCCACTTGCCGCCCTTAAAACCCAAGCACAAGTCGCAACCAATGCCCATGATAAAGCCGAATATCAAATCGCCTTAAATAAAATTAATCAATGTGTCGATCGCTGCGCGCGCGTAGTCACGCAATTATTAACCCTAAGTAATCTGCGTCCAGATGAACCTTTAAAAGAAGTACAAACAATAGATTTATCTAAATTAGCCATCGAAATTATTTCAGAACTCGCAAGCGATGCTGTACATAAACACATTACATTATCATTCGATGCCAGCAATACTCCGGCTATCACTCAGGGCAATGCCACATTAATTCAAGTATTAATGCGCAATTTAATCGACAATGCCATTCGCTATACGCCAGAACAAGGCAAGGTAAATATCAGTACACATGTTGAAGCAAAACAAACCATATTCTGCATAGAAGACACAGGCCCAGGTGTAGCCCCAGAATTATACGATCGCATTTTTGATAGATTTTATAGAGAACTAGGCAACAAAGCCCAAGGTTCAGGATTAGGCTTATCAATAGTACAACAAATAGTAGAATTACACAGCGCAACCATTAAGGTATCAAAACCCAACCAACATTCAGGTTTAAAAATTCAAGTGTCTTTCCCAAATGGGAATTAGCCCCTTACCACACTGCATATTCATAATGCTGCAAAATTCTTCTATCACTGGTAATGAGTAAATCATTATGAATAGCTGCCTCTGCCGTAATCAACCTATCAAATAAATCTCTAGTCCAAGACATTTTTAAAGCATAATTTGTCACTAAACTAAAGGAATTATGTCGAATTTTCAAACCGATAGTACCTGCAAGTTCTTTTAAAATGTCGTTGGCGTTGACTGTCAATTTATTTACTTCATGAAGATACTTTAACTCCAATTCAACCAATGGAGAAAAATAAAGATCATGTTGCTCAATAGCTTGTTTGGCTTTAGTGCCTAACCGCGTTATTTCTCCTGCATACAGCCAAACAACTACATGCGTATCTAAATAAGCTATAGCTTGTCGGGTTCGTTCCATTCTGTCATCTCCATGTCTACAATCTCATTAGGATCGCCCACAATACAATCATGGGCTCTTAAATTTGATAACTTAGAGCCCTGTTGTTCCAAGCTCAATAACACTTTATTTCCCTTACGTTCAATCATCACGGGTTGTCCTGTACTAATGATTTCATCAACAATTTTGAATAAATTCTGTCGCAATGTGGTAATAGATAATGTATGCATAATAAGCTCCCAAGAAATTGAAACCGCTTCATCATAGATTATCATAGGTACATCTACATGTAAACGTACGTACACATACCTATATACATTCTTAAATGATCACTATCTTAAATCATTTATGATAGAAATCAAGTATTTTCAGATCATTAATTTTGTTTAATAAAGTATGCTTTCTTAATATACACTTAAGAATTATTTGGTAAATTACTATATAAACAAGTAAGTAATAAATCATTCACTGCTTGTTTAGAAGTGCTGACTTGGTAAATTCTATCAATTGAAATTTAAGGTAATTAAGACATGCTAAGCAAATTAATAAGTTTACTTGAACCCAAATTAAATAAAACTGATCCCGATGTGGTGATACGTGCCGACTTTGACGGGATGTTGTCAGATGATCTTACAATTGATGAAAAAAGAAAATTAGCATCAGCTACCTATGCACTAATTCTACTACTTGACGCTCACAGAGCTCATATTTATATAAGAAATAATACGACGTCTAATGTTTCCATACTCATTAACGAATGCACACAAAAGCTTCTCGATAATAAAGAATTTAAAAAATTATGGAGTATACCAGATGCTCCAATAGTTGCTCCAATTCCACCCATTAATGTGAATATATCTAATCCTACCAGTGCGCAAACAAGCTGGTGGGAGTTTTACCTCTTTTATTTAGATTATCAAGAATACTTAAAAGTACAAGCACAGAAAAATACTACTATTATCACATCACAAACAAATGTTCAGCTACAACAACAGCAAGTAAACGAAGAAATAACACTTGCCAATGTTATAAGAACACGTCAACTTTTAGAAGCACAGCTTTCCGTACTTAAAATCTCTTATGATAATGATGATAATCATCTTTTAAATGTTCAGCGTGCACTAAAAGAAAAGCAAGATACGCTGATTTCACAATATGAAAACGCCAAAGCAGCCAATGATACCTCGTCTCTTGATCGATTAAATGATGCAATGGGACTCGCAATGTTAATTGCATACATCGCTGGTTCAGTCGGTAGTGCATTTTATTATGTAACTGTTAAATGCAAAAAAGAAACCATGCGCCTTGAAATATTTGATGGCATCAGTGGTATTGACGCAGGTCTTACTTTTGCTAACTGGTTATTTTTTGCATGGAATGTCATCGATGGTATCGCAGTACTTGTTGATGCTGCGACTGATTATCAAAATGGTGATAAGGGCTGGGCAAAAATTAATGCATTGAATGGCATACAATTGCTTGCAGTTACAGGTGTCGGACATTGGATGTATGAAACGGAAATAGAGTTTGCAACAGAGGTCGGGACATTTACAGGTCTTTCCTTGGCTGCAGCAGGTTTTGCTCTCTGTATGTTTCTTTGCTCTTATGTTGCCTACAGAAAAGAAAAAGATGCTGAAAAATTAATCGAAACATTAAATGAACCTAGCGACTTAATTGAAGCTTTAAAGAAGGCCGCACCGAATAATACCGATAAGGCAAAAAGTTTACATCAAATAGCAACTGCTGACACTATATCAAAAATTGACGCCATTAGATCTATTCATCCAAATGAAGATCATTCTACTATCTTAACCCGTAATTTAACTGTGAAACAAGCTGATGCAATCCTACAAGCAATCCTACATAGGGAAAAATTCTTACATCAGATACCAAATAATCAGAACATCATTCAAAGAATAGACGCAATCAGAAAAGCACGCCTTGATGGTCAATATTCTCATATATTGACCTGTGACTTAACTAAGACTCAAGCTTTGGCAATTTTAAAAATTGAAGCACTCTATCAAAACAAATCAAAAACAGCTTGGTTTGGTTGTGGTGTAACCATGACCGCTGTTTTCCTATCTACCCTTTCATTGGCGGGCGGCGCTTTCCCTCCGATACTTGCAACTATTATTCTTATAGGATTGATCTGGAACTGTATAGATCGTTATCAATTAAGGCAAGCAGGTAAACTCACGTCACAAATGACTAAAGATGTTTTATCAGATAAAAGTCTGGAAAAGACTGATAATTTTTATAGAAATATTAATGATACTTATGACAAAAAATCTAATCGTACCTATTTACCCACTTATAAAATAGGCATAGATAAAAGCAGTAAAAATATTGAAATGCTTCCACTCAATGACAAATATATAAGCAATAAAGCTTAAGCAAAATTCTCACCATAGTCATCCCCGCGAAAGCGGGGATCCATAATATAGAAAGCTACACACCCAAAGTAGGTTGATTACCTACAGTATATTTTGTTAGCTTGTAACCAGACCTAAGTAGTATTAAAAGGTTTGCATGTTACATCAATCATTTATTGAATATTTTAGTTATCCATTCAAAGAAGAATGTGTCCATATCTGCCTTGCATACCATGAATGTAAATCAACTGCACACTGTGCTAATTATCAATATGAGATTGATAAAACTTGCTTAAGATCATCTTGTAAACAATTAACCCTATATAAATGTATGCTGAGGTAAACATGCCAAGAGATAAGCGGTACTATGCATCTTTGTTAGAAAACACTCTTTTAAAATTAACATCCAATGAAGGTGCGATACTTCGAGATTTTAAAAATCACTTAAACCAAGTCGTTTCATCACTTCTAGGATCGTTAAGTGTGATTGCAAGTGAACAACTGGTCCCAAAACAAAATCCTGTATTTAGTTTGTTTATAGAGGCACTCAATCTAATTCCCGCGGCCGGTGGCATAATTGGCAAAGCAATCAGCATTGGGGTCAGCCAATATCAAGAAGCACAAGTACAACGTCTAAAAATTTTATTAGGCAATTTAAATAACAGTTATGATATCGCCGAAATATTTTCAACCCAAGCCATTGTTTATCATTATGCCCGCATTTTAAATAACGAACTAGAGAATAGTAAAAAAGAAAACATCATTGCCAATATAAAAGCTAATGCAGAAGCAATTATAGATAAATTTTTACCGAGCGTTCGACTTTCACCAGCACATGAAAAGCTAGTTAATGAATTATTAACGCAATTGATGCAAGGGTTAAATTCCGCTGTGGATGCTAGACAACAAGGAGACTTGGCTTTTGAAAATTTAGGTGATTATTTAGCACAGAAATTAGTCTTGGTAAAAGATGAGCCACTGACCGATCAGTTTGCATTAAGTGGAAATTTTAAACAACTTACACCGAATGAGCGTTATCACATTGCACTTGATGCAGTTCGCTTATCACTCCTTGCTTACGAAGACAAAAGTTTAATTACATTGCGCGCTGCACAATGGGGTTACAATGTTAAAAGTCCTGAATCTTTTTTTTACCATTTTGATAATGGACATCGCTGCGTCATACTTGCAAATCAAGATATTGTCTTATGTTTTTTTCGTGGCGATTTGTCAATGTCCTTAAACACAGCCCTTGAAGCGATATGGAATTATAATAATGGCTTGGGAGATCGCTTATCTTATCATGCAAAATTTACAACACATCAATTTATTTTTATAGGTCATTCTTTTGGAGGGGCACTGGCTTTATTAGCAGCTGCTCGTTTTCATCAGCAATATCCGCAACATCAAAATAAAATATCGGTGTTTACATTTGGACAACCGCGTGTAGAAGGAAGTTTACCTACGGAATTATCCAACAAAGTTTATCGTTTTATTCATCCCAATGATCCAATACCTTATATATTTCCTGAAAGTTTAGGTTATAAACATATCGGTATAGCTTATCACTTAGCTGATGTGACTGGAATATTCGATTGGGAAGATAATAGTACGGCACCCATTTCCTTAGAAACAAATCCTGAGGCACGCAGCTTAATCACCTATCAAACACGTTTATTAGAACATGCAAGAAGTCACAGTGATTCAGCATTACCTGATCATGAGGAACGTGCTACTGCACATGAAAGCTTCAGTAATATTATTTTTCGTGGCAATTTTGGCACACTAGCATTTCTCGACCAATTGGTCTTATTACACTCACTTACAGACTGGGTGATTACAGAACTTTGCAAAACTGGGGGCATAGGGTTTACACACCCTATTAAAAATAATTTAGCTCGAATAGATATATTACAGAATAAATATATAGAGCAAGGTAAAATTGAACATATTATTGAATGTGAACGCTTGCGCATGTGGCTTCAACTTGCTGCATATCAAAAGCAGGATCCCACAAGTCTTAGTAAGGTTTTTAAAATGTTAGGTGAAATACAAGCCAGCACTATAGATAAAAATATTGATCTTGAAATACATTTAAACACCATAAGAGAAAAAGCAAAAGCAGCATTAGGTGATGAAGCATTAGCTCCATTGGTATTAATTGATGCCTTTATACATATGTCCAACTTACCGATATACGTCGTAGATAAATTACGACATTTATTATCTACTCATTCGATGATGCATTTTGCAGTACGCATAAGATTATTAGAATTAATGTTCCGCCAAGCGCAGATCATGCAAGATATATCTTCCGTATTATTGACAGAAAACAGTATCGATCTAATCCACTGGTTATATCAACCTTTACCTTCAATTGCAGAAGATAATTTTGTAAAAGATTATTTACATAAAATATTAAACCAATTACTAGCCATTGAAAGAAACAATCCTATCTTACAAGCTTTAATTGCAGCGAATCAATCCCACACTGGAACAAAAGCAGTATTATTAAATACTCTAAAAAATATAAGTGATAATCAAACTTTAACACCGCGTATGCGATTATATGCATTACAAATTAAACATGCCATACAATTACTACGTCATATGCAATCTCCATTAACAGCCCTAGATGATAAAAATGAAGCCATCGATATCACACCTAATACCTTCTTGCTAAGCTATGACGACCATATGGCTATGGGGGACTTAGCTTTATTGGCCAATGAAAGAGCCTGGGCAAAAAGTTCATTTATTCAAGCTTATCATTGTTCAGACACACCTCAACAAACCTGCATTAACCAAATTACGTCGCTACTTTGGCAGAAAGTTAATGAAACAACCGAAGCATGGCCTAGATGTCTTATTTATCAAGAAATTTTACGTTATGACACAACAAATCAAGCGGCAATAGAAGCACTATTTGAGCAAGGATTAGGTGATGCCTGGGGTGATTTTGAAAGACATTTACGTACCATTGGAACAAAAATAAATTCAAATGAAATTGAAAGATATCTTAATGAAGATGCGGTATTATTGCAAACACCTTTCAATGGTACCTGGAAATTAAACACTAATGCTGTACAAGCATTAAATAATCGTCAACCCATTCGCGATAGTCTTCATAAAGTTGCGATTGTTGGCTCATTTCACATAAAAGAAAATCCTGGAGCTGTCGGTTTAGCTTTCGCAGCATGGGCGCTTTCACGCTGGATGTTTTTAGGTTTACCTAGAACAGGCGAATGGGGTTTCGTGCCCGTACAACCTGCTAAAGTATTATGCAAGGGAAAACCTCCAATAGTTGTTCAATTAAGTCCAACCATAGAAGGTGATAATCTACAAACTCTAATAAGCCAAAATCCAAATCCCCAAGAACTCTCGCAATTAGACCCTACACATTTTAGTGCACTACTTGTTAACAGTCTATTACTCAATATAGGCGATGCGAGAGATGCAAATTTAATTTTAAGCGATGGTGCAATAAAACAAATTACCAGCATAGATAACGACCATGTCTTAGGACACAATGAAATTATAAATGGGCTTTTAAAATCCCAACCGACAGTTAAGAATCTAGTATTTTGTTTGGCACAGATGCAACATAACATAGATGAAAAAATAGTGGCACATTTAATCAGCCCCGGATTCGCATCGTTATCCCGCATTAGGGCCTGGCTATACTGCGTCCATTATTATAACCAAATCATAGATGAACGAGTTTTTAAAGATAAATTAGAACACCAAGCATTATTCGAGCGCACTAATGAAAATGAGCAAGTGGTATTGCCTGTATTTTTTGATACTCAAGGCGTAATACAACCAAGTACAAAATTAATGACCGTATGCAGTACACTAAGAGCGACTCCTGAAATCACTCATCAAGTATTATTTTCCAAGGTCAGATCAAAGCTTGCGGCTGTTTATGAAAAAGCATTCCAAGAAGATAAAAACAAAACACTACGTGGTCGTATGCAAATTATAGGAGGTTTAAGTGGAGTTTCAGTATCTACAACTAGAAAGGTAATTCAGCAAAATATGAGTAAGGCAATAAAAACACATAAAGAGTTTACACAAGCCCAACGTACCCCACAAGATGTTTTAAAATTATTACGAGATATTGATACAGATGAACATTTATTAAATAAAATAGTACAGGAAATATCAGAGGGAGATGTCAACACGTTTGCACGTGAAGAAGGGATGCAAGAGCTAGTATTGGGAAAATTAAACGAACAACATTACACAAGCGCAAAGTTTACTCTTCAAACACATGAAGCATTAATTGCAGGGATTTCCCCAGCCATTAAACGATTAATCTTCAAAGGTAATCCATGGTTAACAGATAATGAATTAGTAATTTTGACAAGAAAAATTGCACAATTTAAATCGATGTCTTTGCAAGAATGTGACCAGATAACCGGTTTTGCAAAACTAATAGATACTTCCTACGTTGAAATGTTTTCCTATGATTGGTTAAATGAGCTTTGTAAAAGCGGTATAACAGAAATTAGTTTGAATAACTGCCAAAATTTAAGCCCAACTCTGCTGAATATTTTACCTAAGTTATGGCAGCAATATCCAAACATAAACTTGAATTTTGTTAATTTGCCAACAACTTGGATAAATGATGACTTAGCTTATATCTCCGTACATTACCCTGAAAAGGGTTTACCTATCCCTGAGTTACATTATGCAAAAACAATATCTTCTCAACCAAAGAATATCTTTTCATTGACTAATAAAAATTCTTTTAAAAATAATGATATAATTATTTTATCAAATGGCTGGCTTGCAACCAAGATACATGAAACTTCTTCATACGACAATATAATTCAAATGTGGGATACCACCAATGGTAAAATTATTAGAACTATCACTGTGGATTCATCAACTAATATTAAGCAATTTATCCAATTACTCAATGGGTGGCTTGCCATACTTTTATCAAGTAATATTATTCAATTATGGGATGTTAACAGTGGCACAAAAATAAAAAACCTAAGATATGACAGCAAACCAATTGAATCTATATTTACATGGCCGAATGGCTGGCTTGTTATCGCCTGCAAAGACAATTATTTTGACTTCTTGGATGTAAATAACGATGAGGTGATTAAAAATATAAGCGCCTCATTTAATCATGAACCGATGAATTTTATTGCCCTGCCCAATAATCGAATCCTTTATCTCGATAACCGCTCTACTTATTTACGAGATATATCCCAAAATGAAAGCGAGAAGCTGGTCACGGATTTTATAGATCCCTTCACTCTATTGTTAAATGGCTGGCTGGCTAGTCGTTCATCCGGTGAAACAATTAAATTGTGGGATATGAACCGAATAAAAGAGATAAAAACTTTGAAAGAATATTCCAGCCATTCAATCAATGCAATGACTGTATTATATAATAATTGGATTGTCACTGGCACCGATAATCTGATTATGCTTTGGGATACAGGAAGTGGTCAAAAAAAGATCTTAGCTGAAGTTAATAGTCCCGTAGTATTTTTAGCAAGCGCACCATGCGGTCATCTCATTAGCATTTTAGCCAATGGGCGCGTCCAACGATGGTCTCTATGTGAATATACTTTAAATCCAAATCTTAGTAAGGCCAACAATAAAGAATTATTATTACATAATGCGCAAATGCTATTAATGAGAAACAAGCTACTCGTTGATCAGGTGAAAAAACTTTTCCCAGCCGATTTAGATATATTAGATGTCTCTAATAGTAGTATTAATGATGCTCTACTCACGGCAATTTTAAAACAATGCCCAAAAGTACAAATTAAAGCAGAAAATTGTATTTGGCTTACTCAGGAAGGACATGAATTAATTGCACAACGTGAAACAAAGCACATCAAAGCAAGCACATTAGCTCAATGGAACACGAACGCTGCAACATCGCCGCAAACAAATAACCATTTAGATAAAAATTTAAAATTTGATTTTTACAAATTCTTCTGGTAAAGCAAGCATTAACACCCTTCCTTCAAACTCGCCTCAATAAATTCCAGCAAATCGCCATCTAATACCGATTGAGTATTACCTATTTCCACACCGGTGCGTAAATCTTTAATACGAGAAGCATCTAATACATAAGATCTTATTTGATGTCCCCAGCCGATATCAGTTTTAGTATCTTCTAGCGCTTGTTGAGTGGCTCTGCGTTTTTGTTCTTCGAATTCATATAATTTTGCTTTTAATTGTTTCATCGCTTGGGCTTTATTTTTATGTTGCGAGCGATCATTTTGACATTGTACAACTATGCCTGTGGGTTCATGAGTAATCCGTACTGCAGAATCGGTACGATTAACATGTTGGCCGCCGGCGCCACTCGCGCGATAAGTATCTATGCGTAAATCTGCAGGATTAATATCGACAATAATATCATCGGAAATTTCTGGGGATACGAATACTGAAGCAAATGATGTGTGTCTGCGATTGCCGGAATCAAATGGAGATTTGCGTACTAATCTGTGCACACCGGTTTCGGTGCGTAACCAACCAAAGGCATAATCGCCTTGCACATAGATTGTTGCGCTTTTGATACCGGCGACTTCACCACTTGATGCTTCCATTAATTCGGTTTTAAAACCTTGGCGTTCGCAAAAACGTAAATACATCCGCAATAACATTTCGGCCCAATCTTGAGCTTCGGTGCCACCGCTGCCGGAATGGATTTCAACATAGGCATTATTCGCATCTTGACTGCCTGAAAACATGCGTTGAAATTCTAGCGTTTCTAATTGTTTTAATAAATTTTGGGTGTCATTTTGTGCTTCAACAAAAGTATCTTCATCTTGCTCATCAATCGCAAGCGTTAATAATTCTTGCGTTTGTTCTAAATCATGTAAAAGGGCCGCAAGGGCTGAAACGGTGCGCTCTAATAGCGATCGTTCCCGCCCGAGGGTTTCAGCAATTTTTGGATCTTGCCAAATGGTTGGATCTTCTAAAGCTAATTTAATTTCTTGCAAACGCGCTAGTTTTTGATCAAAGTCAAAGATACCTCTTAAGCGCGCTTGCCCGCTCGCTCATTTCTTTTAATTGTTCAACCAGCGCATTACTTTCTATCATAAATTTTCTGCTACAAAATCCCAGTTCACTACATTCCAAAATGCGCCTAAATATTCAGGGCGCGCATTACGGTAATCAATATAATAAGCGTGTTCCCAGACATCACATGTCAGCAGCGCTGTTTTTTGTTCAGTCATGGGTGTACCAGCATTAGAAGTGCTGATAATTTCTAATTTCCCTTCAGCATTTTTAACAAGCCATCCCCAGCCTGAACCAAAGGTACCGACTGAACATTTAGTAAATGCTTCTTTAAATGCGGCAAAAGATCCAAAGGCGCCGTTAATCGCATCCAGCACTTTGCCGCTAGGTTCGCCACCACCCTTAGGACTCAAACAATGCCAATAAAAGGTATGATTCCAGACTTGCGCCGCATTATTGAAAATACCGCCGGATGATTTTTCAATGATGTCTTCAAGCGACATATCGGCATATTCGGTATTAGGAATTAAGGTATTTAAATTATTCACATAGGCTTGATGATGTTTGCCATAATGGTACTGCAAAGTTTCTGCGGAAATATGGGGTTGCAAAGCATCTTGCGCATAGGGTAACGGTGGTAACGTAAAACTCATGACTTAGCTCCTTGTGTTTTTTTGCTGAACTGGGTTATGATAGCATAATGAATACACTAGACACTATCAAGCAACAAATCGCCGATAATAGAATCATATTATATATGAAAGGCACCCCCGATTTTCCGCAATGCGGCTTTTCTAGCCGTGCGGTGCAAATGCTAAATGCCTGTGATGTTGAATTTGCGCATGTGAATATTTTGGAACATTCCGATATTCGCCAAACGCTACCTCAATATGCCAATTGGCCTACTTTCCCGCAGTTATATGTTGCTGGGGAACTGATTGGCGGCTGCGATATTATGCAGAATTTGTTTGAGCAAGGGGAATTGCAGAAGATTGTGCAATAAGGAAATCGCCCATGTCTGCGTTAATGTCAACCTACCAAACCTTACCTATTATCATTAAAAAAGGTGAAGGCCAATGGCTTTATGACACCCATGATAAAAAATATTTAGATGCCTTTGCCGGCATTGCGGTTTGTAATCTCGGTCATTGCCATCCTAAAATCGTAAAAGCAATCAAGCAACAAGCTGAACAATTAATACATTGCTCTAATATGCTGGGCAATACTTTAGTAGAAAAACTGGCCGCAGAACTCACGCATCTTGCCCAAATGGATAAAGCATTTTTTTGCAATAGCGGCGCGGAAGCCAATGAATGTGCAATTAAATTGGCAAGACTTTATGGTCATCAACGCGACGTAAAAAATCCCAGTATTATTGTCATGGAAAATGCATTTCATGGCCGCACTTTAGCAACGCTTGCAGCCGGTGGTTCACGCAAAGCGCAAGCGGGTTTTGAACCGTTAGTCACTGGATTTTTACGCGCACCTTTTAATGATATTGAAGCCTTGCGCAAAATTGCTGAACATCATCCTGAAGTCGTCGCGATTTTAGTAGAACCTGTACAAGGCGAAAGCGGTATTCGCGTGCCCGATCCGCATTATTTAGCACAAATAAGACAACTTTGTGATGACCATGAATGGCTCATGATGGTCGATGAAGTACAAACCGGGATGGGTCGCACGGGAAAATTATTTGCATTTCAACATGCTAATATTATTCCAGATGTCATGGCGCTTGCGAAAAGTTTAGGTAATGGTTTTCCAATTGGCGCTTGTTTATCGGCAGGAAAAGCAAAAGATATTTTTCATATCGGCAATCATGGTTCTACTTTTGGTGGCAATCCACTTGCCTGCAGTGCGGCCCTTGCAACTATTGATGTTTTACAACATGAAAATATTTTAGACAATGTGAATGAAGTCGGACCTTATTTACAACAAAAACTTAAAACTGCTTTAAAAGATATTCCACAAGTCATCGACGTTCGCGGCCAAGGATTATTAATCGGTATTGAAATGGATGCACCCTGCCGACATTTATTAATGAAATTTGCAGAGCAAGGTTTACTCGTAAGCACCACTGCAGAAAAAGTAATTAGACTTGCGCCACCTTTAATTATTAATAAACAAGATGTAGATGTTATTGTTGATGTTTTGTTAAATGTTTTGTCTGCTTGACTGTTTTTCCCCTCACCCTTTCCCTCTCCCACACTATTTATTGGTCTTTGTAGAAACATTGCAACGTGGGAGAGGGGACTCTCTCGTAATTCTCAATAGTAAAAACAAATTTATGTTATTAGTCCCCTCTCCCATGTTGCAATAATTCGACGAAGTTATGAGATCTAGTGTGGGAGAGGGAAAGGGTGAGGGGAAAAACCTAAACTTTAGGCACGTCCTTGCTCAATAACCTCACCAAACCCTGCATATCTTCTGGCATAGGCGCGGTAAATGTTAATGCTTCATGGGTTATAGGATGTGTCAAAGATAATTCACACGAATGCAAAGCCTGGCGTTTAAAATGATTAATATAAGCTCTCGCAGCTTCGGTAAGATTTTTTGGAAACCGTGCACGACCTGCATATAAAGGATCTCCCACTAAAGGATAACCAATATAAGCCATATGGACACGAATTTGATGCGTACGCCCTGTTTCTAATTGACAAGTAATCAAGGTATGTCCTAGCAAACGCTGTTTAATACGATAATGAGTGACGGCAGGTTTGCCATTATTAACCACCGCCATACGTATCCGATTTCCTGAATGTCTGCCAATGGGCGCATCTACTTTACCACCACCTGTCATCTCACCTTTTACAACCGCTAAATATTTTCTTTCAATATCATGTTTCGCAAACGCTTTTACTAATGCCGTATGTGCAGGCAAACTGCGCGCCACCATCATTAAACCACTAGTATCTTTATCTAAACGATGCACAATTCCGCCGCGCGGTAAATGCGCACATTCAGGAAATTGATGCAATATGGCATTCACTAAAGTCCCGGCTTGATGTCCTGCAGCCGGATGCACCACCAAACCTGCAGGTTTATTAATCACAATTAAATCATCATCTGCATATACTATATCTAAAGCAAGATCTTGTCCCGACCATACTACGGCTTCTGGTACTGTCGCATTAATGATAATTTCTTCGCCCCCGCAAACTTTATCAGTAGGCGTTAGCGTTTTACCATTGACTTGCACTTGCTGATTAATAATCCAAGTTTTAATACGCGCGCGTGAATAATCTGGAAATACGCTCGCCAAAGCTTGATCCAAGCGCATGCCTTGAAGGGTTTCGGGAATGATATCTTGGAGATGAACATCTTTCATGATAAACTGCGCGTTATGAAGAAGATTTATATTACCATATTTTTTGCTTTAATCGCATTTTTACAAGGCTGTTCACCTAGCGCTAAAGTCGACCCCTATCAAGATTGGTCAGCGCCCGCTATTTTTGTCCAAGCAGAAGACAATTTAATGGATAACAAATATGAGCAAGCCATTGCCGGTTATCAAAGTCTAGAAAATCAATATCCGTTTGGTGATTACACTGAACAAGCACAATTATCACTTATTTATGCTAATTTTCGCGCTGATCAATTACCTGCGGCTTTATCTGCAGCTGATCGTTTTATTCGTCTACATCCCCGGCATCCCCATGTCGATTACGCCTATTATATGCGGGGTATGATTAAATCTAATGAAAGTATCAGCACCACTTCAAGGGTTTTACCGATAGATCTGACCTTGCGAGATCCTTCTAATTGGCAAGCTGCTTACACTTATTACATGGAAATGTTAAATCGTTTCCCCAATAGTCGTTATGCACCCGATGCAAGGCAACGTTTAATCGCTTTACGGAACAATTTGGCCCAATATGAAATTAATGTCGCCGAATATTATATGGGCCGTAAAGCTTATCTTGCTGCAGCTTTACGGGCACATGTGGTCTTAAAAGACTTTCCACAAACACCCCAACATGTAGATGCCCTCGCCATTATGGTCAGAGCCTATAACGGTTTGGGCCTCACTGACCTTGCTGAGAAAAGCTATAAAGTACTTGAGCTCAATGATCCTGAGCGCGCGCGTGAAGCCTTAGAAGAAGACGATGAGTCTGGTGATTCATTACCGATCTTACCTTTTAAAATCTAGTTTAATAACTAATGTAAGTTGCTCTCTAATACCACTCTGGCTTATAATGTAGCCACTATGCAATATTCCAGAATAATTCAGCAACAAAAAATTGCGGCCTCCCCAAAACGCGATCAACGCATTCGTGCCGTGCAAACTGCCAGCCAATTGCTGGAGCTGCCGGAACGTGTTGCCCTCATTCAAGAAATTCAAGATGTCTGCGCTGCATCCAGCAAAGGTTATCAAACTTTTTATGAACCTTTAATTCATAATTTTGTAGAATTTGTTCAACAATTAGAATCGTTTGAACATCCAATGATTACCTGGCTTGATCATCATTTACGTTTAGCCAAAACCACTTTAAAAATGCGTGAACAATTTTTATTGGTGGGTGAATCATTACGCCCTATTGTTACTGAACAGGAAGCCATATGGCATTATGTCACTTTTAGCAGCGCACTTTTGCGCCGTATCGGCTTAATTTTTTCCCATTATCAAGTCAGTTTATGCACTGAGCAAGGCGCACATGTTAAAGATTGGCTGCCTTTTGAAGGGAGCATGAACGCTCAGGGAAATTACTATAAATTACGCGAAATAACCGATAAAGGCATTCCGCCGCTGCAAAGTATTCACCAGTTACTTGCAAGACAACTGATGCCTGCGGAGGGTTTTTCCTGGATTGCCCAACATCCTGAAGCTTTAAAAGCGTGGTTAGGTATTGTAGAAGGTGAAAGTTCGGGCGGCGTCAGTCATAGTTTTGTGGCCTTAAGCGAAAAAATACTTTATGAGCTCGCTAAACAAGAAGAACTTTTAGAAAATTTATACCGCGCCGAATCTTTACAAGATTTGCTGCGCCTGACCAAACTCAGCGAGCAAGAATTATTAAAATTATTACCACCGCTACATGGCGAGAAAGACGCCACCAATGAATTAGCCCTGGAATTTTTTGATTATGTAGATGAACAACAAGCTCTTGTCGGTGAAACCGCACTATTTAACGAGCGTCAATATTTATTATCGCCGGCATCCCTGGCATTTATGATGGAAAATGCACCGGCGCAGTTTAAAAATTGGTTTAATCTTTACAAAAATGGCTTGATGCTTGGACTTACAGTATTAACGCCAAGTGATAAAGCGCTGCAAACTTATTTAATGAAATCAAATCCGGTCCGCGCAACGTCTGTGACAACACCTGTTGCAACTCCCAATCAGGAATTATTTCATAAAACTTTACACGATCATGCAAAACCTACGCAGGCACCGGTTGATCACTCACCGGATGCCATTAAACATCAACAAAATGTACAGCACACTGTCCATGCTTTAAACACCCAAGGATTAATGGTCGGCGCTTTATTTGGTTCAGCACATTATCATGCCTATTCCGCAAAAAATGTAATGACCAGCCAAAAACAACAAACTGAATTTAATCAAATGCATATTAATGAGCAACATGATGGTAAAGATAAAACCGATTTTGAATATTTTGTTAAGCAACGCCAACAGTTGTTACGTGATAAAGTAAAAATACAATATCCATTAGCGCCAGAAAAACAAGAAAAAGTAGAGTATAAAAGCACTTTCACTTATACCAACAAACGCTAAATTCTCGCCCCCTTTATGAAAGGGGGCCGGCCGTAGGCCGGGGGGATTTTGCGATCTTTACATCACATTAAAGCTTGCAAAATCCCCCGCGCAAAGCGCTGCCCCCTTTCATAAAGGGGGCGAGATTACCCTATTTCACGCGTTGTAAAGTCACAGACGGACATAAAAATACTAAACGCGAATCTTGGGCGATATAAAATCGCACTACATCACTTAATTCCCCGAGTGGTTTAAAACAAACACTCATATAATCTCCAGGCTTTGCATTTTTAATGCGAACACCTGAAGCGGTTAACGCCGCGGACAATTGCGACAAAATATAAGTATTGTCTAAATTAGGATTAACCCGCACATGATTGAGTTCAAATAAAGATCCAAATAATGATTTAATAGGCTCATAAATAGGTTTTACTTTGCCTTGAGACAAGGATTCTAAGTAACCACATTCACTTACTTCTAAATCGCCATCTAAAATAAATTCATAAAATATCGCTTCAGGACCTTGGGTGACCAAAGTAGCATTAATTACGATTTCGCGCGCAGATTGTAGTTGTGTATTATTCATCATACACAACATATCGGCCTTTTACAGCCTGGACTTAAGTGCCATTTTCATAGCCAGAAGTAATCGGATAGCGTCTATCGCGTCCAAAAGCACGCGTAGTAATACAAATGCCAATCGGTGCTTGACGGCGCTTATATTCATTCCGGTTTACCATTTGAATGACTTTTGAAACCACGCTTGGATCAAACCCGCGGGCGATAATGTTTTCCTTATCTTCATCATGCTCAATATAAAAACTTAAGATCTGATCTAATATTGCATAATCTGGCAGACTGTCTTGGTCCAACTGATCGGCTGCCAATTCTGCAGAAGGCGCACGGGTAAATATTCTCTCAGGAATCACCTGACTTATTTCATTACGATAATGTGCCAAGCGATACACCAGCGTTTTCCAAATATCTTTTAACACACAAAATCCACCGACCAAATCACCGTATAAAGTAGAATACCCTACTGCCATTTCACTTTTATTACCAGTGGCTAATACGATATGACCAAATTTATTAGATAAAGCCATTAAAATCATCCCGCGACAACGTGCTTGTAAATTTTCTTCAGTGCTATCAATGGATTTTCCTTGAAAAGGCTCATGTAATACATTTAAAAAAGCGTTAAACACAGGTTCAATAGAAATTTCTTGATACTTTATATTTAATAACTCACACTGCGCGCGCGCATCGATATTACTGATATCGCGCGTATACCGCGATGGCATTAATACCCCAAATACGCGATCGGCTCCTATGGCATCGACAGCAATGGCCGCAGTTAATGCAGAATCAATACCCCCTGATAAACCAATGATGGCTGATTTAAAATGATTTTTTTCAATATAATCACGCAGCCCTAATACTAAGGCATTATAAATTCTAGATTCAATACTCGGTAATTCAGGCACAGTTTTATGATCAGGATTCAATTCAATGGCCATTAAACTTTCTTCAAAAAAAGGCGCTTGCAAAGCAATATCGCCCTTTGCATTGACAACAAATGATCCACCATCAAATACCAATTCATCTTGCCCGCCAATAAGATTAACGTATACAATAGGCAGGCCATTTCTCTTTGCTTGTTCAGTAACAATTTCACGTCTTTGTCGCACTTTTTCAATATGAAAAGGCGAAGCATTCAATGCAATAATCCCCTGCGCGCCCATCATTTTTGCCTGCAAGCCCATTTGTGGCTGCCAAATATCTTCACAAATCATCAAAGCAATGGGGATATTTTTAATATGAATTAATTTCGTTTCACTACCGGGAATAAAATAACGCTTTTCATCAAACACTTCGGCATTCGGCAAATAACGTTTATGATAAGTGTTAATAACTTTTCCATTGCGCAATAAACTCGCCGCATTAAATCGCCCCAATTCGGTATGATCAGGATGTCCCACAATCACATCGACTCCTACACTTTCTTCGGCAAGCAATACTAAAGCCTCACGAATACGCTTATCCATACCGGGACGTAATAATAAATCTTCTGGAGAATAACCGGTCAGCGCCAACTCAGGAAAAACAATCACATCACCTTTTAATTCATCACGGGCTTTGTGAATATTCACAATCATTTTCCGGGCATTACCCAGCACATCTCCGACCAGGAAATTCAGTTGCGCGATGATGATGCGTAGTGTTTGAGACATTTTTATACCCTATTACTTATTAGATTCAGCAAATTTAAAAAATAAATTAGCCGCTCCATAGAAAAACCACTCAACTGTCCGCGTGCAAGTGCAGATATTTTAGGCTGATTAATACCTAGTAATTTTGCAGCAGCCATCTGCTTTAAACCACGCTCTTCAATAATCTCATTAATACACATGGCTAACTTGGCTTTTGCAAGACGTTCATGGGCATCTCTAAAACCTAGATCTTCATAAATATTGCCACTACTTTGCGTAAATTCTAATGTATTCATTTCAAATATCCTGTTTTGGAGTGTTAATATAACTCAACGTTCAACAACAGATTGATAAGGCGCATAATTCATAATAGCCAAATGAATTCGCTTACCCACCGCATGAGCCGCACGCTCTAAAGTATGTAAAGTGATAGAAGTATTAAATGGATCAAGCAAACGATTAAGTGCCGCACGAGAAGTACCCATTTCTTGCGCCATCTGTGTTTTATTTAAATGCTTATCCTTCATGGCTTTTTCAATTTGCTGAGCAAGTACACGTTTGACTGCAACCAGTTCACTTTCTTCTAGCATACCTTCTTCTGCTAAAAAATCATTTAAACTATTACCGATATGTTGATTCATGATTTTCTCCCCTTAAATAAATTTTTTTGCCGCTTTTTAGCCAATGCTTTTTCTGTATTAGGCGTTTGCTGGGTTTTCTTAATAAATCCATGAAGCAAAACAATATAGCCCGTAGCCCAACCGATCTGAATTGTCTGTAGATCACTCCCTAATATTTTGCGATCAGACACATCCAATCCTTTTAGCCACTCTCTTACCGGTTCATTCCCGGTTGCAGTCCGATAAAAAAAGATGGGGGTTATATTCATATAATGTACCAAAAATGATTCGAATGATCAAGTAAATATTTACACTTTTATATTGTAAATCTTTTTAGATCCATAAATCAACTCATTATATATTATATATAACCTTTTAAAGATCATTATTGATTCAGTCTTCATCGGGAATAAATTTATGTTCATAAATAACCCATCTCGACCTACCACCAAAACCCAAGTCAATTCCGCCCCGGTATCATGTCAAGATCCCAACACCTAAAAAGTCAACTCCAACCCCCACTATTGACCTAAGCCCTTAAAAAAACTAACTCAAATAAAAATTCAAAAATAACAGAAGCTTAATAACAACTCCAAAGCAAAACCCGACTTGCCCGGTAGTAGGTCTTGTGTTATCTTTATATACAAGCTGCCATATATTTGACTTGACTAGTAAGTTTGTTGTCTTTATAATAATAAATAGGTAGAAATAATAAGTATTTCAAACCTTTAATATTCGCTTAAGGAATGTAGAATATAAGTAATAGTAAGAGTGATTTTATTACACCAAAACATTAGAGATTAAAAACTATGCCAGCACCATTCTCACATCATATCGCTGCAGAAGAATTACAAACATTAGTCATCCAAGATAGAGCTGTTTTGAAACAATCTCTAGAAGATTATAAAGCTCAAGCCCTTGAAGATGGTGGAACTGCAGCTGCCGCTAAGATTGATGCTGAGCTTACATTCCTTGATGCCTTATCTGAGGAATATGATCCTAATGATGCAGCTAAACTTGATAGGCTGTTACACTTAGTCGCTCTTACTTCAGACAAAACTATCAAGACTCCACTGACTACAAAAGCAACTGAAGTTAAAAATGCACCATTCTATGAGTTTGCGCACCAAGAAAAAGTAATTGAAAGCGTAATGAATGAACAAAAGCGGGCGATAAATGCCGCTCTTGCTGCTAATACATTAGATCGAGCAAGCAAAATCCAATTAAGAAATATGCTGAAACAATGTGAATTTATATTACGTGAATTACGTGAGATCAATGCCGCTGTTATCGCTTTACCCAATAAAGCAAATACGCGATATGCTGCAGATTATAGAGCGCTCTCACAGCGAATAGATAGCTTAAATTATTATATTAATACTTTGAATCCTATTTCTGTCAGTGAATCTACAAATAAAAATGTTTTAGCTTTTCAAAAAAGTCTCAATTCAAGTAAGGAAGCATTACTTCCCGTATTAGATATTGCTGCACATTACATGACAACCGATGTGATCCGTGGCAGTCAAAAAGCAAGAGCTACTGCCGCTATGCAGGCACTTAAAGATCAAGATAAAACAGCGAATAATTCTTTGTGGGTTCAGACTCCGGCAACTGCAACATATGTCCAGATATTTTCTCATATGCATTTATCAAAAAATAAACTTTCTCCCAATGCGAGAACACTTTTATATGCTTTATTCACTGGGCAACAAACAAAACTCAAGGTAAGCGAAGACGAGCTACAAACTGCTTTAATGGCATTTGCACAAAACAATAATAATGACCCTCGATCATTATTCCAGCTTGAGCTAATGGATTACGTCGTTGACTATGTCTCTAGCGGTACATCAGCCTCTGTTTTCATTGCAAGATTGGAACGTCTAGCAGCAAAAAATCTGGTTGTGTTAAAACCTACTATCCAAGCGCTTATTGATTCACTCAACACAGGTTATTTTTTGATTCCTAGTAGTGAAACTCCGTTAACACAAGCCCAAATGAATGAGTTCACTGTAAAGGCTGAATATGAATTATTCAAAAGTAATATTAAACAATTGGAAAGAAGGGCTTTGACTGCAGAAAATGTTGGGAATAGAACACAATATTTGCTAAATGAAATTCCTTATCTAAAGGATTCAACCGTTGGCGTTACCCATCTCCAGCTTGAAACTTTTACTAATAATTTAACAGTGCTGCAACAATATTCAAAATTGCAACAAGAATTGCAACAAAACTTAGAAGAAATCATAACGGGAAATCCCTCTAAACATGAAGCTCTTATAACAGAACAAATAAGAATCGCTGGGCAAATCAGCAATTTAGGGGAACAATACAAAGAAAATGTCTCTAAATATTACTCTAGAGTATCCATCCCCACACCAACTAATTGGGATATAGCCATTGCAATGGTTGGTCCATCTTCATGGATTGGATACCTATTGACCAGTGCTAAAAATTATTTTAATCCTGTTAAACCTCCTTATTCAGTAAATACTATTCTCTCTACTGTGGGAACAGATACACAGGCTGGCTTGGCGCTAACAAATTACAAAAACAGTTTAAGCACAACAGGAACAAAATCAGCGCAAATATCCAGTGCCCCTATTGAAAACTCACCGAAGATTAATGAACTAATTAAATTGTTTCAACAAAAAGAAGAAGCTATCAATAATCCAACTGTCACACTAATACAGCTGAACCGTGCAATTTCTGATAAGCTTGCAGATTTAAAACTTGATACTGATAAATTAGCAATCACTCACCATATAGAGCAACATTTAGGACAGTTATACACCCTTGAGCATGCTAAACAGCCAGGAGTAATGGATGAGAATTTAGCTGCAGCATATATTACAGTAATGTGCCGTGAATCAACTTCGCCTAACAAAGCAATAGAAATATTAAATGGAATTAATTCAAATGCCAATGCATTTGAATCTGTCATTCTCAACGAACGATTTAACTTCAACACCTCATTAGATAAAAAGCGTTCGGAATTAGTTGAATCATTAACTAATAACTTTAAAGATTCAAATGGCTTAATTAAAATGCTCGTGTCTAAATTAAAAACTGATACACATGATTTTCAAACTTTATTTTCTGCATTAGCCACCATTATCTCTAAAGACCAAGTTTTAAAATTTGATTTACAAAGGCAAACTCCTTCTGTTTCTTTAGACAAGGCTTATAACAATTTAAGTACTGCTATTATTAACGAAATAGCCACTTTAAGTGAAGAAGACTATTCGCAAGCATTGCAATCACTTCCAGCGCAGCTTGAAGAAATTTATACTGTTCATTCGGAACTCACTCAAGCATTTGAAAAAGGCAAAGTTATTGGCGCTATTGAAAAAGCGCGTGCAGCTTATTTACAAACACAACAATCTACTGTGCAGCAAGAAGAGCAGCCACAACCCAGTACCGTAAGCCAAGCTCCACTAACAATAGATGCAGCGTCACAGTTACAAACACTAAAGGCTACAATTAATAACGAAATTAATCTAAGCGACCCAGCGAGTGCTGCTAAGGCTATTCTCGCAAAACAAAATATAACTGACGAAAATGCCTTGAGTTCAAAAATCAGCCAGATCACCATGCTAAAAGCTACAATGAGCGCAGATTTTGGAACCCCACAGATGCAACTGACATCTATCCAAAGCATGTGGGATGACATCCAAGGAAACAAAACAAATGCCCAAGTAAGACAAACAACCCCTGTCATTGAACAGCAACAACAATCTAGCTCATCTATAACATCAGAAAGCGTAACTAGTAGTAGTGTTAACTCATTCCATACAGCGACAAACGTATCACTGCATAAACCAGTTACTAATGCTCATAATAATCAAGGTACAAATGCAGCAACCGGACAACAACCTTTGTTAGATGAAAATGATGACGATTTTGGTTTAGAAAAATTGTTTAGACATCCACCTATGGTGACTTCCACTATCTTTCCAAAACCTCAAACTGCTTCAGTAGTTGATGAGAAAGATAAGCCTAACCAAAGTTCAGATGCTAAAAATAATCAGGCTGCAGACCTTCTTAAAGAAGCTGATAAAGTTGCTGGTGCTGTTAATACATCAGGCAACTCAACAACTTCGAGTGATAACTTTAAACCAAAAGGAATGAAGCTAACTAATGGTAGTGAGGAAAAGAATTAATATTTAAATATGATTAAAAAATTTAATATTTAGCAACAGCGACCGATAGAATAACAAAGTAGTAAAACTGGAGTAAAGAAAATGTTAGACGCGATTACCTCCTCCCAAGGACAATCAAGTACAACTACCGGAATTGCCCATTACGATCACCATATCACTAATCTTCAATCACAAGTTGATTACAAGCAAACAGGCTTGCATAAAATTAATCAAGCACAACAGAAGCTAGATGAAGGTAGTGAGATAATTGCTGAAGAGACTCAAAAGAATCAAAATTTAATCGCTCATCAATTGAATAAAATTGTCGGCGTTGAACCCAAACAAATCAAAAATCTTAGAAATTTAATTAATCATCAATTAAATGAAATAATCGACATTGATCCCAATGAAATTGAAAAGCGTAAAAAATTAATCAACGAACAATTGAATGAAGTCAACATTAATTCCAATGAAATTGAAAAGCTTAAACAATTAATCAACGCTCAATTGAATAAAATAGTCAGCAACATTAACCCCAGTGATGTTGAAGGTAATAAAAAACTAATTGCTGAAGAGACTAAAAAGCTTGGAATTTTAATCGACGAAGAATTAAATAAAATTGCCGATGTTGAACCCAAAGAAATAAAAAAGCTTAGAAATCATTTGATCAATTATCAAGCAAATGAAATGGCCAACATTAAATTTAATGAAATTGGAAAGCTTAAACAATTAATCAACGATCAATTAAATGAAATGCTCACCATTAATTCTAATGAAATTGAAAAGATTAAACAATTAATCAACGCTCAATTGAATAAAATAGCCAGCATTAATCCTCATGGAATTGATGAGCTTAAACAAATAATCGACGATCACCTGAACGAAATTGTCAGCGCGGACCCTGTTCTCACAGGCTTTAATGAACCTGCAGAAGTTGCAAAACAACTAAAAACGCTTTTAACAGCTGATAATAAGCAAGATAAAGATGAGGTCATGAATGAAGCACAAGGTTTTGGAAATGCACTAGAAAAATCACCTACACTCGGCCCAATCTTTAATAACTATCTGGATACTATAACAAAAATAAACCATTGTTTTAAAAATATGCCAGAGACTGATGCATTTTTTATCAACAAAGATACACCGAATGAAAATATAAGCAATCTAAATGATTACAAAAACAAACTAGAAAAAATAACAGAAGATTTAGAAGAATTAAAAGACAGTATCCCCTCATCATCCCCAAGTCACTGTTATGTTGATGTTCTGCTCCAAGCAAACACAGCTGCTTTGAGCTATGTAGTTCAATTTTTTGATAATAGACAGCTTATTGATGATACGAGAATCCGATTAGCTAATGAAAGCGTTGATAACAATGGTCTAAGAGAAAGACTCGGTGTTACCCGCACTATTTTAGAATCTCAAGCAAAAGAACTTAAAAGTCAAATACAAGAACAAATCCAACAAGCTGCAGCAGAAGCACGTCAGCAAGCAGCTAAGAACAAGGAAAACCATGGCTCAGAAAAAAAAAACCTATCTTTGTCTTCTGCAACCTCTTTTACAACCCTGCATTTAGCCCCGCATTCGGTTAATATAATGCACGAACCCAAGCTTGTAACAGACACGAAAAAAACGCTAGCCGATATGGAAAGCCAGGTTTTTTTAGGTAAACGCCAAACAATAGGTTAAACCCTTGACCTAATAGCAAAAGCAAAAAAACCTACTTTCCTATGCCCATTTCAAACTAAATTAGTTTACTTTCTTCTTAAAAAATCATATACTTAATAAGTATTTAATGTAGCCTTAAGCTAATAAGTATATAACTTATATATGAGGCTTAAAAGTCTAAAGAAAAAAGGTAATCGCCATGAATGTAGGACAAATACAAAATTTAAAAGAGCAGATTAAAGCTCATCTTGAGGCGGCTGAGAAGCCTTCTCATGATTTTGTAGATGTACTTAATGGCTTTTCAGCAAAAGAAGATGTGGCTTCAGAAGACTGTGCAATTTTACTCAATATCCTTAACACCAGTAATGCACCCGAACTTCAACAGATCAAAGCTAGCCTTTTAGAAATGCTCAATCCCCCCGCTGTGAAAACCAAAAAAGAATTTGGGAAGGGAGCATTAGCATTGGTGCCTGTTACTGACTATTTAACAAATAGCTTTAATGGTTATCAAGCACGGGCGAGAAAAGAACTTAATACTCAACATCCTCATCACTATATCGGAGATGAGATTCAAACAGAAAAGGACCTTGTATCTTGTGTTAACTATCTGATCCAAGAAAGCAATCCTCCAGTTGAAATTCCTGCAAATGAAATAGATCCACGTGCATTGCCACCAAGCTTAGCCAATTGGGGCCACTGGAAAGACTATGGCATTAAGTTGATGGAAAATCCCACAGGTGACATTACTCCAGCGTCATGGGAAGCCATCAGCGCACTTTATAAGGTCAAACGCAGTCATGAATATGTGAACATTCAAAGAAATAAATCGGATAGAAAACTATTTGATGAAAAACAAACAGCCTCTGGTCGCGATTATATCAGCTATGACGAAAACCCTGATTCCTTCATGGCGCAAAGTAGATATATTGATAAGATGCAAGAATTTGCAGAAAATAAACTTAGAGAAAAAAACCAACCAGATAAAATACAGACTCTAACTGAAATATCTGATCGATCACGCGAACTGGTAATATTTCAAGATAAGCTTGCTGCTGTTAATGCTGCTACCGATGATCAAACCTTTGCAAGTAATTTACAAGCAATATCCGGAAGCATTGTCGAAGCGAATATGAATGAAAATCCTAATCAATTTTGGACAACAGCAAAAAACACATTGGATAACAATACCAACCCATTTCTTGCGGGCTATTTGATTCCTGTAAAAAGTCTTGATAACTTAGCAAAAAATACAGGTCAGTTCTTTCAAAGTTTATTCAAAATTCCTACGGAAGGAATAGATATTAATAAAATTCCTGCAACTCCCATAAATACTACAACACAAGCATTACTTAAGAATCTCTTTCCTAAAGCTGGCGGAAAAAATTTAAAAGATTTTGCAAATAGTTATGCACAAAATTATCAATTAGCAGAGCTATCAAAAGACAATGGGAAACTTTCCCTTAATGCAAAACAAACAGCTGTTATCAATTGTATTGGCAAATATGCACGTAATGAAATACAAGGCGATTTAAATCAAGAGATCCAACTGGCAGTGGCTATGGCTGCTCCTAATACTACATATTTCAACGAAAACCAATGCCGTAATGTAAGAGTTCTCCTAGGTTTACCTCCTGCAGAAACAACAGATAACATTAAGAAAATACTAACTGAAGCAACAGCAAGAGACCCACAAACAACGTTTAAACATGAACAAGAACTCACGAGACATATGCTGGCTTTCTTAAGCAGCGAGCAAACAGACAATGATCAAATAACATTTGTGAATAATGCTACAACTGCGCTATCCAACAATTACTCATCTGAAGCTCAGGATTTTATTTATGGCGTCAAAACCACATACAATAATGACCAATTTCAATCCATCAGAACCGAGAGAAAAAGCTTAACTGGACTTAATTTCCTTGGCAGTTTACTCGATGGATTATCAAATAGAGCAAAACAATTCGGCAATTTCATTTCAGAACCTTTCATTTCGATTGCCAATATATTTAGAAGCGGCGCACAAGCAACTCAAAATATGACACGTTATGGTCAAGCCGACGTGCCAAGACCATCAGTAAAAACAACCGGTGCAATTATAAGTTCTGTATCCTCTTCTACTAATAAATTAAATATAAAATATCCAACACAACAAGATGAAAGCTCCAGCTTGAAAAAATATAATAAAAGTAAAGGATTTTTAAACGCACAAATGGCAGCATTAACAAATCCCCTTTTATCGATACCCCAGAAAGCAATATTGTATACATCTGCTTTAAAAGAGCTAAGAGAAATACAGCAACTTATTAACGACAAAAAACTGTCTGGATCCAATATGAATGCAGCAAAAGGGTATGTAGAAGAAACATATAAAGCTTTAAAAATAACTCCACTTTCTGAAAAAGAACAAAGCGAGCTACCTGATGCTGATGCGAAACGCGCAGAATATTTTCTTAATAGAATAGAAAGACAAGCTGTAGATGCTGAAAAACTAGTAAATCAGCAAGTTCAAAAACCTGTTAAGCAACAGCAACCTGCTACAACCACAAAGCAACAACAGAATAATAATATAAATGTGACATATAACGGTACTCCATTAAAAAATGATATTAATCTGAACAATCAAGAGGAAGATACAGATCAAACTCAAAATTTAAGTCACAATATTCTATCTCCTGAAATGCAAAATGCGACGAATGCAGTTCAACAATTTATTGCAACAGTAAACCAAGAGGAAAAATCTGAACAACGGAATAATAGAAATGTGACATATAACGGTACTCCATTAAAAGATGATATTAATCTGAACAATCAAGAGGAAGATACAGATCAAGATCAAAATTTAAGTCATAATATTCTATCTCCTGAAATGCAAGAAGCGACAAAAGCGGTTCAACAATTTATTACGGGAACAGTAAACCAAAATGAAAAACCTAAACAACAGCAACCATCAGGTTTAAGATCTGCTGAGGACAACACAAAGTCCCCTGTGCTGTCTAGTAATAAATTTACAAGAGCAAGCGGTAAAGTTCCTGTTGATCCCTCACGAAGCCTTGTGTTTAATACGCCTACTGATTTTAATAATGGTCAAAAAGTATCTTCAGCTAGCCAACAGAAACCTGAGAATAATCCGACTAATGCACCACCAAGCAATCCAACTAAACCCACGTTAAGTTAAAATATATGATAGAATGTGATTAAGGATAAAAAAATATGTCAAAAGAAAATAAAAATCCTAATACCCGCTTAAACGCATTGTTCGCAAGACAAGACGAACTAAAGTCGCTTGATAAAAGTTATATCTCTCAATTAAATGAAAAAATCAAAATGCTGGCTAACTTTCAGCACGAACATAATAACGGCTGCCTAAAAGGCTATACAGAATATGTTAAAACATTTAAGGATGAGGCAGATTATTTTGACTCGCAAAAGCATTTGGTAATAAATGAGTTGCAAGCACCCCTTAAAACTTATTGTGATGAATTTAATAATATTCATGCTTATTTGTCCCGCTTAAAAAATTCTAATACTACTGATACAAATCCAAGTCATGAAAAATTAAATCGATTAAAACAACTTAAATCTGAATTAGCACAATTAGTCATCACCCATCAAAATAACACTGTAGTCGTAAAAGAAGCGAGCAGTCTAATCAATAACCTTAATGAATTTTTCAACTCCGATCAAACTGATATTTTCTTATCTGAACGAAAAGATATTGAAAAGATGCGTGACATACTAAAACAAGACGTAGTAGGCTATAAACAATTTAAAGATGATATGGAAAGGGAATGTCATACCTTAAACACTGAAATTAATGAATTAATCGCACCTCCCCCCGGCTCAAAAAAAAACTCTTCTTTTTCGGGAATCTCTTCTACAACCCTGCCCTATATAGCCCCTCAATGGCATAACAATAAATCCAGCAAATCACAACTTGTGAAAGACACAGAAGAATTAATGTCACAAATGCGAGCAGCATTTGAACAAGGTGTTAAATCAATTAAAATCCCTCGTAAATCGCACATCTAAACTGGTTCATCTAACCCTACAAAACTTTAGTTTCCTACAGCTTATGCTGACTTACTGCATGATGATGCTCTACCATCCACTCCTTTAAGGCATTATCCATGCGTTTCTGCCAACCTATTCCAGTAGATTTAAAATACTCTATCACTTCTGGGCTATAGCGCACATTTAAAGCAATTTTTGTTGGACATTTTTGCACGCCACGTTGACCACGTTTTCGTTTTGGTAATCGCTCTACAAGTTCAGGTGGCAAGACTTCCTGCGCCGGGCGCATAGCTTCAATATCTTCAAAATGTAATTCTCTTACCTGTCCTAAATGATCAGTTAGTGGTTTCTTTTTCATAACGCTTTATTTCTCGTAAGTTTGCTTTGCGAAATTGGCGTAAAACATAATACATGCAATCGCTTATCTAAATAGCCTATTGCAACAAAACGATCCTCAGAATATAGACTCCTATTATCTTGCGCATATAAAGCACCGCCCCAATCAAAATAATAAGCCATCTCAAAAGACAAGCCACACTCATTAATATTCTTTTGAGATTTGTTTAAATCAAAATCAATCTTTAGCATTTAATTATAGCCACAAATAAATATGAAATCAATATAGCAACAGATAACCATTAGATCACTTATGTTAATTTAATAGTATCATGTAAAATCTTTATTGATCAATAATTGATTTATTTACATCATTAATGTTATTATGGTAATAATACTAAAGCAAAATTCTATCTAAAGGCTTTTATGTCCCAATTACGTTATAATATGGAAATGTCCCAAACTAATCCAAATGCCATCATCGTCTGTGGCCCTAATGGCGTTGGCAAAACAACGCTTGCCATGGAATACCAAAAGATTCACCCTTTTAAATATCTTGGCGCTGATGCTATTGCATATGAACTTAATGCAAAGGCGCCTTCGCTAGTTAAAATCCAAGCGGGACGTTTGTTTATTGATAAAGTATCCCAGCATATTAGCAGTGGTGATGATTTAATCATTGAAACAACTTTGTCAGGAATAGGTTTTCAGCGGGTTATTCAACAGCTAAATAAAGCTCGCTATCATATTATTTTATCGTTTGTATTTTTACAAAGCCCTGAAGCCTGTGTTGCGCGTGTTCAAGAGCGCACATTAACGGGTGGACATTTTGTACCTACTGAAGATGTTAAAAGACGTTATTATCGAGCAAAACTTAATTTTTGGTATAGATACAAGCAACTCGTCAATCAGTGGTACTTACTTTATAATTCTAATAGCACATTTCATGAAATTTGTTCTGGTGCTAATGAACAACAAACGATTGCTGATGAAAACTTATTTCAATTATTTTTAGAAAATTTAAAGCAGGAAAATATTCATGGACATTAATGATCAGCAACTTCTTGAACTCTATAAAACTGGTCAAGAACTCACTCGCATCGGCAATCGTGCTGTGCATAATGCGCAAGAGCGCAACCGTCAATTAGGCGTGCCTAACTCCTATACCATCAACGGCATCCTCTACTTTGAAAAACCCAATGGTGAATTAACGACTGAAAATCTGCTTGAAAAAATGATGATAGAGCGTGGATTTTTATAATATTAAATCAATAAAAATTGACTCCTAGTTTCACTTATATTACGCTGTCTTTCTTTAAGGAAAGCGTCATGAAAAAAGTGATATTACTAACAGGATGTTTAGCCTGCAATACCTTCTCCGCATTTGCAAATAGCGAATCAAATGGTCCAGATGATTATGGATTTTATCTCGGCGGTGATTTTACCGCGACAATTTGGGAATTTGATCAAGATAATAATATTAACATTAACTATGTAGATCAAATTCCGCTTTCTGATTTAAGTCATAAAACAACCACCTCTTTTAATGTTGATAATAATGTAACGGATTATAGTGTTGAAGTACGGGGCGGTGGTTACCTGCGCTGGGACGAAAATGACGATTGGCTTAGCGCTATAGAAATATTTGCAGCACCCCATGATGCAAGTTTTTCTGATCAAACTGTTCTTGATACTTTTGGCAGATCTATCGGTGATACTAATAATATTAATTTTACCCAAAGTACAAAAGCACAATATAGTTTTGGTGCAGACTTCAAACAGGGCTTGTTTTTTGACGAAGATGAATGGCTAGTGTTTGCTAAAGCTGGGATTATTTTTACTCACTTTGAAACGGTAACCAATGCCTGGGCGAATAACGATTCTACATTCCCCATCAGTACTGCTTATGATAAGTTTTATTTAACTGGAGTAAGATTTGGCGCAGGTCTTGAAAGATTTTTTGGTGAAAATATCAGTTTCACTTTGCAAGCACTTTATGCGCTTTATGAAGATGAAAATAGCACTATTAGTGGATCTCAAGGTAAAAATGATGGTTTTTTAATTACGGTTACTGATGAATTTACTTTCAATCCAAGTGGCCTGCAAATAGGTGCTGGAGTTAATTTCTACTTTTAACGTGCTGAACAAGGATGTGATTTAATGAATAATACGATAAAAGTTTTATTACCGAGTTTATTGTTAGCTTCACACACTTGTTTTGCAAGTTTTCTTAGCGTTGACCAACAAAGTGTATCAGCTATGGGGAATGCATTTGCAGGTGCGGCTTCAGCGGGCGATGATGCCAGTATTAGTTTTTATAATCCAGCAGGTTTAATGTTAATTGAAGAAGGACAAGTGGTCGGTGCGATTACTTATGCTATACCAGACTCAACATTAACAATTAATTCTGCATTTGATAGTGCCGGCAATCCTATTCCTAATACTAGCGGCCAAGAAATATCTTCTGGCATTCCGTCAACACCAATTCCCGCACTGCATATTGCCAAACCTATTACTGAAGATATGGTGCTCGGTATGAGTATCACTGCACCTTATTGGATTGTCACTGATTATGGCAATACACCCGTTAAATATAATGGCATACAAAGTAAACTCTATTCATATAATGGTAATTTAAGTTTAGCTAAACAAATGACAGAGGAATTATCGGTCGGTTTAGGTGTCAATGCTATGTATTTTACCCATGAAGTGAATTTTGCTATTGGAACAATTACTGATCCACAAGGTGAACAAGCTTTTACTGAATATTCAGGCGATAGTTTGGCATTTTATCCTAATGTCGGTTTACTCTATGAATGGAGTGACGACACGCGTATGGGTTTAGCCTATGTTTTTCCTGTTGATCAAAATACTGACGGTTATTTAACTACTTCCTCCACTGCCGTGAATGCACCCAGCTTTGAACCTGCTGCGGCCAATTCAAATTTTTTATTACCTGATTACGCGACATTAAGTTTCTTTCATCAAGCAACACCTAAAATTGAATTGTTAGCAGATTTAATATTTACCCATTGGGGACGTTGGGATGATTATGTTATTTCCGCACAGTTAGGGACTCCAATTGAATCTGATATCCCTTTAGATTTAGAAAATACTTGGCGTCTTGCTTTGGGCGCAAATTATCAATATAACCCTACTGTTAAATTACGTGCTGGTATTGCCTATGATCAATCACCTATTACAGATGAAACGCGCACATTACAATCTCCTGATTCTGATCGCGTCGACGCCTCTATCGGCATAAGTATTGCCCCCAAAAATTGGGATGATTTAATGCGCATTGATTTAGCCTATATGCATAGCTTTTTTGCCAATAGCTCACTTTCTCAACAAAATTTATTACTCACGCTGTTCCCAGGTACGCCGGTTCCCGCAACGCATCTTACTGGCAGTTATGAAACTTCAGCAGATTTTGTTGGCGCACAGATTGTTTATTTGATGTAATGACCGTCTAATATTTTTTTAAGGAGTCTATAATGAAGCACCGTAATTTAGGGATATTATTTTTAAGCGTTATTTTCAGTTTTTCGGCTTTTGCAAGTACACTTGCCATCACTAAAACCCCTACTTTTATTGACCCGCAAAATATTACTCTTGAAACCTTGCCGCCACCTGCGGCTGATGCTGAAACAAAGACAAGAGATCTAGCGATTCTAATGTGGGAGCAAAATTCTCGTACTTATTATGATATAGAACGTGCTTGGGGCAGTGTGACTTTGGAGCCCAGCTATTTTAATCAAGCCCTTGGTGTGCGTTTTGAAGAAGCGCGTTATCCAAAATTATATAGTTTAATGAAAACGGTAATGGCTGATGCTCGAATTTTTATTGATGCATTTAAAGTACAATATAAACGTCCACGCCCTTATCAGGACAACAAAGATATCAAACCTGCGATTCCCATTGAAGAAAGTTATTCATACCCTAGCGGTCATGGCACACGCGGCATGACACTGGCATTAGTATATGCGGAAATATTTCCAGACCGACACGATCAATTATTAGCAACTGGTTTATCCTTAGGCCAAGATCGAATTGTGGGTGGCGTACATTACCCCAGTGATATTGAAGGCAGTGTCAAACTTGCCCAAAGCTTAGCAAAAAATATTGTCGCAAGTGATGCATTTAAGGCGCAAATAAAGGATGCGGAAGCTGAGATTGCACAGATTAAAGCGCTTGTAATTAATGCAAATATGAACTAAACTAATTAAACTTAGTTTACATTAGGAAGTGTTATGCGGACCGTTAATATTCATGAAGCTAAAACTCATTTATCGCTATTGGTAGAAAAAGCTGCTCATGGCGAGCCATTTGTCATTGCAAAAGCAGGTAAACCTATGGTGAAAGTGATTGCGCTTACCGCGCCTACTGGAGAGGGAATCAAAAGATTAGGTTTCATGCGTGGTGAAATTCTGGTACCAGATGATTTTGATCACATGGCAAGTCAAGAAATTCAACAATTATTTGATGGTGAAGCATGAAGTTTCTATTAGATACTCATCTTTTATTATGGGCAGCAGGACAACCTGAGCAATTATCAGATACGGCGCACACTTTACTTAATAATCCGGAACATGAGCTCCTATTTAGTCCAGCCAGTATTTGGGAAGTAGCTATTAAACGTGGATTAAAACGAGAAGATTTTCGTGCAGATCCTCATGCTTTACGTCGAGGTTTACTAGACAATGGATATCTCGAACTATCAATTAACAGCGCCCACGCAGCCGCAATCGATACCTTACCCCCGCTTCATAAAGATCCCTTTGATCGCATTCTTATTGCCCAGTCAATGATTGAAGGCATTACCTTGTTAACCGCCGATACGCTTGTTGCACAATACAATGAATCAATACGCTTGCTAAAGTAAAAGAAACTAAGGATGCAAAACCATGAAAAACTGGCCACATTATAAATTTGCTTTAATACTTGCTACGTTTTTTGCCTGCACGGCACAAGCCAATCAAGCTAATACGCTGGAAATTACGCCCATCACGCCATTTCCTGAAACTGTTGCCGCCACTACAAAAACTTGGGCCTCATTTTTGGTAACCAATATTTCAAGTGCGTCAGTAACGCCTATCAATATTAGCCATTTTTCGCATAAAAGCGGATTGTCTATATTGGATTCCTCTACATGTAGTCATATTTTAAGCCCATCGGACACATGTCAAATTGATTTACTTTTAGATGCCAAATGGCCGCATCAAAATGTGCAAGAAACTATCAAAATATTAACAACACCAGGATACGACATTAGCCGCTATGCAATCGAAGTATTCATCACAGAAAGCTTGCCTAAAATTACTTTAAAACCGGCTAGAGCTTCCACTTTTTTACCAAAATTACCGGCATTTCGTGAACCGCTGGTTGCAACACATGACAATAACTGGTTAATGTTAAGTGGATCATTTGGCAGCTTTCATGATTTTTTTAATGAATTTAATACGGATATTTATGTATACGATCCCATTGAGAATGAATTAAAATCTGTTTTAATTGCAGCAACTGATTTACCTGCTGAAGTACAACAACAGTTAGCGAGTTCTGTGCCTGAATTTTTACAAGATGGCGATATCATGTATATCGTCGGTGGTTATTATTACAATCCTGATGATGAAAGCTATACCACATTAAATACTGTAACAGCTGTTGACGTCCCTGGTATGATGCATGCGGTAAAAAAAGGTGAAAAACACTTAAAAAAATATATTGCTTATTGCAGCGCAACAACTACGCCGGCCTGTCCAAGTAATCCCAGTGATCCACTTTATCCTAATTATTTCCAAGTCACAGGCGGCCACTTGGGTAAAATTAATCACGCTTTATATTTAGCTTTTGGTCAAAATTGTAAAGGTGATTATTGTGGCGATGGCCAAGTCTATAGCAATGCCATACATAAATTTATCGCTAAACCTAATTTCCACAATCACACATTACATTTAAAAGTGTTATCAAGCGTGGTTCACGATGATGGTGATGGCAGTGGTTGGAGAAGACGCGATTATTCCTTAGCGCCTTTTATGTGGAATGGTGTTGAATCATTATTCGCCTTAGCAGGCCCATTTACGCCAGAAGTTTTTGCACACGTATGGACCAATGGCATTATGTTCGATGGTCAAATTAATTCTAACGATAATTTTATTGAACAACAGGGAAATCAGTATGCTGCCCCTCATTTAGCAATGCACAGTAGAAATACCAGCACTTCCTATGTAGCTACCTTTAGCGGCTTATCTAATTTATATTGGAATGACACAAATGAATTAATTTATGATGACACTACGCCTTATGGAAATATATTAGATTTAATCAGTTCAAGTTATTCTGGCGATGCGCGTGAATATGTGAATTTAAAACCTATATACAATGCTAATCCACGTGATCCTCATATATACACAGGACTTTCCGCAATATTTATACCTATTGAAAAATATTACGATCAACGTGACGTGTTGCAATTAGATAAACTACCACCTCATAGCAAAACCATGGTGGGTTATATTTATGGTGGTCTAATCTCAACCACGAATACCCCTTTTGATAATCTTGATGGCGTTGAAGTAACCAATCAAGTCTATGAAGTATATGTTGAGACGAATGCTGCTGGAAAAGTGTTTTGGCAAAATGTGACTAATGTGTTCACACAAAACTAAAAGGATTATTTTACAAACCTAAAAATTCCTTAGCGTTGTAAACAGGAATAATAGAGTGTTTATAATCTTTTTTATTGCGCGTAATCATATGAGTCGCTGCACATCCGAGCGCTGTATAATATTGTAGCGCGTCTTCAAAATCAGTAAATTGAGTGGCTGCAAGCGCTTGCTCCACTATTCTTGCGTCCATCTTAGCAATATTCACTAATAAGTTAATTTTACTCACATATTTAAAAGCCTTTGCTTTAGTACTGAGTTTACAAATAATATAATAAATATTCGCAACAGCAAGTGGTGAAATATACAAGATAAGTTTATTTTCTTCAGCTTGGGTAAATAATTCTCAATAATAATATCATATCGAATCTTTGATGCGCAATATTTAATTTTATTATATCATTAATGTATATATTGACAAATTCCCTCACATCCCTTAACGTTGGCCCATGAAATATACACTCCCAGCTGAATGGCATAAACAACAAGCCTTATTGTTAACTTTTCCCGATGAACATACGATTTGGGTGGATACGCTTGCGGATATTGAACCGCTGTATGTCCAATTTGCGCGTGCGGTTTTAGCTTATCAAGATGTGATTATGGTGTGTCGTAATCTGCAGAAGCAACAGTATATTGAACAGTTAATGGGTACAGAACATGCTCATCAATTGCGTTTTCTGCATGCTGAATTTAATGATTTATGGATTCGGGATTATGGTCCCATTAGTCTTGTTCAAGATGGCAAAATTAAATGGCTGGATTTTGGCTTTAATGCCTGGGGTGGCAAATATGCAGGTGATTTGGATGATAAAGTCACCCGGCAATTATATGATGCCAAGCTGTTAAATATTGATGAATATGCAAGACAAGACTTTATTCTCGAAGGCGGCGCGATTGAAACTGATGGCCTTGGGACTGTATTGGTGACGCCTTGTGTGTTAACAAAAACGCGGAATGCTGATTTAAGCCTTGAAGATATTCGTGCGAGTCTTAATGTTGAGCGCGTGATTATGATTGAACACGGGCTTTTATTGGGCGATGACACTGATGGTCATATAGATACTTTGGTGAGGTTTTGCGACCCGCATACATTGGCTTATAGTAGTTGTGAAGACCCCAAAGACCCGCATTATGACTCTTTAAAAGCCATGGAAGCGCAGCTACAAACCTTAACAGATTTGGCAGGCCAGGCTTATAAACTCATTCCACTGCCCATACCTGCCGCTAAATTAGATATGGATGGCCGCAGACTACCCGCTTCTTATGCCAATTTCTTAATTATTAATAATGCGGTTTTGGTGCCTACTTATGAGGATGATAATGATGCTAGGATACTAGAACAGCTGACCGCAGCGTTCCCAAACCATCAGATCATCCCTATTCCCAGCCTTGCGTTAATACAATATAATGGCGCTTTACACTGCGCCAGCATGCAGATTCCAGCCACTTTATAGGTAATAAAATGACCCAAACACTATCCGTTGCCTTATTGCAACAAGCCATTGATTTGGATAAAACTAAGAACTTAAACTTGTTTTTAGCGGAAATCGAAAAGGCAGCTTCTCAAGGCGCGCAATTGGTTTGCTTGCCAGAATTACATATGGGACCCTACTTTCCGATTACTGAAAATTTTGAACATTATCAACATGCAGAAACTATTCCTGGTCCAACTACCGATGCATTGGGAATGCTTGCAAAAAAATTACAGATTGTGATTGTGTGTTCTATTTTTGAAAAACGTGCACCTGGACTTTATCATAATACCGCGGTTGTACTTGAAAAAGATGGTTCAATTGCAGGGATGTACCGCAAAATGCATATTCCTGATGATCCCGGATTTTATGAAAAATATTATTTTACCCCTGGCGATTTAGGCTTTAATCCCATTCAAACTTCTATAGGTAAACTAGGCGTATTAGTGTGCTGGGATCAGTGGTATCCAGAAGCTGCGAGAATTATGGCTTTAAAAGGTGCTGATATTTTAATATATCCTACGGCGATTGGTTATCATAAAGATTCAAAAAGTGGTTTTGTAAAAGACAGAGATGCTTGGCAAACGATACAACGTTCACATGCCATTGCTAATGCCTTACCGGTATTGGTGATTAATCGTGTAGGCTATGAAAAAGATCCGAATGGTTTGCTGGAAGGCACGCAATTCTGGGGACATAGTTTTATTGCAGGTCCGCAAGGTGAAATAATTAAACAAGCGGGCGATACTGTAGAAACATTAACAGCAGAAATTGATTTTAAAGAAACCGAACAGATCCGCCAATTCTGGCCATTTTTACGTGATAGACGTATTGATGCCTATGAAGGAATTTTACAGCGGTATCTATAATGTCAACATTATTGGCGCTGGCACTTCATGAATTATTGCAACAACAAACAGGTTTGTTGCTTATTGCTGCGCCCAATACTCAAACGGCTGATGAACTTCAGACTACGCTCAAATTTTTAAATCCTTCCATGCCGATTTATACTTTCCCTAATTGGGAAACATTGCCCTATGATCATTTCTCGCCGCATGAAGATATTATTTCTACGCGCTTAAAATTATTAGCAAAATTACCGCAGTTAACAACCGGTGCGTTAATAGTAGCCGCGCCTACTTTATCATATCCTTTATGTCCAAAATCACATTTGCAAAAAAACAGTTTTGTTTTAGATTGTAAAGACGAACTCAATATCAATAGCCTGCGCGAGCAATTAACTCTAAGCGGCTATTACCCCGTTTCTGAAGTATTTTCACATGGCGAATTTAGTATTCGCGGTTCAATCATTGATATTTTCCCGATGGGGAATCCCTTTCCCTATCGCATCGATTTATTAGATAATGAAGTAGAGTCCATTCGCATTTTCGATCCGCAAACGCAACGCTCACATGAAAAAATAGACCGCATTGAATTATTACCTGCGCGTGAGTTTTCGCTAGATAAAGACAGCGTGACTCGCTTTCGAGAAAGCTTTCGCGATGCATTTACAGGAGATCCTAGCGCAAGCGCTATTTATCAAGGTATCAGCAAAGGCAGTGTACCTGCAGGCATTGAATATTATTTACCGTTATTTTTTGAAAAAATAAATTATTTACCCGATTATTTACCTCATAATACACAAGTCGTGACAATTGGTAATATTCAGCAAGATTTAATTGAATTTTATAAACAAGTCAATAAACGCTATGAGCAATATGGTCATGATATTTCAAGACCATTATTAAAGCCTGAAGGTTTATTTTTAAAGCCTGAGCAAGTATTTGAGCAATTAAAACGCTTTGAAAAATTACGTGTGCCAACTATCGAATATAAAACGTTGCCGGATATCCGTATTAATACCAAGCTTGCTAATCCCTTATTACCGCTACAACATTTTTTAGAAGAAGTAACCGATTATAAAATAATATTTTATGTAGAATCTGCGGGTCGTAGAGAAGCTTTATTAAGCTTATTAGCCCCCTTAAAAATTCCAGTTAATATTGAAATAGCGCCGCTTATCAATGGGATTATTTTACCTGAGCGTAAACTGATTATTATTACTGAGACTGAAATTTTTGGGCAACCTGTAGTTGCGCAACGTCAGAAAAAACGCAGTCCTGACAGTGATACCATGGTTAAAAGTTTAGCGGAGCTCACCATAGGATCATTTGTAGTCCATATTGATCATGGCATTGGCCGGTATCTTGGTTTACAAACCATTAAAGTCGGCGATTATGATGCCGAATTTTTAAGCCTTGAATATCAAGGCGGCGATAAACTTTATGTGCCTGTATATTCGCTCCATCTCATTAGTCGTTACAGTGGCAGTGATGATACCCATGCCGAACTTAATAAATTAGGCACGCAAACTTGGCAGCGTGCTAAACAAAAAGCAGCTGAGAAAATAAAAGATGTGGCTGCGGAATTACTGGATATTTATGCAAAACGTGAAGCACGCCAAGGATTTGCCTATCCAGAACCTGATAATCAATATGTTACGTTTGCCAGCAGTTTTTTATTTGAAGAAACGCCTGATCAAACTCAAGCCATTCAAGCTGTTATTAAAGACATGATGGCGCCGCGTCCTATGGATAGATTAATTTGTGGTGATGTGGGCTTTGGTAAAACTGAAGTCGCCCTGCGCGCTGCATTTATTGCAGTACATAGTAATCGGCAAGTAGCAGTGCTCGTCCCCACGACTTTATTATCACAACAACATTATGATACGTTTTGTGATCGTTTTGCCGATTGGCCAGTACGTATTGCCTTATTATCACGCTTTCGCAGCAAAAATGAAAAAGAAAAAGATTTAATTGCACTTGCAGAAGGTAAGGTTGATATTATTATTGGCACTCACGCATTGTTAAGTCAAAATGTAAAGTTCAAAAATTTAGGTTTATTGATTTTAGATGAAGAACATCGCTTTGGAGTAAAGCAAAAAGATAAACTAAAAACCCTGCGCGCTGAAGTCGATATTTTAGCGTTAACGGCAACGCCTATTCCGCGTACGCTCAATATGGCTATGCATGGCATTCGTGATTTATCGATTATTGCAACGCCACCTAAAAAACGCTTAGCCATTAAAACTTTTGTATCATTACAAAATGATGATGTCATCCGTGAAGCCATTTTGCGCGAAATCATGCGCGGCGGGCAAGTGTATTATTTACATAATAATATTGACACCATAGAAAAAACTGCGCAGCATTTAATTGAATTGATTCCAGAAGCAAATATTCAATTTGCCCACGGACAAATGCGTGAACGTAATTTAGAAAAAATTATTGCTGATTTTTATCATCAACGTTTTAATGTTTTAGTATGTACAACCATTATTGAAACTGGGATAGATATTCCGACTGCAAACACTATGATTATTGATAGAGCGGATAAATTAGGACTTGCGCAATTACATCAATTGCGTGGCCGTGTCGGCAGATCGCATCACCAAGCATATGCGTATTTATTCACGCCTGATAAAAAACTAATGACAGCTGATGCGCAAAAGCGTTTAGATGCGATTGCCGCAGTAGAAGAGTTAGGTATGGGTTTTACGCTTGCAACTCATGATTTAGAAATTCGCGGCGCTGGAGAATTTTTAGGGGAAGAGCAAAGCGGCCATTTGCAAGCGATAGGTTTTTCATTGTATATGGAATTATTAGAGCGCGCCGTGACGTCTCTTAAAAATGGTGAAACCTTTGAAGATTTATTATTAACACGTGATACTGTGACTGAAATTAATCTACAACTACCTGCGCTTATTCCCGAGAGTTATATGCCAGATGTGCATGGTCGCTTAGTATTTTATAAACGTATTAGCAATGCCGACAATGAAACCAGCTTAAAAGAACTACAAGTGGAATTAATCGACAGATTTGGTTTATTACCACAAGCCGTGAAAAACTTATTTGCCATTACTTTGCTAAAATTACACGCTTATCCCATGGGTATCAGTAAAATAGATCTCAATAAAAAAGGCGGAAAAATAGAGTTTGCTAAAAAAGTAAATATCGACCCTACAAAGATTATTAAACTGATCCAAAGTGAAGCTAAGGTATATAAACTTGAAGGTGCTGAAAAGCTAAAAGTTATCAAAGACTTACCTGAAGATCAAGATAGAATTGATTTTGTGCAGCTTTTGCTAAATCATCTAATGAAAAATTAGTTATTCTTGTTTCCAATCTTTGGGTTGTATGTTATCATGATAAATCAACAATTAACAGGAAAAATGAAATGAAACCAAAATTTGATGCATTCTGTACTGGGACTGGGGCAGCGTCAGTCGGGATTGCAGCGCTCGTGTTAGGATGTAAAGAGTTTGGGTGTATTGGCCTCGGCTGCGGTTTATTAGGCTTTGGAGCAGGTGGAATAGCCGGTTATATTACGGGTACAACTCTTGATTACACTTGTAATGCAATGGATAAGTGCTGTACCACTAAGAAGCCTACTTATAATCATCATAACTACTCTCGCTCAATGGATGATGACGGCATACAAACCCCGCTAATTAATTTTCAAACTAACGCATTTAGCATCCAAAACGGCGGCTAATATTCCACCATTTCTTTCCGTACCGCGACTTGTTCGCGGCACGTAGGGAAAAATGGAAAAAACTACACATACCGCGTAACATCATCGATCCCTGCGTCTATAAAACCTTTTTTACGCAGCATACAACTATCACAACGCCCGCAGGCTAAACCTTCATCAGTCGCCTGATAACATGAAACGGTTAAACTATAATCCACCCCTAAGGACAAGCCTTTTTGCAACGTTTGTGCTTTTGTTAAATTCATTAACGGTGTTTCAATGTGAATAGGATGACCTTCAACACCTTCTTTTGTCGCAAGTTTTGCTAAATGATTAAATGCAGCAAAATATTCCGGCCGACAATCCGGATAACCGGAATAATCTACGCTGCTTGCGCCGATAAAAATCGCATTTGCATGCAATGTTTCTGCAAATCCTAATGCGATACTTAAAAATATAGTATTCCGTGCTGGCACATATGTCGATGGAATATGCGCTGCCCCACTTTGATATTCTGGAATAGCCTGACTTTTATCCGTTAATGCACTACCGCCGAATTGATTAATTGCGATGTTAAATACTTGATGACTCGCAACATTCATTATTTTGGCAATATTTTTTGCAGCATTTAATTCTGCTTGATGGCGTTGCCCATAATCAAATGACAGCGCATGACAAATATAATCTTGCGATTGTGCAATCGCTAAAGTCGTTGTAGAATCAAGACCGCCGGATAATAATACCACTGCGGTTTTAGTCATGATTGATTAGTCCTTGCTTATTTAATAAATCAATCGCGTCATTGTAAATATGCTTTTGAGCAATGGGCTGGTAATACAATTGTGAATAATCTAAATCAGCTTTGCGATCCGTCACTGATTTATCAGCTAATAATTCCAAAACAGCCGCATCATTATTACACAGTAATAATACATCACAACCTGCATCTAAAGCTTTATTAGCACGCGTAGCCATATTGCCTGAAGCATCAGTTGCTTTCATTAATAAATCATCGCTAAATATTAAACCTTGATAACCCATTTGCTCGCGCAATACTTGTTTTAACCAAAAGGATGAAAAGGTCGCAATTTCTGGCGCGATATTTTGATATAACACATGCGCCGTCATCATGCCGGCTAATTGCGAATGCAAATCTTCAAACGGCAATAAATCTTTTTGTACAATCTCACTTAAATCCCGTGGGTCTTGTGGCAATTCTAAATGCGAATCTTTAACCACAAACCCATGTCCGGGAAAATGTTTACCAATCGCCTGCATGCCGGCTTGCGCCAAACCTTCAATTAAACTGCCAGCAAGCATGCTCACAATTTCAGGATCATGATGAAAACTCCGATCGCCAATCACACTACTTTGGCCATAATCCAAATCTAATACCGGCGTAAAACTAAAATCAACACCCACGCGCCCCAGTTCCGTAGCAATAATATAACCGCAAGCTTTCGCACAATCCAAAGCAAGCTCAGTTTTTTGATCATACAACTCGCCTAATTTATGCATAGGCGGAATAATGGTAAAATCTTTTTTAAACCGTTGCACACGACCACCTTCATGATCCACACACACTAATAATGCAGGTTCTTTCAAAGATTTTATTTCCAAAATCAATTCTTTAATTTGCGCACCCGAAATAAAATTTTTACTAAAAATAACCACACCCCCAATAAATGGATGGCGCAACATATCTTTATCTGCTGATGTTAAATGGGATTGTTCAATAGAAACAAATAACGGTGAATATGGTTTAATGGCTTGCTCCTTAAATTACGCGGCTGCGTACATTTCATGAATAATATGACGTAATTCATCAGCTTTTTGGGCGGATAAAGAATCTATTTTTTTATGCAATCGAATTTTACTAATGGTTCTGATTTGATCAACCACAATTTCAGCCTTTCTGCCTGCGCATGTAACCTGTATGCGGCTACGCCATAAAGGATGCGTTTTTGAAATTAAAGGACATACGACAATAGTGTCGAGAAGAGAATTCATAGAATTTTGACTGATGACAACAACAGGACGTTTTTTATTTAATTCTCGACCCTGTGTGGGATTTAAATCGGCGATATAAATATCATATCTTTTGGGATTCATCATCTGCCTCCAAGCCATCTGCAGAGGTTACTTCAAAATCATCCCAATTTTCATCAGATTCTTTAATTTGTTTATAGGTTTCAGTCCAGCTCAATTTTTTTTGTTCCTTTGCATAAATTAATACTCCCTGCTCAGACTCTTCCAACACAATATTATCTTCCATGCCGTATTTTTGTAATAACACTTTGGGTATACGTATACCTTTTGAATTTCCTATGGAAATTAATTTGGCATCTCGTGATGGCGCTTTATCGTTTATCATGCTAATTTAAGTATATTTAAGTTTGTATAAAGTATATACTGTAATTACTTTTATTGTCAACGGTGATTTTTGATGAATAATCTAATTTATAGCGCACCCATCATCATGCTCCGGACCCTGGTCCAGACTATAGTGACATTGACTACATTTTGGTGGGCCAAGTTGTGGGGGCGTGCGAGTCGTGTTAAAACAGATGAGATTATCAAACATTGGGCGCGGGCTTTATTGCGTATTGTTAATGTGACGCCACTTATCATGGGCACAAAACCGGTTTATCAAAATCATCAGCCTTATATTATTATGAGTAATCATGCGAGTTTGTATGATATTCCCATTATTCTTGCGACGCTGCCAGGTAGCATTCGGATGATTGCGAAAAAGGAATTATCTTATATTCCTTATTTTGGTACCAGTTTAAAACACAGTGAATTTATTTTTATTGATCGTAAAAATCGCGCACGAGCGATCAATGATTTGCAAAAAGCCAAAGAAAAAATGTTGGATGGTATTGTGATTTGGGTTGCGCCTGAAGGGACGCGTTCACGTGATGGTCAATTAGGTACTTTTAAAAAGGGTATTTTTAAATTGGCAAAGGAAACAAATGCGGTCATTATCCCTGTTGGCATTCGCGGCGCGCGACAATTATTGCCTCCCAAAACTTGGGCGTTTAATCCTGGGCAAACGATAGAAGTTCATATGGGCGATCCTATTGTTTCTGATAATTTTGATGAAGTTACACTCAATCAGCATGTTAGAGAAGTCATGCTAAAATTATTAGATAAGTGAGTAAATAATGGCATTTTTCCAAATCATAAAAAGTTTACTCGCGGCCATTTTAGGCGTGCGCAGTCAAAAAGAAGCTGAAAAAGATTTTAAACATATCGATTGGCGTTGGTATGTTTTTTTTGGTTGTATTGCAGTACTTTTTTTTATATTAATCATTGTAATAACAGTTAAAATCATTCTTCATTAAGGGGGCTGCCATGCTTATGAGCTTTTTTCACGGCATAGTTTTGGCATTCGCCCTTATTTTACCTTTTGGTCCACAAAACATTTTTTTATTTAATATTGGCGCAATGTATCCGCGTTTTAGTCACGCCCTGCCCGCGCTCATCACCGCAGCACTTGCAGACACGCTGTTAATTTTATTGGCCGTATTGGGACTCTCCATATTTTTACTGGAATTTCCCATGATCAAAGATGCAATGGTCATTATGGGTATTTTATTTTTGTTATATATAGGTTGGTCGATTTGGAAAAGTCCTTTAGCCCATCCGCATGCGGAGCACGTTTCTGTCTGGCCGGTAAAAAAACAAATCACCCTCGCCGCTTCTTTTTCATTATTAAATCCACAAGCGTTTATTGATACAATGGCTGTCATTGGTGTGACTTCGTTTACGTATACAGGCAGCGAACGTGTTGTATTTACCTTAGCGTGTATTTTAGTCTCTTGGTGTTGGTTTTTTACCCTTGCCTATGTGGGTCGGAAAATATTACGGGCTAATACACGTTTTTATCATGTGTTTAATCGTATTTCTGCAATCTTGATTTGGGGTAGCGCGGGATTATTAATATATACTAACCCCCGCATTTACAGCTAGGCTGCGTGCGGGGCGATAGTTTTCTGAACATTAAAACCAGTATTAAAACCAGTCTTTAGTGATTTCACCAGTAACCACATTCACATCCATTTTAACCATTTTGCCTTGTTTATCTTGGGCTTTCACGTCATATTTACCGCCATCGTATTTGATTTTAGTAATATTCATATAGCCAGCATCCATTACTTTTTTCGCAACATCTTTTGCAGTTAAAAATGTTGTGGCTTGTGCTTGTTTTTCAATCACAGGTTTTGCAGGATCAACTACAAATTCAACTTTTTGACCTTTTGCGTTAATTGCATCAACTTTATATGTGCCGTTAGCACCAAGTTCCACTTCTTTAATTTTATTGTAGTTTGCAGCATCCAATTGATTCAGCACATCCATCATGCTCATGCTTGGTGCTGTTGTTGTTGCAGCATGTGCTTGCGTTGTTGTATCTGCAGCAAATACACCCACAGCAGGCAATACTAATAAGCCACTTAATAAAGACATTTGTATAAATTTTACCATTATAGTTCTCCAAGGATTGTTTATCTTACTGACTAATTATTGACCGGTTTAAGGCCATTGTCAACGTTATCTATCGGCTCGACCTACGCATAGCTTAAGGCTATAATAGGCCACCATGAAAATAATTATAGTCATTCCCGCTTTTGAACCTGATAAGCAGTTAATCTCCCTGGTAGATGCCTTAAAACATGACTACCCACTGGTTATTGTGGATGATGGCTCTGGGCCAGATTATAAGAACATTTTTGCTGCGCTTCGACAGGATAATGTTACCGTTTTACAACATAGTACTAATCTTGGCAAAGGCCAAGCCTTAAAAACCGCTTTTAGTCATATACTCCTAAATGAGCCAGAATGTATAGGCATAGTGACTGCAGATGCAGATGGCCAACATTTACCTGCTGATATTATTCACACACAAAAGACACTTGCTCTAGAGCCAAATCATTTGATTTTAGGCAGCAGACATTTTACCGGTCATATTCCCTTTAGATCAAAATGGGGTAATCGTTTAACGCGCGGTATATTTTCCGTGTTAATTGGCAAGAAATTAATAGATACCCAAACGGGATTACGCGGCCTCCCGCGCCATCTTTTACCTGCATTATTGAAAATTAGAAGTCCTGGTTATGAATTTGAATTAGAAATGCTAATTTATGCGGTGCAACATCATATACCGATTACTGAATTAAAAATTGCAACCGTATATGAAAATAATAATGCCTGTTCGCATTTTAATCCCTTATTAGATTCGGCAAAAATTTATTTTGTATTTTTACGTTTTTCTAGTCTGGGTCTTGTGACTGCGGTTGTTGATTTGTTAATTTTTACATTTAGTTTCATGATGACTAACAATATATTTATCAGCGAATGCTTGGGGCGCGGCAGTGGTGGCTTATTTAGTTTTGCAACAGGCAAACACGTAGTATTTAAATCTAAAGGAAGTTACGCTAAAGAACTGATAAAATTTTTCGCACTATGGACGACGCTATTACTCACTTCTTATGCGATGATAGTCGGCGCCCATGAGCTGGGGATTAATATATATTTGAGTAAAATAATTACACAGACTCTGCTGTTTCTGGCAAGTTTTTCAATTCAGCGTTTGTTTGTGTTCCCTTACAATCCGCAAACAAGCGAGTAAGTTCAAGGCGTTTACGCGTTTTCCAATGACCACGATGATAAGCATCACTCGCAAGTAATGGAATTACACTCGTGGCTTCCGCAAAAATCATTTGTTCATTGACAACACTTACTTTGCCCCAGGAATGCGCTTCTTGTAAGGTAGAACTACTGCAAGCACCATCACGCGTATCAGCCACTGTAATTTGCACCGCATATTTATGCATGCCTACAGTTTTACCTAATAATTCTGCGCACACGACCGTATCTTGCGCGAAATTTTTAGGCACGCCGCCGCCTATCATTAATAAACCTGTGGTATCGTTTTTAATTTTAATTTCGGTGAGTTCACGAAAATCACGAATGGAATCGATACTCAAGTGATTGTTGGGGCGTTGTTCTTGATGTAACACTAAACCAAAACCAGCACTAGAGTCAGTAAAAGCAGGACAGAAAATTGGAACATTGTGTTTAAACGCGAGTTCCACTAATGAATCTTTTTTCTTAGCATGAGTCGTTAAATAACGCCCCATTTCATAAATAAATTCGCGTGAGCTTGTAGGTTTGGCAGGCATGCTATCCGCAATCGCCTTTATGGTTTTATCACACAGTTGTAACTCATCTTCATCGATATACGTATCATAAATACGATTAATATACAGATCACGCAAGACCGTATCATCGGCTTGGATTTCGCCTTGATAATGCTTAAAACCTAATGCTTCAAAAAAGTCCATATCGACAATGCTAGCGCCGGTCGCGACTATCGCATCAACCATATTATATTTAATCATGTCTGCATAAAGCTGCATACAGCCACCTGCGCTCGTTGAGCCCGCCAAAGTTAAAATAATGGCGCAATCTTTATCTGCCAACATATTGTTAAAGATCTGCGTACCACGACCTAAATCTCGGGCCGTAAAGGACATTTTACCCATAGCCTCAATAATGGGGCGAGCATCAAAAGATGCCATATCGATGTGTTCTACAAGTGTATGTAATAACTTGGATTTTTGGTCTTTTTGGGACATGACGCACTCCTTCAAGCAAACTACTATTAAGCGTGCGAGAATACCATAAATAGCTTGAGATGTCACTTTAGACTAGTTATAATTGTGACTACCAAATCTCACTGGAGCCTTATTATGCATACTATAGAAAACTATAAAAACAATCTTAAGCTTTTTGTAGATGATGTTAGCAACAATCAAGTTGATCCTGAAGCCATAACCTCTTTTATAAAATCAATACGTTATGGCGAATTACATACGATTTTTAATGAAAATAAAGGGTTAGCGTCCGCAATTGTTAACTTGCAGAACGATCGGGTTCTTGTAGCACTGCTGAATGGTCTTGGAACAATAAACCTTTACTATCGCAATTGGAATCAAGATGATTATTACAATCATGATCGCGTCAATATATTTCAATATGCGCTTAATAATAAAGATAAATTTCCTGAGGCAGGAAGGCTTGCTTTACAACTAAATCCAGCAGAAAATACTAAACTAATAACCTCTGCTGGACGAATATCTAGGGCTAATAACAACGCTGATAATGTTACTCGCAATACAAATATGTTCAAAAAATGAAAATATAAAAATGGAATAAAAACACAGATGATATACCAATCGCCAAAAACATCGCGAAAACAAATTGATTTGTCCTGTATCAAACATGGATTGCAGTCGATTTAGAGAAAATGATGCAAAAAAAAATATTACAATTGAAAGAATGTTAGATTATCATCAGCAAACAAAGCAACAAGACAATATTCTAAAAAAATAAATCAACTATACGTCTATTTGGGATAAGAATGGGTTCAAATAAATTAGCCTATTGAAGAAACTTTTCAGGAGAACAACACCTGCGCAGTTCTTGGCATAACTTTTTATCAAAACTTGCCAGTTGCGGAGCGTGATTGACTTCACCTTCAGCCAAAATTAAATAATCACCAAAGTCAGCCTGACCTTTTTGATAATATGCGAGTGCATTGAAAATAATGTCGCGATTACCCACAACAACTCCTGGGGAATCGAGTAAATCTAATACTGATTCGCAAATAATAGCTCTTGGAATTTTAAGTGTTTTAAGCACCCAAACCATTTCCAGTATTGCATAAGAAGAAATAAATAATTGTTTTTCTGCGGTAATTTTACTTAAGAATCGTTGCGCTATGATTGCGCTTTTTTGATCATCTTCTAAGTGTGCACGTAATAATACATTGGTATCAACGCCGATCATCCTTGTCATCTCCTGCTTGCTTGTCATTATCTAATACCGCTTGCATAATTGCAGCATCCATTTCTTCTAACGATAATGGTTTAGAGGTATATCCTTTACCACGGCCAAAAAAATGATTGATTTTCCGTGATTGGATTTTTATTTGGATAGTATCCTCTTTTTCTTTAGAAAAAATCAACTCCGTACCCGCATGAATGCCCATGGCCTCACGCAGTGCTCGCGGAATAACCACTTGTCCTTTGGAGGACACTATGGCCTTGTCATTTAATGTGATCGCGCTTCTCATGGATACTCAATAAGTAAGTTATTATATCTTACTTTATTATAACTAGTCTCTTTAAAGATGTAAAGTTTAAGGAAAAAATAAATATATGGATCCCCGTCTGCGCGGGGATGACGGAAATTAGCCTTCTATGCTCGCCCACTTTTCATCTAATTCAGTTTGTAGTTCTTTACGTTTACCATTAAGCGCTTTGATTTCTTTTTTATCGGTGTCGATATAAAAATCGGGATGAGACATTTGATTATCAATTTCTTGAATTGATTTTTCGAGTTGTTCTATTTCGCGCTGGAGCTTGCCGCTGATGTTATCTGGCATTTCGCGTTTTTTAGGTTTTTCAGTAGCTGCTTTTGCAGGTTTTTTCTCGACATTAGATTTCGCGCGGCTTAGATAATCTTGGCCGGCAGCGTTTAGATAATCATCATAACTAGCGGTGATATCTTCTAGGCCATGCGGTGTTAACACTATAATTCTGGTGGCTAATAAACGCACAAAATCTCTATCATGGCTTACAAATAAACAACTGCCTGGAAATGCTTTAAGGGCTTTACCCAAAGCTTCGATGGCTTCTAGATCTAAATGGTTAGTGGGTTCATCGAGTACAATGACATTAGGTTGTTTAATAATGAGCGAGCCTAATAATAAACGTGCTGCTTCGCCACCTGATAATTGGGATACTTGTTTATGCGCATCATCGCCTGAAAATAACATTTGTCCTAAAACATTGCGCACTCTATCACGTTGATCAGCAGGCGCTTCGCCTTCTAAAAATTGAAATAAAGTTTGTGTGCCTTGTAATTGTTCATGATGATCTTGCGCGCAATAACCGACGCTCGCTTCATGACCCCATTCAATTTTGCCCGTATTAGGTTCAAGTTCATTCATTGCAATTTTTAAGAAGGTGGATTTACCAATACCATTGGCACCGATGATGGCGACTTTTTCACCGCGCAACATTTCAAAGCTGACTTTGTTGAGTACCTGCAATTCACCGAATGATTTACTGATATTCTCCGCAGCAAATGCGCGTTTACCGGATGGGCGTAATTGTTTGAATGAAAAATACGGCGCACCACGATTGGTGGTTTTAATTTCTGTGAGTTCAATGCGATCAATTTGTTTTTGTTTAGATTTAGCTTGTTTAGCTTTACTGGCTTTTGCGCCAAATTTTTCAACGAAAGTTTGTAATTGTTCCACTTTCATTTCTTGGTTGCGACGCGCGCTTGAACGTTGTTCCTCGGCTTGTGCTTTTAAATCTAAGGATCTGTCATAATTACCAACATAAGGCGTCACTGTGCCATAATCGATATCTAAAATATGCGTAGAAACTGAATTTAAAAAATGTTTATCGTGGGAAACAAATAAAACAATGCCTTCAAATTCGGTTTTTAAATATTCTTCTAGCCAATGAATAGAAGTAATATCCAAATGATTTGTCGGTTCATCCAATAATAATACATCTGGATTTTGAAATAATACTTGTGCGAGCAATACCCGCAATTTAAATCCGCCTGATAATGCACCCATGGTGCCATAATGTTTTTCTTGGACTATGCCCAAACCGGATAATAAAGTTTGCGCAATACTTTGTGCTTCATAACCACGATGATGGGCAATTTGTTCTTCTAATGTGCCTAATAACAGACCGTCTTCTTCAGTAAAATCTGCTTTAGCGAGGAGTTCTTCTTTGGTTTTAAAGGCTTGCCAGAGTTGTGCATTTCCAGAAATGACAACATCAACTACAGGCCAAGATTCATATTTAAAATGATCTTGTGACAACATGCCAATTTGTGCACCTTGTGGTAAATGCACTTCGCCATTTGCAGGTTTTTCTTGGCCGGAAATAATGCGTAGCAAGCTGGACTTGCCAGCGCCATTTTTACCGGTTATGCCAAAGCGTTGTGATGGACGACACTGGAAAGTCGCATTTTGGAACAGCTCTTGACGACCATATTGAACTGCTAGATTTTGAATATTTAACATATGCAGAATTCTACCAGAGATCTAAGCAGAATAAACCTTATCTAGGTCAATATAAGCTTGAACTTCTGAAAATAAACAGTCAATTTGCTGCTCATTAGGAATAGTATCCAATGGAATTTGATGCATTGCAGCGACACTCTTAATCTTTTCTTCAAATAAATCAATATGCTGCTGTTTTGGATGGACATAGCCAAACTCTTCGACTATATAAGTGGCCAAGTAATTGGCTGGAGAAAACACTTGTTTTTTTTCGTTCATATCTACTCCCTGCGTAGGTTAACAACTTAAGAAGAACATAATAAACTGAAAATGAAAAAATTACTAGCTCGCCCCCTTTATGAAGGGGCGAAATTTACATCTTAAGCTATAATTTGATAACTATGCAAACACCATTACAAATTACATTTCGTGGCACTAGCGACCCTACCGGCGCTATTCATACTCACATTCAAGAACATGTCGAAAAACTCGATAGTTTTCATAAAAATATCATTGGCTGCCAAGTGGTGGTTGAATCTTTGCATCACAGTCACCATAAAGGTAATCTATACCAAGTTAGAGTTAATTTATCGGTACCTGGACATAAATTTGTGGCCAGCAGCGATGCAAAACACGATCATGCCCATGAAGATGTCTATGTCGCCGTGCGTGATGCCTTTGAAGCCATCAATAGACAACTTGAATCTATCACTCATATTCAACGTGGTGATGTTAAAGTGCATATTGCCCTACCAGAAGGCAGCGTTTCTGTCCTCTTCCCAGAAAAAGATTATGGCCGAATTACTACACTTGATGGTCATGATATTTATTTCCATCGCCATAGTTTAAATAATAGCGATTTTGACCAACTTAAAGTCGGCACTTTAGTCGCCTATGAAGCTGAAATGGGTGATGATGGACTACAAGCCACCTACGTGAAAATTCTCGCTAACTAAAATATTATCAATTTGTCATTAAACTAAGTTAATGATATAATGGCCGAATGATTAGTAATTTAGACCGACAATGTATTGATAATGTTATTTCATCGGCAATAAGCACAGTTTGCTTTTACGGCCTAGAACACCCTGAACACAACGCTGCATTACGTCAACATCTTTTAAGATTGGCAAATAGTACGGACCCTATCGGTATTAATGCCGAGATTCCCGTAGATTTACCTGAACACATTAAATTAGCGTTTAGAGACATCAAAGCTTATCTTTATAGCAGTTATCCTAGTGGAGACTTTTTTCTATTGGGGGAACTTTCCCCCAGTTTAAATGAAATACAAATTTATATTCGTAATATGCTACACAGCATTAGTTTTTATCTAGATGATAACTCTAATAGCAAAGCCCCCGATGCCTATAAAAACATTGATTCCTCGGTAAAACAAATCTTACGCCCCGATAATACCCAAGCTAAAAAAAACATAAGATGGCAAGATGCACTTCTACACGCGCACAATGCGCTTAATGAAGAACAAAATATTACGGTATATCGACAAATAACAAGACCTGTGAATCATTTATTAATAATAAAAAATCATTCTCAAAATAAAGCCAATGATCCTATACGTATTGCATTAGATCAAAGATTATTTTTATTGGAATTATTAAAAGATATAAAACCTAATCTTTATCAAAGCACGGGTCCAGGCACTCGTAGATATGATGCAGATGGAATTTTGAATAATCCACAAAATATTGAAGCTGTAGCAAATATTGCGGCTGTAGAAAATGTGGCCATGCCTGCCCAAGAAACACCCGTCGTATATTTTGTCCTATGGAATTTAGCTTCATTTGCTGCCCTTAGTATTGTTGGAGCAATAATTCATTATTCAAATCAACCCACACCTCAACCTCAATGGCCTGCAGGCATGACACATTTAGCGAATAGCACCGCAGATTTAGATCAAATGGGTGCACATATGCAATATACTGATATGAATAATATTGTGTTTCCATTTACCCAGCATGAGCATCATCACTATCCTTTATTAACAATATCATCTGTTAATATTCAGATTGCGCGTAATTATGCAAATCATGAAAATCTAGATCACGCACTTGAAAAAATGCTCGATCGCACGCATGTCGACCTTTTGAGAAAAGATACAAAGTTTATGGAAATTTATGTCACTTTATGGGCATTTTTTGCAGAGCATGGACGTAACATGACCCATCAAGCTGCAGCGGGCGTACCTATATATCTTACTCCACAACAAGCCATTCACTTGCGTGCTTTAGAGGCATTACGTGTAGGCTTAGAAGAATTATTAAAAGAAAAATATCCAGAATACCATGCACGTTTATCTTGCAATAATCACCAAAATCCAATGGAGCAGATAGGCGCATTAAATGATCTCATCAAACTTGAATTCGAATCCCAACATAACTTATTTCGTGAACGTATAACATTATTCGATGGCTGGTTAGCTATAGTTGAAAAATATGAGATTGATTATCCCTCTTTTTTAAGGACGCCTTCCTTTCACATAGATAAAATTAAATATAACAGAACTCCCAATTTAGTGATGAATGCCATGCAGGCCGTTATGGAAGATAATACCTGCCCATGGTGGCAAGCAACGTTTCGATATTTTAAAAAAACTGCCGGTGATCTACAAAAAACCGTTTGCACTGCATGGCAAAATACCAAACCTGTTTTACAAAAAAATAGATATCACAGAAACTACGATAATTACGACTTTCCAAGAAGAGAACCACAATAATGAGACAAGCTTAAAACAGAGCTGACAACGTTAAATATGGGCCATTTAATGAATAATTACTGTTGCTTTCGATGAGGGTATTATTATACTCGGGTGTACCACCATCTCCTGTTGATGCGCCATAGGGCGCTAAATGTCTGACTGCATCATAATATTCGCTCACCATATAGCCTAACATTACTTCTGCTGTATATTTTTTGCTGATTTTATATTCATAAAGCAAGCCAATTTCAGCATTTAAATTGGGTACAAAACTATTCTCTTCACCACCATCATAGGTCGTTAAACCTGTGTCTGTACCCTCAGGATCAAATATAAATTCTGATGATTGCGCTGAAGTTTGTCCAACTAAGCCCGCAACTGATGCACCCATAAAAATATAAATAGGACTACGTGCAATTTGATAAGCACCATCAAATCCAACCTTTGGACCTATACCTCTAAAATCACTGTCATAACTAGCATCCATATAGGATCCTGTATCAATATTAAATCCACGCAACTCTTCATAATGTTGATCAATACCTACTTTAATCCAGGCTGCAGTAACGCCAGCAAAAAAATGCAAATCCATGCGCTCACCGATAATAAAACGTTGCCCAAATAAAACATCAGCTTCATTAAGCATAGTGCTGAAATGTCCACTCGCATCACCATGAAAATGCTGACCTGAAGGATAAGCAGAGCAGTTTTGATAATTGGTGTGACTTTCAAATTCACAGGTACTACTAGAGCCACCCTGATCTTGATAATAGGTATATTCGATAAACAAATCTTGGCCATTTTTCCAAACATAACCCATAAAAACATCAAACCCAACATCATAAAGGCCGAACACATTCTTATCATTCATGTTGGTGATTTTAGTTTCTTCAGTAACAATATTATAATTTACGGTGTCAAATATCGCATATTGAGTTAGATCTGAACTTAATTCAGATTGCAGTAGTAATAAAGATGCACCTACTTCAAAACCTTCATGTGTGCGATCAGCAGCAACATATACGTTTGCAAAAGTGTTTAACGCAAAAGTAGTGAATACAAAGGCGCCAGAAAATGGTAATAATAAATGTTTATTCATTTAAGCATCCCTCATATTAAAACATTGCAGATAAAGTAATATAAGGACCATTTAAGGAATAATTTGTAGTACTATCTATCTGAGTAACAGATCCATCACCGCCACCATATTCAACGGTATCTCGCACCGCATCGAAATATTCGTTAATACGATAACCCACTAATACTGCGCCTGAAATTTCCTCGCTATATTCATACATATAACGTAAGCCTAAATCGACATTTAAATTAGGAACAAATTGATCTTGCTCATTGCCATCAAAATGATCCACATTATCTGAATCATCATATTCAGATGTACTAGCAGTCGATTTACCCACTAATCCAGCAACGGATAAACCCATATACAAGGATATTGGACTTTCAACCAATTGATAATCACCATCAAAACCCACTTTTGGACCGATACCTTTAAATTGGCTGTAATGTTCATGAAAAATAAAATTAGTATCGTCAATAGCGTAATAGGAATTAAAGCCATTGGTAATCCAGGCTGCTGTGAGTCCTACTGCAAAATGTAGCTTCATTTGTTCGCCTAAAACAAAACGCTGCCCAAATAATAGATCCCCGGCGTTAAATGTTGTCCCCACGCTTGCATCTGCAAAGTCTGAAAACTTTTCATTATTAGGATAAGAGTTGCAAATAGAATCTGCATCGCAATGGGTAACATCGTTGTTACTGTTATTAAAGTAAGTGTAAGAAAGAAGCAGATCTTGGCCATTTTCAAAGTTATAACCGAAAAAAACATCAAAGCCTATATTATAATCATCACCCACGGTTGAGACATTATGAACTGAACCACTATGATTGCTAATAACTGCGTATTGATTTAAATCCGAGCTGCTATTACCTTGTAAAATCAACAGTGAAGCACCTACTTCATAACTTTCCTCGGCCGTATCAACTGCCAAATAAAAAGGGCTAAATTCTTCAATGTCTTCTTTTTTATGTGCATAGCTTGCAGAAGCAAGAGATCCACATAACAATACCGTTGTTGCTGACCAAAATAATTTTTTATCCATAATTGTTTACCTATATTAAACGTGAGGTATTAGTATGGATATTCTACCTAACATAGAATTCACAAAGCAAACTTTATTTAGTCATATTAAGGCTTGGTCAAATAATCTAGGGTTTCTTCGATTAACAAGTCTTGGGTGCCGGCGAAGGCTTTATCAAATGCGCGGACAATATCGGCAAGTTCATTTTCGTCGGCTTGTTGAAAAGTTTCTACAGTAAAGCTTGCAGCTAATGTTCGCTCTGGAAAATGCACTAATTTTCCAACCAGTTTAATGTGAATAATCGGCGGTTGATTTTCTTCTTGATATTCTGCTTGGAAATCTTGAATTTCTAATGTTAACGCATAATCAGCACGCATACCGCTATAATCACCACCCACCCGGCCAAGCACATGGCTATTTTCAAATGATTCGATCACACTGGTTTGTACCATTGCGCTTAATGGACTCGACCAGCGCGCATTGGCGTAATAATCTAAGCGTTGCTGACTATGCATTAACATAATCTTATTACCTTCTAAGCCTTTTGATACACTTGCGCTTTGCACCATAATGCTGGCAGCTATATTTTTATTTTCGTCATTGCCAGAATAGTCTGGTATCGCATTGAGCGTATAAAATTCATTGATATTTTGATTAGAGGTGAGTAAGCCCGCGCAACCTGTTAACATCAATGTCATTACTATTAAAAAATTTGTCTTTATCATTTAGCGTTATATCCTTGATATTGCGGTTGGAATAATATATTCGATGGATTTTCATTAAGCGTTTCAGTCAGTGTATTGATTTGATTAACCGCTGCACGTGTATCGTGTAATAAAAATTCCAACTCAACCAAACCATTTTGCGAAAAATTATCAAGATGAGTAGTCAGACTATTTGTTTTTTCCAGTATTTTATTCATTTGCTCACGAGAGTCCGCAAGTTCTTTAGTAAATACATTAATATTTTTCAGAGATTCTGAAAATGCAATACGATTTTGTTCATTCAAAGTATCTAAAATGGTATAGGCAACATCCGTATAACTTTGTAAAAGAACGGGAATATTAGACATCATTTTTTCCAGTGCCGATTCGGAACCATAAATAATGGGATAAGGATCATGATCATGACGGATCAAAGGTTTTGACTCAGCGCTAAAACCGGTTAATTCAATAAATGATAAACCCGTAATCCCTAACATTTGCAAATCTGCGCGCATATCTTCATATAAAGGCGTTGTTTTTAATACATTCACTAATACATGGACTTGATCCGGTGCTTGTGGATCTAAAGTGATAGTCGCCACATTACCGACTTGCACACCGCGATAACGCACTTGACTGCCTTGACTTAAACCGCTCACCGAACCTGGAAAATAAATCATGACTTGGGTATATTGACTTTTATTAGGACCACCCGATAACCAAATAAAAAAAGTAAAGATGGCGGTCACAGCCATAATCACGACTATGCCAACGAGTAAATAATTTGCCCTAGTTTCCATCTTTTATATCCCTAGTTAAATGTCGTGCCCTGGGTCCATGAAAATAAGCTTGAAACCATGGATGGTCAATTTTAAGTAACTCCGATAAGGTACCTTCTATCACCTTTTTATCTACTATAACGGCCACGCGGTCGCAAATAGTAAATAAAGTATCTAAATCATGGGTCACGATGACCACAGTTAAGTCTAAATTTCGTTGTAAGTCATAAATTAACTTATCAAATGCGCCCGCTGCGATGGGATCTAAACCCGCTGTCGGCTCATCTAAAAATAAAACTTCTGGATCCAGCGCCAAAGCTCTCGCGAGCGCCACGCGTTTACGCATTCCGCCTGATAATTCTGAAGGCATTTTATTAGCAACACTGGCTGATAAACCCACTAAATTCAATTTTAAATAAGCCAGATCTTCACGCATTTTGGGATCAAGTTTAGTATATTCTCGCATCGGCACTTCGATATTTTCAGCAACGCTCAGCGATGAAAATAAGGCACCGTTTTGGAATAATACGCCCCAATGCCGCTGAATATCTAATAAACCTTGATCGGATAATTCTAACAATTCTTGTCCGAAGATATTAATCGAGCCACTTACGGGTTTATTTAAACCAATAATGCTGCGCAGTAACACTGATTTTCCAGCGCCAGAGCCACCCACTATACCTAAAATTTCTTGTTTATTAATCACCAAATCTAAATCATCATGCACAACATGAGGACCAAATTTCGTGACTAAATTTTTGACGGTAATAATAGCCATTAAATCCCCATTTTTGAGAAAATAATTGAGAAAATGGCATCGGCTAAAATCACCACAAAAATCGCTTGTACTACAGCAGATGTGGTCATCTCCCCTACTTTTTCAGCAGAACCTGTGACTTGCATACCTTTTAAACAACCAATCGTCGCGATAATAAACGCAAAAAAAGGTGCTTTTAACATACCCACACCAAAAGTCCATAAACTTACGGCTTCATGCGTGCGCACTAAAAATTGCGCTAAAGTAATATCCAATAATAAAATAGATAAAATGGCCGCCCCAAATAATCCTGCCATATCTGCAATAAATGTCAAAAGCGGCAAAGCAATCACTAAAGCCAAAACCCTAGGAATCACTAAAATTTCAAAGGGATTTAATCCCAATGTACGCATGGCATCAATTTCTTCATTAACTTGCATCACGCCAATTTCTGCAGCAAAGGCACTGCCTGAACGCCCCGCCACCATGATTGCCGTGAGTAATACACCCATTTCTCGTAATATAGATATCGCAACCAAATTCACCGTATAAATTTCCGCGCCAAATTGTTGTAACTGCGTCGCCCCTTGATAAGCCAGTACCACACTGGTTAAAAAAGCCATTAACGCCACAATAGGAATCGCATTAATACCCGCTTCATCAATATGCCGAATGATCGAAGTAAAACGCAAACGTTTAGGTTTTAGCAACACCTGCACCAAAGTCACACACACTTGGCCAATAAATGATAATAACAGTAACATTTGTTGATAAGCATTTACGGTGCCTTCACCTAAACGCACAATGATATTAATAAAAGTGGAGCCTCGAGGAGGAGGCAGCTCTTCTTCAAGTTTTACTTTCTCAATTAAGTGATAAATAGACTGTTGTTTTTCATGCAGGTTAATTAAGCTTACGCTGAGTTTTAAAGTTTCAAGTCGTTCTATAAATTGTTTGAGTTCAAAAGCACCCGCAGTATCAAGCACAGTCAAAGCATCGGCATTGATGGTCACACTCTTATAACTTTTTAAGGATAACTGCTCCAAATCAGACTTTACATCTGCCAATTGAACCACTGTCCAAGGTCCACTTAAGGCAAGTTCTAAGTGGTCTTTTTGTGCTATTTTCTTGAAAAACATGAGATTCCCAGCTTGTTTACGTTATGACTAGTATAGTTTAGAATAGTCTAAGTTCGCCAAGAGGATAAAATCATGCAAGCTATTGTTATAATGGCACTTTATAAATTTATTGAGCGCCCAAACTTTGGCCGCCATAAAAAGCCTATTGAAGACTTCTGTAAAGCCCAAGGCATTAAAGGCACCATATTACTTGCCCTTGAAGGCATTAATGGCACAGTTGCAGGCTCACAAGCTGCCATTGACGCCCTGATTGAATTCCTAGAAAATGCCATGCACTTTGGCACTCTTGAATATAAGCTCTCTTATGATGACCTCATGCCCTTTCACCGCATGAAAGTTAAACTTAAAAAAGAGATTGTGACGATTGGTAAACCTGAAGCCAAGCCCACCCAGCAAACCGGCATTCATGTCAAACCCGAAGAGTGGAATGCATTACTCAATGACCCAGATGTTATTTTGCTCGACACCCGTAATGATTATGAAGTCAGCATCGGCACCTTTAAAAATGCAGTAAATCCAAATACCACCAATTTTCGTGAATTCCCAGAATATGTAGCACAACATTTAGATCCAAAACAACATAAAAAAGTCGCAATGTTTTGCACCGGCGGTATCCGCTGCGAAAAAGCCTCCAGCTATATGTTGGCGCACGGTTTTGAAAATGTGTATCAACTCGAAGGCGGTATTTTAAAATACCTAGAAAAAGTCTCTGAAGATAATAGTTTATGGAATGGCGAATGTTTTGTATTCGATAATCGCGTCAGCGTTGATCATCAGCTGCAAAAAGGACACTATGATTTATGTCATGCCTGCCGCCAACCCATCAATGATACCGACAAGGCATCACCAAAATACGAAAAAAATATTTCCTGTCCAAATTGTTTTGACACATTAACCGATGACAAACGCAAACGCGTTGCTGAACGTGCAAAACAAATGGAACTAGCAAAAGCGCGTGGGCAAGTGCATTTAGGGAGTTAGTTTATCGTATTCTCAGGTTGTTTTTCTTTGCTCATGCTCGAAAGTTTTGCATTCAATTGTTCTAAAAATTCTGTCATTTCACATTTTAAAGCAACCGCAGGTATGAGCGCTTGATCAATAGGTACTCTACAGCGTGATACTGGATGGCTTATAAAACCATCTGTTGAACTTTGCTTAAGTTTACGGTATGTCCGCAGATCGATGACTTGCCCATCTGGAAACGTTAAAGGATTATCCATAAACTCAAAATCAACACAATCTTGATATTTTTTCAAAAAGTTGTTTAAATCTTCCCTGTTATTAACACGTGTAAATGGTCCAGTTGCGAATCCCTCAGCGAGCAACTGGTCAAATTTTTCATGATTTATTACTTCGCTAAAGCTTAGCTTGGTGATTTTCTTTGGCGGTTTTTGGTTTGCAGCATATGTGGGAGTATTAAAAGTGCTATACGCCGGCGGCTGAATGGGATGTTGTTGAATGGAGACGACAGTTGTTTGACTTGAAATAAGTACTTGTTCTTCTGGGTTGGCTTGTACAGGATTACGGCTGTCTTTGTTGGCGGCTTCGACAGCCAAACCAAAGAAAACTATAGTAGGAATACAGAACCAGCAACTAAAATTGAATGCAGTGACACATGATACGAATGAAGCGGCACACGAGGTCCCCGCGACACATTGCATACAAGTACAGTTAGCCATAAAAACCTCCTAAAACTCTAGTTTATAAGGTAGCTAGATTAGCATTTCTTTATATGTTAGTCAATGGGTTTATTAAGGATTTTATGTGATCGGGAACTGGGATGGGTCTTGTAGTTTTAGTATCAATTGAGACCAAAATACCTTTACCCATCGCATACAACACTTGATCATCTTGTTCATCATGGAAGGTATAATACAGTGTAAATGTGGTGCGTGACATTTCGGCAAAATATTGTTTGACTGAGATAGTCTTAGGATAAACCAAGGGTTTTTTGAAGTCACAAGACGCGTGTACTAGGACAAATTGCGTGTCTTTATTTTCAAGAATTTTAGCAAAATAGCTCGCACGGGTTTCGGCCATATAATCAAAATAACGGGCGTTATTGACGTGATGATAGGCGTCCATGTCGACCCATCGAATGGGAATGATGCAGGTACTGAGTAGTTTACAATTAGATAAATCAATATGTTTCATTAGGCTTCATCCTGAATTTGAATATGTCCTTCAAAAACGCGCACTGGATAGGTTTTTAAATCTTCATATGCAGGGGCGCTGCATACCTTTCCGGTTTTAATGCAAAATTGTGCACCATGTAGTGGGCAGATGATATTGTCGCCTTCTATCGGTGCATCGTCTAATTCAAACATAGCATGCGTGCACATTGATTCAATCGCTGCATAATCGCCATTTAAATTAAATACGGCAACGCGCGTGCCGTCGTCTAAATCATAAAATGCGCGCTGGCCGTTTGCTAATTCACTCTGTTCAATTACTGTATGCCAAGTCATTATAACATTCCCAATTGTAGTTTGGCGGCTTCTGACATTAAGGCTTGATTCCAAGGTGGATCAAATACTAATTCAATATCAGTTGAAGTCACATTGCGAATTTTTTTTAATTTGGCTTCAATTTCGCTGATCATCACAGGTCCCATTGAGCAACCGGGCGCAGTTAAAGTCATTTCAATAATAATATGATTTTCATTGGGGTTGGGATGCGTCACTTCGCAGCGATAAACCAAACCTAATTCCGTAATATTCACCGGAATTTCTGGATCGTAACAAGTGGCTAAAACGCCCCAAACTTGTTCAACATCAACTAGTCCTGAATCATTATCAGATTCAATAGGCATATCTTCTTTTTCAAAACCTAAAGCATCGGCATCTTTATTTTCAATGCGTACTAAATTACCGTGTAATTCTACGGTGTAACTGCCACCTAAAGCTTGGGTTAACATCACCGCTTCACCTTTACGTAAAGTCACAGGTGTAGCCGATGGAATTAAGCGAGCATCACAATCGCGATTTAAAGTAATTAAATTTGCGCGTAGTTGTATCATGGTTTATTCCAAAGCATTTTGTAAAGTATGCCAAGCAAGTGTCGCGCATTTAACCCGGGCGGGAAATTCGCGCACGCCTGTTAAGACCGTTAATTTACCTAAACGATCATCAGCGGGTGCATCCGCTGTAAGTACACTATGAAATAATTCAAAGGCATTTTGAGCATCAATAATGGATTTTCCCGTTAAACTTTCACACATGAGGGATGCTGAAGCGATAGAAATGGCGCAGCCTTGGCCTTGAAAACCCATGTGTGTAATGATGTCATTTTCAAGTTTAAGATCCAAAGTAATTTGATCGCCGCATAAAGGATTGTAACCATGGCCTGTGCAGCTTGGACATTCAAGCTTATAAAAATGCCTAGGATTTGAGCCATGCTCGATAATCACTTCTTGATAAAGTTCGCGTAATTCGTGCATTAAAAAATTTCCTTCACTTTATATAACGCACTCACGCACTTTTCGATTTCATCTGTCGTATTATAAAATGTCATAGAGATCCGCGCGGTTGCGGGTACGTTAAATCTTTTCATTAAGGGCATGGTGCAATGATGACCTGCGCGAATCGCAACACCTTCTCTATCTAAAATGGTCGCTATATCATGCGGATGCGCTTTATCCATAACGAAAGAAATAATGCTGCCTTTGTCAGGCGCTGTGCCTATGATTCGTAGGCCATTTATCGCTTGTAATTTTTCTTGCGCATAATCTAATAATTTTTTCTCATGTGAAATGATATTGTCAAAGCCAAGCGCAGATACATAATCTAGGGCTGCATGTAAGCCAATTGCGCCTGCAATATCTGGAGTTCCTGCTTCAAACTTATAAGGTAAATGGGTAAACGTGGTTTTTTCAAAATCCACGATCGCTATCATCGCGCCGCCACCTTGATAAGGCGGTATTTTATCTAATAGTGCTTGTTTACCGTAGACTATACCAATACCTGTAGGTCCATAAATTTTATGACCCGAAAATACCAAAAAATCACAATCTAAATCTTGTACATCAATAGGACCATGAGATATGGATTGTGCACAATCTAATAATACAGGGATATTTTTCTCATGGGCAAGCGCAATCATTTCTTTAACAGGATTAATTGTGCCTAAAGTATTTGACATGTGAGTGATGCTAACGAGTTTAATAGTTTCATTTAGCATGTTTTTATAAGCATTTAAATCAAGTTCGCCATTATCCAATAAGGGAATAACATTAAGTTTTGCTTCGCGCAATTGCCAAGGCACAATATTGGCGTGATGTTCCATGGCGGAAATAATCACTTCATCGCCTTTATTAATCATATGTGATAATAAATTAATACCTTCGGTGGTACCGCGCACGAATATGATTTCTTGTGTATGTTTTGCATTAATAAATTCTTTAACGGATTTTCTTGCATTTTCATAAGCTTTATCCGCGCGCTCGCTTAAAGCATGCACGCCACGATGAACATTAGCATTATTATTTTGATAAAAATGACTGATTGCATCAATGACAGCTTGTGGCTTTTGTGTCGTCGCTGCATTATCAAAATAAACTAAGGGTTTACCATAGACTTGTTGATTAAGCGCTGGGAAATCTTGCCTATTCATACGCCGCCATCTCCAAATAACGCTGACAATAATCACGAACTATGCTTGAGGGCATTTGATTAAATACATCATTGGCAAAGGCACGAATTAACATGCGTCTTGCTTTTGATAACGCTAAGCCACGTGATTGTAAAAAAAATAATGCTTCTTCATCTAACTGTCCTGTCGTCGCGCCATGTGCGCATTTGACATCATCGGTGTAAATTTCTAATTCAGGTTTGCTATTGGCTTCACATGATTCTGATAATAATAAATTATGATTTTCTTGTTTAGACGCTGTCTTTTGCGCGCCATGTTTTACCACAACTTTACCATTAAATACACTCGATGATTTATCCGTTAAAATGCCTTTATAAACAGATGAACTGTGACAATGCGGCGCATCGTGATGAATAGTTGTATGATAATCGACATGTTGTTGATTATGAGTAAAATAAAGCCCATTCAAAGTACAGTTGGCAGATTCTTCTACCATGGTCGTTGCAATATCATGACGAGAAAAATGTCCACTGATGGTAACTGCATTAGAACAGAAATCTGAACCACGATTTTGTTTCACATGAATCCCGCCAATGTGAAAAGACTTATTGCCTTCTTGTTCTAATTTATAATGTGAAAGGCTCGCGTTTTCTTCTAAAATCACTTCAGTGACATGATTGGTAAAATAAGTCACATCATGTAAATCAACAAAATGTTCAATGATTTCTACTTTTGAATGTTTACCCACAATGATTAAATTCCGTAAATGATTGACACAGTTTTCACTGTTTTTTGAGCTCACATATAAAATATGTAAAGGTTTATCAACCACTATATTTTCAGGCACGATGACAACAATACCTTGCTCTGCCAGTGCATCACATAAGCTCACAAAAGGATGTTCATCATGATTCACGGCCTGGCCTAAATATGATTGCAATAGAGGCTCTTCTGTTTTGAGCGCATGCTTAAAATCCATTATTTGCATGGCATTATTGTCTGATATTTTCGTCTGCAAAACACCATCTAAGACTATTACTTCTTGGCAGTGTTCATCTAACATAGAAAATAATTGTAATTCATACAGCTCGGGTAATTGCGCGTGCTTTGGATGTTGATGAAATTTATTTTTGTGCCAGGTGCGAAGCTGGGTATATTTCCAGGCTTCTACAGCAGTGGTGGGAATGCCATTTTCAGTAAATGTTTCAAACGCTTTAGCACGATAGAATTTTAGCCAATCAGGCTCAGCACTTGTTAATAAGTGTTGATGCTGTGACGCATAATGTGCTATTAAATTCTGTTCATTCAATTCACTCATGAACCTACTCCGACATAACCACTTTCTTCTAATTCCAAGGCCAATTCTTTATTACCTGATTTGATAATTTTACCATCAGCTAACACGTGAACATAATCAGGTACAATATAATTTAATAAACGTTGATAGTGAGTGATCACTAAAAATGAACGGTTATTCGCGCGCAATGAATTGACGCCTTGGGCTACGATTTGCAGAGCATCAATATCTAATCCCGAATCGGTTTCATCTAAAATCGATAGGCAAGGCTCTAGCATTAACATTTGTAACACTTCATTACGTTTTTTCTCACCACCTGAGAAACCTTCATTGACGGCGCGATACAACATTTCTTCATTCAATTGCAATTGTTTAGCTTTAGTTTTAATCAATGAGAGAAAATCCATAGCGTCCATTTCAGTTTGCTCGCGGTGTCTGCGTTTGGCATTCATCGCCGCTTTTAGAAAGCTCATATTGCTCACGCCTGGAATTTCAACAGGATATTGAAACGCTAAAAATAAACCTTCACGCGCGCGAATATCGATATTCATGTCTAATAATGATTGACCTTTGAAGTTGATGCTGCCTTGTGTGACTTCATAGCCATCTCTGCCAGATAAAACATTGGCCAGCGTACTTTTACCCGCTCCATTAGGGCCCATGATGGCATGAATTTCGCCCGGTTTAATATTTAAATTAAGGCCTTTTAATATCGATTTACCATCGACGCTTGCATGTAAATTTTCTATGTTTAACATCTTTTTATACCAACATTTATTTAAATCTAATATCTCAAAATCCCCCCGCCGAAGCGTCGGCCCCCTTTCATAAAGGGGGCAAATTTCCCCCCTTTATGAAAGGGGGGCGCGGCTTTGCGCGGGGGGATTTCCTCCCCTAGCCAACAACACCTTCCAAACTCACTGCCATTAATTTCTGCGCTTCGACTGCAAACTCCATGGGCAGTTCTTTAAATACTTGCTTACAAAAACCATTGACGATCATATTAATTGCATCTTCTTGATTCATACCACGTTGCAGGCAATAAAATAATTGATCATCGCTGATCTTTGAAGTCGCGGCTTCATGCCCTATCGATGCCGTACTATTTTTTACTTCAATATAAGGAAATGTATGCGCAGCACATTCGCTGCCTAATAATAATGAATCGCATTGCGTATAATTTTTGGCATTTTCTGCGCTTTTTAATACTTTCACTAACCCGCGATAACAATTCTGTCCATGTCCTGCGGAAATACCTTTTGATACGATTGTGCTCGTAGTATTTTTGCCGATATGAATCATCTTGGTACCCGTATCGGCTTGCTGATAATTATTGGTCAGCGCCACTGAATAAAATTCACCCACAGAATGATCACCACGCAAAATCACACTCGGATATTTCCAGGTAATCGCAGATCCTGTTTCAATTTGGGTCCAAGAAATTTTCGAGCGATGTCCGCGACAATCGCCACGTTTAGTCACAAAATTATAAATACCACCACGACCATTTTTATCACCCGGATACCAATTTTGTACGGTAGAATACTTTATTTGTGCATTATCAAGCGCGACTAATTCCACCACCGCTGCGTGTAATTGATTTTCATCACGCATAGGTGCGGTACAACCTTCTAAATAACTCACGTAACTACTTTCTTCGGCAACAATTAAAGTGCGCTCAAATTGCCCCGTTTTTGCAGCATTAATGCGAAAATAAGTCGATAATTCCATAGGACAGCGCACGCCTTTGGGAATAAAACAAAATGATCCATCACTAAATACCGCAGAATTAAGCGCTGCATAAAAATTATCGGTGTAAGGCACGACAGTACCTAAATAACGTTCAATCAATTCTGGATGATTGTGTACGGCTTCTGAAAATGATCCAAAAATAACCCCCGCGTCCGCAAGTTTTTCTTTAAACGTTGTCGCAACCGATACACTATCAAATACTGCATCTACGGCAACACCCGCCAGCATTTCTTGCTCACGCAAAGGTATGCCTAATTTCTCATAGGTGCGTAATAATTCTGGATCGACTTCCGATAAATTTTTAGGGCCGACCTTTTTTTTAGGCGCAGAATAATAAATAATATCGTTGAAATTGACACTCGGATAACGCACATAAGCCCAAGTCGGCTCTTTCATGGTCAGCCAATGACGATAAGCTTGTAAGCGAAATTTTAATAAAAATTCAGGTTCATTTTTTTTCGCAGAAATGGCGCGCACCACGTCTTCTGATAATCCAGGTAGAAAAGCTTCTGATTCAATGTCGGTTATAAAACCAGGCGCATAGGCCTTGTCTAAATAGTCTTTAACTTCTTGGTTACTCACGATTATCCCTCATATCAGCCAATGTCACTTGTGACAATAAATTCAACACCATGTGATTAATTTTCTGCCAGGGATTTCGCATCTGACAGGCCTGTTCATGACTGCATAAGCCGGTACGCACATTACATTCCGTTACCGCTACCCGTCCTTCCATGGCCTCAATAAGTTCTGCGACAGTGATATATTCTAAAGGTTTTGCCAATTGATAGCCACCCTGCGCCCCGCGGTGCGATATAACCAATTGATTTTTAAGTAATATTTTTAATATTTTACTGACGGTTGGATTGGGTAAATCTAAAGCGCTGGCTAATTGGCTGGCATTCCAGACTTCATCACTATTTTGTTTGGCAAAATAGCTTAAGATTAAGACGGCATAATCGGTTAATTTATTGACTTTAATCATGGACGCATAATAGCACTAAATTAGTACTAAATGCAATGGTTTTAATAATCAATGGATTTAAGATTTCAGCTTATTTGCTGCGCTTACAGCACCTTCATAAATCTTATTCACGGAAGCTTGTACATCAATCTCTGTATGAGTATGTGCTCTTGTATATGCTGATTGTTGTGTTTTTCCCACTAAGTAATCACGAGGAATAAAGTCATTGTTATTATCTAAGTCTACAAGTTGTTGAATTTTTGAAAAGGGTAGATTGAAATAATTAAAATTATTATATCGGCTATCATAAAAATTTCGCATGGCTACTTCTTGTCTTTGGCAACGAGCGGGATCAGCTAAAAAGTATTCGCACGCACTTTTTAATCGATCGATAAAGCTTACTTTCTCTTGCTCTCCAATAAGGCCTTCAATTCCATACACATTCGCCCAACCTTCTCCTTGGCTGACTAAGGTACGAATATCTTGAGCGCGCGCAGGGCTGTGGTCTTGATAATCATTGTTCAATATTCGAGTTGCAGCATCTCTATCAGAGCCTGGCTGTAATTCGATACCAAATTCTTCAATGGTAGGCATAGAGATTCCAGCAAATAAATGAGTTATCTTTAATGCTAATAATAAAAGGGGTTATTGTCAAGCATCTATTGCGAAAACGCTAACATGCGATTAAGCGGCTTTATGGCTTGCGCGCATAATTCTAAAGATAAATGAATTTCATTTGCACTGGTTGTTAAGACTTGTTCTAGATTATCTAAACTATTCATTGCCATCCAAGGGCAATGCACACAACTTTTACAGGTAGCGCCATTGCCGCCGCTTGGGGCTTGGATCAATGTTTTTTCAGGTGCTGCTAATTGCATTTTGTAAAATATGCCGCGTTCTGTTGCGACTATGCAGGTTTTTTGTGGGACAGTTTGTGCCGCTTTAATTAATTGTGTGGTGGAACCTACCACATCGGCCATGGCTATTACTTCTTGCGGGGATTCTGGATGTACTAAAATGGCGGCATCGGGATATTGTTGTTTTAGCACCTTTAAGGTATCAGCTTTAAAGGCTTCATGCACAATACAACTGCCCTGCCAGAGCAACATATCAGCACCAGTTTTACGTTGTAAATAATCGCCTAAATAACGATCCGGTGCCCAAATTATTTTTTCATTATTATCTGTTAAATGTTCAATAATAGGAACGGCAATACTGGAAGTCACAACCCAATCCGCGCGGGCTTTGACAGCTGCGGAAGTATTGGCATAAACCACCACTGTGCGATCAGGATGCGCATCACAAAATTGTGAAAATGCATCAATGGGACAACTTAAATCTAGAGAACAATTGGCCTCTAATGTGGGCACTAATACCCGTTTATGAGGACTTAAGATTTTTGCTGTTTCACCCATAAATTTAACACCGGCTACAACCAAAGTATCCGCATCTGCATTTTTACCAAATTTAGCCATTTCTAGGGAATCACCAATAAAACCTCCGGATTCCTCGGCAAGCGCTTGCAATAAAGCATCCACATAATAATGGGCAATTAATACGGCATTTTGTTGTTTTAATAAGGATTTCAAGGCTTCAAAACGCTGCTTACGTTCAGAAAATGAATAAGGCAATGCCTGTGGTTTTTGTACTACTTGAGCACTATAATTGTCTATAAGCTGCTGCGCGGTTGTCATGTCTTTATTATACCTAATTGGAAACTAAGATGCATATAGAAATTATCGATGCCCAAAATAGAGGCCGCAATTATAATTACCTCATTGCCTGCCCGGAGACCAAAGAAGCATTGGCCGTAGACCCGATTGCTGTTGACGCTTGCTTAAATATCGCAAATGAGCGCGGCTGGAAAATTACCCATATTGTGAATACCCATGAACATATTGATCATACCGGCGGCAATGAAGCCATGCGTGAAGCTACGGACGCAAAACTGTGTGCTCATTATCTTGCGCCCATAAATAATGTCGATATTAAATTGCATGGCGATCATTCGCTGCAAATTGGCAATACCGTTAAATTTGAAGTGCTCGATACACCGGGCCATACGCTTTCGCATATCTGTTTATTCGCTTATGATTTAAATGATGTCCCGCATTTATTTACGGGTGATATGTTATTTAATGCGGGCTGCGGTAATTGTTTACATGGCGGAGATGTTGATAAACTTTATGAAAGTTTTTCTGAACAGTTCGAGCGCTTACCTGATGAAACCCATATTTATCCCGGCCATGATTATATCGATAATAATTTACGCTTTGCACAAAGTGTCGAACCCCATAATCCCCACATCAAAGGTTTACAAGATAAACTCCTCACGCATCCTAGACCTTATGTCAGCACTCTTCATGTGGAGCGTTTGGTCAATCCTTTTTTTCGTGAAGACAGCAATGAAATTGAGGCCAGTTTGCGCGCCAAAGGCTTTGAATTGCCGCTTGAACAAGTACGTCGAAAAGATATATTTTTAGCCTTGCGAGAATTGCGCAATTCATGGTAAGCTTTCCAAATGAAAGCGGTACCTCAAGATATACAAAAAGTATTTTTAGCTGTTAAAGACCTGGTTCAGAACCAACGAGTGAGCGAACTTCTTGCACAGCCTATAGAAATAGACACACTTCCAACGCCAGCTTTAGAACATGCAAAACATGCATTTCTGCAAAGAACCCAAATCCGGCAAGATCCAAGAGTTTATTTGGCTCGATTTTGGTTAGCATTGGTTGCGCTTGTCGTTATAGAAATGAATAAAGATCATGATCTAGAAGATATTCACACATTGCTTCGGCCCATCATGCTGGCAGTTGTCTTAACAGCTTTGATTTTATTTTATGAAACAACAATAGGACCACTGCCGCTTCAAAGAACAGTAAATAAATGCTTATTACCCAAAAAAGAATACGAACAGCAACAAAAATATATAGATTTTAGACTCGCCCGTAGCGAAGCTGCTAGAAAAGGCCCTCGCAGTGGTTGGGGTTTATTGATTAATAATCCAAAATTAGAAAAAATTTTTCAAGAGCGAAAAATTCATGTCATGATTCAGGAATCCATTTTGATTGCTTTATCATCAATAAAATACAAGTCTTTTGATTGCGTTGCAATAACGGGAATAGTGCTATTAAAATTAATTGAACAAAAAGTACCCTATACTTTAAAATGGTATTATAAACCTGGCAATCATTTTGATGGACACAATTTTATAATCGCATCTGATAGTGATCAAGATAATTTTATCATTGATCCTTGGCACGGTGTATGTACTAATGCGAAGCAAATGGATTCCGATTCTGATTTTCTGCTCAGTTATCCATTACTTTCTACCGATGATAAAGAAGTTTTAGCCACAATAAAACCTGACGATTTTAGACATTATCAGGGCTATATTGACATGCTGAATGAAGCACTTTCCAAAAGACGTGACTTTTCTGTTTAACGCTTCATTTGGGGTGCAGTTAAAGGCTCACCTTGATAGCCATGCACTTCACCAAAGCGCGTATGGTTATTCCAATCATCTACCGCTTTTATCAATTCATCTTCGCTGCGCGCAACGAAATTCCACCAAATTAAAATTTCCTCTTGAAACGGTTCGCCGCCAATCACTAATATTCGCGCGCCTTTTTTGAGTTTAATATTAAGCTCTTTGCGGCCGCAGCCTAAATATAATAATGTGGTTAAATCGATTAATTCACCTTCAACTTCAATCTCACCTACAAGTGGTAAAATACCATATTCAAATTTTGGATTTAAGGGTAATACTGATTCGGTATCTTCTTGTGCATAAATTTCTAAACCCATTAAAGGGGAATAGATTTTTGCGGGCGATTGCTGGCCTAAAAATTCTCCGGCTAGAATATGGATAAATAAATGATCGTGTAATACATAGGGCACAGTCGCATAATGATTAAAATCAGGATCCATAAAACGCTTGCTATCAGGCAGCGCTATCCATAATTGCACGCCGTGTAAAATGCTATCTGGCAAGGATTCTTCAGAGTGCGAAATGCCAGCGCCTGAGTTCATTAAATTCACCTGGCCAGGTTTTATGACTTGTTCTGAACCCAGACTATCACGATGTAAAATTTCACCATGCAAAGTCCAAGTAAATGTTTGCAAGCCCATATGCGGATGCGGCGCAATATTTAAGCCCGAAGCTTTTAAATTTAAGGGGCCAAAATGATCGAAAAAACACCAAGCGCCTATCATTCGACGCTCTTGATGCGGGAGTGCCCGGCGAATAGTTAAATCTTCACCAATTTTGGCTTCTCTAGTAATTAATCGTTTTAAAATAGGCTGGGCAGATGCGCAAGGGCAATCTTTGGAATCAGACAGTTCAGTTTTTTTGATTAAGTCACTCATTTATAAAGTATAATTCTAAATGTAGCGTTTGTCGAAAGGTGATAAGAGTTGTTGACTTAGCTTATTAAATAATTTAATATGTTGGATTAATTTCTAATGTCAGGTGATAAACATGAAAGATATACAAGATTTCAAATTTGTTTTTGATGATGGGTTCGATGACAATTGGGGTCTAGAATCTCAAGAGCCTAGCCATAATCCTTCTGATACTTTAAGCGGCCATAAAAGAAAGCCTGATGAAATTGACTTAGTCCAAAATACTACAAATGCTACATCATGTACTGAGCGCCCTATTATTCGTAGAAAAGCATTAATCGGAAAAACTCTACCGCAAAATCAAGTCAATGAACAAACACGCATATTATTTGAAACCACACTTGAAAGACAATATGTAGCACTGATGAAAAATTATAGAATTACATTAATTGCAACGTATAATCAACTTTATAAAACTAATACATCATCATTAAATGCAACAAGAACTATTTCAGCCCTTATGATTGAGTATGATAACGCTCACCCTTCAAGTCACGGCCGACTATTAAAACCCAAAACATTTGGATATTTGCAAGATGAAAATATCAAGCTGCTCAATTTATTTGTTTTTAGCCAAAATGGTTTAGTAGATAAAACTATATCAGAAAGCATCGCGTTTGCATTAGGCGTTCCACTTTCGCAATTAACAGCAGCCTATGAACATGCAGCCCAAAAAACAAACATCATCGCCAAGATTCAATCTGCAGAAAAATTCACTTATAGCAATGAAGACTTGTTAGATTTAAACTTAACTGCATACAAACTAAAAGAAGATAGCAAAGTGTTGGGCCCAAAACCACTTGAAGCTGCGCAATCTCAATTTGTTGTTGATGCCAACTTATTTGATATCAGTACTCTTAACAAAAGGAATGCTAATAAAATCTAGATGAATTATAATTAAACCTTTAAATACAAGGTTTAATATGCTTGTCGACTCACATTGTCATTTAAATATGCTCAATGAATATCCTAACGATTTAGCCAGCATTTTTGCAGCAGCTAAAGAAAGTAATGTCACACATATGTTATGCGTATGTGTGACGCTTACAAAGTTTCCTGAAATTTTAGCGATTGCTAAACAATACCCGCAAGTACGCGCATCCGTTGGATTGCATCCCACCGAAATTACTGAGGTTGAGCCTAGCCCGGAAACTTTATTAAATTATGCACAGCATAAAGAAGTCGTTGCGATTGGCGAGACGGGTTTAGATTATTATCGCTCTGAAAATGAAGACATGACCTGGCAGCGCACACGATTTGCAAATCATATAGCCGTTGCAAAACACATCAAAAAACCGCTAATTATTCACACCCGCGCAGCACAAGTAGATACCATTGCCATGATGCAAAGTGAAAATGCTAACGATATAGGCGGCGTCATGCATTGTTTTACTGAAGATTGGGGAATGGCAAAACAAGCTTTAGATTTAGGATTTTATATCTCCATTTCAGGCATAGTGACATTTAAAAATGCACTGCAAGTACAAGAAGTCGCAAAAAAAGTACCGTTAGACAGATTATTAATCGAAACGGACGCGCCGTATTTAGCCCCCGTACCCTTTCGTGGCAAACCTAATCAGCCGGCATATGTAAAACATACCGCGCAATACATAGCAGAATTACGCGGCATTCCCATTGAGGAACTTGCACAAACGACGACGCAGAATTATTTTTCTTTATTTATCGCTTGAGCCTGAAGGGGTCATTTTTAGTTTTTTAGTCGGATTTTGAGCCGAGTTTGTATTATTGTTCGAATTGCTTCTTAAAGACCACCGCGTAGCTGCGCTTACAGTTTTAACCGCATTTTGCAGTCTTGGATCAGGTATAAAATCGATTTCATTATTTCTGCGTTTAAGATCTTTTTTAACATCTTGAGGTAATTGTTCAATCCCAGGAAATAGTTCTTCTGTTAAAGTCTTATATACGTCAGATAAATTAGCCTCACTTTCTTTGGTAAAATATGTCCATGTCGCAACCGGTCTTAGCAATGCATAATAGTTTAATAGCTGTTCTCTATCGATAACATCAGCATCCTTACTTGTCGCCAGAATCTCTAAACCCTTTTTGCGAAGCAAAAGTATAGCCTTGGCATTCAAATTTTTATCAGACACACTCGTATCAGTTTCATGTAGATATGTTTTCGCATTGACTGCATCTACCTGCTTCTTAAAATCACTCTTCTTCATGGCGAACTCCAAAAATGTTTAAACCCCTATTCTAAGCCACAAAGCTTAAGAAAATATTAATTGCATATTTTTTTTGAATCTTATACTCTCGAAGATACACACATTAACAGGGAGTTCATGAAATGTTTAATCCTAAACTTAAAGCTTTTTATGCATCAAATAATTCAAGCACTACACCAAAAAGTACATCTACCTCTACTTCTCTAGATACTGCTCAATTACTAGCTATTGTGCAGATATTAAGGGCTCAAAAAAAGGAAATAGAAGGATCGCACCGACAATTATCAAAGCCCGTGCTTTTTGCTAAAAGAACAGATCAAGATGTGCCGGAGATAGCTGTTGTTTTTGACGATACAACTGATCTAATCAAGTTGAACTGTGTTCAAACCGCTTTTGCTCAAACAGCAAACACAACAGGAATTTTTGCTGAAGCAGAAGCCATTGGTCAATACGGTAAAATCAATGGGAATTCACTCAATAATCGCATGGTTAATATTGAACATATAGATTTGAGCAAGATTGCAACAGAAGATGCCGCTTTAATATTTGAAAGCATCATTACGCATACAAATAATAATTCATTTAGAAAAGTAAAACTTCCCGATCAAGTTCAAGACTTTCTTAAAAAAAATCCACATATCACTGGGATCATGGATATTATAAAATTATATCAAGGATATTATCCTGAACATGCAAAAGAGAATGTGCCTGCACTATTGCGTGAAAGTTATGATTTATTAAATGACAAATCAAAACTTTCTGAGCTTACTGAGGAATCAACTTTGGTTAATAAATATATTTTAGATAGAAAAATAGATACTCAAAATCCTGATACTAGTGAAGTGACTAAGATCGCAGCTGCTGCAAATAAAATAATACTTGCGGCAAATAAATTGAAATCAGACATGACATTAATGAAGAAATTAGAAAGCATGGAAATATAGATTATCTACAATGCACTTCGCCCCCTTTATGAAAGGGGGCCGGCCGCAGGCCGGGGGGATTTTATCTGCTTCAATGTGATGCAAAGATCTCGAAATCCCCCCGCGCAAAGCGCGGCCCCCTTTCATAAAGGGGGCGAACTACAATCGCGTAACGAGCAATTGATCGACTTTGTGATTATCAATATCCACCACTTCAAATTTATAACCTTGGTGAATCACATATTCGGTACGTTTTGGAATTTTTCTTAGCATATACATAATAAATCCCGCCATGGTTTCATAATTTTCCGTATCGGGGAATTCATCAATTTTAAAAGCGCGCATCACGTCGATAATGGGTGTAGCACCATCAACCAACCAAGAATTTTCATCCCGCTGAACAATTTGTTCTTCTAAAACATGATGTGCCCATTCGCCCATGATGGCTATCATTAAATCATTGATAGTTAAAATACCCACGACCAAGCCATATTCATTGACAACCACCGCAAAATCAACAACATTATTTTTAAAATATTCCATCGCTTCATAAATAGTCAGCGTGTCTGGAACAGTAGATACTTGATGAACTAAAGTATCATGTTTAAAATCAATTTTATTACCATCCAACAACCACATGAATAATTCTTTGGCATTAACATAGCCTTTGATATTATCAAGTGAATCTTCGCAGACTAAAAATTTATTATGCGTATGCTCACCCATTTTAAGTTTTATGCTTTCTTGATTATCATCAATATAAAAATACATAATACTATCACGCAGCGTCATGGCTGATGAAATACTCAACGATTGCATTTTAAAAACATTTTCAATGAGCTGATATTCTTCACGTTGCAAAAGTCCAGCTTTTGCACCCGCGTTCACTACTGCATAAATATCTTCAAAAGTGAGCTCATCATGACGTGTCGTCGAGACATTAAATAATTTAAATAATCCATTGGCTACGCCATTAAAAAGCCATACTAATGGGCTTAATATATAAATTACCCATAACAAAGGACGAATAATAACAAGTGCAATTGATTCTGGATAAGTCATCGCCAAACGTTTCGGCATTAAATCTGCTATTAAAATAAAAGCACTGGTAATTAAAATAAAGGATAAGCCAGAACTGATGGCCGCCAAATGTTCACCCTGATATACATGCGCAACAGCATTCATCACCAATGGCGTAAATTGCGAATCACCAATCATACCGCCTAAAATAGCAACCGTATTTAAACCAATTTGAATGGCGGTAAAAAAACGTCCTGGGGAAACTTGCAAGGCCAATATTTTATCCGCGTTCTTATGCCCTTCTTCCGATAATAATTGCAATTTGATTTGTCTAGACGCGGCAAGTGCAATTTCTGATAGAGATAAAAATACACTGCATAACACGCATAATGTAATTAAAAATAATGTTTCAAATAAACCCATCATTACCTCACTATCTGCTCGGCTAATTCGCAAAATGATTTCACAGTGACTTCATTTAAACGCTTCGGCCCTTGGATTAATGTAAATAAAGGATCAGATAAATACGTTTTTGCTTTTGCCTCAATGAAAGGCAATGCTTCCTGACGTCTTTTCACATGACCCAATGGATAATCAATATGTTGCTTAAATATTGTATTATCGTTCATCTGTATAATCACTGCATTCGCTATTGCACGTTTATTGGGATCATAATAATCTTTTGTCATCTGTTGATTTTCAGTCACGGTTATTTTATCACGAATAGAATCAATTTGAGCTTTATGGTTTTTTGCAAATTCATTACTATAACTTTCTGCTGTTAACTCACCCCATAATAAAGCCACAGCCACCATGTATTGTAGGCAATGATCTCTATCAGCGGGATTATTTAATTCACCTTGTTTATTAATAATTTGCATAGCACTTTTTTGCGTTTCTATTTCAATTCTTTCTATTTTGTCTACATTATTTTTAATGTTGGAATGTAATAAAATAGCGGCTTCAACTGCAGTCTGACCATGAAATTCTGCAGGATAAGATACTTTAAATAAAATATGTTCTATCACATAACTCTCAAACGCTTGATTCACTTTTAAAGCTTGGCCCTTTAAATACACATCATTAAAACCCCAGGTTTTTGCTGATAAAACGCTAGGATATCCTGGCTCACCTTGTAATGTTAATAACGCTAATCTCATTGCACGAGAGGTAGCATCTCCTGCTGCCCAAGATTTTCTTGACGCTGTATTTGGCGCATGACGATAAGTTCTTAAACTTTGGCCATCTAAAAATGCGTGTGAAAGTGCATCAATCACTTGTTGATGACTGCCACCTAATAAGTGCGTCACCACTGCTGTGGATGCAATTTTAACTAAAATGACATGATCTAAACCTAGTTCATTAAATGAATTTTCGAGTGCCAGTATGCCTTGAATTTCATAAGCTTTAATCATGGCTGTTAACACATCATGCATCGTTAAATCAGGACGTGTTCTTTGCGCTATAAAATCAGCAGCTGCTAAAATAGCGCCTAAATTATCTGAAGGATGTCCCCATTCTTTGGCAAGCCACGTATCATTGTAATCAAGCCAGCGAATTAAAGTACCTATATCAAATGCAGCTTTTACTGGATCTAAGCGATATTGTGTACCCGGCACATGCACGCCATTAGGCACACTAGTATCAGGAACGATAGGCCCTAATAATGTGGTACATTCCGGAAACTGCAACGCGTGCGCCGCGCAACCGAGCGCATCTAATAAACATAAACGCGCAGATTCATACGCCAATTCTGAAGTGATGTTTTTATGACATACATAATCTGCAATGTCGATTAATAATTGATCGGTTTTATTCATCGTTTATCTATCGCTATAAATGCTTTAGGTTCAGGACCAATGTATTCTGCAGCGGGTCTAATAATACGATTATCGCTGCGTTGTTCGATAATATGTGCGGACCATCCTGTAACCCGTGAAATCACAAATAATGGGGTGAACAATTTTGTAGGAATATCACAAAAGTGATATGCCAGCGCGCTGTAAAAATCAACATTAGGAAATAAATGTTTTTCATCCCACATGATTTTTTCTATCATTTCTGCAATTGAAAATAAGTTTTTTTGCTCTGGACTTACCGCGAGCAATGCTACTTGTTTTTTCATAATTTCAGAACGCGGATCAGATTCAGTATATACACGATGCCCAAAGCCCATAATCAGTTCTTTTGCCGTCAACATTTTTTTAATGCCCTGCTCGGCGTCTAAAGGATTTTTAAAAGTTTGAATTAATTTCATCGCTGCTTCATTAGCGCCGCCATGTAACGGACCACCTAAAGCCCCTATAGCTGCAGTAATACAGGAATAAAAATCAGCTAAAGTGGATGCAACAGCGCGCGCAGTAAACGTGGATACATTAAATTCATGCTCTGCATATAAAATCATTGAGATATTAAATAAATGACTTGCCTTAGCGTCTACTTTGCCATGGAGTAATTTTAAAAAATGATCGCCGATACGCGCCTCACCCGTTTGGGTATCAATGCGTTTATACCAATATAATAACATGGAAGGAAAAATAGCCAGTAAGCGTTCGGCAATTATATCGCCATTATTTGTGCTATTTTCCATCTCTAAAGTCCCGAGCATAGAGCACGCTGTTCTCAATACATCCATAGGATGCGCGGTTTTTGGAATTTGTTCTAACACTATTTTTAAACTATTGGGTAATGTTTGATAGGTGATTAAACGTTTGATAAATTCATCCAGTTGCTTTTGATTGGGCAACGCACCATGAATTAATAAATAGGCCACTTCTTCAAAAGAAGCGTTTTCACATAAATCTGAAATAGCATACCCACGATAACGCAGTTCGTGAGTTTGGGTCACGGCGCAAATCGCAGTTTGACCGGCCACTACACCGGCAAGGCCTTTATTTTTTGACATCATAATTTAAATTCCTATATAACTGTTCGCGTGTTTGCATGCGTTCTAAACATTCGCGTTGCGTGCCTTGATGTTTAATGGTGTCATAAACATTTTGGGCCGCATAATTCATCGCACGAAAAGCGCTCAAAGGATACAAAATCATATCCACTTGCGATTTTTTTAATTCCTCAACGGTATAAAGCGGTGTTTTACCAAATTCAGTGATATTCGCTAAAATAGGAATATCTAAAGCATCTGCAAATAATCGATAATCATTTAAATCTGTCGCAGCTTCCACAAAAATTGCATCCGCGCCAGCATCTTGATACGCTTTTGCCCGCAGTATTGCAGCCTCTAAACCTTCAACACTAATCGCATCGGTACGTGCCATGATCATAAAATCTTTATGCTCGCGAGCCGCAACAGCCGTGCGCACTCTTTCAATCATCTCGTTGGTACTGACTAAACTTTTGCCATCCAATTGACCGCAACGTTTTGCTGAAATTTGATCTTCAAGATGTAAACCCGCAGCACCTGCAACTTCAATACATTTAACCGTTTGACCAATATCCTCAAATCCAGTATCGGCATCGACAAGCAAAGGTAAAGTCGTGATTTTGGTGATGCGTTCAACATCGATTAAGACTTGTTCTAGAGAGGTTAAACCGATATCAGGGATTCCGTATGAAGCATTCGAAACCCCTGCACCTGATAAATATAACGCCTGAAATCCCGCCTTTTGCGCCAAAATGGCACAATAAGCGTTAATGACCCCCACTATTTGAAGTGGTTTTTCCTTTGTGGCGAAGAATGACATTTTTGTGCCGTGTAATCATTAAGTATATCGCGGGTGATAACAATAAAAATAACCCAATCAGTAAATAAGCCTCATAGTGCCATACACTAGCATAGTCTAACTTTTCAGGCGGAACAAAGCCTAAAATAAATACGCTGAGTGCAGTTAAAAAGCCAAAGCCTGAAATAAGCCACATACCTAAATTTCCACCCGGTACCTTAAAGGTACGTACCCGATCGGGCTGGGTATAACGCAGGCGAATGGCGGATGCAAAAATAAATAAATAAATAATGGCGGCTAATTGCGTCGTCAATGCAGTCATAATCCAAAATGCATGGCTCACTGATGGCATCAGTAAAAACGCATATGCTAAAACTGAACCGATGATCGCCTGCCAAAATAAAATGGCAATGGGAATATTGGCTTTACTGGTTTTGGTAAAATGCTTTGGCAAATACCCTGATTTTCCTGCAAACAATAAACCTTTTGCTGGACCTAAATACCACGTATTGACCTGTGCTAAGGTACCAATTAATAACATCAAAGCGATGCCTTCGACAAAATAAGGTATACCTAAACGCTCCCCTATGGTTGCAAAAATTTGTAAAGTCCCCGCTAATAAATTCACTTCATTCTGAGGAATTAAATAAGCAATCGCGAGCGATCCAAAAATAGATAAAGTCACAATAATGGTTGCAGCTAATAATAAAGACCGGCCAAAATCCCGTTGTGGATTACGCGCTTCTTGTACATGATAGGCGGTAATTTCCATGCCGGAAAAACCTAAAATTACGCCTGCAAAAAATACGATATTTTGCAAATTAAAATCAGGGATAAGCGCGGGCCAGGAAAATGTCAGCTCAACCGGATGGCCGCTCCAAACCCAATGTAGAGCAAGAATAATGATTAAAGCGCCGGGCACTATAGTGCCTAAAGTGGTGCCGACAGAACTAAACAAAGCGGATACTTTCATTCCCGCAAAATTAACAAAGGTAATGGACCAGAATATGGCTAAGGTGACCCAAAAAATAAAGGTCTGACTTTCTACTAATAAAGGATTGATGACAAAGGCAAGAGAGGCTGCTGCAAAAGACATAATAGTAGGAAACAAAACAATACTAGTCGTCCAAGCCGCCCAGATGCCTGCAAAACCTGCACGATCACCAAAAGCCTCAGTCGCCCAGGCATAAACCCCCCCATCTTTTTGCCAGCCTGTAGCAAGCTCTGCGCTCACTAAAGCCGAGGGAATTAAAAATAATACTGCCGCTGCGAAATAAAAAAATACAGCCGACCAACCATATAAACCCATCAAAGGTAAATTACGCAGACTAATAATCGCAGAAACACTCAACAGTGTCAGTGCCAATACGCCCAAAACCCTTCTAGGGGGATTATTTTGCTGTTCAGCCATCTTTTTACTTAATCCTAAAAAAAGATTAATCGTTTACACGCATTCCACCCCTTTGTAAAGGGCCGGCCCCAAATTAGCACTTTTTTGCAGACATTAACCCTGATTTGCGTGAGACATTAGCTATTTAGCAATCTAACAATTGATTACAAGATGATCAAGGGGTATGATTGAATGATAACAATATTAAGAGGTGCAATGATGGGAGTCCTATTCATAGAAACCGTATTTAGCCTAGGCCTATTCCTAAACGCCGTCTTATTCATCCCACAAATCATTCGCCTATACCAAAAAAAAGATTCAAAAGAAATCTCATTACTCACCTTCGCAGGTTTTAACGTCATCCAATTTTTCACAATCCTGCACGGCTATATAAACCACGACTACCTACTCATGGTCGGCTATATCATAAGTTTCATCACCTGCGGAATCGTAACAGCTATGATTATTTATTATCGGTTGGTTGGGTAGGATTATCCAAAAATGAATACCATGACATTACTGCACCAATCTGGTGATACGATACTAATGAAGCCTAAAGCAGTAATTCAAATTTTAATGAATTATAAATTTCAAATTGAGAAAACATTATATGCTTTAGAAAATTTTATTTGTGAAAAATATTATTTATTTGATCCTCACGTTGGAGATACGGCGTGCCAGATACGTGCATTTAAATTACTCTCAATAATCAAATCAAACAAAAAAAACATAAGAAATGATATTAATTTAATTAAGCATCAGTCTGATAAGATAATTCATTTATGCGATTTCTACCACAGTGCAAATAAAATAGAAAAAACTACTGTTTATAATCTATTTCACACAAACGATCTGGATGTTGAAATTTCAGAGGAATCAGTATTTTTATCTATGTCATGCCATCTATCAGAACTAAAAATTGAATTAGAAAACAAAAAATTTATAATTGACCATCATAAACTTTCCCTAACAATGTGCGTAACAAGAAAAGCTGCAAAAAAGCTAGTGCATCATTATCAAAAGAAAATATCCGAGTTTTCAATAGATTATATTCTTGAAATAATTGAGTGCTGCCAAAAATATAAACAAATAAAACCAATTATCCAAAGGAGCATTTTACACGATGCAGATGGAAGGAAAACCTTACCATGCTATATGACAATGAAAATATTATTACATACCACAATGAAATTTAATAAATTTATTTTGGTTAATATGCAAATTAGAAATAATATTAACAGTAAAAAAATAATATTTATATACAATGCAATTGAAGGAGATTGTCAGTTATTATGCAAGAAAAAACATAAAGATATAATGAATATCCCATTAATTATTATAGATGCAGTCGCTGAAGACCTTAATAAGAACTTCAACTCTAAGGATGTATATTTACAACGGTTCAATGAATTAGATTTACAAAAATTAATACTTGCATACATGGCGGCACACCCACAATATCCATCAATGCAGAGATTTAACTTTAACAAACAAGATGCACAAGAGTTGAGTCATATAATTAATGAAATGAATGAAATGTGGATTTTTGCCATAAAAAATGGCTGTTGTGAAATCAATAAAGGATTATTTTTCATAGAGCATATATATTGTGACACGCCTATAAATAAAATGAGTATAGAATATAATGAAGTTAACAGAAACGTAGCAGTAGCGTGATCTCACCATGGAATAAATAAATGTCTGATATCATAAAGAAAAATAGTAGTAATACAGAGAAACTGCGTGAGTATTATGAAAATATATTGGCTATCATGCCTGGGCATGTCTATTTGAAAGATATAAATGGCGTGTGGATGGCATGTAATAATATACAAGCTAATGATCTTGGATTTTCCTCCTGGAAAGACTGTATTGGCAAAACAGATTATGATTTATTTACAAAAGAAGAAGCTAATTTATTAAGAAAAAATGATTTGCAAGTAATCAATTCTAAAAAATCTCTACTTATTGAAGAACCTCAATATATTGAAAATGGTGAAACTCAAATATATTTATCCCAAAAAGTTCCCTTACTTGATGATGATCAAATAATTATTGGGATCTTAGGAATTTCATTTAATATTACTGAGATTAAAAAACGTGAAGCACAACTACAACAAGAAAAAATTCGAGCAGAAGTAACTCTTGAAAATGTTATTGCAAATATGCCGGAGCATGTTTTCTGGAAAGATAAAAATGGAGTTTTATTAGGATGTAATGATTTACAAGCGAAAAGAGTCGGTCTTTCTTCACGTAAAGAAGTGGTGGGTAAAACAGCTTATGACATGGTTGCAAAAGATTTACCTGAAAAAGAAAGACGCGCCCAAGCAGATGCTATTAATACAACAGATTTTGAAATTATGAGCACTGGCATTCCTCAATCTGTAGAGGAGCCATTTGCATTACCTAATGGTGATGAGTTAATTTTTCTATCCAAAAAAGCCCCATTATACGACGCTGAACATAATGTTATAGGTCTTCTCGGCATCTCCTTCGATATCACTGCTGAAAAAGAAGCAGAAAAATTACGGCTTGAAAAATCAACATTAGAAGAACGCGAAGCGACAACAAAATTAATTGCTGCCAGTATGGCGCATGAGTTGCGGACGCCTTTGAGTTCTATTGAAATGGGTATGGAGGCAATGGGTAATATTTTTCCGCAATTGCTAGAAACATATAAAATGGCGAAAGAATCTGGCATGAACGTGCCGTTTATTACACCTATGCATTTGAAGGCATTTACGAATATTGTGAAGAATACAAAAACGGAAGCGCGGGCTGCTTTGTCTGTGATTGATATGTTGCTGGTGACTACTAATACTTCTCATATTGATGTCAGTAAATTTAAAGAATTATCTATAGCACAATGTGTAAACGATACATTGGCGCGCTATCCTTTGCAAGACGATGAAGTGAATATTATTCATTGGCAACAAAGTGATTTTGTTTTTAGAGGTGATGATATTTTAATGACCCATGTGTTTTTTAATTTACTTAAAAATGCTTTGTATTATATTAGAGCCGCCAATAAAGGTGAAATTTTAATCTGGTGCGAGCAAAATGAAAAATTTAATATTTTACATTTTAAAGATACCGGGCTTGGTATGGATAAAGAAGTACTTGAACATATCTTTGAGCGTTTTTTTACACGTACACGACATGGATCTGGCGTCGGGCTTGCGTTTTGTAAACTGGTCATGCAAAGTTTTGGCGGTGATATTACCTGTGAATCTGTCAAAGGTGAATATACAGATTTTACTTTGAATTTTCCTAAGATAAAATAATTATTCGATTAAAGCCCCAACTGCCGCATTACCATCTGTTGCCGTAGTACTATCACCTAAAGCAATCCCCACAACTGCGCCGCCTTCGGGTTGACTGGATGAAGTGGAACATGCCATTAAGTTTAGGGATATCGCTAAAATCATTAGTATTTTATTGATCAATTTCCGCCCCCGCCTGTCATGGAAGATGAGGGCGCACTTTCTTCTGTGCCCTCACCATTGCCACCTAATGGATTATCGGGGCCACTGGTGACTGTATCCATTTGTGCTTTAGAAATAGGCATATCTGAACAACCAGTCAAGGTCATTAAGAATAGTAAACCTATTGATTTAATTGATATTTTCATATTTATAAGTATAGCTTACTTTAAGAATTTGTCATTTCAAGCAATCTACGCACCCGCTCTTCTAGCGGTGGATGCGTTGAAAATAAATTGGCCACTTTGCTACGTGTTAAAGGATTCACAATAAATAAATGTGCAGAAGCAGGATGTTGTTCTGCCGCTGTCATGGGATGTTGCTGATTGCCTTGTTCTAATTTTTGCAAAGCACTTGCTAGCCATTCTGGATGGCCACATAATTCTGCGCCACTTTTATCTGCGGCATATTCACGTGTGCGAGAGACTGCAAATTGAATCAGTGCTGCAGCAATGGGGGCTAATATCATGACTAAAATACCTGCCAATGCATTACCTTGTTGTTGGCGTTTATCACCAAAAATCATCGCCATTTGTGCCATATTGGCTAACATGCCAATTGCACCTGCTAAAGTTGCAGAAATGGTACTGATTAAAGTATCGTGATTTATGACATGGGAGAGTTCATGGGCCATGACGCCGGTGAGTTCTTCTGGTGTTAGTAATTTTAAAATACCTTCGGTTGCAGCCACCGCGGCATGCTGTGGGTTACGACCTGTTGCAAACGCATTTGGCGCTTGTGTTGGAATAATATACACGCGAGGCATAGGAATATTGGCTTGCCTTGCTAAAGCTTCAACAATTTTAAATAATTCCGGAGCGGTATTGACATCCGCTTCACGCGCTTTATAGAGTTTTAAAACAATTTTATCGGAAAACCAATACGCACCAAAATTCATCACCAATGCAAATATCGCTGCAAACATTAAACCACCGCGGCCACCTAGTAATTGGCCAATGGCGAGAAACAACGCCGTCATTGCGGCTAATAAAATAAATGTACGTGTCATGTTCCTGATATCTCCTTTAAAATTCGAAAAATCCCCCCGCCTTGCAGGCGGCCCCCTTTCATAAAGGGGGCATGTTTTTCCTTGATAAATAACTATAGGCTACGGGAATGACCAATAGTGAAAACAAAGTACCAATGATCATGCCGCCAACAATCGTCCAACCCATTTGTTCGCGAGACACAGCGCCTGCACCTGTTGCTAAAGCAAGGGGTAATGCACCTAAAGCAGTTGCACCCGTTGTCATTAAAATGGGTCGAATCCGTAATACGGAAGCTTCCACAATTGCATCATAAAAAACTTTGCCTTCACGTTGCAATGTATTCGCAAATTCAGTAATTAAAATACCGTGTTTGGTGATTAAACCAATCAACGTGACAAAGCCAATTTGAGTATATAAATTATTGGTACCTCCTGTGATATGCAATAAAATCACCGCGCCTAAAATTGAAAATGGCACGGTTAACATAATCACTAGCGGGTCCGCAAAACTTTCAAACTGCGCTGACAGTGCAAGGTAAATAAAAATCAATGCTAAAATAACAGTAAAGATCATTTCACCACTTGAATTCACATAATCACGCGTTAAACCTTCCCAAGTATATTTAGCCGTTTCCGGCAACACGTGTGGCGCTAAGTTTTCAATGTATTCAACCGCTTCTCCCATGCTGTATCCCGGATTTAAATTGGCGGTCAACGTTGCGGAACGCAAACGATTATAGTGCGGCAAACTATCTGCTTTTACCACAGATTTTGCAGTAATCAATGAAGACAAGGGCACCATAGTACCGTCTCCTGCGCGCACATAAACACTTTGTAATTGATACGGTGCTTGTCTATCTTTTTCAGGCATTTGCACCATCACTTCATAACTTTCGCCCGCCATATCTAAATTAGTAATATTACGGCCCGCCACCATAATATTAATCGTATCATTAATATCTTCTGGACTAATTTTTAAATTAGCAGCCAATTCTCTATCGATACTCACCGCAATTTGTTGGCTGTCCATTTTTAAACTACTTTCAACACTGTTTAAACCCGGATATTTTCCTAATTGTGCCACTAAGTTGTCCATGATATTGCCAAGATCAGCATAACTGCCAGAAATTTGCACGACCATTTGAATAGGATTATCACCGCCGCTACTAGAAATAGGCGGCAAGTCTAAGGCAAACGCACGAATGCCAGGAATAGAAATAAGTTGCATCTGCACAGAATTAATAATTTCCGATTGAGAGCGATCCCGATCTCCCCAATCTTTTAATAGGGTAAAAATAATCCCTTGTGTCTTCGATGGAAAACCTGCAACAGAAACAATGCCACTATTTTCTGGAATTTGTTCCAATACTTTCACCGCTTGTTGAATATGTGCTTCCGTGTATTTAAAACTAGAACCTGTGGGCGCAGAGAGCACAGTTAAGATAGCGCCGGTGTCCTCAATCGGTGCTAACTCTTGTTTTAATGTCGAAAATAACCATACACCGATGGCTGCCAAGATCACAAAAATCACCACAACCAAATGACGTCTGCCTAACGCGTAATATAAAAACCGTCGATAACGTGTGAATAAAGATTCAAAAGCATGTTCTAAACGTTGTTGGTACCGATTCATTTTACCGTGGGGTCTTAATAAATAAGCACACATCATGGGTGAAAGCGTTAACGCCACAAAACCTGAAATCAATACAGCGCCTGCCAAGGTAAAAGCAAATTCACGGAAAATATCACCGGTTAATCCTTGGGTAAAACCAATCGGTGCATATACAGCAGCAAGCGTAATCGTCATCGCTACAATAGCAAAAGAAATTTCTGTACTGCCTTTAATAGCTGCAGCAACCGGTTTTAATCCTTCTTCAATATGACGATATACATTCTCCAACATGACAATCGCATCATCGACCACTAATCCAATCGCAAGCACTATGGCTAATAAGGTCATGGTGTTGATGGTATACCCTAGAAAATAAATCACGCCAAAGGTGGCACCTAAACAAAGCGGAATAGTAATAATGGGGATCACAGTTGAACGGATAGATCCTAGAAATCCAAACACAACCAAGACTACAAGTGCGATGGCTTCTAGAATTGTTTTATAAACTTGATTAATTGATTCATCGATAAATAAAGCTTCATCATAAGCAACACCTGCGCGCATACCCTCTGGCAAATTACGAAGAATCACATCTAGGCGTTTATTTGCTGCGACTGAAATATCCACGGGATTTGCGGTGGCTTGCGGAATTAAGGCTAATACCACTGCGGGATTATTGTTAATACGAACTGCATTATCATCTTCCAGCGCGCCCATTTCAATATGGGCAACATCTTGCAGCCGAATCAAGCTACCATTTTCATCACGAATAATAAGGCTTTGAAATTCATCCACATGTTTTAATTTCGTATCCGTAGAAATAGGATAATCACGCATTGCACTTTCAATACTACCGCCAGGTAGTGTTTGATTTTGTTCTTCTAAAGTAGTCGCAATATCATCTGCAGTCACATTACGTGCCGCCATTTTGGCAGGATCTAGCCAAACGCGCACAGAGTAATCACGTCGACCAAATACTTGTACGCGAGCTACACCTTGGATTTGTTCAAAATCAGCACGTACGTAGCGTTCAATATAATCGGTGAGTTCAAGTGCGCTACGTTTTGAATCATTAAAACCAATAAAAATAGTGGGACTGGTATTAGGATCAGCCTTACTTAAAATGGGATCTTCGGCTTCTTCTGGCAGACCTGCACGCACTGCGCTTAATTGATCTCTGACGTCATTTAAACCTTCGCCAATATCATAATTAGGTTGAAAACGAATAGTAATATCACTCGCACCTTCATAACTATTCGACAAAATCGCTTCAATACCTTCAACACCTGTTAAACGATTTTCAATGCGGGTAGTGATTTCTTCTTCAATCAAATCAGCGCTCGCGCCCAAATATACGGTTTCAATATTCGCGACAAATTGTTCAGTGATCGGTAATTGCCGCACCGCTAAACGATCAAAACCCACAATACCAATAATGACCAACAACACATTGATCACTATGGCAAATACCGGACGTTTTATACATATTTCAGGTAATTGCACAACTAGCCCTCTTTCTTTTCACTGAATATTTCTACAGTTGCACCATCACGTAATTTTTCTTGTCCGCGGGTCACAACGACGTTATCTGCATTTAAACCTTTGGCGATATAAACAAAACCTTTGCTACGTGAGGCAATCTCAACGGGAACGCTGGTCGCTTTATTTTCTTTGATGATAAATACACGATATCCTTCCACGGTCGGCATGATACTTTCTTCAGGAATTTTAAAACCATTAGGCTGAAATCCTAACACCTGTTGCAATTTTACCGACAAGCCCGGTGCAAGACGGCCATCAAGATTATCGATACTGGCTTCCATTTTTAAGGTACGCGTGGACTCATCAATAAAGGGTGAAATAAAACTAACGACACCGGTAAACGTTTCACCTGGATAGGCACTACTGATTAAAGAAATAGTTTGACCCATTGCCACTTGACTTAAAAATTGTTCAGAAACATTATATTCCAAAATTAACTTTGATTTGTCGACGATATGTACGAGCGTCTGGCCAATCGTGACATATTGTCCAAGACTTAAAATTTTCTCTCCTAATTGGCCCGCAAAAGGCGCTTTGATTAAGGTCTTGTTGAGATCAGCTTTAGCTATTTCCAGTTGTGCAAGACTTACATCTAACGTAGCTTTTGCTCTATCTACTTCTTGAGTAGACACCGCTTTGCGTGCTAATAAACTTTCGTTACGTTTATAATCGACCGTGTTTAATTCCACTTCAGCTTGGGCTTGCGCAAGAAGGGCTTGTTCGAGCGAATCGTCAATACGAATTAAAGGATCGCCTGCTTTAACGGTTTGTCCTTCGGTAAAAGAAACTTCTGTGATTGTTCCTTCAATTTCACTCGCAATGGCTGCTGCATCTATGGCACGCAAATTACCAAACACATCTACCACCATAGGAATATCTTCCACTATGACAGGTGCTGTGGTGACCAACACCGTGGGTTCACCCATCATTTCTTCGGAAGAAGATGTACGAAAATTGTTAATCGAAAAATAAACCAATAACGCTGCGATCAACAAACCGCTCGCCCAGCGTTTAAGGTGGTAATATTTTGCCATTGCTCACTCCTTGATTTATCGATACAATCAATCTTTCTTTTAAAAAGATGAGTATCACATGGACAATCTGAATCATACAATAGAAACTTTATTTGAAATACGTCAAACACTCACGCCTGACACCATTACCGCGCAGCAACGCGATGCGGTGTTAGCCGCAATAGAACTGTTAAATACGGGTCGCGCTCGCGTTGCCGAACCTAGTGCACAGGGTTGGATTGTGAATCAATGGCTCAAAAAAGCCGTGTTATTATATTTTCGCATGTTCGACAACCAACGTATGGATGGTCATTTTACGCAATATTACGACAAAGTGCCACTTAAATATGCAAACAAAAATGCAGAAGAATTTAAAGCTGAAGGTGTGCGGATTGTGCCACCTGCTTGCGCACGTTTGGGTAGCTATATCGCTAAAAATACTATTTTGATGCCCTCTTATGTCAACATTGGCGCCTACATTGATTCAGGTAGCATGGTTGATACTTGGGCAACTGTCGGATCATGTGCACAAATTGGCAAAAATGTGCATTTATCAGGCGGCGTTGGCATTGGCGGTGTGTTAGAGCCATTGCAAGCCAATCCAACTATTATTGAAGATGATTGCTTTATTGGTGCGCGTTCTGAAATTGTTGAAGGTGTGATTGTAGGACGTGGATCTGTGATTTCCATGGGTGTATTTATTGGCCAAAGTACAAAAATTTATAATCGTGCGACTGGGGAAGTTTCCTATGGGCACGTTCCCCCGTACAGCGTGGTGGTTCCGGGCAACTTACCCGCAAAAGACGGTAGTCATAGTTTGTACTGTGCGGTCATTGTGAAGCAAGTCGATGAGAAAACGCGATCAAAAACTTCGCTTAATGAATTATTGCGAGATTGAAAAATCCCCCCGCCGAAACGGCGGCCCCCTTTCGTAAAGGGGGCGAAATTTCTTGCCCCCTTTATGAAAGGGGGCCGGCCGCTTCGGCCGGGGGGATTTTTGTATGCTAAGGATAAAATATTATGTTACAAACAATTTCTTTATTATCAGAACTCATAAACTGCCCTTCTATCACACCTGATGACGCCAACTGTCAACAAATTCTAAAAAATCATTTAAAAAAAATAGGATTTAACATTACAGATTTACCCAAAGGTCCCGTAAAAAACTTTTGGGCAAAACGCGGTAATAATGCACCTTTATTTTTATTTGCCGGTCATACCGATGTTGTCACACCGGGCGATCTCAAAGCTTGGCAATTTGATCCTTTCAAAGCCACAGAACATGATGATTTCATTTACGGTCGTGGCGCACAAGATATGAAAGGACCATTAGCTGCCATGATCGTTGCAACCGCGCAATTTATTAACAAATATCCAGATCATAAAGGCAGTATTGGATTTTTAATCACCAGTGGTGAAGAAGGCAGCGATTACATGGACGGCACGCCGCATGTGATGAAATATTTAGAAGATGAATCTGAAAAAATCGATTATTGCATTGTCGGTGAACCCTCAAGTCAACATCAATTAGGCGATACGATTCGTCATGGACGACGCGGTTCTTTACATGCTTATTTAACAGTGCATGGCAAACAAGGGCATGTTGCATATCATCAATTAGCGGATAATCCTATTCATCGCGCCATTTCAGCCATTCATGCATTAGTTCAAACACAGTGGGATGAAGGCAATCAAGATTTTGATCCCACGAGTTTGCAAATCACCAGTATTGAAAGTGGCAGATTTGGCGAAAATAATAATGTGATTCCGAATGCATTAAAATTGCAATTTAATTTCCGTTATTCGCCTTTATCTAACGAAGATAATATTAAACAGCGTGTCGAAAAAATATTGCATGAACATCATGTAAATTATGACATCACATGGGAACTCTCAGGCAAACCTTTTATTACTGAGAATAGCATCTTATCGCAAAAAACTGCGCAAGCTATTCAAACAGTTATGGGAATTTCTCCAAAATTCTCAACCGGCGGCGGCACATCAGATGCACGTTTTATTGCACCTAGTGGTGCACAAGTGATTGAGCTCGGCGTTTGCAATGATAGAATTCATCAAGTGGACGAGCGCGTCAATATTGAAGAGTTGCAAAAATTAGTGCGCATCTATTACTTATTATTAGAATCATTGCTTGTGAAAACCTGATTTTTCAATATAATCAAAATATGCGTAAACTCATTTACATTTTTATTTTAAGTTTCTTAGCTTGCATTGCACAAGCCAATCAAGCAGTCACTGTGCCCGAATTAGAAGGCGGCTTTACAGCCTCTGTCGGTACTTTTTACGCCAAACCTTCAACCAACACTCAAAATCCAAGCTTCCCTTCTGGTACTATCGACTTGAATAACAATCAAGACAACCAGTTCGGTACCCAAGGCTCAATTGGCTATATTTTTGATAATTCGCCTAACGGTGTAGAGATTTCTAATCGTAGCATTCACTAATCATCCCTTGTGTTTTTTGTTAAATCATCTAACATCTTTAAAATAAGCAACTTCTATTTTAATAATTAAGGATGAAACTATGAAAGGGAAAAAACTATTTCTTTACTCACTCACATCTTTAGCAGCCATCGCGTCTAGCGCTGTATCTGCTGAAGAGTTTGCATCTGCACCTTCTCTTGAAGGCGGCTGGAGCGGTATGATTGGGGGCGTCTGGTTCGTGCCTAGTAACGATAATACAACTTATGCTCAAAGCACAAGCTTTTCAAGTGGTAGTAATGAAGATACACAATACTTTAATACCGATGGAGAGTATAAATTAGGCTGGCAAGCTGCGATTGGTTATGTGTTTGATAATACTGCCAATGGTATTGAATTATCATTCCGTGATTACAGCAGTAGCTCAGACTCATCAACAGATGTATTTGATCCTGCGTTTTTTCAACCACATGAATTTGACTCACAAAATGCTAGCAGCAACCAAGGCACTAATTTTCAAGATTGGGACTTAATGGTAAGCCAATTTTTAGATATAGGCACTCATGTTCAGATGCGTTTTCTAGGTGGTATTTCTTATTTGGCTAAATTAGAGCAAAATACAACTTCTTATTATAGCTTTACAGATCTTGATGATAACATTCTACTTACTGAAAATTACACCAATGAAAGCAATAGCCATTACTCTGGTTTAGGCCCACGTATCGGTGCTGATGCGCGTTATGATTTTGGTGATGGTTTTGGTATAGTCGGCGGCTTCTCTGTAGCCTATTTCTTAGGTGAACTTGAAAACGATGCTAATGATTCTCATACTGAAATTCGTTCTAATGTACCAAACGAACATCTTGTATTTGATGATACATTTAATAACGACATCGATAACCATGCAGTTACTAACTTAAGAGGAAACTTAGGTGTTGATTATGTGTATTACTTTGAAAATCAAGATCTACCTACTCTAGGTTTAGAATTAGGTTATGAAGTAGACACGTATTTAAGTGGTATAGGCAATTATAATGGTGCTGAAAGTACCGGTGTTATTACTACTAGCGATGTCACCTTCAGTGGTCCTTACTTGAACCTTAAAGGTGTGTTCTAAGCCGATACCGTGTGAATAAAAGGGGCAATGATGTCCCTTTTAAAATTTGTTTATCAATCTATTTAACAAGGATAAAATCATGAAAGGGAATAAACTTTTTCTTTACTCTTTAGGCTCTTTGGCTGTTCTTGCTACCACTACGGTATCAGCTGAAGAATTTGCATCTGCACCTTCTCTTGAAGGCGGCTGGAGCGGTATGATTGGCGGCATGTGGTTTGTGCCTAGTAGCGATAATACAACTTATGCTTCAAACACAAGCCGTTCTCTAAATAGCGTGGCAGAAAATACAGAATATTTTAATACCGATGGCGAGTATAAATTAGGCTGGCAAGCTGCGGTGGGTTATGTTTTTGATAATACTGCCAATGGTATCGAATTATCTTTCCGTGATTACAGCAGTAGCTCAGATTCATCAACAGATGTATTTGATGCTCAATTTAGCTTCAGCACACAAAATGCCAACAGCAACCAAGGTACACGATTCCAAGATTGGGACTTAATGATTAGCCAGTTTTTAGATGTAGGTACTCACGTGCAAATGCGTTTTCTAGGTGGCATTTCTTATTTGGCTAAATTAGAGCAAAATACAACTTCAAACTATGATTTTACAACAAACGAGGGTATAGTTGTATATGACGATTTTGCAGATGAAAGCAGAAGCCATTTCTCTGGTTTAGGCCCACGCATTGGCGCTGATGCACGTTATGACTTTGGTGATGGTTTTGGTGTGGTTGGCGGCTTCTCTGTTGCCTATTTATTAGGTGAACTAGAAAACAGCGTCAATCAGTCACATACAGAAACTTTCTCTAATTCACCAGCTGAAAATTTCGCTGAACATTCATTTAATAACGACATCGATAACCATGCGGTTACTAACTTAAGAGGAAACTTAGGTGTTGATTATGTGTACTACTTCGAAAATCAAGATCTACCGACTCTAGGTTTAGAATTAGGTTATGAAGTAGACACCTATTTAGATGGTATAGGCGATTTTAATGCTGCTGAAAGTACCGGTGTTATCACTGCCAGTGATGTCACCTTCAGTGGTCCTTACCTGAATATCAAAGGTGTGTTCTAAGCTGATACTTGTGTGAATAAAAAAGGGGCAGCGATGCCTCTTTTTTTATGTTTGTGATTTTAATTAAACCGACTAATATTTGTTTATTAATCAATTTTAACAAGGATAAAATCATGAAAGGGAAAAAACTATTTCTTTACTCACTGACTTCTTTAGCGGTTATCGCGTCACACGCGGTATCAGCTGAAGAATTTGCATCTGCACCTTCTCTTGAAGGCGGCTGGAGCGGTATGATTGGCGGCATGTGGTTTGTGCCTAGTAGCGATAATACAACTTATGCTTCAAACACAAGCCGTTCTCTAAATAGCGTGGCAGAAAATACAGAATATTTTAATACCGATGGCGAGTATAAATTAGGCTGGCAAGCTGCGGTGGGTTATGTTTTTGATAATACTGCCAATGGTATCGAATTATCTTTCCGTGATTACAGCAGTAGCTCAGATTCATCAACAGATGTATTTGATGCTCAATTTAGCTTCAGCACACAAAATGCCAACAGCAACCAAGGTACACGATTCCAAGATTGGGACTTAATGATTAGCCAGTTTTTAGATGTAGGTACTCACGTGCAAATGCGTTTTCTAGGTGGCATTTCTTATTTGGCTAAATTAGAGCAAAATACAACTTCAAACTATGATTTTACAACAAACGAGGGTATAGTTGTATATGACGATTTTGCAGATGAAAGCAGAAGCCATTTCTCTGGTTTAGGCCCACGCATTGGCGCTGATGCACGTTATGACTTTGGTGATGGTTTTGGTGTGGTTGGCGGCTTCTCTGTTGCCTATTTATTAGGTGAACTAGAAAACAGCGTCAATCAGTCACATACAGAAACTTTCTCTAATTCACCAGCTGAAAATTTCGCTGAACATTCATTTAATAACGACATCGATAACCATGCGGTTACTAACTTAAGAGGAAACTTAGGTGTTGATTATGTGTACTACTTCGAAAATCAAGATCTACCGACTCTAGGTTTAGAATTAGGTTATGAAGTAGACACCTATTTAGATGGTATAGGCGATTTTAATGCTGCTGAAAGTACCGGTGTTATCACTGCCAGTGATGTCACCTTCAGTGGTCCTTACCTGAATATCAAAGGTGTGTTCTAAGCTGATACTTGTGTGAATAAAAAAGGGGCAGCGATGCCTCTTTTTTTATGTTTGTGATTTTAATTAAACCGACTAATATTTGTTTATTAATCAATTTTAACAAGGATAAAATCATGAAAGGGAAAAAACTATTTCTTTACTCACTGACTTCTTTAGCGGTTATCGCGTCACACGC
>JABDAR010000001.1:0-65331 GCA_013289085.1 Gammaproteobacteria bacterium | reverse complement strand
TGTTTATTAATCAATTTTAACAAGGATAAAATCATGAAAGGGAAAAAACTATTTCTTTACTCACTGACTTCTTTAGCGGTTATCGCGTCACACGCTGTATCAGCTGAAGAATTTGCATCTGCACCTTCTCTTGAAGGCGGCTGGAGCGGTATGATTGGCGGCATGTGGTTTGTGCCTAGTAACGATAATACAACTTATGCTTCAAGCACAAGCCGTTCTCTAAATAGCTCGTCAGAAAATACACAATATTTTAATACCGATGGCGAGTATAAATTAGGCTGGCAAGCTGCGATGGGTTATGTTTTTGATAATACTGCCAATGGTATTGAATTATCTTTCCGTGATTACAGCAGTCACTCAGATTCATCAACAGATGTATTTGATGCTGATTTTTTTCAGGAACAATTTGACTCACAAATTGCCAGCAGCAATCAAGGCACTAAATTCCAAGATTGGGACTTAATGGTGAGCCAGTTTTTAGATATAGGCACTCATGTGCAGATGCGTTTCTTAGGTGGTATTTCTTATCTAGCTAAACTAGAGCAAAATACGACTACAAGCTATGATTTTTTAAGTCATGATGAGGGTTTTTCAGATCATGATATTTATACAAATGAAAGCCGCAGCCATTTCTCTGGTTTAGGCCCACGTGTTGGTGCTGATGCACGTTATGACTTTGGTGATGGTTTTGGTGTAGTGGGCGGCTTCTCTGTAGCTTATTTCTTAGGTGAACTAGAGAACAACTTTACTGAAACTTATACCGATCCAGATTTTGACGGTTATGAATTTTCAGATAATAGCAACATCGATAACCATGCAGTTACTAACTTAAGAGGAAACTTAGGTGTTGATTATGTGTACTACTTCGAAAATCAAGATCTACCCACTCTAGGTTTAGAATTAGGTTATGAAGTAGACACCTATTTAGATGGTATAGGCGATTTTAATTTTGCTGAAAGTACCGGTATTATTACTGCCAGTGACGTCACCTTCAGTGGTCCTTACCTGAATATCAAAGGTGTGTTCTAAACTGATACTTGTGTGAATAAAAAAGGGGCAGCGATGCCCCTTTTTTTATGTTTGTGATTTTTCATATATCAACTAATATTTCCATAATCATTCAACTTTAAAGGGACTAAATTATGAAAGGTAACAAACTATTTCTTTACTCACTGACTTCTTTAGCAGTCATCGCGTCTAGCGCTGTATCTGCAGAAGAACTTGCAACTGCACCTTCTCTTGAAGGCGGCTGGAGCGCTATGCTCGGGGGCTTCTTGTTCGTACCTAGCGTTGAAGACCAAGCTTATGATGTAAACTACGACATAGCAGACGGATTTTTAAATAGCACTACAGTAAATGATAATGCTGATTATGATACAGGTTGGCAAGCAGCTATAGGTTATGTATTTGACGATACAGCTAATGGTATTGAATTATCTTACCGTAGTTTTGATAGCGGCACCGATTCAGGTCCATCAGGCCCTATTAACGTGGGTCCTTCAGATGGTCTTTTTAACTCAGCAGACGGTGTAACCTCTAATCAAGACAACAGATATCAAAATTGGGATTTAATGGTGAGCCAATTTTTAGATATTGGTACTCATGTACAAATGCGTTTCTTAGGCGGTCTTTCATATCTATCTGAATTAGATCAAACAACCAAAAACGATCTTAAATTTGAATTTCTTGATGATCTTGTTACTCAAGGCGATATTTATGATGACAGAAGCAGTTCATTTTCAGGCTTGGGTCCACGTGTAGGCATAGATGCACGTTATGATTTTGGTGATGATCTTGAAGGTTTTGGTATCGTCGGCGGTGCTTCATTCGCTTACTTCTTAGGTGAATTAAATACTAACAACGATCTTACTATCACGGGTTGCTTTGAAGATGGACGTGCTCCAAAAGCAGATTGTAATTTCGCGGATGATGCATTTAAAGTAGGCGCTAATGCTGATAACCAAAATGATAATCATTCGGTAACTAACCTTCGTGCTAATTTAGGTATCGATTATGTATATTACTTCGAAGATCAAGATCTACCTACTTTAGGTTTGGAACTGGGTTATGAAGTAGATACGTACTTGGATGGTGTTGGCAGCGTTGGTGTTTTAGGCGGTGAAATAGATGTAACTGACGTAACATACAGTGGTCCTTACTTAAACATCAAAGGTGTGTTCTAAGCGAGTACTGGTGTGAATAAAGAAGGGGCAGCGAATGCCCCTTTTTTTATGTCCCTCATTTACTGGTTTGCTTCGCTCCGCTCGCAATGACGTGCGCGACATTATTTCTTAAATAAATAGGCTGTGCTAATTCGGGGCTCATCACATTATTATTTTGAAACAATGCTGATGCCAATGGTAATGCGCTGCTTGCAAGTGGCTTTATGTCTGGATAATGCATCATATCTGTTTTATTAACTTCATCAAGAAATAATAATGCCATTTCGCCTACAGGCTGCATCAGAGCGTTTGTATCCAATGCATATTGACCATAATAGATTTGTTGCATGCGTGCATCTAGCGCAACCTGTACGCGCGCTGCGCCGTATTGTTGATATGCATTTTGCGCCATGATTTGTAATGTTGGAATGGGAATGACTGGTTTTTGAATACCAAAAGCTAATCCTTGCGCAATACTTATTGCAATGCGCACACCGGTAAAACTGCCGGGTCCACAACCAAAGGCAATGGCATCTACATCATTTAGTTTTATTTTTGCTTGTTGCAAGAGATCTTCAATCATGCCTAATAATTTCGCGGCATGTTGGTTTTTACAATGTTCATCCACACTGAAAGTTTGGTTATTTGCGAGTAAAGCGACAGAACAATATTCTGTGGCAGTATCTAGGGCAAGTAAAATAGGTTGCATAATTATATTGTACCGCAAACACAAAACAAAAAGCCACTGTGATAAATCACAGTGGCTTTAACAGTACTGCTAAGCCTACACGATTATAATGCGCGTGCAGAACCCATGCCGTGATGAGCTACAGTGCTTTTAGACGCTTTAGCTTTTCTACGGGCTACTTTACGTTTAGGAGCAGCTTTAGGAGCAGCAGCTTTACGTTTTTTAGCACCAGCTTTACGACGTTTAGGCGCAGCTTTTTTCACAGTTGCTTTTGCTGTTTTAGCTTTAGCTTTTCTGCGAGCAGGTTTTTTACCAGCAACAGCAGCTTTAACTTTTTTAGCTTTTGCAGCAGTAGCTTTAGCAGCTTTCTTAGTAGCTTTTGCAGCTTTAGAAACGGCAGACTTTACAGCTTTTTTAGCTTTCGCTAATTCAGCTTTATGTTTTGCCTTAGCTTTTTTAAGATCAGCTTTCACTTTCTTTAAAGCAGCTTTTAATTTCTTTTCAGCAGCACTTACTTTAGAACGTACAGCAGCTTTACGTTTTGTTGCTTTAGCAGCAACAGCACGTTTAACAGCAGATACTTTCTTCTTGATAGAACGCTTCGCAGCAGTTCCAGCTTTTTTGGCTTTCGCCACTTTCTTCATTGCCATCGTTTTTTTCTCCTGAAACAATTACACAAAAGGTGGATATAAATAATACATGCATATATCCAGATAACTTCCCTAAGTGATAGCAGATGTTTTATATTTTTGCCAATTTTTTCATTGATTTGGTGAGTTTTTGATGCAAAATACTCTAAAAATGTCCGCTAAGGGCAAATCTTTGATATCAGGTCACCCAAAAACATTACTTAACAAAAGTCTAAATCCGGTCGATAATAATTGAAATGCGAGTCCATAAAACAATAGGCTTTAACTAAAATGAATGAAATCGGCACTAAAGACCAAGAATATGAATTCATAGAACAATTTAATAATAAAGAAAGCGAAGCTGCCAGTACCGACGTTACGTTGCCCACTAAACTTTATTTATTGCCGCTGACTGAAAGACCTTTTTTTCCACCACAAACTTTGCCTTTGGTGTTAGATGATACCCATTGGGTGGGAACGCTTAAAAAAATCTCTGATGCTAAGTCACGTTACACGGGTTTAATTTTATCTAAAATAGATGTCGTCAAAGATTTAAAGCCAGATGACATGTTTATTGTCGGCACAGTGGTACGTATTCACCATCCCGTGCATGCATCTGGTAAAATTCAGTTTATTGCTGAAGGCATGAAGCGCTTTAAAATAAAAAGATGGTTGAGCAAAAAAATCCCTTATTATGTTGAAGTGGAATATCCTGTTGAAACCGCGATTAAAGATGAGCTCCAAAATAAAGCCTATACCATGGCTATTATCAATATCCTCAAAGAACTCATTCCCTTAAACCCTTTATACAGTGAAGAATTGAAATTCTTCTTAAATCGATTCATTCCCAATAATGACCCTTCACACCTTGCCGACTTTGCAGCAAGCCTCACCAGCGCAAGCAAAGAAGAGTTGCAAGTGATACTCGAGATTTTTGACGTCAATAAGCGTTTGAAAAAAGTGGTCTCTTTATTAAAGAAAGAAGTAGAAGTGGTTAAGCTACAAGCCAAAATCAGTCAAGATGTCGAGCGTAAACTTACCGAACAACAGCGGCAATTTTTCCTCAATGAACAATTAAAAGCCATTCAAAAAGAATTAGGCTTACATAAAGATGATCGCACCGCCGAACGTGATCGCTTTGAAGAACGTTTACATGAAATTGATTTACCTGAACATGCAAAGACAAGAGTCGATGAAGAGCTCGATAAACTCAGCGTGCTCGAGACCGGTTCGCCTGAATTTGCGCTCACCCGTAATTATTTAGACATTATGACCACCCTACCGTGGAATCATTACTCAAAAGATAAATTAAGTCTAAAACGCGCAAGACAAATTTTAAATCGGGATCATGAAAGTCTGGATGATATTAAAGATAGGATTATTGAATTTATTGCCACCGGTGCATTGCGTGGCAAAATTGAAGGTTCAATTTTATTATTTGTCGGCCCCCCTGGTGTCGGTAAAACTTCAATTGGCCGCTCAATTGCCAAAGCCGTCGGCCGTAAATTTTATCGCTTTTCAGTCGGCGGTATGATTGATGAAGCAGAAATCAAAGGTCATAGACGCACCTATATAGGCGCCATGCCCGGAAAAATTTTACAAGCATTACGTGAATGCGGAACAAGTAACCCCATTATTATGTTGGATGAAATTGATAAAATTGGCGCTTCTTACCATGGTGATCCTGCTTCTGCATTATTAGAAGTACTCGACCCTGAACAAAATAAAGATTTTCTCGATCATTATTTAGATGTGCGTTATGACTTATCCAAAGTATTATTTATTTGTACCGGCAATCAAACCGATACGATTCCACAACCTTTATTAGATCGCATGGAACTGATGCATTTATCAGGTTATATTACCGCAGAGAAAATAGAAATTGCTAAAAAGCATCTTTGGCCAAGGCAAGTGAAAAAAAGCGGTTTATCGCGCAATCAAATTAGAATTACTGAAGCGGCGATCCGTGGCATCATTGAATCTTATGCCCGTGAAGCCGGCGTGCGAAATTTAGAAAAATGTTTAAGCCGTATTACCCGTAAAGCGGCAGTAAAAATTGTCAGTGGTAAAGCCCAAAAAGTCTCTATCGGCGTACATGATTTAATTCCTTTCTTAGGTCAACCTGTATTCCAAAGAGAAAAACCATTAAGCGGTATAGGTATTGCTTTAGGCCTTGCCTGGACACCTTTAGGCGGCGTAACACTTAATATTGAAACGAGTGCGCGTAAAACTAAACAACCCGGCTATAAGCTCACAGGACAATTAGGGGACGTGATGCGAGAATCAGCAGAAATTGCATATAGTTATGTCTCCAGTCATTTAGAACAATATGGTGCAAATAAAAATGTATTCGAAAATACCATGGTTCATATGCATATTCCTGAAGGTGCCATTCCAAAAGATGGACCGAGCGCTGGGATTACACTGGCAACCGCCCTATTGTCTTTGGCAAAACAACAAAAAATGCATCGCGCTATTGCTATGACCGGCGAACTGACACTCACAGGACATGTGTTAGCAGTAGGCGGCATTCGCGAAAAAATCATAGCCGCACGCAGAGTCAATGTGTTTGAAATTATTATGCCCTTATCCATTAAAGGCGAATATACCGAGTTGCCTCGTCATATTAAAGAGGGCTTAAAAGTGCATTTCGTCGAGCATTATGACGAAGTTTATGATATTGTATTTGGATGATTGAAACGACACTCCAAGCATTAGGGCTCACCCTACCCACGCCTGCTGCACCGGCGGCACATTATGTACCTTTTGTGATAGCAAATGGTCTTGTATTTATTTCCGGGCAATTACCCATGCAAAACGGCGCATTACAATTTACAGGCCAAGTGGATGCGAATAATATTGATATGGGCAAAAATGCTGCACAGCACTGCGCACTGAATATTTTGGCGCAATTAAAAGTCGCCTGTCAAAATGATTGGGATAGAGTTATCGCTTGCGTACGTTTGGGCGGTTTTGTTAATTGTGCTGCTGGTTTTGGCGAGCAATCTCAAGTCATCAATGGCGCTTCTGAATTAATGACCCAAGTGTTCGGTGATAAAGGCCGCCATGCACGCGCAGCTGTAGGTACTTGCGCCTTACCCTTTAATGCCATGGTTGAAATCGATGCTATTTTCAACATCCTTCATTGATGGCAGAGCAGGTCCATTAGAATGTTTAATCACAGCAGGTACTGCGCCTAAACACCCTATTACCGCTATTTTATGTCATCCACATCCACTTTTTGGTGGCACCATGAATAACAAAATCATTACGACTTTAATGCAAACTTGTCGTGATTTAGGCATAGATACTGTTCGTTTTAACTTTCGTGGTGTGGGTCAAAGTGCGGGTAAATATGATGAAGGCAACGGCGAATTACAAGATTGTTTAGCGATTGTAAATTGGGTAAAACAACAGCAACCTACGCATACCATTTTATTAGCGGGTTTTTCATTTGGCGGTTGTATTGCCATACGCGCGGCAAGTGAAATCGCTCCTATAGGATTGATTACCATTGCACCACCTGTAAGCAGAATGAATGTTGCAGATGTGCCTTTTATTCATTGCCCTTGGATAATGATACAAGGCGAACAAGATGAAACTGTAGAACCTGAATCGGTTTATCAATTTGTTGCTAAGCGGCAGGAAAAAATTAATCTTATTCGTATGCCCTCTGCTGAACACTTTTTTCATGGTCAATTAACGGTGTTAAAAGAACAACTGACTAAGGCTGTGCTCAATTGTGATATACTCAATAGCGAAAACTCGCCCCCTTTATGAAAGGGGGCCGGCCGCAGGCCGGGGGGATTTTGCAAGCTTAAATGTTTACCTAAAGATCGCGAAATCCCCCCGCGCTAACGCGCGACCCCTCCCGCAACAAGTGCGGGACAAGCTTTAAAAAGGGGGTGATAATAAAATTAGGGGATAAATTTCATGCGCGCAATAAAACATTTTTTCATATTAGGAATAATCGGCGTTTTAGCATTCAATGCTTATGCCGCTTTGCCTACAGATACAGTAGCCCCCATATTAGAAAAAGCCATGCCTAGCGTTGTGAACATTGCCACTACGCGTGTGAACAGCGAACCTGTTTTAGAACCTCAACGTCAGCAAAACAATACTATCCCCACAGAAGCTAAGCGTTCAACCAATCTTGCTTCTGGCGTCATTGTCGATAGCGATAAAGGCTATATTCTAACGAACTTCCACGTCGTACAAGGCGCAGAAGAAGTCATGATCACTTTAAGTGATGGCCGAAATTTTCCTGCTAAATTTATTGGCGGTGATTCAGAATCCGACGTTGCTGTCGTACAAATTCAAGCTGAAAAATTACAAAGCATAAACTTAGGCGATTCCGACACCTTGCAAGTCGGTGATTTTGTTTTAGCCATAGGTAATCCCTTTGGTTTAAGTCAAAGCGTTTCTTCTGGGATTATCAGCGCCTTAGGACGTACTGATTTAGGCATAGAAGGCTATGAAGATTTCATCCAAACGGATGCTGCGATCAATATGGGTAATTCTGGTGGCGCATTGATTAATATCAAAGGCGAACTCATTGGCATTAACACAGCCATTTTATCTTCTGCGGGCGGCAATATGGGTATAGGTTTTGCAATTCCCATTAATATGGCACGCAATATTATGCAGCAATTGATTCAATTTGGTGAGGTACGCCGTGGCTTATTAGGCGTTGTCGCTCAATCGCTGACGCCTGATTTAGCCAGCGCTTTTCATTCTTCAAAAACCCATGGCGCGATTATTTCCCAAATAGTGGCAGAATCCCCAGCCGCAGATTCTGGTCTTAAAATCGGCGATGTAGTACTTTCAATTAATGACAAGCCTGTTAATAATGCTTCGGAACTACGTAATCAAATTGGCCTTGCGCCCATTGATTCAGTGATTACTTTGGGAGTTGAACGTTTAGGCAAAGCACAAACGATAAAAATTAAAATGACAGATCCCCGTACCCATTCCACGGTTTTGTCTCGCATTAACCCACATTTTGCTGGCATGGAGGTTGCACCGATTCATGATATTATTGCCGCACATGGAGAGATAAACGGTCTAAAATTAGTACAAGTCAATTATGGCAGTGCTGCATGGCGTGCAGGATTACGCACCGGAGATATTATTACTTCAGCTAATCATCAAAAGATAGCTTCGGTAAAAGATTTAGAAAGTGCTGCTTCAAAACAAACTGATTTATTGTTATTACGCGTACTGCGCGGGCCGAACGCCAGTTTTATGATTATTCGTTAGGATTTTAAAATATATGGAAAAGTTAAAAATAATTGGCGGCAAACCGCTCATCGGTAAAATTCGTGCCAGCGGCGCAAAAAATGCTGCGCTGCCTATTTTGGCGGCAAGTCTTTTGACAGAAGATCCATTGATCATTCAAAATGTGCCCCATTTAAAAGATGTGACTACAACAATTGAATTATTAGGTCGCATGGGCGGGCAAATATTGATAGATAGTAATCTCAATCTAGAAATCAACAATAGCGCTGTTACCGATTATTGCGCGCCCTATGAATTAGTGCGGACTATGCGCGCATCCATTTTGGTATTAGGCCCATTATTAGCGCGTTTTGGTATGGCAGATGTGTCATTACCCGGCGGTTGCGCCATTGGTCTTCGCCCTGTTAATTTACATATTGCGGCCATGGAAGCTTTAGGCGCAGAAATTACTATTGAAAATGGGTTTTTAAAGGCCCGTTGTCCTAAAGGTTATTTAACCGGAAATTCTTTTACTTTTGATGTGGTAAGTGTCACCGGTACTGAAAATTTAATGATGGCTGCAACATTGGCTAAAGGTACAACCGTCATTAAAAATGCAGCGTGTGAACCTGAAGTCACTGATCTTGCCGATTGTTTAAACAAAATGGGCGCACAAATTTCTGGTGCAGGCACAGCCACTATTGAAATTCAAGGTGTAGATCGCCTACACGGCGCAACCCATTCTACAATACCGGATAGAATTGAAACCGGTACTTATTTGGCCGCAGGTATTATTACTTCAGGTAAAGTATTGGTTAGAAATACTCGTCCTGATTTTTTAGATGCGGTATTACTTAAATTTAATGAAATGGGCGCGCTTGTTGAAACAGGCACAGATTGGATCAGTGTGGATATGCAAAACAAACGACCCAAAGCCGTTGATATTATGACCGGCCCACATCCAGAATTTCCAACTGATATGCAAGCACAATTTGCAGCCATTAATGCCATCGCTACTGGGCGCAGTATTATCACCGAAAATATTTTCGAAAATCGCTTTATGCATGTATTAGAAATGCAACGCATGGGCGCACACATGGAAATCGATAAAAATACTGTCACTTGCTTAGGCCAAGAAAAACTCTCCGGCGCACCCGTCATGGCAACTGATTTACGTGCATCTGCAAGTTTAGTCATCGCCGCCCTCGCGGCTCACGGTGAAACGATTGTCGATCGTATTTACCATATTGATCGTGGTTATGAACGTATTGAAGAAAAGTTGCAGCAGTTAGGGGCGAATATTCAGAGGATTTAAATGTAATTCACGCACAGCATTAACAACGTGACTCAGTTTTTTCTGACGCTCCGTTGCAAACCATGGTGCTGCAACTTTACCCCAACTTAAAGTTACCTCTGGCAGATTGAAGAAATTTAATAATGCTCTTATTAACTCTTCAAATGTACTTTTATGTTCAAGTAAAAATTCATCTGGCTTATTGATTTCATGAATCAACTGATAGGATATAAACTGAGGTGCGCGATCCCGGTCAATTCCATCAGAGAATATTCGCAAAAGTTTATATGTTTTTTCTAAATAAGCCGTAGCACACAAATCATCACCCCGCATTTTAATATCTTTAGCATATGTAATACACTCATGCAGCAAAGCATATATTTTACTATATTCAGGCACAGGACGAATAATCTTATTTCTAGTTTTATTTAGCCCCCATATATAACTTAAATTATTTAGAGCAATTGCAATATTTTTATTCGCTTCATACCACTTGATTTCTTTTTGCTTTAATTTTTCAGTTATTTTCTGATCAACATTAAATAAAACCTCGGCTTTCTTCCAATTATTTTCCTCACTTTTATGCTTCAATATCTCTTCGTTCAACTCTACTAGGCATGCATTTTCGCAAGGAAAATCTCTCATACTATTAAGGTGCAACTTTAATGAACCAGCCTGATCGGCAATCACGCTAAGCAAATTTTCGATACTAAATTTCTCATCTCCGGATGCTAATAGCGTTCGCATGGCATATTGATGAAAAGTATTTTTATTATCAAATTTTAAGTTAAAAGCCTTGGTGAATTTACTGTTTGCATTTTGATTATCATCAACCAAATCACATTCTTTAAACATTAATGATAAATCAGTCAATTTATTTTTTATTTGTTCTATATCAACGATGGGTTGTTTAAAAGTCGCATTATAAGCATTAAACTCTTTAACAATATTCTCTTTAAGTTTATTAACGCAGGACCTAAATGCGGGCACTTGCACTAAGGCTAATTTTAATTTTTTAAATCTAGCTTCAATATAGGTAGAAAAATTATTTTTTAATTCTTCATCAGTAATATGTAAACCTACAATATCTTTAATCATTTTCTTATCAAATAATAATGCTTTTAAAAAATATTGATAAACTGTTTTGGTAAATTCTGGACTCGCATTCAAATTATGTAAGATTTTATTATGATCTAAATCAAACCGGTTAATCCCTAAAACATGTTGTGGTTTAGCAATTAATAAATTTGGGAATAAATATAAATCAAGTGGATGAATATTAAATAAATTTCCACTGATGTACCTATTATTGTTAAATGAAGAACTGACCTCGCGTCCCTGGTAAAGTTTGGTAAAACCAATAAAATCATATTCAAAATCTAGCCGCACACCACGTTTTATATCTAAATTCCCAGTGTTAACATCCATGCCTTCGTTTAAATACAACATCGCAAAGCATTCAGCTAAATGCTGTTTATGTTTTGATAATCTTTGGGCATCATGGTTTGTAGATGAAGCAAAATCTTTATCAAACTTTGATAAAACCGCGACTGGATTATCTTCTATATCCATTTCTAAACGTGTCTTGAGCGCACCATTAATAGGTCCTAATGCACGATACAGTTCAGCAGCCGCCACTTCTATATAGGCATAGCTCGGCTCTCTATCATGTAGCATTCTCACCCAATTAGATTTAATAATATTATTTTTTATTTTATTGAAACGGTAGAATATATTTCGCTTAGGCCTTGCAGAATTCTGATTTTCTTTGCGAATGGGTGGATTAATCTTGTCAGCTGTTAAGCGTTCACTGCGCTTATTTTTGGATGCAATGGTATTGCTCATTTTTATTCTATTCCGCAGGGGCGCGTAGGTGTTTGAAACGTAGTCCGGTTGCAAATAAGGTGACTAAATAAGTTAGCCCACCTACTCCGACCAATAAACCGAGTCCTAAAACCCGTAACTTTGTATCCAATAATAACCATTCGCCAAAATAATTCATGATCCATATTAACACATATACCATTGCCGCATTCGCCATGATTAATTGGAGGATGTAATCTAACCAAGGGGTTTGAAAGCGAAAATCTGCATTTTTATAGAGTCTTGCGTATAACAGGCCTGCGTTTAATAGTGCTGAAAGCGTTGTCGACATGGCTAGACCAATATGGGCAAAATATTGCATCAGCACTGCGCTTAAGGCAACATTCGCAAATAAACAAATCACAGCAATGCGCACTGGGGCTTTGACATCTTGCCTGGCATAACAGGCGGCAGCTAAAATTTTAATAAAAATAAATATCGCTAACCCAAAACCAAAGGCCACTAATGCGCCTTGGGATTGTATGACATCAAAAGGCGTAAATTTGCCATATTGAAATAAAGTAGTTAATAAGGGTTTCGCTATGACAATGAGCGCAATGGATGCAGGTATGCCGATTAAGCATACGGCTTTTAAGGACCAATCGAGTACGCCATTAAAATTTTGTTTATCTTGTTTGGCATGTTGTTTGGATAAATGCGGTAAGACGACAGTGGCTAAAGCGATCCCAAATACGCCTAAAGGAAATTGCATTAAACGTTCTGCGTAATATAACCAAGACACACTGCCTGGGGTTAAAAATGATGCAAATATAGTGATGACTAATAAATTTACTTGCACAACAGAAGCTGCAAAAATAAGTGGCGCTATTAATTTTAATAATCGTTTGACTGCTGGATCTTTAAAAGCAATTTTTGCGCGCGGTAATAATTTTAAATGCCATAAAAAAGGTATTTGAATGGCAAGCTGCAAGATTCCGCCTAATAAAACGCCATAAGCCAGCGCATAGATCGGTTCATCTAAATAACCGCGTAACCACAGGGTTGCCCCTATCATCGCTAAATTCAATAAAATGGGTGTCAGCGCGGGAATAGCAAAGCGATTAAAGGTATTTAAAATTCCGCCACAAAATGCAGTTAAGGAAATAAAAAATAAATAAGGCGCAGTAATGTATAACATGTGTGTGGCTAAGGTAAAACGCTCACCACCGACATCAAAACCAGGGGCAAATATGCGTATCACTAAAGGCGATGCCGCCATCAGAAGACACATCACTAAAAAAACAATAACGCCAAGACTGCCTGCTACTTTATCAATAAAATGACGAATTTCATTGGGTTGGTGTTTGGTATGGTATTCAGACAGCAGGGGCACAAACGCTTGGGAAAATGCGCCTTCGGCAAACAGACTGCGCATAAAATTAGGAATTTTGAAAGCAATTAAAAAAGCATCATACGCAGCCCCTGCCCCAAAAAATGTTGCAACTAAAATATCGCGCACAAATCCCATGATGCGAGAAAGCAAGGTCATAAACCCAACAAGGGATGCTGATTTGGTCAATTGTTTGCTCATTTATATTTGAACCTTTATTTTTTTCGCCCCCTTAAGAAAGGGGGCCGCCTTCATAGGCGGGGGGATTTTGCAAACTATGGCGTACACATCGGAAGTTCACAAAATCCCCCCGGCCCACGGCCGGCCCCCTTTCATAAAGGGGGCGTACAATATCCTTTCACACAGTTTAACACCGCATCGCCATAACGTTTTAATTTTTCTTCGCCTATCCCATTGATTTGCAATAACCCCGCTTGTGTGTGTGGCTTATGAATACACACCTCAATCAAAGTCCTATCATGAAAAATCACAAACGGCGGCAAGCCTGCTTTAGTCGCTATGGCTTTACGCACTGCTGACAATTGTGCAAACAAGTCTTTATCATAATCCACATGCTGAACTTTCGCTTTTTTATCGGTATGTTTTTTCTGCCGGAAGAACACAGTCTGTTTATCTTTTAAAATTTTCCGACTATGAGGAGTTAATTGCAATAAGGGATACTCACCTTGTGAAATCTGCAAAAATCCCTGCTGGATTAAACTTAACACATAATGCTGCAATTCTTTTTGCCCATGGGGAGCCATGATGCCATAAGTCGATAACGTCTCATGCCCACGGCCCAAAATATTTTTATTTTTTGAACCCCGCAACACATCGATGACATAATTCATCCCAAACCGTTCTTTTAATCGATATACACACGATAATATTTTTTGAGCAATGATCGTGCCTTCGATCACTTTAGTTTCAGACAAACAATTATCACAAGCATCGCAGCGATCATGAATATACTTTTCCGCAAAATGCCCTAATAAATCAATTCTTCGACAATGCAAAGAAGAACAAAAACCAAACATTTGTTCAGCCATTTTTTCTTGATGATCGATAATCTCTGCTTCAGTATGCGTTTTTGCTAAATGTTTTTGTAATAATAAATCTTGGTAATGGTATAACATCGTACATTCAGATGCTAAACCATCGCGCCCTGCCCGACCCATTTCTTGATAATATTGCTCTACGCTTTTAGGCATATTGGCATGGATCACAAAACGAATATTAGATTTATGTACACCCATACCAAACGCAACGGTTGCCACTATAATTAAGGCATCGTCATTCATAAAAGCACGCTGCGCTTTAAACCGTTCTTTTTCAGATAAGCCTGCATGATACTTTGCAACACGCAGGCCCTTTGCTAATAAAAAATCATGTAACTCATCAACGCCTTTACGCGTGCCTGCATAAATAATACCCGAGTGTTCTGCATGAGGCTCCAAGTACGCGAGTATTTGTTTTTGCAAATGATCCCGTTCAATGATGCGAATAATTAAATTAGGTCTATCGAAACTACTTTGAACTTTATGCGGATTTTTTAATAATAATTGTTCACAAATATCAACATTCACCGTTTGCGTCGCAGTTGCGGTAAAAGCGGCGATGGCTTTATTGGGGAATTGCTGTTTTAATAAATTCAAGGATCGATATTCAGGCCGAAAATCATGTCCCCACTGTGAGATACAATGCGCTTCATCGATAATAAAAAAACTGATATTGGCTTTTTTTAAGCAAGATAAAAATCGTGCTTGCACTAAACGCTCTGGGGCAATATAAATTAATTGATATTGATTTAAATCGGCTAAGACTTCATCGATTAAATAAGGCGCAACACTGCTATTAATAAACGCAGCGCGAATGCCTTGTTGGTTTAAATAATCGACTTGATCTTGCATCAAAGCGATTAAAGGTGAAATGACGATGGCCACGCCATCTAATAAAATTGCGGGTAATTGAAAACATAAGGATTTTCCAGCGCCTGTCGGTAATACTGCAAAAACATCTTGATTTTGCAGTATGCAGTCGATGATTTCTTCCTGATAGGGTCGAAAAGCATCAAAGCCAAAATAGCGTTGTAATGCGGCTAATTTGTTCATGATTTACACCTGGATTGCTTCGCCTTCTTCGCGCAATGCCGGGGTTGTCGCTGGCGTCTTAGATAAGAGCGCCAATAAATCTATCATAAATTCAGCTATCGCTTGTGTCATTAAAATAAAATCGACATCAAATTGTTGTTGCTGTGTTTGTGCGTCCCCTGCATCGCTTGATTGTAATTTATCTTGAAAATCTAAACCTCTAATCATAAATTCACTATTGATATTAAAGCTTACCCGATCTTGCCAAGTCAATGCTAATTGCTTTACTTGACAACCATCGGTCAATAAAGACTGAATCGGTGTTGCTGATAAATTCTGTTGTTGACAACGAATGGTGCGACTTTGCTGACTTGGATCTTGTAATACACAGGCTTTTTCAATAGAAAAACTTTGCGGATAGGAATGATTTTGCAACCAATCGGTCAATACAAAACTTAAGTCTTTTAATTCTGGCATGATGAGTTGATGATCGGGTAATACTTTTTTCCAGCAATTTAAAAAATAACCAATTTCTTTGGGATGCGCAGCATTTAAAATTAAACAATTACGTTTGGTATCAACATAAGCATAAATTTGTTTTAACCGACTAAAAGCACGTGGCAAAAGCGTCGAAATAATATCGGATTGCAGCGCTTGTTTTTCTTTATAAGGCACTTTACGGCTTTGAGTCTGCTCGATGATTTTAATACGCTCTTGCAAAGCTTGTCGCACCACGGTTGAGGGCAGAATTTTTTCTTCAACTTGTAAACACAGCATCATATAACCATTGGCGGCATGCACAAGCGACTCTTCAAGTGGTGGAATAAAACCCATACCCACTGGCAATGAAGGTAAACACGGCTCAAAGCTTAAACCTTCAAGCGCTTCGCTCAAATAATCTGTTTGATAAGGTAAACCGGTTTTAAGATGGAAATATTGTATTTGTTTGAACCACATAAACGCTCCCTGTTAAAGGGAGGATTATACAGTATTGCGTCCTAGATTAAAGCACCCCGCATGAGTTTACCCATGCGGGGATTATGCTTACCAACCTTTTTGGCCAAATTCTTTGTTGCCTTTAGATGGCTTGCCTTTAGAAGGCTGATTTAAAGGTTGATTGTTCCCACCTAGATGTTGAGCTTGTACACTTCTTGTAGGTTCATTGTTTAAAGGATTTCTACCTAAAGGTAGTTTTTGAGTTTTATTTTTATTTGACATGATATTTTCCTCTTTGTTGTTTTTCTTCACACTCTATTATTTTAGTTTAGCTTCTTAGTATGTCCAATAGGTCAAAGGAGATAGGCCAAGAATATTTTCTCTGCAATACAACCCATTGAAAACATAGATTTTTTATTAAATAAGCTGTTGGACTTATTATATATAGATGTTATCCTTATGACATGAGTAACGAAACTACCAATAGTATACAAACGCAAATTGTAATAAATGCATACGATGAAATGTTGTATGGGTCGAGCGGCCTGCAAACACGTATAGATGCCTTTAAAGCACAATATCCCATGTGGCAAGACGGTGGCTATACCCAAGAGTTGATTGAAAACTTAACTGCATTTGCTAGTGCTTTAGATGAATTCCTACAAGCCGTAGATGGCCGCGTAAAAACCTGTGAAATCATGCAGGCTAAAGAAGACAAAACAAATAAAAAACAACTAGAAACTACTGAAACACTCACACCCGTTTTGCCAGTGCTCGAAAAATTAGAAAAATTACAAGCCGCCATGAGTAAACTGGTTTATTCATCAAAAGTGGTCGACATCGTTAAAAAAAATGCTTCTCATCTTATCGTCTATAACCAAGCGCGTAAATTAATTGATGATTTTGTAACCCCACTTTTTGAGAATGATACCATTTTCGGCTTAGTGCGTGCGCTGGTATTAAAGCGCCCCACGTTAGAACTGTTATATAGCAAGCTCGGCAGCATGGGTAGTAACCTTGGACCACTTTCAGGTGTAGTTGCTGGAATAGATGGAACGGTGATCGCTGCCTGTTTATCAGGGCTTAAAAAATGTCATCTGGAAGGCATCAAAAATTATACCTACATAGAAACTCTTTTTAAGGTCATGTTGCAACAACTCATGACGCCGTCTGCAAGAGATCAAATAGATGCAGATATTCCTGAGGATCACAATCAATCAATTAAAGATATGAAGATGGAACTTGATCTTGGTATCACTATAGATCCATCAAAAGAAATTGAAAATAAAGATATTGATCCTAACATACCACTGACTACAGAGACCATAAACGATGAAACAGACCAAGAAGCTAAAAAAAATAGTCTTAGGATGGCCATCACTTGGGTAGCTGATAAAAAATGGAATTTTGTAAATATTTATACCCAAGCACAACAAGAAAAAATACAACAACACATTTTATTATTTAGAAAATGCATTGACAAAATTCCAGAGGCGACTTCTTTAAATCCTGTTTGGACCGAATTAAGAAAAACACTTGCGCGTATGCCAAGAAATATCCGTCACTATTTACAAAATGAACTTTATGAAAGTGCTAAATTAGAAGGTCTGACTCCACCCAAATGGGTAAACCCGCTCAAAAATAGAAAAAGTAAATCTGATAAATTTTCAAAAACAGAACCACTGATTATTCATTTTGCAGGAACAGGTGTCAGCTCAACGATTAACACTGACACCATAGGGAATTTGCTGGCTGAATATAATAATTTTTTTATTGAAGGCGGAAGTGATGACGAGTATTGGGGCAGCGATGGCGAGAAAAAGCTTAATAAAATTCTAGAAAATCTTGTTACCTTAAAAGAGAAGAATCAATTACCCTCAAAACTTATCCTCACCGGTTTTAGTCGTGGAGCAGCTGCTCAAATTGAATTAGCAAATAAGATCCATAAAAAGTTTAACGTCAATCAACCCAAAGAGAACTGGATAACCATCGAGATGTTTTTGATTGATCCCGCTTATGGTACATTTGATTTCAGTACTGCATCCACACAAACTAAACATATTCCTGCTTGTGTCGATACACTTAATATTTTATATGCTGATGATCCTGCGCCAGAAACCGACGAGGTCATGGACGCACTCATTGCTAGAAATACTACCCAACGAAAACACTATGAGCTTATTTCTGAAGATCCCAGTGCCACCACTATCAAAACTTTAACTTTACAGGGTAAACATAAAGAATTGGGCTTGACTCGCGCAGGTAAAGCGGAAGAAATCGCTTGTTTTGTTGATGAGCTTGGTCGGGAGTTTCTTGATAACAGCGGTTGTATGCCCGCACCATTTTCAAAAAGTGATCCTGTTTCGGTTTCAGTTGAATCCCCTGCTTTTGATGGGGAGTATTTGAATGAGAACATCATCTCTGCGCAACAAAATTTATCTGTGGGATACAGTTCCAGTGATACCTTACGCTTTATTAATGGTTCCCTTACAAATAATAAAAGCGCTGAATTTTCTAGAAAGATGGGGCAATTGGCAAATCCTGTTATCGAAAATCATACCGCTGAAAATCAGTATTATGAAACTCTGCTCAACAAGATTAGTCATGACATTACTCATGGCCATTTTGTATCAGATACCATGTCTAAAATGTATAAAAAAATTGAGCAATATAATACTTCTCTAAAGACTGAACACCCTCAAGATCCAAAACAAGTTTTTCTAACTATTAAAGAGGATGCAGAAACAGCCATTGATACTTGGTCGCCTAGCAGAAAAGTAGAAGTGCAGCATTTTTATGAGAATATTGCCAAAACGGTTGAGCCTGATTTTTCTGCCATTGCGATCAGAGAATCCAATACTGCAAAGCAGAAAGATAAAGAACAAACTCTTTTAACCATCATAAAAGAAGAGCTAAAAGCTGAAATATCAAAAGCTAAAGAACAACAAAAATATGAAGCCTCTTTTATAGGTTTTGCCGTTAAAAAAACATCTGCCCTGTTCGGTAAAACTGAAAGTGTATCACCAAAGGAAATGATAGCATCCTGTGAAAAAATTATCACAAAGATAACAGAGCTACAAGAAAATGCAGTTATCAATCCGCTGAAGGAACTTAATACTTTCTTAGAAAAAGAGAATAAACAGATCACACCCAAAATAGCGGAAGGCATAAAGAATGTGATCGTATGGTTTCAACAAGAAGAAAGGAAAACCACCCCAGAACAAGAGGGGCAGCGATCTGCAAGATTTGATCACATAGCGGATACCGTAGTTAACACAGTCAAAGAATACGAACAATATAGCCAAGACTCATTTTTATCTCGCAATAGTGACAATCTCAAAACACCTGCGAAAGTTGAAGCGTTTGTAACAATACTTAAAAATAATACACATTTTTCTGCAGCTGAAAAACTAGAAATACTAAAAAAATATATTGGTGACTCCTTGCACGATGCAACGCAACGACATGAAAGTGGCTCAGTGCATCAAGTTTCAACAAGCACTTTACGCGGATATCAAATTTTTAAAAAAACAAAGAGTCATCTAGTAACCCTATTACAACGTGCACAAAACCAAATGGCTGTAATGAATAGCGATGCCTTAATTCCTCCTATGGATACAGATCCTATTGCGAGTCAAGAAAGACAAGATCGTTACCGCGCTTATTGGCCAGATAAGAAGGTTGTCAAAATCAATGCCTCCAACAAAGGGGGTAATTGATGCCTATAAAACTACCGGAAACTAATCAATCATTTTTAAATCTAATTAGATTCACAAATAATGTCACCTATTTCCCAGGTGATATAGATCTTCTATACCTAAAAGAAACCATGGATGAATTGGCAAAGCAATTGCCAGAAAATATAAATTTAAAAGCATTAAATCTCAGTGGATCGCCTGTAACTTATAGTGCTCCTACAGGCGATATGAAATATAGGGATGTAAAGCTTATCCCTCATATACCTCTTGAGAATATTATTTTAATAGCCAACGCACTTACAACTAATCATACCTTACTGAGATTAACTTTAAAAAATAATCTTATTACCGATCATGCAGCAACAGCATTTTCCAAGGCCATTAAGGAAAATAAATCTTTAGAATTTCTAGACCTAAGCAACAATAAAATGACCGATAACGGTGCCTTAATTTTACTTAATGCTTTAAAATATAACCCGGACTTGAAAATTAATTTAGAAAATAATCTCCTCTCAAACGATATGCTTGAATATATCGAGAAGGAATATAAAGGCCGCGTCATTTGCGATGCGCCAGAACAACAAGTCAATTTAATTAATGTTAGTGCTGATGAAGATGACTCATTTGAAAAAAGAAGAGTTATCAATAAAGAAGAGCCCATTATTCCCGTGTCAGTCACCCAGACTTTAAACCAATTGTGGGAATATAGTACTTGGCTAGTCACAACAATCCGTCAATATGTATTACCTGATAATCAAAACTCAACCATCACCAATAGTCCGGTTTTGTCACACAGAAATATAAAACCTGTGATCCCCGATGGTAATCATAATAAAAATAATCATAAACCCGCTTCTCTTGGGTAAGTAGGATTTATCAATCAAAGTCAGCAGTTTATAATTTACTTGTAGGCTGATGCTGCTGTTTAAGATTATATAGATTCCCTGGAGCTACATTAAACATGAAATTTTCATGTATTTTCATGAATAAATAGTTGTCATGAATAAAAAAATCATGCCCTGCATGGGTAAGCATTATTCTAGCTGAAGCTGAATGTTTAAAATCTATTTCTAATTGATCTAAATGCTCGATATTAAGATTCTCATCTTTAGCACCCGCTACAATACAAACAGGAAGAGAAGTATCTTTAACGAAATTTTCACCATCGATAATTGTTTGCTGATAAGATTCATCATTATATTCTGTGAGCTTATTGAATAAATACTGTCTCACTAAATAAATGGTGGTTTTTTCTGAATATTATCTTTATCTGTATCCAAATAGCTGATTTTGATCATTTGACCAGATTTGCGTAATAATGTAGATAAATTTTTATCTGACAAATGAATAATGGTGTAGTATTTCATAGAGTCTATTCTAATAAAAATATTTCTATTATGTCAATAGCATATGCAAGCACTGGGTTCACAATTTAGCAGTATTCCTAAACGTTGTTTCTGGAACTGTAGGTTGAACAGTTGCATTGAAGAAACAATAATGAGATAACCAATCAAATACCGGGGACATATCACCGACAACAAGCTCTGTAAGTTTCTTAAAAACATTAGGACCATTTACACTATTTACAAAGGACGCGATGCAATCGCCACCGTCTAGATCAATTGCTGCAAATGCATAAGAACCTGGATTAGTTCCCCAGTGGAACGCAATTTTTCTCCCCTGATGCTCAAATAATCCGATTCCAAGGCCCCATTTAATTTTGTTAACATGATCAACAGATAGCTTAGAAAAATTTTCGGGGTTTAATGCAGTATGCGCTTTAAATAAATTTTCAGATAAAAATTCGTCAGATACACAGTGTCTTAAAAAAACAATATAATCGCTTCCTGTAGTCAATAGCGATCCTGCAGGTATTGCAGGTAAATTTGCAGGAGGTAACGTCTCGGGTTGTCCATAGCCATCATGACCACGCGCAACGATGCTAGAGGATTGTAAAAACGTTGAATGATGCATTCCAATGGCTTGAAAAAATTCCTGGGAGATAGTCTCCCATTCTTTGCCAATTTTTTTTTCGATGGCCTCTTTTAAAAAATCAAAGGCAATTCCAGAATAAGTAAATCCAGCCCCTGGTTCTGCAATAAAGTTTATGTTTGCATCACCGCAGTAATTGGGCACACCAGAACATTGGGCTAAAACCATTCGTGTAGTTAATTTTTTATAATAGGGATTTTTTCTAATTTCAGCTGTACCATAATCAGATATTTCGCAAAGTGGTTGATCTAGATCCCAACACTTTTGTTTAAATAGATTTAATACAATTGCAGCTGATACGGGTTTACTCAAAGAAGCCGCCTGGAATAATGTTGTGGTGTCTACCGAATGTGGTTTTGAAGTATCTATTACTCCTGCTGCGATTGATTTCACTATGCCTTGTCGGCACCACGAAATAGATATTCCTGGGATGTGCGCATATTTAATCATTTGCTGTAAAGCTGAAAAGGTATAAGACTTCATAGCTTGAAAGATAGCACACTTCCAAGCTGACCTATAATTAAGGTTATATTCTTAAATTTTTATTTTGAGCATAAATAGCATTATCGCGCCCTAACACGCCTGACAAATTATTTTTAAAGCCTGCAAAACCCAGTTTAGCATCCCATTGCAAGGTAGAAAGATTATATTGAACCGGGCTATTAGGTGGGCTTATTGAAATTTCTGGCGAAATATTTTCTTTATTTTCTCGCATCTGCGAAAACTTTTGTGAAAGTCGTTTGGACAATGCTTTTGCAGCAATTTCCGGCGATTGATAACTAATAATACCCCCTTGAGGATAAAGGTAGCCACATTTTGCTCGCGTATGATACACCATTTCATCTGTTTGATTAACATCAATAATCACAGCCGGTTTTTTTTGCTTTAGGGCTAAAATAATTTCTAATTCAGTAATTAAATTAAATGGTGCGATGTATACAAATGCATCAGCCACCTCGGCCAATGCCGGCGCTTCTTCACCCCAGTTGATACCAAAACAATCTTTGGCATGCACACTTTGATGGCATACTGTTTGTCCACATTCAGGAACGATCATATACCGAGGAATGCGAACGTTTTCAAACTGCTGTGATATATCATGCGGTGCACGGGTAGAAGGATATGCAGAGGGTATATCAGTTCCTTTATATCCATCTGTCAATACAGCAAATTTTCCTGAAAAATTTTCAATTAATGCTGTAAATAATTCATGTGTGGTTTTGATAAGATCTGTAGGTGAAAGCGTGTGCCTTACGCCGCCGCCAAAAAAAATAATTGCTTTTTGTTGTTCAGGTAAATTTTGAAAATGTGACATCACCTTCGGCGCGACTGTTAATGCATCAACCTTTTGTGTGGTTAAATCACGCATAACCCTTGACTTAATTATACCGAATTGGTTATCTAGAGTGATTTGTGCTATTTGATATTCCCCAGCGAGGGTAATTTGTAACGTGCGATCAGAAATTTTAGAAAATTTTAAAGTAACACTTTCATGTTGCTGTAAACGCTTAAAATTATTTTCAGTGGGATAATGCAAATAATGAATGGCTATATTAATAAAATCTTTTTCTTTTGGGGTCAACACACGACCCAAATCACGTTCTATTCCTTGAAACATTTACAACCTACCTGTACTACTTAGATTCACAAAAATATTAAAGAATTATTATTAAATTAATTTATACTATTTATTTTTTTTATTTATTATCATGCGCAAAAGTTACTTTGTCAAGAAACTAAATATATTATGTGAAGCTGAGTATCGAGAGTGAGCAGGTAAATTAATGCGTGTTGGGATCGATACCCTCGACCAACGTTTTTATTATAACGGATCATTAGGTTTAGAAAATGATTGACTGAGCCTGACCCCAGTTCAGTTTCTGAAGCTATACTGTTAAACAATCATTTAAGGAAAAGATAATGCACGGAAATAACAGATTCTTCATAAAAATATTAAATAGCATTTTACTTTACTGCATCGTGATGAATCCGGTATTAGCAGGTTTTGATCCTATGTTCGCTGTGCGTATTTCTGAAAACTGGCTCCAAAGCCAAGATAATCAAACCATTGAGATCGCAAGTGATACCTTTGATGAATTTATTCCTGATAACAACAACAATCAAATAGGTTGGGGTGTTTTTGCAGGCGTTAATTATGATTTTAAAAAACATTGGTCGCTGCAAATGGGACTTGGGTTTGATGCTGTTAACTTTGATGATTTGAGCGGTAATGTTTGGGGTAATGCCGACCCTAATTTTGATGGCATTGACTATCAATATGAATTAGAACATCAGCGTTTAGCAGCTGAATTTAAATTTCTAAGAGAATTCGATGATTGGTATCCTTATGTGACTGCAAGTTTAGGTGTTGCTTGGAATGAAACTGAAAATTACCAGGAAACAAGTTCAACGCCAGGCGAATTAACTCGGGAACATTTATTTAATGGTACGACACAAACCGATTTCGTTTATAGCATTGGTGCAGGTATAGAGCGTGAGATTATAGATGATTTGCGCATTGGCATAGGTTATTTATTTACCGATGCTGGAGATTCAGTATTGACCGCGCAAAACACGGGGCAGGATTGGAAACAAGAAGTACAATTACAAGAAGTATTATTACAACTCAGTTATATTTTATAACGACTATATTGCGGAGATTCAAATGAAGCATTTATCTAAACTTTATCTTGCAAGTTTATTTTTGTTCAGCACTCAAGCATGGTCTGCTGATGCTTGGTTTATTATTAAAACTGATACACCAGAATTAACAATGAATCAATCTATGCCCTCTACCCCACTTTTATTTAGTTTTAATATTACCAATAATATCGGCCAAGACAGCGGCTTAATTACTATCAGTGATCTTCCTAAAGGTGTTACCTTAAATAATATTACAGGCACGGGTATGTGTGTTGTGCAAAGCTATGATCCATCAAAAAATAAAATTACTATCAGTAATTTGCATGATGGGCAAACTTGTGAAATAAATTTAATGGTAGCTGACCAATCACTTTTAGGTTCTACTCATGTTGTTGTTGATCCTAAAGTTTGTGCAAAAGACAATACGCGTTGCTCTAAACCGGTGAATGCAGATGATAGAATCAACATTTATGTTATCAACGATTTTCAAAAAATTGTATTCATTACTTTTGAAAATGAAAATGCAACAGCAGCACTTTCATATTCGATGTTTGCAACCATTGCAGAACAAGGCGCATATTTTGATAACTTTCACGCGGTTACAAGACCCTCGCAACCGAATTATTTAAGCATGATAGCAGGAGATAGTTTTGGTGTTACAAGTAATTCACCTATTAATTTAAACTATACAACCTTAGTAGATTTATTAGAAGACAGTCACCGCACCTGGAAAACCTACGCTGAAGATTATCCTACTGACATGAGTCTTCCTGAGTGGAATGCAAATGGTTGCTACATGGGAGAAGCATATCCTAGTGATACAAAACTCTATCGACGCAAACATAATCCATTTATTAGCTTTACTACAATAACTAATGATGCAGCTCGATGTGCCAATATTGTTAATGCACAAAGTAATTTTGAGAGTGACCTTGAGTCTGGAAATTTACCCGATTACTCATTTTTTATTCCCAACATTCCACACAGTGGACATGATGATATGAATATCGCCAACCAATGGTTAGAGGAATATATGTACCCTCTTATGCAAAATGCTAATGTTGATACACAAAACATATTATTTGTTTTATGGTTTGATGAAAGCAACCCCAATGGCACGCCTGAAGAAATCGCTGATAATTTGATTTATACTGTTTTTTATGGACCTATGGTCAAGAAAACTACCATTCACGATAACTATAATTTTTATAATATGCTGCGCACACTCGAAGACATCTGGCAACTCGGTACTTTAAATCGTAATGATGCCACAGCAAGCCCAATTACTCCGGTTGTATGGGTAAGATGACTCGTAACCCACTATAATGATTAAAAATAGTGGGTTTGAAAATTTATTTTTAAAATATATAGAGTTCTAATTAAATCAATGACTTACCGTCATTTCTCCACTAAAAAAACCGTGTAATATCGCATCAATACGCCATAAACCGTGGTGTATTGGTAAAATTTTGGGGCAGTATAACAATATTACCCTGATGGCAAGACCCCAGTACGTTTTGGGACAGTTTAACTATTGGCATAAGATTCAATCAGATCAATTAGATCAGTTGCCTTGTGTCAAAAGGGCATTTATAATATAGACAACACGGCCTGCTCCTCTACATTGAAAAATGCACGGGTGGGTTTTCTTTTATGAGCAGTCTATGTCATCCTACAACAAACCTCATCTTAGCTTTAAGCAACAACTAGACTTATTAAAGTCACGAGGGCTAGAAATAACCGATGACGTTGCAGCATTAGCATATTTGTCTCGTGTAGGTTATTACCGTTTAAGTGGCTATTGGTACCCCTGCCGAAAACCAATTCCTTCATCAGCAGGTCAATATAGAGCCCAACGTTCTGATGAATTTATGCCTGGCGCTAGATTTGAAGATGGAGTAGCTTTATACGTTTTTGACAAAAAATTACGGCTATTAGCATTAGATGCAATTGAACGATTAGAAATTGCTTTTAGAGTAGACATTGCTTATTTACTTGGGAAACAGGATCCATTCGCCTATATAAAACCCTCACTATTACACGGTAATTTTACTAAAAAAATAAATTCAAAAACAGGCAAAACTAGGCATCAAGAATGGTTGAATAAACATGAGCAATTAATCAAACGATCAAAAGAAGATTTTACAACACATTATAAAATAAAATATGGTTTACCCTTGCCAATTTGGATTGCCGTTGAATTATGGGATTTTGGTCTTTTAGCTACATTCTATCAAGGCATGACAGTAAAAGATAAAACCGAAATTGCTGCAAAATATAATATTTCTGATTGGCAAGTAATGGAAAGCTGGCTTCGTTGTTTAAATTATGCACGTAATGTAGTGGCCCATCACGGCCGACTATGGAACAGAAATTTAATTGATCAACCCAAGCTTGCAAAACAAGGAGCCATGATAAACTTTGATTCTTTTATTGGTAACGCTCAAATAACATCCAGGATTTATATTGTATTTTGCATCTTAGCGCATTTTATGCAGCATCTTTGTCCGCGTTCTTCTTGGCAACAGCGCGTGACTGATTTAATACGTTCTTTTCCTGCCACAGCACATATGAGTGTTAAAGATATGGGGTTCCCAGAAGATTGGGAGCAACAACTTTTTTGGGTAAACCCGTTACCCAAAAAAGGCGATGGTTTATTAAGCGAAGCACTAGAAGACGTTAAATCTAATAATGTTGAAACTATAACCCTGGCTGAATTTAATTAATCAGCGGTTATATGATTCCATATCATTTTTCCTATAAAAATATTAGGCCTATGATTGAAGAGTTTTTTAGTTCTTAATTTTATGGGTCGTGTTGGGATCGAACCAACGACCAGCGGATTAAGAGTCCGACGCTCTACCAGCTGAGCTAACGACCCGAAGATTGATTATAGCAAATCAAGTTATTATCACTAAACTAAATTTGAAATAATAGCAATCACTGATAAGCTTTAGTTATGAATACACAATCGCCCTGGAAAGCACAGTTTAATAAACAATCTATTTATCCTACTTTGAATCAAGAAATATCTGTTGATATTGCCATTATTGGCGGTGGAATCACAGGTATCACGGCCGCACAACATTTAATTCAAAATGGCAAAAAAGTAGCCATTATAGAAGCGCTTTCTATTGGCGAAGGCACGACTGGTGATTCAACAGGCAATCTTTATATTCCTGTTCAGCCTTATTATCAAAATATTCTTAAAAAATTTGATAATGCAACTGTGAATACCATTCTTTCTTCTAGACAGTTTGCGATAGATTATATTGAAAAAATTGCAGCGCAAGAAAATATTAACTGTCATTTTGCACGCAGACCTTGGTTTTTGTATACCAATAATCCCGAGCAAATTAAATTCTTAGAAACTGAAGTGGAATTGATGAAAAAAAATGGTGTTGCCATTGATTTAACTACTTCTTTGCCGCTTAATTTAGAATTTAAAAGTGCTGCGCTGTTAGACAATCAAGCGCGATTTAATCCGTTAATTTACGTCACCGAGCTTGCTGCAAGGTTAGCTACAAAAGGTTGCTTAATTTATGAAAATAGTCGGGTAATTCAAAGTGAAGAAACTAATAATGGCGTCATTTTTCACACCGCACAAGGTAAAGTTTTTGCCAAGCATGGCATTATCGCAACCCACACACCCATAGGTGTAAACTTTAAGCAAATGTGTTTAGCCGCCTATAGAAGTTATGGTGTCGCCGCACATTTAGAAGACAATATTTATCCAGAAGGTAATTTTTGGGATTTAAATCAGCCGCATCATGCGATTTGTACACATAGCGATAATGGTAAAGCATTGAATCTAATCATCGTATCAGGCAATCACCACAAAACCGGTCAAAGACAGCCGCATCATGCTTATTATCAAGATCTTGAAAATTTCTTAAGTGAAAAATTTAAAATTTCTAAATTTGTTTATCACTGGTCTGCGCAGCATTATCATTCAGCCGATGATGTGCCCTATATTGGTTTGGCGGATGGTGCAAAACACACTTATATCGCCACAGGCTATTTTGCAGATGGTTTGATTTATGGTACTTTGGCTGGAATCATTATTGGCAATGCCATTTTAAATAATAATAAAATAGGCGATTGGCAAAAAAAATATGATGCTACCCGTTTTACGCCTATAGCTTCATGGTCTTTTTTTGTTAAAGATAATATCAATGTATTGATGCAATATCTTAAAGATTTACCCACTTTTAAAACAACTCCATATGAGGATATTAAAATTGGCAAAGGTAAAGTGCTTGAAATTAACCATGAAAAATGTGCAATTTCACGTGATGCAAACAATCAACTTCATATCGTATCCGCGGTGTGCTCGCATATGAAAGGCATTGTCAATTGGAATGATGAAGAAAAAACTTGGGATTGCCCTTGTCATGGCAGTCGATTTACTAAAGAAGGAAAAGTGATCGAAGGTCCAGCGCAATTTGATTTAGAAAAGAAATAGGTCGAAAAATGTTAATATTCATCATCAGTATTTTTATACTAGTCGCTTTAGGTGGTATTTATTTAATTTCATTTATTTTAAGAAATAAAAATACACCCAAAGGCATTGCAATTATTCACGGCTGTGGTGCGATACTCGGTGCTGTATTATTAATTATTTATTGTATATTTTATAAAAACGCACCGATATTATCTTTAATCATATTCATCATAGCGGCCTGCGCAGGTATCATTTTATTACATAAAGATTTGAGTAATACCATTAGCCCTAAAAAACTTGCTATTTTTCATGGTGTAATTGCAATTTTAGCTTTGACCAGCTTGATTATTTTTGCATATTCTTCATAAAATATTCAACGGAAGCTGGAGCTAATACTAAGCCATTTCTAAAATGACCTGCGTTAATGTATAAGTTTTCATAAGATGCAACTTTGCCTATGGCTGGGATGCCTTCTGGATTATAGGGACGTAAACCTGACCATTGAGCAATGACTTCGCAATCTTTTAGTTTGGGTAAAATATTGATTGCGGATTCATATAATTCATTGAATCCTGCTTGTGTGGGGATTTGATTAAATCCTGCTTGATATTCCATAGTACTGCCCGCTAAGATAAGTCCGTCTTTGCGAGGGATAACATAATGGTTGTGATATAAAATAATTTTTTCTAATAAATTTTTTTTCGCTGCGAATAATAACATTTGGCCTTTGACGGGGGTAATGTTTAACGGTGTGAAAAGCTCACCACTCCAGGCCCCTGCCGTGATAATTATTTTATCGGCTTGAAATGTTTGTTGTGCTGTTTTTACGTTTTTAATCACATTATTTTTTTCGTTTAACTTTAAAACTTTTTGATGTTCTAATAATTTTACTTTTGTTTGTTTTAAACTTGCAACCAATGCTTTTAATAATCTTGGATTGCGCACTTGCATCACTTGTGGCATCCATAGGTCGTTGTCTATTTTATCTATTTGCATTTGATGCTGTTTTGCCCATTGCATGGCGGGGATGGTTTCTTGGGCGTCCATCATTAATAAACCACTGCGTAATAATTCTATGTCGATACCCGTTTCATTGAATAGTTCTTCTGCTAATTGGGGATAAATATATTGAGATGCTTTTGCAAGCTCGGTGATAAAATCCGGATAACGCCACGGGTAAAGCGGAGAAATAATGCCACCACCTGCCCAAGAAGCTTCTTGACCGCATGTGTTTGCTTCGAGTAAAGTGACTTCAGCACCGCGTTTTTGTAAGGCGCGCGCGGTTAATAATCCGATAATACCGCCACCAATAATAAGAAAATCTGACATGGAGAGATTATACCATTATGCAGGATGGATTTACATTTTTAGAGCTTATTCTAGTGCTACTTTTAATCGCGATGCTCGCCCTATTTGCCGTGCCACAATATCATGATTTTTTAGATCGCCATCAAGCGCAAACAGAGGTCGAGCAGATAGTGCGAACATTCACCTTGGCAAGACAACAAGCCTTATTACGACGTGAAAATATGACCTTATCGCCTAGTGACACTTGGTCTTTAGGCTTATTATTACAAGATGAAAATGAACATATAATTTCATCCATTTTTTTTCAACATCATGCCCATATTTTTTTAAAAACATTTCCTTTGGGGAGTGAGCATCTTATCCAATTTTCTGCAAATGGCATGACGAAAACTCAAAATGGCAGTTTTTATTATTGTCCTAAAAATTTAAATTTTGCAAAACGTATCGTATTTAATCAAGCGGGACGGGTGTATGTGACAGCTGATGAGGCAGCGCAGATGTGTATGTCAACTCCTCTGGAATAATTCTAAAACCACTAAAGGGTTTAATCACATCCCAATGTTTACAACTAGGGCATAACCAATATAAGGCTTGTGCAGAAAAACCACAATTTTCACAATAATAGGCGGCTTCTTTACCCAGTAATTGCCGCACTACATCGCGTAATAAAGATAAATGTGCTGCTTCTTCTCCGACACTGTCTTTATATCGAAATTCAATTAGCGCATATATCGCATGCACTGAAGGGCGTTTTTCTAATTGTTCTGCAATAATATGAATATCATTTGGATCACTAATATATTGCGAAAGCTCACTGGAAAATGTTGCGCATATCACCGCGCCTAATTCTTCTTCCAAACATTTATGCAAAAAATCGTGAAACTGTTGCTCTTGACCACAGGCCTCATAACATTGTGCTAATGGCAATAAAATTTCTGAAGTGAATTCTGGGTTTCTTGATTTAACGCGCTGATAATGTGAAATCGCTAATTTATAATCTCTTGCATCAAAAGCTTGTCTTGCTTGTAATAATTGTGCACGCACACTTTTAGGATCTGCATGAATCGCTTGTTTTAAGTAACGGTTCATTTGTTCGGGTTGTGCTGCGGCAACTGCTAATTCTGCTAATTCGCAATAATAATGCGCAATAACAGACGCCATATTTTCACCGGTGTAGCGTTCAAATTGTGTGGCAGTATTAATGGCTTTATCCCAATCGCGTTCTTGTTGGTAAATATCCATCAAACATTGCAAACTTAAACGCATATGGGCTTTTAAGCCTACTAATTCTTGAAACAACGCTTCAGCGCGATCCAGCACCCCCGCGCGCAAATAATCATGGCCTAATTCTAATAAAGCTTGCAAGCGATGAGCACGACTTAAATCAGGACGCGCAATTAAATTTTGATGGATACGTATGGCTCTATCGACTTCGCCACGACGACGAAATAAACTGCCTAAAGCAAAATGCGTTTCAATGGTGTCACTGTCGACTTCTAACAATTTAATAAAAAGTTCTAAAGCTTTATCGGGTTGCTCGTTTAATAAAAAATTAAGTCCAGTCAGATATTCTTTGGAAGATGAAAAGTTTTTCTGCCCTGAAGGGCCGCGCATACTTTTTTTCGCAGCTAAATAACCTGACAAAGCTGCAACTGGCAATAATAGCCAAAGCAAGGTTAAACTCACAAATGATCCTTTACGGGCAACGCACGTAGATTATTGAGTTCTTGGTTCAGTAAATTAATTTTTTTATTAAGCGCATAATTTTGATAACGTTGTTGTAAAGATACTTTAAGTTGCGCTAAAAAGCCCAATAGGCATCCTAAAAAAAGTGCAATGAGTAATAATAAAGATAAAGGCAATTCTTGTTTATTAAAAAAATAATTAACGCTGACGACTTCCGCATTCAGCAATGAAAAGCTGATGGCTAGAATAATAAGGGCGATGAGAAAAATTGAACTTAGAAGACGCATGATTGATACCTTACGCAGTCATCATCCCCGCGAAGGCGGGGATCCATATTACGGAGGCTACTACTCCACCTCATCTTCACTATCATCTTGCACGATCACTTGTCCGCGCAATAAAGATGCGTTGATACGATCTCGCAATTCTTTTCCTGGCTTAAAGAAAGGCACATATTTACCTTCTAGTCGAACCGCACCACCCGTTTTAGGATTGCGACCAATTCTAGGCGGGCGATAATGCAATGAAAAACTACCAAAGCCACGAATTTCAATTCGTTTACCCTCGGTTAAAGCATCTGACATACACTCAAGAATAGTTTTAACTGCAATTTCTATATCTTTATAAGCCAGATGCACCTGTTTTGCAGCAAGCTGCTCTATAAGTTCAGATTTAGTCATTATCGCGCCCTATATTCCAAGACATTCTAAAGTTCAGTGTGCCTTAATAATAGCTTATTTTTCATCATGTTGTGCTGAGCCACTGATCTTTTCTTTAAGTAGGTCGCCAAGCTTAGGTGCTTCACCACCCTGGTTGTCCAGAGCTGACGCATCATAAGCATTGTCTGCTTCATCTTTAGCCTTAATAGACAAGTTAATCATGCGATTTTTCTTATCTAGACCAATAAATTTAGCTTCTACAGTATCACCCACATTCAAATGTGTACGCGCATCTTCTACCCGATCCGCTGCAATTTCTGAAGCACGAATATAGCCTTGCGCACCATTGGTGAGTTCAATTTTTGCACCTTTGGCGTCCACTTCGATCACTGTTCCATTTACAATGGTGCCTTTCTCATAACCTGCTGCAAAATTGGAATAAGGATCTTGTTCAAGCTGTTTAATGCCTAAGGAAATACGTTCACGTTCTGCATCAATAGCCAATATTAAGGCTTCAATTTCATCGCCTTTTTTGTATTGACGTACGGCTTCTTCACCTGGCAAAGTCCAGGAAATATCAGACAAATGTACTAAACCATCAATATCACCTTCAAGGCCTACGAAAATACCAAAATCGGTAATAGATTTAATCGTGCCGCTGATGCGTTCATTTTTACCATGTTGCTTCGCAAACTCTTCCCAAGGATTATCTATACATTGTTTAATACCTAAGGAAATACGACGACGTTCTTGATCAATTTCTAATACTTCTACCGGAACTTCTTGTTCCAACTTCACAACTTTGCTCGGGTGAATGTTTTTATTAGTCCAATCCATTTCAGACACATGGACTAAACCTTCGATACCATTTTCAATTTCAACAAAACAACCATAATCGGTAATATTGGTGACTTTACCCGTTAAGCGTGAACCGACAGGATATTTGTTAGTGATTGTTACCCAAGGATCATCACCTAATTGTTTTAAGCCTAAAGAAACACGTGATTTTTCACGATCAAATTTCAGAATTTTCACTCTGATTTCATCGCCCACATTGACGACTTCACCTGGATGTTTAACACGTTTCCATGCCATGTCAGTGATATGTAATAAACCATCGACACCGCCCAGATCCACAAACGCACCATAATCGGTAAGGTTTTTGACAACACCCATGACTTCTTGGCCTTCATGTAATTTAGACAATAAGGCTTCTCTATCGGGGGTTGCTTCAGATTCAATAATTGCGCGACGCGAAACTACAACGTTATTACGTTTTGCGTCTAATTTAATAACTTTGAATTCCATTTCTTTACCTTCGAGCTGCGCAGTATCACGCACAGGACGAACGTCAACCAGTGAACCTGGTAAAAATGCACGTATGCCATCGATTTCAACTGTAAAGCCGCCTTTGACTCTACCCGTAATAGTACCCAATACGCTTTTGCCTGATTCATGAAGTTGTGATAAAAAGCGCCAAGCATGTGCACGTTTGGCTTTTTCTCTTGATAATTTGGTTTCGCCGTAACCATCTTCAATAGCATCCAAAGCAACTTCAACTTCATCGCCTTCAGCGACTTCTAAATTGCCTGCTTCATCTAAAAATTGGTTAATAGAAATAGCACTTTCAGATTTAAATCCTGCATCTACAATCACAAATTCGGGTTGGATTTTTACCACAAAGCCGGTGACAATTTGGCCAGGATACAGTTTAGTCTTTTGCATTTCTTGTTCAAACAAATCGGCAAAACGCTCATTCTTCATAAAATTTCAGTCCTTGGGGTCATCGACCCACTCTGTTTGGGCCCTTACGGGCGGTTAATATTCAAACGTTCTTCAAACAACTGCACAATATGAGTTAATACACTATGAATATCCATGCCTGTGGTATCCACATGAATGGCATCCTTCGCAGGTTCTAAGGGTGAAACCACACGTTGTCGGTCCCGCTCATCACGTGTTTTCAGCTCAATTTGTAGTGCATCAAGACTAACATGAATTCCCTGCTCTTTCAACTGGTTATAACGTCTTTGTGCTCTCTCTTTCGTACTTGCAGATAAAAAGATTTTTAGTATAGCATCTGGAAAAACCACAGTGCCCATATCCCGGCCTTCTGCCACTAATCCAGGCATTTGCCGAAAACTACGTTGTTTAGCCAATAAAGCTTGACGCACACTTAAATAAACACTGATTTGCGAAGCTTTATCGCCGCAAGATTCTTGGAGAATGTCACTGCTGACATCCTCGCCTTCAAGGATAAATTGAGTATGATTATTCAAAGCATTAGGAATAAATTGCACATCTAAGGTTTCAGCGAGTGAAGTCAGCGCTGCAATATCCTCTAGGGCTACTTGATGTTTACTTGCACATACAGCCAATAAACGATAAAGCGCACCACTTTCTAATAAATGCCAATCCAAATGTTTTGCCAATAAACGACTGATTGTACCTTTACCTGAACCACCCGGACCATCAATAGTCACAACCTTTGCCTGTTCTTGTGGCAATTTATCCATAGTGACGCTCAAAATCTCGCATAAAATCGACAAGTGCTTGTGCACCTTCAACCGGCATTGCATTGTATAAACTGGCGCGCATGCCCCCTATGCTACGATGTCCAGCTAAATTAAATAAACCCTTTTCTTGGGCTTTTTCCAAGAATACTGGATCTAATTTCGGATCGGACAAAGTAAAAGGAATATTCATGCGTGAGCGTGAATGTTTTTCAACTGGATTATTATAAAAATCAGACGCATCAATCGCTGCATAGAGAATATCTGCCTTTAAGCGATTTCTTTCAGCCATAGCCGCTAAACCACCTTGTGCTTTTAGCCACTTAAACATTAAGCCTGATACATACCAAGAAAATACCGCAGGCGTATTGCAGCAAGAATCTTCGGCAATCATTTTTTTATAATTTAATATAGTGGGAATAGGATGTCTGCCAGGTTTAATAACATCTTCTTTAACGACCACAACCGCCATCCCAGCTGGACCAATATTTTTTTGCACGCCTGCATAAATTAAATCAAATTGACTCACATCTACAGGTTCAGATAAGAAATTTGAAGACATATCGGCAACAAGTGGCACTTCCACTTTAGGTACCCAAGTAAACTCTACCCCATGAATAGTTTCATTAGGCGTGTAATGCAAATAAGCTGAATCAGAACGTGTTTGCCAAGACGCTTGGTGCGGCACACCTGTGTAACGATTAGATTTAGTATTAGCAACAACATTCACTTCACAATACATTTGCGCTTCTTCAATGGCTTTTTCAGACCAAACCCCAGTTTGCACATAATCAGCGCTACGAGCATCACCCAATAAATTCAAAGGAATAGCAGCAAATTGGCCAGTTGCGCCACCTTGCAAAAATAATATTTTATATCCTCGAGGCAAGTTTAATAGTTCACTCAAATCTGCCATGCTTTCTTCAATAATTTTCATAAAATCAGCACCACGGTGACTTATCTCGGTGATCGCCAAACCATGACGATAATCTTTAAGACTCTGGATCGCTTCCTTCATAACCTCAGGCGGCAGAACAGCCGGGCCAGCGCAATAATTATAAATCGGATGAGACATACCTGTACCCCTTATTGAATGAACTTTGCTCATTATGGCATGTTATAATGTCTAAATGAATACCCTATTTATCTCCGATATCCATCTTAATCCTGGGCGCCCTAAAATCACCGAGATTTTTTTAGAATTTTTAAGCAATGAGGCGACAAAAGCTGAAGCTTTGTATATTTTAGGGGATTTTTTTGATAGTTGGATAGGTGATGATGTCATGGATGATTTTGCCGATACTATTGCCAAAGCGCTGCATCAATTGGTGGATAAAGGTGTGAAAGTTTATCTCATGCCCGGCAATCGCGATTTTTTATACGGCACATTGTTTGAAGAAAAAACAGGCGTAAAGTTAATTCCAGATCCCACGGTCATTAATTTAAATGGGACACCCACTTTATTAGTGCACGGCGATAATTTATGCAGCGCAGATCGCGCCTTTCAAATTTTCCGCTATTTTGTGCGTCATCCAGTGTTGACTTGGATTTTTTTGCATACGCCGTTAACATTTAGACAAAAATTCGCGCAATATTTACGCAATAAAAGTACTGCAAGTAATCAAAAAAAATCGGCTTATATTATGGATGTCCATCAAAAAACCGTTGAAGATATGATGCGCAAATATCATGTTTTACATATGATTCATGGTCATACGCATGATCCGAAAGTCGTACATTTTAAATTAGATGGTAAAGATGCAACACGGACAGTATTGGGTGCGTGGGAAAATGATAAGTATGTGTTGAATTCGGATTCATTATGACCCTCACCCTATCCCTCTCCCACACTAGATCTCCCGTCTTTGTAGACGCATTGCAACGTGGGAGAGGGGACCCTCTCGTAATTCTCAATAGTAAAAACTATCCCACACTCACAGGACAAGCAGACTTCCAACCTGTTGCTTCCAACAAACCTTTAGCAATATCTGCAGGAGATTTAACAGTAGTCACACCTGCTGCTTCTAACGCTTTATATTTTTCAGCAGCAGTACCTGTGCCGCCTGCGATAATTGCGCCGGCGTGTCCCATGCGTTTTCCTGCGGGAGCTGCAACACCTGCGATATAACCTACTACAGGTTTTTTCACATTATGTTTAATATATTCTGCAGCTTCTTCTTCTGCTACGCCGCCGATTTCACCGACCATAACGATGGCTTCAGTTTTTGGATCTTCATTGAATAATTTTAAAACATCGACAAAACTCATGCCAGGAATAGGATCGCCACCAATACCAACACATGTACTTTGACCGTAACCGTAATCTGTAGTTTGTTTTACAGTTTCATACGTTAAAGTACCTGAACGTGATACGATGCCAACTTTTCCGGGTAAATGGATAAATCCTGGCATGATGCCGATTTTGCATTCACCTGGAGTGATAATACCGGGGCAATTAGGGCCAATTAAGCGTACATCTTTGCCTTTTAAATATTCTTTCACCACTAACATATCTAATGCCGGCACGCCTTCGGTAATACAGACAATTAATTTAATGCCTGAATCTACGGCTTCGATAATGGAATCTTTACAAAATGGTGCAGGCACATAAATGACGCTGGCTTCTGCGCCGGCTTGTTCTACCGCTTGATGCACTGTATCAAATACCGGTAAACCTAAATGCGTTTGTCCGCCTTTACCTGGGGTCACACCACCCACCATTTTAGTACCATATGCAATGGCTTGTTCTGAATGAAATGTACCTTGTTTTCCAGTGAAACCTTGGCAAATTACTTTTGTGTCTTTATTTACTAATATACTCATTATTCACCTTTCACTTCAGAGATAATTTTTTTCGCGGCTAGAGTCAGATCACTTTGGGCAATAATATTAAGACCACTGTCTTGTAGAATTTGTCCACCTAATTCCGAATTGGTACCTTGCAAGCGCACCACGACCGGCACTTTCACATGCACTTCTTTGACTGCATTGATAATACCGTTGGCAATTAAATCACAACGCACGATGCCGCCGAAAATATTGACTAACACGCCTTTGACTTTTGAATCAGATAAAATTAATTTAAAGGCTTGTGCCACGCGCTCTTCTGTTGCGCCGCCACCTACGTCTAAAAAGTTAGCAGGATCGCCACCGTGTAATTTAATTAAATCCATGGTTGCCATCGCAAGACCCGCACCATTGACCATGCAGCCAATATTGCCATCGAGTGCGATATAACTTAAACCCCATTCGCTCGCTTCATTTTCACGTGGATCTTCTTGATTGGGATCGCGCATGGCAACTAAATCAGGATGACGGTATAGCGCATTATCATCGATATTTATTTTGCCATCTAAACACAGTAAATCATCGTCATTAGTAACAACGAGCGGATTGATTTCAACAAGACTTAAATCTTTTTCAATAAATAATTTACCCAGTGCAATTAATAAATCAGTAAATTGTTTTACTTGTTTATCTTTTAAACCTAAAGCAAAAGCTAAATAACGGCCTTGGAAAGGTAAAACGCCGACTAAAGGATCCACCACTACTTTATGAATTTTTTCTGGATTGTCATGAGCCACTTGCTCAATATCCATGCCGCCTTCGGTAGAAGCCATAATCACAACGCGCTTTAATGAGCGATCTAAAACCGCACTTAAATAAAGTTCTTTTTTAATATTACAGGGTGCTTCAATCAATACTAAATCAATGGGCTGACCATTAGCATCGGTTTGAAATGTAACCAAACGTGTGCCTAATAATTTTTGCACAAATTCGGCTAATTCGCTTTCGCTTTTAACCACTTTTACGCCGCCTGCTTTACCGCGGCCACCGGCGTGCACTTGGGCTTTAACAACCCAGGCTGGATAATTTAACTGTTGTGCGGCTTTTTTTGCAGCGTCAACGCTATCGGCAATCTTATTTTCAGGCACTGGCATGCCATATTGTGCAAATAATTGTTTGGCTTGGTATTCATGTAAATTCATTATTTATCCTTCTATAAATCTAACAATATCCGCTGGGGATCTTCTAACAATTCTTTTAGGGTGCGTAAAAATGTCACAGATTCACGACCATCGATAATTCGGTGATCATAAGACAATGCTAAATACATCATCGGACGAATCACCACCTGATTATTTTCCGCAATCGGCCGTTGCACAATATTATGCATGCCTAAAATTGCACTTTGCGGAGGATTGATAATGGGGGTTGATAATAATGAACCAAACACACCGCCATTAGAAATCGTAAACGTACCGCCGGTCATTTCTTCTACTGTGAGTTTATTATCACGGGCTTTTTCACCATAACTCACGATTGCTTTTTCAATGTCTGCAAGACTCAAGGTATCAGCATCACGAATAATAGGCACTACAAGTCCCCGCTCTGTTGATACAGCAACACCGATATCAAAATAACCATGATAAACAACATCAGTACCATCAATGCTGGCATTCACGACAGGGAAACGTTTTAAAGCTTCAACTGCAGCTTTAACAAAAAATGACATGAAACCTAATTTCACACCGTGTACTTTTTGAAATTGATCTTTATAACGTTCACGTATCTCGACTACGGCTTGCAAATTCACTTCATTAAAAGTAGTTAAAATAGCCGCATTGTGTTGTGCTTCAAGCAAACGTTCTGCAATGCGTGCACGCAAACGTGTCATCGGTACACGTTTATCTAAACGTGCTGTATTGCTCATTTGTAATACATCGACTTTAGTGGCACGACCATCTTTACCAGTGCCTTTCACTACACTTAAATCTATATTTTGTTCAGCAGCTGCTCTGCGAACAGATGGACCTGCAGCGGGCGCTTGAGATTTTTCTGCAGTTTTTTCTTCGGATTTTTCCGCAGGTTTTTCTGAGGGTTTTTCTGCTGGTGTTGCCGCTGGTGCTTGTCCACCTTCTTCTACAATACCAATCACAGCAGATGCAGTAACAGTACTGCCTTGTGGCTGTACAATACTTTTGAGTATGCCATCAACTGGAGATGGGACTTCTAGCATCACTTTATCTGTTTCAATATCAACCAGATTTTCATCACGTTTAACAAAATCGCCTGGTTTTTTATGCCAAGTGGCAACGGTTGCATCAGTAACTGATTCAGGTAATACTGGGACTTTAATTTCAATGGTCATAATTATTCCTTATCCTAAGGCTTGTTCAACTAAACTATTTTGCTCAGACACATGCACAGAATGATATCCCGCTGCAGGTGAAGAAGAAGCAACCCGTCCAGCGTATTCTAAAGTTTGATGCGCTGCCAATGCTGAGCGTAAATGATGCGCCGTACAATACCAAGCACCTTGATTTTGTGGCTCTTCCTGACACCAAATCACTTGTTTAGCATTTGTGTATTGCGCCAACAATTGTCTCAACCCTGCTTCAGGGAATGGATATAATTGTTCAATACGAACTATAGCGACATCTTTTTTGCTATCTGCTCTGCGCTTTGCTAATAAATCATAATAGACCTTACCACTGCAGAGTACCACACGTTGTGCACTTTGCGCAGTGATGTCCTCAATTTCAGGAATAATACGTTTAAATTCACCGTCTGCTAATTCACTTAATGGAGAAACAGCTAATTTATGACGCAATAAACTTTTAGGTGACATTACGATTAATGGTTTACGAAAAGGTGCAAGCATTTGTCTTCTTAACATATGAAAAACTTGCGCAGGTGTTGATGGCACACACACCAACATATTGTGCTCTGCACATAATTGCAAATAACGTTCTAGTCGTGCAGAAGAATGTTCAGGTCCCATACCTTCATAACCGTGAGGTAATAGCATCACTAAACTGCTTAACCGTCCCCATTTATGCTCACCGGAACTAATAAATTGATCGATCACGACTTGTGCACCATTTGCAAAATCACCAAATTGCGCTTCCCAAGCCACAAGCGTGGTAGGCGTTGTTGTTGAAAAACCATATTCAAAAGCAAGCACAGCTTCTTCAGATAATAATGAATCAATGATGGTGAAATGTGGCTGATCCGGCGCTAAATGTGCGAGTGGACAATAAGGTGTTCCTGTTTCTTGATCATGTAATACAGCGTGACGATGTGCAAATGTGCCACGTCCGCAATCTTGACCACTCAAACGTACCGCAAAACCTTGATGCAATATAGAGGCATACGCTAAATTTTCCGCATAACCCCAATCAACAGGTAATTCACCCTTCGTCATTTTTTGTCTATCTTCTACGATTTTTGCCACTTGTTTTTGTAGCACAAAACCTTCTGGCAAAGTTTCCATTTGCGTTGCAAGTTTTACTAATTCATCTTGACTGATACGCGTATCCACCGCTTGCACGGGATCTTGATTTAAATAAGGCGTCCAATCAACTGGCCTTTCATTTTTTGGAATTTGTAATAAATTTTCCACGATATATTTACCGGAATCCAAATGATCCCGATAAGCATTTTCCATGGCAGTAATGTCTTCTTGCGTAACTACGCCGTCTTTAATTAATTTTTGTCCATATAAAACAGCAGTACTTAGATGATTACGAATTTTTTGATACATCAATGGTTGAGTTGCAGAAGGTTCATCCGCTTCATTATGGCCATGGCGACGATAACATACTAAATCAATGACGATGTCTTTTTTAAATTGCATACGATAAGCAAGCGCTAATTGTGCGATAAATACCACGGCCTCAGGGTCATCGCCATTCACATGAAAAATCGGTGCATCTATCATTTTTGCAATATCAGTACAATATAAAGTAGAACGTGTATCCCGGGGATTACTGGTAGTAAAACCCACTTGATTGTTAATCACTATATGTACGGTACCGCCTGTATTAAAACCTCGCGTTTGTGACAAACTAAATGTTTCCATCACCACACCTTGACCTGCAAAGGCAGAATCGCCATGAATGAGGATCGGTAATACTTGCGCATGTTCACGATCATGACGACGTTCTTGTCTTGCTTTAACTGAACCTTCAACAACTGGCGATACAATTTCTAAATGTGAAGGGTTAAATGCTAAGGCTAAATGCAATGTACCTTTTGGCGTTTGAATATCAGATGAAAATCCTTGATGATATTTTACATCCCCTGCGACCAATTCAATCGGCGCTTTACCTTCAAATTCTTGAAATAAAGCGCTTGGGGCTTTACCTAATAAATTAATGAGCACATTTAAACGACCACGGTGTGCCATGCCAATTACAACTTCTTTAACATCGGCTTGTCCTGCATTTTGAATCAATTCAGCCATTGCAGGGATGAAACTTTCACCGCCTTCTAATGAGAAACGTTTTTGTCCAACAAATCGCGTATGCAAATAACGCTCAAGGCCTTCTGCTTTATTTAATAAATTTAAAATTGATTTTGTTTTGTCAGTAGAAAATTTTAACTTCGGCCACTGCCCTTCTATACGTTGCATTAACCAATTGCGTTCTTCTTCACTTTCAATATGCATATATTCAGAACCGATCGAGCCGCAATATATTTTTTCTAAACGTTTTAAAAGATCAGATAGTTTTGCTTCTGGATAATCAACTACGCTCGATTGAAACACTGTATTTAAATCAGCTTCTGATAAATGATGATATGCAAGTGTTAATTCAGGTTGAATTTTATGGTGTGTTTGTAATTCAAGTGGATCTAGTTTCGCTTGCTTATGGCCAAAAGCGCGAAATGCATCAATTAATAATTGTACCTGCATTTCTTGTTGTTCAACTGGGGCGCATTGTGTTTTAGATTTCACGTATTCTAAAAATGCTTGTTGAATAGGCAAATGGGGTATTTCTTTGGTTTGTCCAGCGACAGGTTTAAGCGCATCAAATTGGGCGCGAAGCTTTGGATCAATGCTGTTGGGATCAGCTAAATATTGTTCATATATAGGTTCTAGATAAGCTGCATTATCGCCGTCAAACAGGGAGCTCGCCCGCAAATTTTGCATGATATTAAACCCCTTCCTTTATCATTTCGGTACGAATATGGGCAATGGCCTGTGTAGGGTTTAGCCCTTTAGGGCAGACATCTGCACAATTCATAATGCTACGACAACGGTATAAACTATAAGCATCCTCTAAATCCGTTAAACGTTTTGACTTAGCGGTATCACGACTATCACTGATAAAACGCGACGCTTGTAATAGCGCAGCTGGACCTACAAATTTATCAGGATTCCACCAGTAAGAAGGACAAGCCGTGGTACAACATGCACATAAAATACATTCATAAAGACCGTCTAATTTTGCACGATCTTCAGGTGATTGTAAGCGTTCAATCGCAGGTGCTGGGGTATCATTTTGTAAATAAGGTTCAACTTTTTCATATTGTTGATAAAATTGTGTCATATCCACAACCAAGTCACGAATGACCGGTAAACTAGGTAATGGACGTAATACTATGGGTTGGGTTAATTCTGAAACAGACGTAATGCAACATAAACGATTTTTACCATTGACATTCACCGCATCTGAACCGCACACACCTTCACCACATGAATGACGAAAGGTTAACGTTTCATCGAGTTCTTTTAATTTTTTAAGTGCACCTAACACCATTAAATCTGTGCCCTGTTCAATAGACAAGCTCAAGTCTTGCATATATGGCTTGGCATCGATTGAGGGATTGTATCGATAAATAGAAAATTTTATTTCAGACATCGCTTGCGACATATCTATCCTCTTTGGTGTTAATAAACCCGTTCAATGGGCTCAAAAGCTTTCATGGTTTTAGGTGCAAAATTGACTGGGCGTGATATTACTTTATTTCCTGAAAAATAAACTAAGTGCTTAATCCAATTTTTATCATCTCGATTCGGATAATCCATACGTGAATGGGCCCCACGGCTTTCGGTACGCAGCAGCGCACATGCTGCAGTCGCTTCTGCCACATCCATTAAATTTTCTAATTCTAATGCTTCTATTCTTGCAGTATTAAATACTAAACTCTGATCGGATAAGGCGCAATGCTGTAAGCGTTCACGAATTTTAACGAGCGCATCTTTTCCTTGTTGCATCGTATCCTCTTGGCGAAATACACCAAAATCATTTTGCATAATGCGTTTAAGATCACGTCGTACCGCGGCAACACTTTCACCTGTTGTTTGGGTATTCCAGCGTTGTACTCTCGCCATGGCTTTTTCTATAGAGGCATCATCAACGGGTAAAAATGGCAATTTATCGCCACTGATTTCTTCTTCCAAATGTAATCCAGCGGCGCGACCAAACACGACTAAATCTAATAATGAATTTCCACCTAAACGATTAGCACCATGCACGGATACACAAGCACATTCGCCCACTGCATATAAACCTTGCACAATAAAGTCTTTGCCGTCTTTAACACTAATGACTTGACCATGATAATTAGTTGGAATACCGCCCATCATATAATGTGATGTAGGCACTACAGGAATCGGATCTTTTACCGGATCAACATGTGCAAATGTTTTTGCTAATTCGCGAATACCGGGTAAACGTTTGGCAATTAATTCTTCACCCAAATGATCCAGTTTCAATAATAAATAATCACCTTCAGGGCCACAACCACGACCTTCACGAATTTCAATAGTCATTGAACGAGACACTACATCGCGAGATGCTAAATCTTTTGCTTTGGGTGCATAACGTTCCATAAAACGTTCGCCATTTTTATTGATTAAATAACCGCCTTCACCACGACAACCTTCGGTGACTAAAACACCTGCGCCGGCAATACCCGTGGGATGAAACTGCCACATTTCCATATCTTGCAGCGGAAAACCTGCGCGCAAAGCCATACCTAAACCATCACCGGTATTAATTGCAGCATTCGTTGTTGAGCTATGAATTTGTCCCGCGCCACCTGTTGCTAATACTACGGCGCGTGCTTGGAATAACACAATTTCTCCAGTGGCAATACACATGGCTAATACACCTGAAACTGCATCATCGCCTGTTTTTACTAAATCTAAGGCATACCATTCGCTAAAAAATGTGGTTTTAGCTTTTAAATTTTGTTGATACAAAGTATGTAATAAAGCGTGTCCCGTACGATCCGCAACTGCACATGTTCTTGCAGCTTGTTCACCGCCAAAATGTTTGGATTGGCCACCAAATCGGCGTTGATAAATACGACCGCTGTCTAAACGTGAAAATGGCATGCCCATATGTTCTAATTCATATACAGATTGTGCCGCTTGACTGCACATATATTCAATACTGTCTTGATCGCCTAAATAATCAGATCCTTTAATCGTATCAAACATATGCCAACGCCAATCATCTTCATCTCCTGCAGCAAGGGCTGCATTAATGCCACCTTGTGCAGATACAGTATGGGAACGTGTAGGAAATACTTTTGAGATCACAGCGACGCTATCACCTTTGGAGGCGAGTTGATAGGATGCTCGTAAGCCTGCGCCACCTGCGCCGACTATTACTGCATCAAATGTTTGAACCGGAATCGACATCTATACACCCCATAAGATTTGAATGCCCCAGAACAGATAAACGACCAGGGCAAGAACGATGACTATTTGCAAAAATAACCGCAAGCAAAAACATTTAATATAATCGGTAATCACTGTCCAAATACCTATCCAGGAATGAATCACAAGACCCAGCAAAGCTAGCAAAGTAAAAATACGCATGGCAGTGTGATGAAACAATGCCTGCCACATCGCGTAATCTAAACCCGGATGTAAGACAATATAAACAAAGATAAAGCTGAAATAGAGTGCAAGAATCACTGCACTAATGCGCTGCCATAACCAATCACTGACACCGTTTTGACCAAAAGCCAGTACGCTTTTTACCATAACCATATTCCTAGAAAAATTGCAAAAATAATGGTGACCGCTAACACTAACTTCGCGCCGATTCGCCCGCCTTTTAAACTATCGCCACAATGGACATCCATCAATAAATGACGAATACCGGCGATAAGGTGATAAAACAAAGCAAGCAACACACCCCACATAAAAAATTTAATGAGTGGATGGACAAGAAAACTGAGGACTTTATTAAAACCCTCTACATTATGAAGACTACAAGCGAGCAATGCTAAAAACGCAGGAATCATCAAAAATAAAATCACACCCGAAATTCGGTGCAATATCGACACAATTGCCGGCACAGGAAAGGCGATCGTCAACAAATTAAGATTAATAGGACGTTTTGGAGTCACGGTAAAACCTTACAGATAAATGAATCGGCCCCAATTATAAGCTTAATCGCTTTTGAGAACAATAGGTTGTATGCTATGATTTACAAAACTTACGGATAACTATGATGATTGACAAAGTCGCAAAACTTACTATTGATGACAAACCTTCCATTGATTTACCTATTCATGAAGCCACCTACGGGCCTGAACTTATTGATGTTGCGGCTTTAGGTAAGCATAATTTTTTTACTTATGATCCTGGTTTTATTTCTACTGCCTCTTGCAAATCTGCCATTACTTATATAGATGGTGATAAAGGCATATTATTACATCGCGGTTATCCGATTGATCAGCTAGCAAAGAAAACTGATTTTTTAACCACCGCTTATTTATTATTAAAAGGTGAATTACCAAATTCTACGCAACAACAAGATTTTAAAAAAACCATTACTTCACATGTGAGCCCACCTGCGATTATCGAGCAAACCTTACAAGGTTTTGCAAAAGGTGCGCATCCCATGGCGATGCTGATTAGCCTGTTAGGCGCATTAGCGGGTTATTATCACCCCATTAAAATACGTGATGCTGCTGAGCGTAAACAAGCCATCGAACAACTTATCGGTTATATGCCGACATTAGTGGCCATGACTTATCAACATTATTTGGGTAACAAAATCAATACACCGCGTGAAGGTTTAGATTACGCCTCGCAATTTATGTATTTATTATTCGATGATACGCGTGCGAATAATCCTACTCTGAATAAAGCCATTGATCGAATTTTAATTTTACATGCCGATCATGAACAAAATGCCTCGACTTCAACCGTGCGTTTAGCAGGTTCCACATTGGCCAATCCTTATGCCTGCATCGCTGCAGGAACAGCCGCTTTATGGGGCACAGCTCATGGTGGTGCTAATGAAGCAGTGATTAAAATGCTGACTGAAATTAAAGATGAAAAAAATATTGAAGAATATATTGCGCGCGCTAAAGATCCCAATAGCAATTTTAGATTAATGGGTTTTGGTCATAGGGTTTATAAAAATTATGATCCACGCGCAACCGTTATGAAGCAAACCTGTGATGAAGTCTTAAATGAATTAGGCACACCGGATGATCCTTTATTTAGAATCGCCATGCAATTAGAAAAAATTGCTTTAGAAGATGAATATTTTATTCAAAGAAAACTTTATCCTAATGTTGATTTTTATTCCGGCATTATTTTACGCGCCATTGGTATTCCAACCGCATTATTTACGTCTATTTTTGCTCTTGCAAGAACAGTCGGCTGGCTTGCGCAATGGTCTGAAATGTTAGATGATAATGATTTTAAAATCGGTCGTCCTCGTCAGTGGTATACAGGGCCTACTGAGCGAGATATTTAAGCTTATGAATCTACAAGAAATCAGCGTCACTGTTTTAACCAAAAATAGCCAAAAATATCTTAATGAAGTGTTAAATGCATTAAGTGCTTTTGGTGAAGTGTTACTTTTTGACAATGGCTCAACTGATAACACGCTTGAAATTGCAAAAAAATATTCGAATGTTACGCTTATTCAAGATACTTTCAAAGGTTTTGGAAGAACACATAATGAAGCGTCTAGTGCTGCAAAAAACGATTGGATTTTATCCATTGATCATGATGAAATCGTCACTCCCGAATTAATCAATACGCTTTCACATGAAACATTAGATCCCAAAACCATTTATTCTATCTCGAATCATAATTATTTTAATGGCAAATGGATTAAAGGTTGTGGCTGGTACCCTGACAGAAAATTTAGATTGTATCATCGCGGACATACTCAGTTTACAGACGCACAAGTGCATGAATCCATCATGACTAGCGGCCTTAAAACCCGCGCCCTTAATGGGCCGATTATTCATTACTCTTATGAATCCATCAGTGATTTTTTACAAAAAATGCAAATATACTCGACTTTATTTGCCGAGCAAAATTGTGGGAAGAAATCCTCATCTTTAGGTGCAGCCATTTTACATGGCCTATCTGCTTTTATTAAAAGTTATGTTATTAAAAGAGGTTTTTTGGATGGTGCTGAAGGCTTTATCATTTCTGCCTACAATGGTCATACCGCTTATTATAAATATTTAAAATTACTGGAGGCGAATTCACGCGCCCAAAGATCTTAAGGCTTCAAGAATAGATTCTAGAATATCTTTTCCCTTACCTCTTGACATGTTTTCCTGTTCAGCGATTTCCATTAACTCTTCATCGTAGCGCCAGCGTTGCAGGATTTCTATTTTTTGTTCGCGGCTTAAATCGATGGCATGCAATACTTGCATCGGATTCTCAAATACCGCTGTCGGATCAAGCAAGGCTTTTTTAATATCAGTCATAGAAATATCTCCATTATTTCTATAAGATAGGTGAAATGACGACACACCTCAAGCCAAAGGGCTTTACTTTAATTGAAATATTAAGCGTTTTACTGATTATCAGTCTTATTGCGCTCATCGCTTATCCTAATTATATAAGTTATATAAATAAATCTAATCGCTTAGATGCGGCCAATAGCTTGTTTCATTACCAGGCTTTATGGCAACAATGTGTGTTGAATGTGGTGGATGCACAAGAGTGCCTAGACAATATTGGACTTGGCGTTGGTTCAAGCCAAGCTTCTTTATCTGCCCATTATCAAATCAGTGCGCATGCTGAAGCCTCAAGTGTTATTTTTTCAGCCATACCTGTATTGAATCAAACTAAAGATACCACTTGCGCACAGTTTACATTAGATAGTTTAGGTCATATGAACGCGTATGATGATAAGCAACAAGATACTACGATGCAATGTTGGTAAGAATCTCATGAATAAGTTCCACGGCAACTTCAGGCATGCGATACACATCGGCTGTTTTACTAAAATCCAGGGCCTTTTCTTGCAAGTGATGCAATTCATCCGGTGATAACATTTCTTGCAATGCTTGATTTAACGCTGCTTGTGAAAACGGATCTTGAATCACTTTGCCCGCACCTGATGCTTTTACATAATCAGCAAAACCACAGGCCGCTGTTGTTAACACAGGCACACCTGCCACTAAAGCTTCTAATAATACCGTTCCGGTTAACTCTAAATGTGCGGGATGTAACAATATATCGGCATGCTGTAATAATTGCGGCACATCATCACTTGCACCTATAAATTTAATCTGTTTTGATAGCCCCAATTGTTTAATTAAAAACCAATAGGGCATCAAACTATCGTGTCCTACTATCCATAATTTTGTAATAGTGCGCACCTCTTTAGGCAAACTCGCCACCGCGCGCAGCGCCCGCTCAAGTCCTTTATTTTTAAAGCTAGATCCGATAAATAAAATATTTTTTTGATCAAGAAGCGTTTTTTTTGCTCGCGGCACAGCCAGACGTCTATTGGGATCAATTCCCGGTGGTAACATATGAAACCGTGCAGTGGCTGTAGCATAATGATGAATAAAAATGTCTTGCTGAGTTTTGGTAAGCAATAAAATATGAGTTTTTTGCAAAGATGAAAAAACAGATTGTTGTAAATATTCATAAGTGCGATCGCGCGGCAAAAACGACAAAAGGCCCTGCGCTTTTGACCGATAAGCCCCCGCAGCATAATAAATATCTAAGCCTGGCATTTTATCAAAACCAATAACGCCATCGTAATGATTTTTTTTGATAAACGTTAAAACATACTGGGTGAAATTATTACATTTTTGATAATTGGCCCACCCCCGCACCGGAATACAATGTACGGTAATACCCGGAACTTTGGGCCCTGTCCAACTTTGAGTGATAATATCGACCTCATCACCCGCAGCAAGACAAGCCTTGGCCAAAAGCATGCAATCACGCTGCAAGCCGCCGTAAGGAAAATAATTAAATAAGCAAAACAACAGCTTCATTCGTTTTCCAATTTGTACAATCAGTGGTAAAATTCATGGATGTCATATTATACCAAAGTTAAAAATGAACTGCTCGCAAAGCCGCGCACCTGGCTTGTGACCGGTGTTGCAGGTTTTATTGGTAATCACCTACTTGAAGCGCTACTTTCTCTTAATCAACGGGTAATAGGCTTAGATAATTTTGCCACAAGCACTCAAAAAGACTTACACCGCACATTGGCACTCTTTGAAAAAGCACAGCAAAAACTTTTTGTCTTTCATGAAGGTGATATTTTATCACCCCAAACGTGCGCAGAAGTCATGGAAAATGTGGATATTGTTCTGCATCAAGCCGCGATAGCGAGCGTACCCTTGTCTATCAAAGAACCGGCAATGGTGCATGCTGTCAATACGACAGGATTTTTAAATGTGCTGATCGCTGCAAAAAATGCACAGGTAAAACGCATTATTTATGCATCTTCTTGCGCAGTTTATGGGGACACGCAGCAAATGCCCATAAAAGAATCCTCAACATTCTCACCCCTGTCCCTTTATGCCGCGACTAAAGCCTGTAATGAAATCGATGCTATTGCGTTTACAAAAACCTATGGTTTAGAAACCATAGGCTTGCGTTATTTTAATGTATTTGGACCGCATCAAAGTTTAACAGGTGCTTACGCTGCAGTTATTCCTGCATGGATAGATGCCATTAAAAACAATCAAGCCATTCAGATTAATGGTGATGGCGAAACTTCGCGTGATTTTTGTTATGTCAAAGATATTGTAAAAGCAAATATTTTAGCCGGCGCCACCCAAGAAAAAGCAGCATTGAACACAGTCTATAACGTAGGCTCTGGTGTTGAAACCACTTTAAATGAGCTCTGTGATTTTCTTAGAATTGCTTTTAAAAAAGAAAATCATCCGGTGCAATATAATCCTGAACGTCAAGGCGATATTCGCCATTCAAAAGCCAGTATCGAAAAAATTCAATCTAGTCTGCAGTATGAGGCGACTCCAATTTCTGCTGTTGCCTTAACACCCGAGGCAATGCAAATTCCATTTGCTCAATCGCCCCTGTAATTTGAGTGATTTCTTCATCCGCGCCCCACTCTTTTAAACGAGAGATTATTTGTTGCACCAACACTTCCGGCGCAGAAGCACCCGCAGTAATCCCCACTGTATTTATGCCTTCAAACCAAGATTTTTGCAACAAATCAGGACAATCCAACAAATATGCCCTCGCGCCTAAATGTTCAGCCAATTCACGCAAACGATTTGAGTTCGAACTATTTTCAGAACCAACGACTAATACGACTTCACTTAATTGTGCAAGTTTTCGCACTGCATCTTGACGATTTTGCGTGGCATAACAAATATCATCATGTTTAGGTCCTTGAATTTTTGGAAAACGTTTTTCTAATGCAGCAATAATTGCGCGGGTTTCATCAACAGAAAGTGTAGTTTGGGTCACAAAATGTAAATGTTCGTGATCACGCACAGTGAGCGCCGCAACATCTTCTACATTTTCAACTAAATACATATCATTTTTATCAGCGGTATAGTGCCCCATGGTACCTATCACTTCAGGGTGTCCCGCATGACCAATTAAAATACATTCATGTCCTGCACGCGCCGCACGCACGACTTCCATATGCACTTTGGTTACTAATGGACAGGTGGCGTCTATTACTGTTAAATCCCGATGCGCACCTTGTTCATGGACTTGTTTAGCCACGCCATGAGCACTGAAAATAACAATAGCCCCATCAGGCACTTCATTAAGTTCTTTAACAAACACAGCGCCTTCATCTTCCAGACTTTTGACCACAAAGCGATTATGAACAATTTGATGCCGCACATAAACCGGCGCGCCAAATAAAACTAAGGCCCGTTTGACGATTTCAATCGCCCTATCGACGCCCGCACAAAAGCCACGGGGATTAGCAAGAAGGATTTTCATAGGAGTCATTTTACCATAAATATAATTAAGTGGACTAAAGTTTAATCCTCCCCATCCGATACAAAGAGCAATAAGCCCGATAGGGTATTAACAAAGGATAATAAAGATGAAAATTAGAAATATTTATTTAAGTTCTCTGACTTCTATAGCTGTATTGAGTTCTGCTGCTGCATTTGCTGATGAAGGTGTTTATGTGCCTGAATTGGAAGGTGGCATTACTGCTTCTGTGGGCGCTTGGATAGCCACTCCTTCTTCTGCGCAAAATGCACCTATCTTTACGAGAGGTGATCAAGTTGAAGCGTTAAACGTAACACCTGGTTATGATGTAGGCATCGATGCTTCTTTAGGTTACATTTTTGATGAAACCGCCAATGGTATAGAGGTATTTTATCGTAATTTTGATACTAATGAATCAGGCGAATTTACTGCTGTCGATCCAACAGATGACACAAATACAGTAGATATTACTGATAACCTCGGCTATGAACTGAATACATTTGACTTAATGATCAGTCAATATATGAATATTGGTGAACATATGCAAATGCGTTTCGGTGCGGGTGCATCTTATGTTGAATTAGAAGAAAATGAATCAGCCACAATAGCAGCAACATCAAGCAGAGGCAATTTTCCAGATGGCGGTTTTGCTCAACAAAGCAGTGAATACAAAGGCTGGGGTCCACGTCTTGGTATAGATGCACGTTATGACTTTGGTGAAGACATCGAAGGTTTGGGTATTGTAGCAGGTGGATCTGTTGCTTATTTCTTAGGTGATTTAGATGCAGTCACTCCACAAGTCAAGAATAAAGCAATAGCGTATATAAATAACGAACTCGACAACCAAGCGGTTACTAACCTTCGCGGTAATGTAGGTATCGATTATGTATATTACTTCGAAGATCAAGATCTACCTACTTTAGGACTTGAAATAGGCTATCAGGTTGATTACTACGCTGATGCAATAAGTGCTTCACAAGCAACTAGTAGCTCTGAAATAACATTTACAGAAGCAGCTACATTTAGCGGTCCTTATGTTAACCTCAAAGGTGTGTTCTAAGCAATTATGGTGCGAACAAAAAAGGGGCTTATGCCCCTTTTTTTATGCTAAAACTGCAAGCACATCTTCTAATTGATTGATAATATGCCCTGTGGGTAAAGCAGAGCTTTGAGGGACCAGTTGTTTGCGGGCGCCGGAAATGGTGAAACCTTGCTCGTATAATAATGTGCTGATTTGACGGACTAATTCTACATCTTCACGAATATAATAACGACGATTGCCGCGGCGTTTGCTGGGGCGTAGTTCGGTAAATTCTTGTTCCCAATAACGTAATACATGGGGTTTTACGCCGCATAAACTGCTGACTTCACTGATGGTGAAATAACGTTTTTGTGGAATTTCGGGTAATAAACTACTCATCGATCACACCTTGATCGGCTTTGATTTTAGCCGTTTGTTCTTCCACTTTAGCTTTGAGTTTTTGACCTGCACGGAATGTGACAACACGACGACGTGTAATCGGAATTTCTTCACCGGTTTTAGGATTACGTCCTGGACGCTCGCTTTTATCACGCAAAGTAAAATTACCAAATCCAGATAATTTCATATGTTGACCCTGCTCTAAATAGCTACGGACTTCTTCGAAGAAAAGTTCGACCATATCTTTAGCTTCACGCTTATTTAAACCCACATCCACAAATAGTTTTTCAGCGATATCTGCTTTTGTAATTGCGCTCACGATTCAATTCCTTATGGTTGCTTGGTAAGTTTTAGCTAAAGCATCGATTACTTGTTGTATCCATGCATTAATTTCTGACTCAGCCAAGGTTCTATCCGGCGATTGCATCATCACAGCCATCGCCACACTTTTTTTGTCAGGCATGATGCCCGGCCCTTCATATACATCAAAAATCGTAATCTCTTGCAACAATCCACCCAGTTGCTGTTTCACTATTTGACACAAATCTTGTGCAGCCACTTTTTTATCAACCACTATCGCTAAATCACGTCGTATGGACGGGAATTTTGACAGTTCACGATAACGCGGTGTTTTACAGGTTAATAAAACATCCCGCTCAAGTTCAAATACAAACACCTTGCCTTTTAAATCTAATTGTTTCGCAAGTTTAGGATGCAACTGCCCCACATAACCAACACACACATTATTGTGTAGCAATAATGCACTTTGTCCGGGATGTAAAGCGCGCACTTGCCCTGCTTGCCAGGTAAACGTCTCAGCGAGCCCTGTCAATGCCAATAAACTTTCAACATCGCCTTTAATATCGTAAAAATTAGCCTCCCGTTTGGGTAATTGCCAATGTTTATCAGCTTGCTGGCTACATAATACGCCGGCAATTTTATGTTGTTGTTTCAAGCCGTTATCCGCTTTTGGGATAAAACATAAGCCTAATTCAAACAAGCGCACATGTGTTTGTTGTCTGTTTTGATTGTAGCAAAGGGCCTGTAATAAACCAGGTAATAAGCTCATCCGCATGACATCCATTTGGCTACTCATAGGATTTAATAACGGTAATCCGGTATGTCCTGTCAATAATTCCTGAATGGTGTGGTCCACAAAACTATAAGTGATCTGTTCATGATAACCACGGCTCATGCATAAAGCGCGCAATTCTTCTTCCGTTAATTTTGTTTCCGGCACTGCAAGAGCTTGTATGGGAAAAGCGCTCATATGCGTTGGAATATGTTGATAACCATAAACACGCGCCAATTCTTCGATTACATCGGCTTCGATATTAATATCAAAACGAAAAGACGGCGGGATCACTTGCCACTCATCCGTAACTTTCATACCTAAACGTTCTAAAATTGGAACAACTTGATCTTTAGGAAAATCCATTCCTAATAAACGATTTATACGTTCTAAACGCAAAGTAATACTTTTTTTATCTGAGGGTATTTGACCCGCAATAGTTACAGCTCCCGCTTTACCGCCTGCATATTCTAAAATAAGCGCACTAACCCTTTCTAAAGCAATTTGTGCAAGTTTAGGATCAACGCCACGTTCAAAACGGTAAGCCCCATCACTATTAATTCCAAATAAACGTGTTTTGCCCGCAATACGTTGTGGTAAAAAATGTGCACTTTCTAAAAATATTGATTTTGTTTCAAGACCAACGCCTGAATCGTTTCCACCCATCACCCCCGCCAATGCCAAAGGATTTTTTTCATCGCCAATCACTAAGGTGCGTGCATCAAGTTGCGCAATCGTTTCATCTAATAATGTTAAAGATTCGCCCGGTTTGCCGTCACGGACAATAATAGTTGATCCAATTTTTTCTAAATCAAAAGCATGTAAAGGTTGACCGAGTTCAAACATCACATAATTGGCGATATCTACAATTAAAGAAATAGTGCGCACACCAAGTTGCTCTAAACGATCTTGAATAAATTTAGGTGTAGGACGTGTATTATCAACATTTAAAATCACCCGCCCTGAATAAAAAGGGCAATCCAGAGAATCCAGTTTAATCGTTTTTTTATCATCGATAGTTACAGGTACTGAAGATTCTTTTTTTACAATTAAAGGCGTTTGTGTCAGCGCTGCTAATTCACGCGCAACGCCGTGTATACTTAAGCAATCGCCACGATTTGGCGTTAAATTAATATCGATTAAATGATCATCATTAGGCAAATCATGTAGGGCGTCCACTTCTAATCCTGACAAAGTCAGTATGTCTGCAATAGCTTTGATATTTTGTTTGGGATTCACCCATTCGCGCAACCAGTGCGCTGTCACTTTCATATTGCCACCTTTTCAAATAAAAGGCGTAAATCAGGAATGCCATAACGCAACATCACTAAACGCTCAAGTCCCATACCAAAAGCAAAGCCTGTGTATTTTTCGCTATCTATATTGCAGGCTTGTAATACATTCGGATGCACCATGCCGCAACCTAAAATTTCTAACCATTTATCGCCCCACGCTACATCAACTTCCGCAGAAGGTTCAGTAAAGGGAAAATAAGATGGCCGCATACGTATGGTTAATTCTTTTTCAAAAAATTGTTCTAATACGGTATGTAATAAACCTTTTAAATCAGCAAAACTGCTATTTTTACTCAGTAATAAGCCTTCAATTTGATTAAACATTGGCGTGTGGGTCATATCACTGTCACGGCGATAAACGCGCCCCGGCGCAATTAAACGAAATGGCGGCTGATGATTTTCCATATAATGAATTTGTACCGGAGAGGTATGACTGCGTAATAGCCGTCCGTCCGCAAAATAAAATGTATCATGCATCGCGCGCGCAGGATGATGTTCGGGCGTATTCAGCGCGGTAAAATTATAATATTCAGTTTCAACTTCTGGACCTTCAATGGTTTGAAAACCTAAGGAGTTAAAAATTTTAATTAAACGTTGTAAGGAACGTGTTAAGGGATGCAGACTGCCTAATTTATTTTGAATACCCGGTAAGGTAACATCAATTGTTTCACCTGCGAGTTCTTGATTGAGTTGTTCTGTTTCTAAAATGGTGCGACGATTTTGTAATTCTGTTTCGACTAAATTTTTAGCATCATTAATTAATTGTCCTGCGCGAGGACGTTCATCTGCTGATAATGTGCCTAAATTTTTAAGTAAAGCGGTGATTTCGCCTTTTTTACCTAAATATTGGACACGAAAGTTTTCAAGTGCTTGAAGATCTTGTGCACTATTAATAGCATGTTGAGCTTGTTTAATGATTTCAGTGACAGCATCCATGAAAAAATCCTCGTCATCCCCGCGAATGCGGGGATCTAATCCTAAATACTACACCAACGCAGCCTTTGCTTGTTCTACAATGCGGCCAAAACTGACGCTATCAAACACGGCAATATCAGCCAACACTTTACGATCTAATTGAATACCGGCTTTATTCAAACCATCAATTAAACGGCTATAAGAAAGACCAAATTCACGTGCGGCGGCATTAATCCGTGCTATCCAAAGACGACGGAATTCTCTTCTGCGAACCCGACGATCACGATAAGCATATTGTTCAGCTTTTATCACGGCTTGTTTAGCAACGCGATAAACGCGCGAACGTGCACCGTAATAACCTTTTGCTTTCTTTAAAACTTTTTTATGACGTGCTCTTGCGGTCACGCCTCTTTTTACTCTAGCCATGAAACACCTCTATTCTAGCGTTAATAAACGACGGACCAATTTAGCATCACTTTCACATAATATGCCTGGACGGCGTAAATTACGTTTACGTGCTTTAGCTTTTTTAGTCAAAATATGATTGCGAAACGCGCAACGGTGCTTCACTTTCCCCGACTTGTTAACCCTAAAGCGCTTTTTGGCACCTTTATTGGTTTTTATCTTAGGCATAACGACCCCTTTTTTTTACTTAACCTGTTTTAGTTCTTCAAAAAATAAACAATGAGGTACAGGCTTACCTCAATTATTTACTTCGCCTTTTTACTAGAGGCGATTAACATCCCCATTTGACGTCCTTCTAAACGCGGATGTTGTTCCACTACCCCCAAGTCTGCAATGTCTTTTTCAATGCGCTTGAGTAATTCAAAGCCCAAGTCATTATGCATGACTTCCCGACCCCGAAATCTTATGGTGACTTTCACCTTGTCGCCCTCTTCCAAGAAGCGCAGTAAACTACGAAGTTTAACTTGATAATCTGCCTCTTCAGTCGTAGGACGCATTTTAATTTCTTTAATTTGGATTTGCTTTTGCTTTTTCTTAGCAGCATGTTGTTTTTTCCGCTGCTCAAACTGAAACTTACCGTAATCCATAATCCGACATACTGGCGGTTTTTCATTCGGTGCAATTTCCACCAAATCCAATTCTGCTTCGCGCGCAAGACGCAATGCTTCTTCAATGACTACGATACCCAGTTGCTGACCTTCATTATCAATCAGACGTACATCGCGTACCCTGATTTTGTCATTTAGGCGAATATTCTTACTTATGGTCTGTCCTCCAATTAAATTTCAAGCTGTAAATGCTTGATAAATTCCTCTAATGTCATGGCGCCTAAATCTTCGCCATCGCGTTTTCGAACTGCAACCGTATGATCATTAAGCTCTTTTTTACCGAGCACCAACATATAAGGCACGCGCTGCATAGTATGTTCGCGAATTTTAAAGCCTATTTTCTCATTTCTCAAGTCGCTTGTCACCCTAAATCCATGTTCTTGCAACGATTTTGTAATTTCTTTCACATAATCTTCTTGTTCTAGGCTTAAATTAAGTACGCTAACTTGTATGGGTGAGAGCCATAATGGGAAGCTGCCGGCATAATGCTCAATTAAAACACCAATAAAACGCTCTAATGATCCAGTAATTGCGCGGTGTAACATCACAGGTACTTGTTTAGAGCCATCGATTGCAATATAAGTTGCCCCAAGACGTTCGGGCATAGAAAAATCCAGTTGCAAGGTGCCGCACTGCCAAACCCGATTAATACAATCGTGCAAATAAAAACTAATTTTCGGACCATAGAATGCGCCATCACCTGGCTCTATTTTCCAATCTAAGCCTGATTTTTCGACAACTGATTGTAAAGCATGCTCGGCTTTATCCCACAATTCATCAGATCCTACGCGCTCAGGTGGCCGTGTCGATAAACGTACACTGACATCATGAAAACCAAAATGTTTATACACTTTAAGCAGTAATACAATAAACCGTTGCGCTTCACTTTCAACTTGTTCTTCAGTACAAAAAATATGTGCATCATCTTGGACAAAATGACGTACTCGCATTAAACCGTGTAAAGCACCGGAGAGTTCATTGCGATGACAAGAACCAAATTCAGCCAAACGCAAAGGTAAATCACGATAACTTTTTAAACCTTGATTAAACACTTGCACATGTCCTGGGCAATTCATGGGTTTAATGGCAAAGTCATGACCTTCAGATTCAGTGATAAACATTTCACCGTGAAACTTTTGCCAATGGCCGGATTTTTCCCATAAACTTCTATCCAAAATCATCGGCGTTTTTATTTCTTGATAGCCATCACTTTGAATCATTTTGCGAATATATTGCTCAATGACTTGATAAATCGTCCAACCTTTAGGGTGCCAAAACACCATGCCGGGCGCTTCTTTTTGTAAATGAAATAAATCGAGTTGTTGACCAATTTTACGGTGATCACGTTTTAAGGCTTCTTCAAGACGATTTAAATAAGCATCCAATTGTTTTTTATCAGCCCAGGCCGTGCCGTAAATACGTTGCAACATTTCATTTTTAGCATCGCCTCGCCAATACGCGCCAGCCACTTTAGTTAATTTAAACGCCTTTAAATTACGGGTATTCGGCACATGCGGCCCGCGACATAAATCAATAAATTCGCCTTGACTGTAAAGTGATAATATTTCGCCTGCTGGAATATCGCGAATAATTTCAGCTTTATATAATTCACCTTTTTGGGTGAAAAAATCTATGGCTTCATCACGCGTCAAAGTACTGCGTGAAACAGGCAGCGCTTGTTGCACAATTTTTTCCATTTCTGCTTCAATTGCCGCAAAATCATCCAAGGAAAATCCAGGAGGATAAGAAAAATCATAATAAAAACCATCTTCAATCACAGGACCGATGGTCACTTGTGCACTGGGATATAAACGTTTCACCGCTTGCGCCAGTAAATGCGCGCAAGAGTGACGAATGATCTCTAAACCCGCGTCATCTTTAGCAGTAATAATTTTTAAAGAAACATCATGGTCAATAACAAAAGAAGTATCTACAGGTTGTTCATCAATTTGTCCGGCTAGCGCCGCAGCGGCTAATCCCGCGCCAATAGATTCCGCCACCTGTAAAACTGTTACAGGTTCTGAAAATGTCTTCTGACTCCCATCAGGCAAAGTAATGACAGGCATTATAAACTCCAAAATAGGAAAATATAGGCACGAGTGGGATCGAACCACCGACCACCACGATGTCAACGTGGTGCTCTACCACTGAGCTACGTGCCTAAAAAACACTCATGGAAACTGGAGATTTTATCCTAAATTCATGAACAAATCCACATGGCATCGCCATAACTAAAAAATCTATATTTATGAGCAATAGCTTGGTCATAAGCCGCAAGCACATGTTCGCGCCCCGCAAATGCCGATACCAACATGAGTAATGTTGAACGTGGTAAATGAAAATTGGTAATCATTGCATCGACAATATGAAATTTAAATCCTGGATAAATAAATAATTTTGTTTGTCCAGAAAAAGGTTTTAGTTCACCGCTCTTTGCTGCCGTTTCTAAACTCCGCACCACAGTTGTTCCGACAGCGACTACACGCCCGCCTTTTGTTTTTGTTTCTTGAATCACATCACAGATGGCTTGTGAAACTTCTAGCCATTCACTGTGCATATGATGTTCTAAAATATTCTCAACCCGCACGGGTTGAAAAGTACCTGCGCCGACATGCAAAGTCACTTCCCCTATTTTCACGCCTTTTGCTTTAATTTTGGCGAGTAAATCTTCATCAAAATGTAATCCGGCGGTGGGCGCTGCAACTGCGCCTGGAATATGACCATAAACAGTTTGATATTGTTCTTTATCAAGCGCCTCATCTGCCCGCTCAATATAAGGAGGCAAAGGCATATGACCGATTTCATCTAGAACTTTTAAAAAAGTTTGAGAGGATAATAAAGTAACGCGGTATAAACTTTCAATTTTTTCTTCGACACGCAAACGCATATTTTGTTCTAATAAAATTTCACTGCCTGATTTTGGACTTTTACTGGCGCGAATATGCACTAATGCTTCGCGTGTGGTGAGTAAGCGTTCAATTAAAATTTCAATCTGGCCGCCGGTTTCTTTTTGGCCAAACAAACGCGCAGGAATCACTTTAGTATTATTTAAAATTAAACAATCATTAGGTTGTAATAAATCTAATAATTGATAAAAATGGGCATGATTGATTTCGCCGGTTTTTCGATTTAAACACAGCAAGCGACTTTGACTGCGCGCTTTTAATGGGTATGCAGCAATGAGTTCTGGCGGTAAATCGTAATCAAAATCACGCGTCTGCATTATTTCTCAGCTGACTTTTAGCAGGCAATTTTACATCCCAAATAACGTCGAATTTTTCGAATGAATAAATTACACAATAAGAAAGATCAATTTGCCACCATTTTAATCCTTGACGTGCAGAATACGGAAATTTATGGTGTGTATTATGCCACCCTTCACCTAAAGCAATAATGGCGCAAAACCAATTATCGCGGCTATTATCATCTGTTTCATAAGTTTTTTGGCCGAACACATGACAAATAGAATTAACGCTCACTTCGCCATTTCTCATGAATACAGAACGCAATAATCCACCCCATAATATACCTAACAATGCGCCGCTCCATGTTTGGGTAACAAAACCAGCAATAATGCCTGGAATTAACATACCTAACAAAACCACCACAAAATAAGGCATCGGTTTCCAAGCTACAGATGAGTGACTTACTTTTTCTAGTAAACGACGGTCAGCAGCATCTAATTCTGTATTCGGTTGAAAATTTGTTAAGAGCCACAAAAAATGTGAATGAAAAAAATTAAGTATGATATTTTTGTAGGGTCCAGCAATTGGCGAATGTGGATCTCCAGGTTTATCCACAAAACGATGATGGGCGCGATGCGTTCTTACCCATTGCAATAAACCGCCAGTTAAAGACATGGTGCCAAGGATCATTAATAAATAAGCAAACCAAGGCTTACATTTAAAACTACGATGGGTAAAATAACGATGATAACCAATGCTAATCCCAAATTGCGTTAACACCCACATCAATGCAAACAATACAAAATGAATGGTTTGAGTTTCTGGCCACCAATAAATAGCGGCCGCAATAGTCGGTAATGTTAAAGAATAAACAGCGATATTATAAAAACGTCGATCATCCGCATTTAATCCACCCCAAGTGACTTTATCTATATCATCCATTATTTCTCCCTTTCATGGGCAATTTTACATCCCAAACAATACCGCATTTTTCTAATAAACATATTACATAATAAGAAATATCAATTTGCCACCACTTGAGTCCGTGGCGTGCTGAATAAGGAAATTTATGATGAGAATTATGCCAGCCTTCGCCGAACGCAAAAACGCCAAAAAACACATTATCACGGCTGTTATCTTTAGTGTCATAAGTTCTTTGCCCAAACATATGACAAAAAGAATTAATTCCCAATTCTAAATTCCGAAAAACAACACAACGTAATAGACCGCCCCATAATATACCTAATAATGCGCCACTCACGGTCTGAGTCCAAAGACCTGCAATAATACCTGGAATTAATAAACCTATCATAATAACACTTAAATGTGTAAAACCTGGCCATGCGATACGAGATCGATTAACCTTAGCCAATAATTGCCGATCAATTTCATCAAATTTTTTAATGGGTTTAAAATTGGTTAATAGCCACATAAAATGAGCGTGCAAAAAATTTAATACAGCATTTTTATACGGAGCCACAATGGGTGAATGTGGATCATGCTCCTGTTCTACATAATGATGATGTGCACGATGTGTTCTAACCCATTGGATTAAAGGTCCTGTTAAACACATCGTGCCTAATATCATGAGCAGGTAAGCAAACCAGGGTTTGCATTTAAAGCTATGGTGAGTAAAATAGCGATGATAACCAATTGTAATACCAAGTCCCGTCAAATATCCCATAAATACAAATAGAAATAAATGAATCACTTCAGTTTGCGGCCACCAATAAATACCGGCTGCAATACTAAGCAACGTCATCACATATACTGTAAAGTTGGAGATGCGCATGTTTTTAGCATTTAAACCGCCACGTGTAAATTCATCAATAACTTCCATACTAAGATTCCTTAGCAAATACCAAACTCACATTCTGTCCACCGAAACCAAATGAATTAGATAATACGATATTCACTGGTGCTGCAATCGCTTGGTTAGGCACAACATTGAGTAGAATATCTGGATCAGGTTGATGATAATTAATAGTCGGTGGTACGATTTGATGTTGTAAAGTTAATACTGAAAATACGGCCTCTATTGCACCAGCAGCACTAAGGGTATGTCCTATCATTGATTTATTAGAACTCACTAATAATTTTTGACATTGATCACCAAATAATGACTGTATCGCTCTGCCTTCCATTTTGTCATTCTCAGGTGTACTGGTGCCATGTGCATTTATATAATCTACTTGAGTTGTTGCAAGATTCGCATCATCTAAAGCTTTTTGCATGCAAGCGACAATTTTCTCGCCACTTGGATTACTACGTGTCCTATGATAATTATCAGTCACATCCCCATAGCCGATGAGATACGCTAGAATGTTTGCACCCCGTGCTTTAGCGTGTTCAATATCTTCAAGCATTAATGCACCTGCACCTTCACCTAAAACAAAACCATCTCGATTCTGTGAAAAAGGTTTGGATGCTTTTGCAGGACATTCATTAGCACTCGATAGTGTCGAAAGTAATGAAAATCGTGCCACTGTCTCAGCTTCAACGCAGCTATCTGCACCTATAGCCATCGCAATTTTTGTATGTCCCATACGAATTTGCTCTGCTGCTAATTGAATAGCATGCGCACCTGATGCGCAGGCTGTATTCACATAATAAGGCACTTTCGACAAATGATATTGATCTTGAAGAAAATTAAAAGATTCCTTACAAGAGATATGCTCATATACATGCTTTAGATTTTTCCACTTTTCCTGTCTTGATAGCATAAAACGATCAGACCATGATATTTCTAATGCGGGTAGCACTGCAATTATCAATTGACACTCTGCAAATTGATCAGCAGATAGTTGGCTCTGAGATAAGGTTTGTTTCAAAATGCTTTCCACTAAAATAGAAACGCGCTGGGGACCTGGAAAATTCAAATCAATGGTTGCAGCAATTTTTGTGGGTAAATGTGCGGTTGGAAAGCGCGTAATTTCACGAACACCGGAATGACCATTACACAGTTTTTGCCAATTTTCTTCAAGGCCACATCCCAAACTGGTATAAAGACCCATTCCGGTAATCGCTAAAGCATGTGCTGGTAATTTCATGCAACCTCCACACAAGCAAAAGCATGACCATGAGTTTCGCCCGCACAATGTACCCATAGCTCTTTTAATTTTTCACGATCTAAACTTTGTAATGCTAATATAATCCCAACGGGCATTGCCGCTTCTAAAATTGTGCCTACTTCACTACTTGCATTGCGAATAACCTTGGTGTTATCGCAAAGCGAAGTTTCGAATTTACTGCTCATCGTTATCATATTTGTGATTTTGGGTAAATCTTGATCTATTCGACTACCAATTTTACATTGTGAAAGTTGTGCTAAAATAGGCGCTTGGCGCGCTTTAGCTGCTTGCTCTGATTCTAATATTAAAAAGCCACTGGCACTGCCCAATTGAAAACCATACACTGCTGTAATTTCATTTGATTCATTATTACTGACACCACCCACCAAAATACGACTGGCTTGTCCTGATTGGATACGAGAAAATGCTAATTGAATGGCTTGTGCCCCTCCTATGTCGCCCCCCATTAATGTTACACTAGAACCCGTAAGGCCATAAAGTAAGGCAATATTCGCGGCTAATAAATTGGGTAATTGGCTCAAAAACAAAGTAGGACGCAATTGTTCCATTAATCCTTTATTTAGTGTTTCTTCATATTCACCTGCTTCCTTACACGCATTAATAATAGCTTGGTCAGCTGCTTCGTCCCGCTCTCCACCACGTAAGGCCGCAATAATTTGGGTATCTTGTAATAAATCAAATTTATTTTTTAATTGTGCATGTTCTAATGCAACACCTGCAGTGTAAACTGCACTCTGCATGGTTTTGCCCATCAGGCGTCTGTCACTTTGCTTAATAATTTGTTGCTCAACATCATAATCGACCATTGGCAATCCAGATAATAAACCATAACCCGTAATACAAACTTTATGCGGGATGGACATCATTCACCTTTATATCAATACCCATTACTTGTGCGCGACTTTTTAACATATCTTCTATTTCTGTATTAGGAACGGGTGCTAAACGTAGACGCACCTCGGCATTCGCCACAGTTTTATTTTGATGAATAATTTCACCTTCGGCAACCGCATAACCTGATCCTTGTTGCACAATTTTTACGCGCACTTCAAGGACACTATTAGGCGGCACAAAATCTCGAAATCGCGTATCTTCCACCCCAAATAAAAAAGCCATTTTTTTAAATTGATTTAAAGTAAGTGATAACATCCCGGCTGCTTGCGCAATAGT